>CAYHHI010000001.1:0-90980 GCA_964356335.1 uncultured bacterium
AAGATCGCCCGAAGATACCACTGCCCATCCCAGGCCGTTCGCTCGACACGCTGAACGAGCGCCTTCCGCTCTTCCCGATAGGTCTGGCCCAATCCGGATTGCCCAACCGGGTCAGCCATCTCGGCCATACCATCGAGCACATCCGCCAGGAACCACGCCAGCCAGACACTCTCTCCCTTACCCGCAGCGCCCACAAGGTTCATGCCGTCGTTCCAGTCGCCCGTTCCCATGAGCGGCAACCCGTGTGGCCCCGAAGTGAGACCCCGCGTGACCGCTCTCCGGCAGTGCTCAAAGAGCGTGGCACGCTCCAGCGCCACCTTGGGTGTGGAGAAGACCTCCTTCTCGTCATCCTTGAGCCGAGGAGAGTCGAGGAACGGGACTTCGGCGTGCAGGATATCCACGTCGCCGGTCCCGCGCACGTATTGAGCGACGACGTAGGGCAGCCACAAGAGGTCATCAGAAATCCGCGAGCGCAGTCCCGCCCCACTCGGTGGATGCCACCAGTGCTGGACATCTCCCTCCTTGAACTGGCGGCTCGCCGCGACAAGGATGTGCTCTCGCGCTAGCTCAGGCCGGATGCTCACGAGACTCATAACGTCCTGCAATTGATCGCGGAAGCCGAAGGCCCCGCCGGACTGGTAGAAAGCCGACCGTCCCCAGATGCGACAGCTCAAGCTTTGGTAAACGAGCCAACGGTTGATGAGGAAATCCGCGGCAAGCTCGGGGGTGTGCACTTCGATCGTACCCAGGAGATCATCCCACCAGGCTTTGGTCTGCCCCAAGGCTCCGTCGACGGCCAGATCTCCCCGGTAGGTCTCAATCAGCGTATGGACTTCCTCCACCGATCCCGCCTGGCCCAGCAGGCAGGTGATCTCGGCCGTCTCGCCGGGAGCCAGTTCAAGCGTCGCCTGCAAGGCGGCGCACGGGTCGAAGCCTGCCCCGGTCCGCCTTGATAGTCCGGCCCGCTCCATCGCCACCGGGTTCGCGCTTGAGCGGTTCCGCCCGAGGAAGGACGTGCGGTCGCCGGTGTAGGACTCCACGGGCACGGTCAAGGCCGCGAAGGCCACCCGATCCCCATACTCGGGATGATAGCGATTGCGGGCAAGCACCGCCTGGACTTCATCATCCCACGAAGTCGTGACGTGCATCTGCGAGGCCTCGCGGTTCTCGCCCAGGGTCCACTCAACATAGTAGGTCACCGAGAGCGTACGCGGCCTGGAGGAATCGTTCTTGAGCCGCAGCCTCTGGAGCTTGATCGGCTCTCCTCCCTTCTCATCCACGGGGACGAAAACTGTAAGCTCCTGCTCGATCCCATGACTGTTATGTTCAAATACGGTGTAGCCCGCCCCATGCCTTGTCCGATAGGCCGTCTCCTCGCGGACGGGTGATGGCGTGGGCGTCCAGTAGGTACCGGTCTCCTCATCCCGGATGTAGAGCGCCTCGGACGGTGGATCGACGACGGGGTCATTCGACCATTGGGTCAGGCGATTGCGCCGGCTGTTGCCGTACCAGGTAAAACCCGATCCCGTCTCGCTCACCAGGGTTCCGAAGGTCGGGTTGGCGATGACGTTCACCCAGGGCGCCGGCGTGTGGGTGTCAGGCCCCAGGTAGATAGCGTATTCGCGCCCATCCGGAGTGAAACCGCCCAGGCTATTGAAGTAGGGTAACTCCAGGAAGGGCAGCACCGGCGACGGCTCTCGCCGGGCGCGTTTCTTGACCAAGAGCTCCGGCAGCTCGGGCGGTTCGAGAGGCCCGCCCAACTGCTGGGGAAATGTGCCGCGTGCCGCCACCAGCACCAAACTCGCAGCGGCCTTGAGCAGCGTCTGGTCTTCATCGGGGATGAGATCCGCGCTCCGCAGATAGACTCCACCGGGTTTGTCGATTCCCGTATGCATCGAATGGGTCTGGATCAGACCCTCGAGTCGCTCACGCAACGGCTGTTCATAGCCGCCGGGCTCCTCGTTGAGGATCACCAGGTCAGCCATGAGGCCGTGTTTCCGCCAATAGGTATGCGCCTCGAGCATTTGACGCACCAGGGGGATGTCCCGCGCCTCGGCTATGGTGACCAGGGCAATCGGCAAGTCACCAGAGATGCCATAGGGCCACAACCCGGCTTGGCCCTTGCGGTTCTCCTCGATGCATTCCGCGGCAGGGCGCAAGAGAGGATTGGGATAGAGCAGGTAGCTTGCCAGATGCTGGAAACGGCGAGCTTCGTCGGGCTGGATTCGAAGCAGCCGCAACTCCAGATGGGCCGAGGCCCAGGCAAAATCCATAGCCCGATGGACCGCGTGGGCGTCGCCGTACTTGCCCATGAGTTTCAGGACCTGCTCGCGGGTCTCCCCCGCGGCGAGCACCAGGGAGACTTGGACGCGCTGGGCCGGATGCAAGATCACGCGCTGGCGCAGGCACAGGATCGGATCGAGCACAAATCCCTGGCTGTTCGTGAGTGGCTGGAAGATCCCCATAGGCTTCGCAAGCGTCCGCCCTCGACCGATAAAGCGGCGCCGATCGGTTTCGAACTCGAGCGGCTCGGCCTCGGCTCCCTCAAGTGTCAGGCGGTGCGCGATATAGATGGGGGAATCGGCTTCGCTGCGGGACCGGCGGTGCGCCAGAAGAGCGCGTTCGTCGCTCATGGCTTCGGTTTCGATAAAGAGTTTATTGAAGGCTGGATGTTGGAGGTCCGCACCATGCGGGGCCATTGAGAGCTCGACGTAGCTTGTAAGTTCGAGCCGCCGGGTGCGAACCGACCGGTTGACAAGAGTGATCCGCCGGATTTCAACGTCATCTTCCGGGGAGACCACTACCTCGGTATCGGTATGAATGCCGTTATCGGCGCGCCGGAACACGGCGCGGTCCAGAGCGAAACTGGCGGAATAAGTTTCCACCTTGCCGCCGACCGAGTGATAGGCGTTGGACCAGACCCGATCCGAATCGGCCTCGCGGATGTAGCAGAAGGTCCCCCACCGGTCCTCGGTTCGGTCCGATCTCCAACGTGTGATCTCGTGTTCCCCCCACCGGCTATAGCCGCCACCGGCGTTCGTGACCATAAGAGAATAACGGCCATTCGACAGCAACTGGGTCTTGGGCGTACTGGTATGGGGCGTATCGAACTTGCTCACGGAGGGCGCGACTTCGCCGACGCTCGTGACCGAAGGCACTCGCTCCCGAGTTGAGATGTGGTGGAGCGGCGGGAGCACCGGGACGCGTTCGTGGAGCAGGGGCTCGACCGCACGCACGCGAGGATCGGCATGGAAGCGGCGCTGGATGGAGTTGCCATGGATGAAGTTGGTGAGCGACAGGAAACTCATGCCCTGATGGTGGGCCATGTAGGCCCGGACGATCACCCCGCGTTCGCCCTCATGGCCTGGCAGGCGGCTGAAATCCATTGCTTCGTAATAGCCGTAATCGTCAAGCAGCCCCAGACCGGCGAGGCGCTTCAGATTCCGCACGGTCTCTTGCGGGGCCAGGCCGACCGCCAACATGGTGGCATAGGGGGCTACGACAACCTCCTCTTCCAGGCCGCGCTTGAGTCCCAGCTCCGGTACGCCAAAGGCCTTGTATTGATATGTCTTGTTGAGATCCAGATCACCATAAGCCGATTCCGAGATGCCCCAGGGCACGCGGCGCTTGCGACCGTAGGCTATCTGGATCGCTACGGCTTCTCTGGTCGCCTTATCCAGGAGCGAGTGGCCATATGAGCGCTGGAAAACGAGCGGCATCAGGTATTCGAACATGGTGCCGGTCCAGCTCAAGAGCACTCGACGGTGACCGATCGCTCCGTACGGTCGACTCATAGAGAACCAATGCTCGACGGGGACGTCGCCCCGGGCGATGGCGACGAAACTGCCGAGCCGCGCCTCACTCGCAAAGAGATCGTAGTAGGCGCTGTCTCTGCGACCTTCGGAAACGTTGTAGCCGACCGAGAAGAGCCGGCGCGGGGTATCATACAGGAAGCGCATGTTTATGGATTCGGAGAGCTCGCGCCCATCCTCGACGAGCCGCTCGCTCTGAGCCTGCATCTCGCCGGCCAGCCACCTCGCCTCGGCGAAGGCTGCGATCAGGCGGTCAAGCCATTCAAACTTGGGGCCTGTAGCCCGGGGAGTCGCCTCCCGAATTGATTGGAGCACCTGGATGCAGCCAACCTGCCCGTTGGCGAGATCAAGGAGCGAAGGCGTGCGATCGAGACCCTGGCGCCAAGCGCCGACAGCATCCTGACCGAGATGGGCGACCTCCTCTTCGGTCTTCTCGTTAAGGATTTCGATCCAGGTGAGGTAACGATCCGCAAGCGCCGTCCAAGCCGATACCTGGCTCGCGATCTCGCTGACCCAGTGGGTTGCACTTGGTTGGGAGGCGGGGGCTTCACCTTCGCGCACGTTAGTAGCCCGTCGCACACCGGTGGCCTCGCCTGCCGTGGCGGCGTCACCCGGCTGGGTGAACCTCGTGGACATGCGCACTTTCTCGGCCATGGTCCTTACGCTGCCGTCCAGCCGCCTGAGCACACTAAGCGCATCGGCGATGCGGCTTGGCGGGGCTTCCAGGGCGCGCACGAGTTCGTCGAGGAGACGAGTGTCAAGACCGGCAGCGCCTTCCGTGTGGGCCCCGTCGGCCCTGCCTTCCTTGATTTCCCTGCCTTCCCCATCAACAACCTCTCTCAGGATTTCCACGGCGTCCCGCAGACCTTCAAAAGCCCTTAAGTCGAGGACGGGCACACGAACGAGCTCCTCGAGTCCATGCTCCAGGCACCATAAGGCACCCAACAGGTTTCCGCTGTCCACGGTGGATACATAGCGGGGCTCAAGTGGGGTCAGGGTTTCGATGTCATACCAATTAAGCAGATGGCCCTCATAGCGCTCCAGCTTGCCGACGGTTTCCAAAGTACGGGTGAGATGATCGATCACATCGTCGACCGTAAGATATCCAAAGTCATGCGCGCCGAGGGCGCTCACGATCCAGAGACCGATGTTGGTGGGACTGGTACGCATTGCCAGTTGATTGCGATGGGAGACCTGGTAGTTGTCCGGCGGCAGCCAGGATGTCTTATCCCCCACGAAGTCCGAGAAGTAGCCCCAGGTTCGCCGCGCAACTCTTCTCAAGAACCGTAAGTCCCTCTCGGCGAGCAGCAATTGCTGCTGCTTCGGCTCCGGTCGGCGGGTCAAGAGCCAACCGACGAGCGGGGATGCGAGCCATAAGGCGAGCCAGGGGCCGGCCGCTGGAAGGTTCGATGGCCTCCAGTGCTCGACCGCCCACGCCACGGCGGCGCTCAGCACACCGGCCAGGCTGAGCAAGAGAACGAACATCCGCACGTGACCCGGAGAATTCCATTGCATCACTTCCGCGGAGGTCCACTCAAGCAAGTTGCGATGGGAGACAAGCCGGCGATACCCGACCCGCAGAATCGCATCCAGAGCCAGCCAGGCTTGATGCGGAACGAGCGAAGCATCAACAAGCGCCCTGACAAGGTCGTGCCCCGCCTTTGAGAAGGAGTAACTCTTCAGACCCCGACGGGTAGTCGCCCAGGTGAAGGGCTGCGTCAAAGGAGTGAAGATGAGCTGCGCGCCGACTACAAGAAATGATATCCACGCCATCTGGGAGGAGATGAGCCAGGAGGCCACAAGCAAGCTCAGGCTGGTTGCAGGCACCAGGCTCCGACGCAGGTTATCGAAGATCTTCCAACGGTCGAACCAAGAGATCGGGTTTGGCCCTCGCCGCCCTCCGGGTCGGGGAACACGCGGCAGGATCCATTCCGCGATCTGCCAATCGCCTCGAATCCAACGATGCTGCCGGCTGGTGTAGCTCAGGTAATCCTGCGGGAATTCATCGTAGAGCTCGATATCGCTGGCGAGGCCCACCCGGACGTGAGCGCCCTCTATCAAGTCGTGGGAGAGCAGCCGCTCCTCCGGGAAAGTCCCGGAAAGCACTCGGCTGAAAGTGCGAACATCATAGATGCCTTTGCCGTGGTAGGAACCTTCGCCGGTGAGGTCCTGATTGACGTCGGAGACGGCCTTGGTATATGGATCGATCCCTACGGCGTCGGAGAAGAGCCGGCTGAAGGGCGAGCCGCTCGTGCTCGGCAGGGACGGGCTCACGCGCGGCTGGATGACGGTGTGGGTGCCGGCAAGGACTCTACCCTTGCCATCGAGGCGCGGCCGATTGAGAGGGTGCGCCAGCGTCTCGATCATCCTGCGGGCGGCGCCGTGAGGCAGCTGGGTGTCGCTGTCCAGGGTGATGACGAACCTCACGTTGGAAAGATGATCCGGATCGCCGACATAGACCAAACGACCCGCATCGTCGGGCCGCGTTCCATCGATCAGGCGATTGAGTTCTTCCAGCTTGCCGCGCTTGCGCTCCCAACCGATGAACTTGCGCTCGGATTCACTCCATCTTCGTTCCCGATGGAAGAGGAAGAAAAGTTCATCACCCTCACCACCATACCTGTGATTGAGGGCTTCCAATCTTTCGGTCACCATTCGCAGGAGAGGCTCGTCATCATCACAGTGTACCCGCGTTGCATCCGTATAATCCGTGAAGAGACCAAAGACCAGATTTGCCTCTTTATTGGCCAGGTATCGGATTTCGAGCTTTTCCACTTCGGCCCGGACGGTCTCCGCATCCACGAGCAGCATGGGCACGACGACCAGCGTCCGGCATGCGTCAGGAATCCCCGAGGTCTCGAAATCCATCTTGGGAAGAGTGCGCGGGGGAAGCAGCCGCGTCACGAGGTAATTCAGGACCTCGAGCGACAGCTGACTGGCGGGGACGACCAAGAGCAGGGCTATAAGAAACCGGACCCCCAGCGTCTGCCCGCGCAGGCCAAGCAGGACGACCAGCGATACCAATAGAGCCAGGGCAAGACCGAGCCCGAGGAAGTAGACTCGCGAATGATGGCGGTAGACCCACTGGAGGGCGCGCAGCCGCAGCGTCTCGCGGCAATGTACGAGCCGCGCCAGGTCAGGCCTCGCGTCACCTACGAGATAAGTCCCGACGTGAGCCCACCGCTCGTCTTTCGGCCCTTCGCTCTGAGCTGCGTCGCGGGCAGCGCCTCGGGCAGAGCCTCGGAATTCTTCCCGGGCAGCATCGTGGGCTCCTTCCCGGGCAGCATCGTGGGCTCCCTCCCGGGCAGCATCGCGAGTTCCTTCACGGGCCGCCTGCGAGGCCAGCTCGATGGCGCTCCGCGCGACCTCCTGCTCCGCCTCGCCGGACCCACGGGCGAGCTCTTCAACCGCGCAGCGATACCGGTCGCGTGTGTGGAAGTCCATCTTGGGATAGACGCCGGCCGGATCCAGCCGAAGCACGCGCTCAACCCGGCTCAGATCCTCGAAGATCTGCCTCCAATCCAACAGCGCAAGCTGTCGCAAGCTCGTGAACGCATTTCCGACCGATATCCGATCCTTGGTCTGGCGGTTTTGCTCGCGCAGGTCAAGATCGCTCAAGGATTTCCGGAAGGTGCGCTCGAGCCAGCTACGGACCGGCCCCAACGCGGCTTCCTCATCGTAAAGGTGATCGATCAGCTGAGAAGCAAAGTACGGGCTCGGGCTGGGCTGCGCCGTGGCGAGTTCGGCCAGGAAAGCGAAGAGATGGTTGGGATCGCGCCGGTTGGCCGTGATCAGTCTGTTCGCCCAGAAGTCGGCGATCCCGCGCTCCCTGAGCTCGGTCAGGGCCCGTGTCGCGAGATTCTGAACGCTCTCGACCAAAGCGATGCGGAGCATCTGGGGGACAGCCCAGAGCTCTCCTATCGACAATGGGCCCACCGATTGATAGGCCTCAACAAATGCAAGGATATTTTCCCTGTCCAGGCGCAGGTCCGTGTGGGAGACCAGTTCCATCGCGAGGCCATAGATGCGAGGCAGACCCCGGTAGGGCTCGTCTGATAGTTCCGGCAGCTCCTGGTAAAAACGCCGGGGAAGATTCAGCTGAACCTCGCGTATGTTGCTCTCAATGATGTATTCATTATCGAGGAGCCACTCGGCAGTTGGAGGCACGCTCTGTCCCACCCGGCCCGCTTCGGCAAGATTCAAGCAAACCTGATGGATCCATTGGCGGGACCGTTCAAGCCGCGTCAAGAGCTCGATTGTGCGCTCGGGATTGGGATCCACCCTGTGTTCTCTTGCCAGGCGCGGGACGTACTCCTGGATCTGGGCCGCTGATAGCGGCACCGTGGGGACAGAGACATCTCCGGCCGGACTCTCGCACTTCGGATGCAGGACGAAGACTGCCGGCGGGATCTCGCCGCTTTCCCGGAGCACCGCCACCGGGAGCCGCAAGGCCTCGATCGGCACCTCGAGGACAAGGACAGCTTCCTCGGACACCAGCCACCGTGCGTGGTCTTCAAGGAGGCTCCGTGCCACACCATACTTCGATCGGCGTATCAACATAGCAGCAAGGACGGCACCGATCAATCCCCCTGCCAGGATCGGAACCAGGCCGGATGGGCTTCTTGCGAGCATCGTCACCGGCCAATGCAGGCCGGTGGATGCAATGCCAGCCAGGCCCGCAGCGGCGACGGCAGCCAGTACCACCCGAAGCGCACGGCGCCGGAGGAAGGGATCCCACGTGTGTATGTCTCCATCGGCACCCTTGTAGACCAATGCGGCACGACGGAAGCCCCTCCTTCCGAGCTCCCGGAGGGCCCGACGAGCTTCCTCTCGTTTTGCGAAGTAGCCTATGAGAGTACCTTCTCTCACGTTCTTTCCTTCTCCCACACTCTTCCCTTGCTTCGCCACTTGGTCTATGCTCCGAGTCTATACTCCGAGAAACCGCGATGGATTCACTGGGTGGAAATCTCAGCCAACCGCTTCCGACCTATCGCCATGCAGTGCGACCGGATTGCCGGAGCAGTATACAGCGCAGGATACAACGGGGCAAGCAGTTTGCAGCGTTTTCCCGTGTTCAGACCGGCGAACACACCCATAGCCCAAACGTCGCTGGTTCAGATTAACGCCCGCTACCAAATAGAGCCCTGACACGATCTGTGCGAGCCCCGTTTGAGCCTGTGATCAATGGTGGAATAGGCGCCATATTCGACTGAAAGGATCCAGCCAGGGCGACTTACCAAAAAAGTCTCTCTTGAGCTTCGGCATTGTCATCAAGGTGCGGAGAATTACCTTTGGAGGGAATCTCTCGAGCTCTCCTACGGCGAGCACATACTTCCCCTGGTTCTCACCATTGGACACCTGAATCCTGTATACGCCCGGGCCCACTTTGCTCCTGTATTCGGGACCCTTCAGATAGGTGTCATTACCATATGGCTCGTAGAATGTAGTCCAGCGGTACTGGCTTCCATCGAGCCTCGTGAGCAGCTCTCCGTCGTCGTAGATGTCAGCTGAGAAGTCTGTTCTGGCTCCGGAGATATCAGGAACCAAGATGTTGACGTACAGATTAAATGATGTATCACAGCGGATCTCGTATGCGGCGGGCTTGCCGGCGAGTTCCCCGTAGTAAGCTTTGGAAACCTCGGGGTCTTGAACCGTCGTATGCGTCTGGAGCCCGACGAGATTCGGCTGATGGGCGGCGGAATCTCCCCACAGGATGAGACTGCATCCCAGGACAATCAGAACCTGCACAGACACCAGCGTTACCCTGGTCACGTCCCCTCCCTCCTATTCGGACTATTCGGAAACCGCCCGATGCTGAAGGATCGCCCCATTTCACCACTCGGTGGAGCCGCGAGCGCCACCGCCAATGGGATTGCGAGCAGTATGATCCAGGAGAATCCCCCCGTCAAGATCTCGCTTCTGCCTGCCGCAGAGAACAGGTTCCCACTCATACCAGCCCTTGTCAGCGATTCGGCAATGAGGTAGTCGGATCACCCCAGAGTAGATTCCCGGGCGTCACTTAGGCATACTCATGCGAGACCTTGACATCGTTCTTGGAATGGCCTATTGTGCATGCGGGTATAGCTGGCGCGACCAGTCGAGACCTTCTCGCGGACTGCAGTGGGGCGGTGTGGCGTACTTGGGTGACAAGAGGGGCCCTCGAGAATCCGAGTTTGTTGACAGTTTGTGATACGCCTATTTCGGGATCCCTCCCGAACAGCTAGAAGAGGTTGATGTCCCAGGCAGGTTGGTCCGAGGGGGACACATGCACAGAATCCTGAAATCTGTTGAACCGACCATTTTCCGCGGCTATGACATCAGAGGGATCGTCGATAAGGACTTGAACCCGGATGTCTACTACACTCTGGGAAGAGCCTATGCCACTTTCCTGTCTCAAAGAAGAGTTGGACAATGCACAGTTGGGCGTGACAATCGTCTTTCAAGCGCAGAGTACAGTCAAGCCTTCATCAGGGGACTGAATGAGGGCGGGATTGACACCATCGATCTGGGTATGTGTCTTACCCAGATGGTTTATTTCTCCTCCTATGAGTTCAAGACCAAGGGCAGTGCAATGATCACTGCTTCCCACAATTCCGGGGAGTTCAACGGGTTGAAGCTGGGTGTAGGTTATTCCGACACCATGATCACTGAAGAGATCCAGGAAATGAAAGCCTTGGTGGAGAAGGGTCAATTGAGCGAAGGCAGCGGAAAGCACAAAGAGCATGACATCTTCCCAGCTTACCAGAGTGAAATACTCAAGTACTTCAACCTGAGAAAGAAATGGAAGGTTCTCGTGGACGGGTGCAATTCCGTCTCGGGTACGTTCTATCCTAAAATATTCGAGGCAGCAGGTATCGACGTGATAAAGCAGAACTGTGACCAAGATGGAACTTTCCCCTTGGGTGTTCCGGATCCCACAGACGTGAAGGTGCTCGAACGAGTTGCTGAAGGTACCTGTAAGCATGCCGCTGATCTGGGCTTTGCCTACGACGCTGACGGCGATAGGATGGCCGTGGTGGATGAAAGAGGCCAAGTGCTGTGGATGGACAGCATCGTGTCGCTCTTTGCTCAAGATGTGCTTGAGTTCATCCCGGGCGCGCCCATAGTATACAATGTCCTCTGCTCAAAACAGGTCACAGAGACAGTCCAAAGGGCCGGAGGCAAATCAGTCATCTGGAAAACCGGGCATTCTTTCATAAAGGCAAAGATTAAAGAGGCAAGATCTCCTTTTGGCGGAGAGCTTTCAGGCCACATCTTCTTCATGGACAATTTTTATGGCCACGATGACGGAGCTTATGCGAGTCTCAGGCTACTGCAATTCCTGGAACGCAAGGGGGTTAAGCTAAGCCAAGCTGTTGAGAAACTGCCACACTTCATCAGCAGTCCGGAAGTGAAGCTGGGAATGCCGGATGACCTCAAGTTTCAATTGATAGATGATCAGATTGCCGGTGAGTTCAAGCAGCTATGGCCTAAAGCTACACTCACGGCTATAGACGGTATCCGAGTGGATACTGAGGATGAGATGGCAGTGGTTCGGGCGTCGCAAAACGGCCCATATATAACGATACGATTCGAGGGAAGGACTCAGGAGCAATATGACGCAATGAGGACTACCCTACGGAACCTCCTCCGCAGGTACAGGGAGATAGACTGGTCTGTGGGTGTAAACACCTCAGCACTTGACTGATCTTCGCATATCTTAAGGAGCCCTCAGCATGAAAAACCGTCAGCGGAACAACTTCCCAAGGAAGAGAGACTCTGCAGGGAAGAAGGACTCTCCTAGGAAGAGCGGGAAGAGCACCTACCTGGGTGGGAAGAGGATTACGCCGGAGCCCATCACCAGCAAGTACACCGTCACGGACCTCATTGAGAAGACCTTTAACGCCTATAACGCGGGGCGGGTCAAGGACGCCTGCAAGCTCCTGGTGCGCAAGTACGCGCAGCCAGACGTCACCACCGGGATGAGCCTGGCCGGAGCGTTGACGCCGGCGGGGATGCAGTCCTCAATCATCGCCCTCATGGAGCACGGCTTCATTGACTGGATCGTCGCCACCGGTGCCAACATGTATCACGACATGCACTATGCCTTCGACCTGCCGCTCTATGAGGGCACGCCCAACGTGGATGACTGCGCTCTCAAGAAGGCCGGGGTCACCAGGATCTACGACGTGCTCTTCGATTATGAGGATGTCTTGATGGAGACGGACCGACGGCTGCGGAAGATGCTGGCCGGGCGCGAGTTCCAGAGGGAGATGGGCACGCAGGAGTTCTATCACATCTTGGGACAGATGCTGGACAAATGCGAGCGGACCAACAGGACCGGCCGGGTCAGCATACTGGCCGCCGCCTACCGCAATGGGATCCCAGTCCTCACCTCATCGCCGGGGGACAGTACGATCGGCATGAACGTGGCGGGGCTGGAACTCCTGAGTGACAGATTCAAGCTCAAGATCAATCCCAGTATCGACGTCAACGAGTCCACCGCGATCATCCTCAGCGCCAAGAAGTACGAGAAGGGTAAGACCGGGGTAATCCTCGTGGGTGGCGGCTCGCCGAAGAACTTCATGCTGCAGACGGAGCCGCAGATCCAGGAGATCTTGCGGATCAAGGAGGCAGGCCAAGATTATTTCATTCAGATAACCGACGCCAGAGTCGATACCGGTGGCCTCTCAGGCGCCACCCCCAAGGAGGCGGTGACCTGGGGCAAGATCAGGCCGGATGGCGTCAAGTCAAGCGTCATCGTCTATGCCGACTGCACCATAGCCCTGCCCTTGATCACGGCCTATGTGTTACAGAACACTAGACCTAAGAAGCTCAAACGGCTCTACGATAGGCGGGCCGAGCTCTTCGCCAGACTACGTGCGTCCTACCTTAGGAACTTCCGGCAGAGCGCGCCCAAGGAGATGAGAGAGTTGGAGAGGCTGCTTGGCGGCAAGGAGACTGGCAAGAAGCGCCCGAGGAGATGAGGGAGCTGGGGGATCTGCTTGCCGACAATGAGTAAGAGGATGAGAGTGACGGCGACAAAGAGTGCGACGGTGCGTACGACAAGGCATGAGAAGGCCGTGAACGGGAAAACGAATAGGACAATGACCAAGAGAGCGAACAGGAAGATAAGTAAGAAGATAGTGAATCGCAAAATGAGCAAGAGTGCGCTGCTGGCGCTGGTCGAGGAGCACGGTACCCCGCTCTTGATCATCGACCACGAGGTGATCAGGCGCAACTACCGGCGTTTCAAGAAGCACCTGCCGCGGGTGCAGTGCTACTACGCTGTCAAGGCCAACTCCGATCCGGAGATCATCAAGACGCTCTTCGACGAGGGCGCCAGCTTCGACGTCGCCTCCTTCCCGGAATTTAAGGAGGTGCATAAGCACGTCGCGGGCTGGCCGGACAAGAAGCGCTTCAGCTACATCTGGGACAAGATCATCTTCTCCAACACCATCAAAGACGTCGAGACGCTGCAGCGCCTCAGACCCTATCGGCCGCTGGTGGCCTTCGACAGCGAGGACGAGATGAGGAAGATCAGACGCCACTGCGATACGGCCGGGCTGATCCTGCGCTTGACAGTCTCCGACACCGGCTCCGTCGTGGAGATGAATACCAAGTTCGGGGTGGCACCAGCCGAGGCCAACGACCTCGTCGAGAAGGCTTACGCCTTGGGGCTAACCGTGGAGGGCCTGAGTTTCCACGTCGGCAGCCAGTGCACGAATTTCGACAACTACATTGAAGCTCTGCATACCGCGTACGAGATCTTCAGCGTCGCCAACCGGAAGCGCAGCGGGGCCGAGAAGAAGCTCAACCTGATCAATCTGGGGGGCGGCTTCCCCGCGCCCTATGACAAGGGCGTGCCGAGGTTCGAGGGGTTGGCCAGGCTCATTAACTCCGAGATCGGCCGCCTCTTCCCGGAGAAGACGACCGAGGTGCTGGCCGAGCCGGGCCGTTTCATCGTTGCCACGGCAGGAACGCTCGTCTCGAAGATCATAGGCAGGACGCGGCGTGATGGGAAACGCTTCTATCACATCAACGACGGCCTCTACCACGATTTCTCCGGTGTGGTCTTCGATCATTGGACGCCCAACTTCCAGGCCTTCAAGAAGGGGCGGCGGGAGATCTGCGCGGTGGTGGGCCCGACCTGCGACAGCTTCGACAAGGTATCGCTGGCCGAGAACCTGCCGGCCAATCTGGAATACGGTGACTTGCTATACACTTTGAATATCGGCGCTTATAGTTGTGTGTCAGCGACGCACTTCAACGGCTTCCCGCCGGCGAAGGTCGTCCATATTAATACGGGTCGTCAACCTCGATAGTGGGCATCCTTGCCAATAGCGGCGGATAGTCCAATAATCTTGTTTAGACTACGCCCTATCCATCCGCCCCCGGTGCCAGGCTATTTGATCTTTCGCTTGACCAGCCCGACGATCTTCTTGGCCCACGCGAGCGCCTCCCGCGCCTCGTCGGGATCATCGTAGTACCTGGCCGGAACCTCACCGGGCAGACCATTGGGATACCGAGTAGGGATGTAGTAGTCGTCCAGACGCTTTGCGCCCTTGACGGTCTTGAAGGCTGCGTCGAGGGATGCCGCCAGCTTCACAAGATGTGCGACTGAGTGGGAGAAAACCGGTTCGTCCTCTCTGAGATAGATAAACGCCTTCAATGCTTTTTCCGCGCTTTGCTGACAGAGGTACAAAGACAGATAGTAACGCCTCATCTTCATGAGGCGCGAAGCATCTTTCAATTCCTCTTCAGCCTGGTCAAGCCACCTTACAGCCTCACCCTTGGGGTCGTTTTTCATATATCACCCTCCCGGTCTTCAGCGCATGCCTCAGGAACCTGCTAATAGGAACGGCCTTCTCGAGCTCTCGAGGGGTGTAAGCCAGGATGTCACAATCAACGTCCCGCTCGACTCCATCATAAATCGCCTTCATCCATTGCTTGCCGCTTCGGGTAGCAGGCATGATGCTTATGATGTCCAAGTCGCTGGTGCTCCTCACGCAGCCTCCCGCGAGTGATCCAAAGACGATAATCTTGAGCGCGCCCATCTTCTCGAGCTGCTTCCTTATCGCCTCGAGATTGCGCTCGAGCAGCCTCTTTCGCTTGGCTTTGCGAGCCCTTATATCTCTCAACGTCAGCATCGTCATCAGGACACCTTCAGGAAAGTCTTGCCCAAGAGCCGATCGGCGCTTCGATTCGAAACCGGCACCTGCCGAAGCGGCCTGTTCGGGCACCTATCCGTGTTCGATGGTATCACATGGTATCACAAGGAGCAGGCACCTGCCACTGATTTCAATCGCCACCGGTCCCCGCAGTTCATCACGTTCGTGTGCATCCGTACGCGTGCGCACTGCCGGAATCTCGAACCGTGATGTACCAACTTACGGCAGGCGAGTGCCGTCTTCTGCTGGAAGCATCTTCTCCAAATGAGTGTGGCCCAGCGAATTCAGTATTGTGCCCCCCAATTCCAATTGTGTTATATTGAGGTGGTCTAGCTGGGCAGAGACGCTCGCTATCCGCAATCCTGTGATCGCTTTTTGGGACCGTGCCGGAAACGGAGGTGCACGCATGCGTCTCCACGACAGCCCCCAGAGCACTCCCCACCGGAAGCATGACGGTTCCCATCAATCCTGGGTGCGCAGGCTACTCGGACATCCCGTGATCGGCGCGATTCTAGCGCTCTGCTGGCTTGCAGTACGCAGCGGCACCAGACCCACGAGACTCGCTTACCCTTGCCAGAAGGCTGCGATATCGACGGCAGCGCTTGCCCTCGGCGCACCGCTCACAACTGCCTTGATCGCTTCAAGACACCGCTTGGCGTCATCCCTCAGGAAGCCCAAGACGGTGGCGGCTGCCGTGATGGTGCTGCTTATAGCAGCAGTAAGCACGAGCCAAATCCCCAAGGTCAGCGCCTACTTAGGCAGAGGCTTCTTCGCAGAGACCCATTCCGCGCGGGCATATCTCGGGCCGACGTTCGCTGCCTCGAGCTCTTATCGCGCCAGCCTCTATGACGCAACCAACTGCCAGGTTAAGCCCACCGGCGATCGCTTCATTGGGCTGGACAATCTGATCGCGCTGATGGGACGCCGGGGTCTCAAGCTATACAAGTCGAATACCCAGTCGCTGACAAGCGGGCCCGATGGAATCATCGCCGTGGACGATGTCGTCATCATCAAGATAAACTACCAGTGGGATCAGCGCGGCGGCACCAACGTGGACTTGCTGAGCGGCTTGATTCGCCGTATCGTCAACCACCCCGACACCTTCACCGGTGAGATCGTCGTGTGCGAAAACGGGCAGTTTGTAGCGGTCGCCAACTTCGATCGCGCCGAGAACAATGCCGAGGACCACGCTCGATCCCCTCACGACATCGTCGCTGCGTTTCAGGCTCTCGGATGGAACATTTCCCATTACGACTGGACGCTGATCCGGGGCACTTCGGTCGGAGAGTACTCCGGCGGTGATACAGCCGACGGCTACGTGGTCTATCCTTACAATGCCCAGGTCGGCGGCCGCGTGTCATACCCGAAATTCCGGACTGCCGGCGGCACCTACATAAGCCTCAAATATGGCATTTGGAACCCCATTGCTCACACCTACGACCGCGCGCACCTGAAGTTCATCAACCTGCCCGTGCTCAAGTCTCATGCCGCAGTCTACGGCGTAACCGCAAGCGTCAAGCACTACATGGGTGTCGTGACCGGCCTGCTCAGCACCAATTCCCACAATGCGATTGCGACAGGTATCTTGGGTGCAGTAATCAGCGAGGTCGGCCTTGCCGACCTTAACATCATCGATGCCATTTACATAAACGCAGTCCCGACCTCCGGCCCGTCGACCAGCTACACGGGTGCAACTCGGAGGCGGGAACTCGTGGCCTGCCTTGATCCCGTTGCCGCCGACATCTGGTCGGTGAAGAATATCTTGATTCCTGCCTTCATCACCAACGGCTACTCGCCACCGTGGCCCACTCCCAGTGCCGACCCCGACGACCCTAACAGCACCTTCAGGCAATATCTGGACCACTCCATGTCCGAGATGCTTGCAGCCGGCGATACGGTGACTAACGACCTCACCCAGATCGATGCCTTCACAGGAAGCGGTAAGGCCGGCGACTTCGATGAAGATGCCGACATTGATTCACTAGATTACAACCGGTTTGTCGCGTGTTACACCGGTCCGGGCGGCGGACCCGTGGGGCCCGAGTGCGCCGCGGCCGATTTCGATGGTGATGGCGACGTAGACTGCAACGACTGGCTCGCCTTCCGGTTCGTGTGGACCGGTCCGGGCAACATACCGGCTTTCACCCTGTGTACAGCTGGAATTGACACCGGAGACCGGGACGGCACGTCGCGCTCTGCGTCGTCATTGGGCGAGACATCTCCCAATCCCATGAAGCAGAGCACGGTGATTCGCTTCAATCTCGGCAGGCCCGGCAGGGTCAAGCTCACGGTACTCGACATCCGCGGCCGTGTTGTCAGGACTCTCGTTGACGACACCAGAGCGGCCGGCGAGTACTCAGCTCCGTGGGATGCCAGGAACGACAGGGGCAAACCCGTTGTGAGCGGCGTCTACTTCTGCCGGCTGGAAGTGCCCGGATTCGACGGCACCAAGAAGATCGTCGTCTCGGAATAGTATAAGGATCACCCGTGCGGTATAATTGCAGCCTGACACATTCGGGAGCTACCGATGGCTGCTAAAGATCATGCGACATCTCGGCAGATTCCTCCGCGCATCCTTGCCGTCAGGGCATCGGCAGGCGCGGGGAAGACCTATCAGCTCACTATCCGGTTCCTGGAGCTTCTGAGGCAAATGGCCCCCACCGGGCACACCTTTCCCTCGGCGCAAGCCCTCCGGCAGATCGTGGCCATCACATTCACCAATCGGGCCGCGGCGGAGATGAAGGAGCGGATCATCCTGGCCTTGAAACAAATGGCGCTCGAGACCGACGAAGGCCAGAAGCTTGCCGCCCAGACCAGGATGAAGCCGGTCGAAGCCGGAGTATGGCTTGACATCATCCTCGATCACTTCGACGATTTTCAGGTCCGGACCATCGATAGCCTGATCTACACCTTGATGCGCGCTTTCGCCATCGAGATGGGTCTGCCGCCGGAGCTCGAGGTGGATTTCGATCAGGCTGCCGTGCTTGACCGCTGTTTTGACTCGGTGCTCGCCTCGGTACAGTGGGACAACCAGAGGGACCGCAAGCAGAAAACCATTCTGGATCTTCTCGAAACTTATCTCTACATCGAGCAGTCGCCGGGTATGTTGGTGCAGGGCCGGATCAAGGAGAGGCTGACCAAGCTCTACGCCAAGGCAAGTGAGGCAAACGCGGACCGCGCCAGGCCCGATCTCTCTGCGGCGAGTAAGAAACTGGATGCCGGAGTCTCGGCTTTCCTCAAAGGTCTGAGGGATACAGGCGTTGACCAATGTCTTGCCATGAACAAGTGCAGAATGGAGTACCTGGAGTCGCCATATGATCATCTCGGGAAGCCTTTCTGGGAAAAGCCCACGGTCACCGACATCCTCAAGAAGATGCATGAGACCTACGGCCATAAGACCATCGCCTCCGTGGATCGCCTCTATGGCGATGCGAAACAAGCCAGGGAAGATTACCTCTACTGCCACGCGCGGATGAGGATCTATCCCTATGTCCTGGTGCTAGACGAGCTCCGGGAAGAGGTCAGGCGTCAGACCGAACGCGAGGGTGTTGTCCTCGGAGGCAACTGGCACGATCTCATCAAGTCCTACTTCAGAGAGGGCAACGTGACCGGCGCGTATGCTTTCCTCAAGTTCGGATCGCAGATACGACATTTCTTGATCGACGAGTTCCAGGACACAAGCCCGGTGCAGTGGGAGGCCCTGCGCCTGCTGGCGGAGGAGAGTCTCTCCGTCGGGGGGACGCTCTTCTATGTGGGTGATGTCAAGCAGGCCATCTACGGCTGGCGCGGAGGCGATTGGCGGCTCTTCCCCAAGGTAGTGGCAGAGGAGTTCCCCAGTGTCCCGCCCGAGTCCCGCACGACCAATGTGCTTGACACCAACTACCGATCCCTTCCCTCCATCGTCGAGTTCAACAACAAGGTCTTTGGCACACTCAATGATCAGCAGTTTGTGGGACATCTATCGAAGATCATGATGCCCAACGACGCACCGGATGAAAATGCCAGCGATCTCGCGGCCACGATTCTCAGGAATTTCGAGGATGCCCGCCAGAAAGTGTCGGCCAAACTCAAGGAGCGCGGTGATCGTGGAGATCGCGGCCAGGTCCACCTGACCCAGATTGCCGGCACCAACGACGAGATCTACGAGGCAGTCCGGGAGAGCCTGATGCGCGACATAGAAGAAGTTTGGAAGCGCAGGAAGAAAGGCATCGCGGTGCTCGTTCGTACCAATGAACATGCCGAGGCAATCGCCACGTGGCTTGTCGCGGAGGGCATCCCCATAGTCACTGAGAACTCTCTGCGCCTGAAGACGTCGGCTCTCATTAAGGGCATTGTCTCCCTGCTCCACTTTCTTGAATATCCCCTGGACGACATATCTTTCTGGGGAGCGATCGCGAGCCCGCTCTTCAGGGATTTGCCGGAGGGCTCCGATCAGTCGCTTGACGCGTTCATCCGGCAGGGCGGGTGGAAGAGCCCGCTTTATCGGACCTTCGAAAAGGAGTTCCCCCCTCTCTCCGAGCGCCTGGTACGGCCGCTCCTCGCAGCCAGTTGCCTCCTTGCACCTTACGAGTTGGTGCGAGAGGTGATCGACCGGCTCGATCTGCTCAGCCGCTTCCCCGATGAGGCAGTCTTCATCTACCGCTTCCTCGAGGTGGTGCATGGCGCTGAAGCCAAGGGCTCCATCAGCCTATCCCTCTTCCTCGAGTTCTGGGACGAAGGAGGCATGGAGGAACAGATCGGGCTTCCCGAGGATGTATCCGCCGTCAGGATTCTGACTATCCACAAGGCCAAGGGGCTGGAGTTCCCCGTGGTTTTCATACCCTTCACAAGTTGGAAGCGGCGATCAGGCGAGGTGGAAATATCAGAAGCCGGAGATCTTGTCTGGCTGAGTGCGCGGAAGGGGACTCCGCTGCCCACAGAACTGCGACAGATCAAGTTGCGTACGGCGATGGAGAGCGTGATCGAGAATCTCAATATGCTCTACGTCGCGACCACGAGGCCGAAGGAAGAACTGCATCTGTACGTCACCTGTCTGACGAAACAGGAGAAACCGGACTCGCAGTACCTGGCTGTATGGCTTAAGGAAATGCTCGCCGGTGCCGGCATAGGAGAGCAGTGACTACAAGAAAACCGGACATTGGCATTTACAGGCATCCGCTTTCGCTCGTCGAAGAGCCGGAGCGCATCCGAACAGCGCGACGAGGGGAGCTCGTGCACATGGCCATCCGTTTCCTCGACAATCTTGCAATGTGCAATCCCAAGGACGACGGGCCTGCCCCCGGCCCTCCTGCCGTCGGCCACCCGGTCGAGCGGAATGAAATCGAGCAGGCAGTGCTGCGCGCATTCGCGTTCCTGAGTGAAGACCCTGCAGGATGGAAGATCGATGCTGATTTCGTGCGACCGCTCAAGAAGGGTCTGGCGCTGCCCGAAGCCAGGGCATGGTTTTCGGGTGGTGCTGCCATGCTGCGGGAGTCGGAGATCATGGATGTCGAGGGTGAGGTTCACCGTCCTGACCTCGTCGTGGTGCGTGAAGGCCTTGTTGAGATCATCGACTTCAAGGTCGGAAATCGTGAGGAAGGTCACATCGAGCAGGTGCGGGCTTACATGGGATTACTTAAAGCCATCTTCGGCGGAGCCGCGGTAAAGGGGTTCCTGCTTTACCTGGACGAGCCCGCGGCGGTTGAGGTCATATGAGCGCGATCACCGTAACACCACTTCGCGACAATCTCCTGCGCTGTCTGGCGGAGGACATCGTCGAGAAGTTCTATTCTCCCGATGATCCGGTTTCCCTCTCGAAGGTCACGGTCATTCTTCCCCACCGCAGGGGCACGGTGTACCTGCGGCACTACCTGCTCCAGACGGTTAACTCCCGCCAGTCGAAGCCCCTCATCTGCCCCCGGCTCCTCACGATAGAGGATTTCATCAACGAAGTCGCCGTCAGCGTTGAAGATCGCCCCGGCAGGGCCCTCTCACCCACCGACCAGGCGTGGTTGCTCTTTAGGCTGGTTCAGGAGCTTGGAATCTACAAGGATGTCGCTTCGACCTGGGACAGATTCTTTGCCTGGGGAGTCCGTTTGGCCGAACTGCTGGAGGAGGTCGACCGTGAAATGGTCGATCCCCAGGGCATCGTCTATCCCGAGGACGTCCCCGACGAGGCCCGGGTTCTCCTCGAAAGACTCAAGGAGATTCATGAGGGATTCGGCCTGACCCTAAGCAAGCAAGGCTTCACCACAGGAGGCAAGAGGTTCAGGCTGGTCGCCGAGAAGATTGCCGAGACTGGAATTCCCAAGGGGGCCATGTACCTTGCGGGATTCTATGCCATGAGCCGTTCCGAAGATCTGCTGTTCCGTCACCTTTTCAGCAAGGGCGCGGAGATCCTCTGGCATGCCGATTCCGAGGACTTGCCGCCGCTCTACAAACGCTGGCAGGAGGAATGGCGGGTCAAGATCTCGACCAGAGAATCTGCAGCCAGCGAGCCTGCGGCCAGGGCGCCTGGCGCAGAGCCGCCTCGAATCCATTTTCATGAAGCCTACGATCTTCACGCCGAGCTGCGTAGTGCCCAGGCAATATTGGCCAAGGACATTCGCCTTCCGGATGAATGCGCGTTGGTACTTCCCGATCCGTCGGCCCTCATTCCCACTCTGTATCATATTCCCGAAGGGGTCCCGCTCAATGTATCCATGGGCTACCCCCTCGAGCGCACCAGTGTCGCCACGCTCTTTGAAGGAATCATGTCGCTGGAGGAAGGCCGTAATCGCGAGGGAGCGTACTATTATCGAGATTACCTCGGCATCATCAGGCATCCATACGTGAGAAGGCTCGCGACTCCCCACGGCAAGGAAGGCCGGATTGTCCTCCATCTTCTCGAGGAGAAGGTCAGAGACTTTGGTAAGCCCTACCTCAGCGATGACGAGCTTATGGACCTCCTCGCAGTCTCGGACGATCCGGAGAGAGACCGAAGGCTGCTTGTCGGCGAGGGTTTGGATATGGAGGAGGCCAGGGCGCACGTGGGTCAACTGCATGGCGAGATACTTCGGCCATGGCAGGAAATCAACACGCCCCATGACCTTGCTGCCACGGTAAGCAGCACCGCGCGCTTCCTGCTTCTCCCGTTCCTTGGGCAACCGCTGGCGGGTCCCGTGAGTGACGAACATGCTCTCGACAATGAGTTTGTCTATGCGCTGGAGACCCAGGTGATTCCAAGTCTCGAGGATGCCTTGTTTGCGCGTCAGACGATGGGAAAGCAGCTTCTCTTTTCGCTCTTGCGGGACCTGATACATATGGCTCGCGTTCCGTTTGAGGGCCGTCCGCTCAAGGGACTCCAGATACTGGGCCTGCTCGAGAGCCGGCTCTTGTCATTCGAGAAGGTTATCGTCATCGATGTGAACGAAGGCATCGTTCCCCCTTCGGAGGACGTGAATCCTCTCCTCCCCGAGCCCCTGAAGCCGGCAGCAGGGCTCCCGAGCAGGGAAAGGGACGAAGCCATCACCCGCTACCATTTTGGGCGCCTCATAGGCTCCGCCAGAGAGGTCCACCTGGTGTGGCAGTCCTCAACCGCTCCGTCTTCCTCCGGCATAGAGGCCAAGAAGACCCGAAGCCGTTTTGTCGAGGCGCTCCTGTGGAGTGAGGAACGCAAAGCAGGAAGACTCCTGGATGACGTGGTCACGCGAGAGGTGCTGACGATCTCGCCAAAGGCCCTGCTCAGGGCAGAGGGTCTGGTCAAGACCGAGACAGATGTCCGGAAACTCGATGACTTCATTCGAGCCCGCAGCCGAAAGCCTGGGCTCTCGGCGACCCTGCTCGATACCTATCTCAGGTGCCCGCTGCAGTTCTACTACCAGTATATGCTGGGCCTTGAGCCGCCCGCCGCGCCTTCGGAGGAGATAGACTCCGGGGAACTGGGCCAGATAATCCATAGGGCGCTGGAGACCTACTTCAGGCCCTATGAGAACAGGGAATATGCGAACCCTCGAGATTGCGACGAAGCGAAACTGATTTCGATCTTCACCGGCCTCTACCAGCAGTCGGCCATGTACCGCTGCCTCGCCCCGGAAAAGCGATTCTTCCTGGAGCACACCGTCGCCCACAGGCTGAGAACCTATCTCTCAGCCGTACCTGAAACCACAGTGATCGAGAGCCTGGAGCAGGAATACAAGGCCACCATCTCTACAAGCCTCGGGAACCTTGCCCTTTATGGAAAGGTGGATCGGATTGATTCGCGCGACGGCCGCCGCATCATCCTCGATTACAAGACCGGCTGGGTTGATGCGTTCGGGGCGACACGTTTCGAGAATAGGCTGGCCCGCCTGGAATTGCCGAAGGACTTCGACTATCAGGGCCTGAGCGAAGTCAAGGATGCTATCAAGGAAGTGCAGCTTCCCCTGTATGTCTTCCTCGTCTCGTCGGCCGCAGGACGGGATGCCGGAACGACGCTCTCTGCCTATGTGGAATTGAGGAAGGGCGGCAAAGAGCTCTACTTTGTTGCTCCCGAGAAGATCGAGGCTTTGAGGGATTCCTACGCTTCCTGGTTTGCGAAGGACTTCCCGCGATTGCTTGCTTACATAATCGACCACATGATCAAGTCCACATGCTTCTATCCTGCAACCGATGAAGGCGCGTGCAGTTTCTGTGATTTCAATTCCGTCTGCAGCCTCTCATTTGCGTAGGCAGGCCCACTCCATAAATCCTCTGCTCCAGCGCTTGCATCTGGCGTGTCTCGTTGAACGCCGCAGGCCGCATACGTCAATCGGTCGTCAGAACGATGGTCCGCGGCGCAGGTACAGATCCGGGGGTTGACAGGACAGGGCGCTAGATGCGAAACAAATACTGCAGCTTGAGGAAATACTGCCGGTTGGTCAGGGTCCAGCCCTGGCGCCCATCTTCCTCCAGACTGAGGTCCTGGTAGTCACGGGCTGCGCCGACGTAGAAGATCGAAAACGGGTTGATCTGGTAGGTGACCAGCGGATCGACGTCCCAACTATCATAGCGGTCGTTGTACTGGAGTACCAGACGTGCTGAGAGCTCGCGCAGCATCTGCATAGACAGGCGCGTCCGGAATACCAACTGTGAGAAAAGTCGCACACCCGTGTCCAGATCATCACTGGTGCAGTGGCTATACGAAAACGATGCGAGTAGGCGGTCGATGGGCCGTATATCAGCCCAATACCCGTAGGTGAGTTCTTTGCCCATGACCAGATACTCGCGAGCTATAGTATGGCCGTAGGTTATATTGGCTCCGCAAGTCAAGGCGCCACTTGGCCTGAAACTCAGGCAATCATGCGCGAACCAGGTGCCGTCGAACTGTACACCTCCAAACCGCTCGTTGCTCCGGACATACCGGGCGTGCATCGCCGTCTGGGCGGTTCGCAGGCTGGCCTCGAGACTGGCGTCGAGCCATTTCTCCTTCCTGACTCCGCTGGAATTCCACTTCTCGGCGGCGGCCGTTCTAGCATAGATGCTTTGCAGGATTCTGCTCTCCTTGAACCGCAGGATGCCACCCAGCCATACTGAGCCTGTCCGCGCGTTGTTCGAAGGCTCGAGCCCGTTGTCCGCTCGAAAAGTGGGACTGTATTCGATGTAGTCGGCTCCCGCTTCATAGTCGCGCGAATCGCGACTGAGTGAGGCGAGCCAAGCATGCCCCCAGAAGTCCTCACCGTCGAAGGCGGCAGTGTGCTTATCATCGTCGAAACGGATATTCTTCAAGGAAGTGTCCCCCAGGGCTGCATTGTCGACCTCCCTGGTGTGCGTTGCCAGGACCTGAAACTTGAAGGCGTCGCTGGGTGAAAGCCGCAGTTTGCCATCGATTCCTAAGAGTGAGCCGGCCCCGCCCCCGTCGAAGCGCCGGTCAGTTGCCACGAATCCAAGGTGGGACTGCCGACCGAGATCCATCTTGCCTCTGAGGATGTTGGAATAGCTTTTGCCGTTCTCAACGTACTCGCTGTTTTCCTCGAAGGGCAGGGTGATCACCGTATGCTGGTCCCGGGCCGAAAGAAAGGCGAGACTGTTCGGCCCCTTGCGCCAGGTCATCTTGCCGGCAACCAGCGGATCGTTGATGGAACGCGTGTAGACAGAGATGAAATAGGTGTTGAACAGGTCGCTTCCCTCCTGAAAGAAGGGGCGTCTTTCGGGATAGAAAAGGGCGAAGGTGGTGTTGACATCTATCTGGGGCGCGTCGGATTCTACCTGACTGAAGTCGGGATTGACGGTTGCCTCAGCAGTCCACTCAGACGAGATGTCGTAGGCAACCCCTACGCCGACGTCCCCCTTGATGGCGTCGTTTTTGAACCTCGCCTGCTCGCCGAGGGAGCCTGACTGATGTACCAGGACCGCGGGCAACAACTCGAGGCCCGCACCAGACCTGACCCCCGAGATCCCGGTGACGGTCCCCCACTGGCACGGCCAACAGCTCTCGTTGCGGTCGTAGGCTGCCCAGGAGTACTGGTATTGGGACCCACGCGGGCGGTTGCGCCAGAAGTCCACGCGCCACACCTGCTCCTCGCGGTCTGGAAACCTCAGGCTCGCGAACGGAACCGCCATCTCGACTACCCAGCCCAAATCGGTGATGCGGCCGGATGTCTGGTAGATCAGATCGTACGTAGCGTCCTCGCCGTTTGCTGCGGAATACAGAAGATCGCCCTGGATGCCGTAGGGGTTTGCGGCGATCTCGTAACCCACTGCAGACTCGCCATAGGTGTCAAGACAGGCGAATACGTTGTCGTCAGAGAATATGTTGTCGCGCGTGCAGAAGGAGGCACGTACCTCGCTGGGATTGTCATAGCAGCGAAAAGCTATGTAAAGGTTGTCCGCGTCGTAGGTTATTAGAACTTCGGTGGCCACATCGGGCTTGGTCTGGTCGCCAGGATTATGCTCTGCGAAATTGTCAGCCTGTGCCGCGCCTTGCCAGCCGGCATCCTCGAGATCACCGTCAACCCTTATCGGGCCAGCGGCCGGGGTAATGGCAAGTGTGGGGTGATAGACCGGCACGTAATCACCACTCTGGCCTGTGGCAGTGCAATAGGGCAGCAATCCACCCAGGACGGCAAGTGACAGTATCGCCCAGCCACGCACGGTGTTGTCGGTCTTCATCATTCCTCCCTCCCGATTCCTTCACAAGGCAGTATAAGGGATATCCGACCGATCTGTCCAATTTAGCAAGCAATGTGCCATGGAACCAGCGAGTAATGAAGGCCCCCAACGCTGTGACTTTAGAGCGGTTGCTGCGGGCCGCTTGATCGGGTGATCGACGATGCGTGTCTGTCTGACACGCCTGAGGGACGGATTGCCACAGCCGCGTGCGACGGTGGATCCTCAAAGCATCTCTTACCGCTCGCTTTCGGCGCGATCCAAGACCCCGGTGATTACTTGGGACAGCACTGGGAGCAGTGCGTACCGCCCTCGGGATGGCCGGTGACGGTGGGAATTCTCACGCTTCTGCCGACTTCGCCGGGACAGGTCAGGGTGATCACCCACGGCGGGATCAATGTCGCCAGGGTGGACGACTGCCACGGTAGGTTCGATGTAATCCTGCCCTGCAACGTCGGCAATGGTCGTGCCGGCTGGGTGAGTATCGCTATTAGGGACCCCGGTTGTAACCCATGCCCGTGCGTTGGGCCGCCCTGCTATCTGCCGCCGTCCGGGACCGAACCCTCCACCTGGGGCACGATCAAGTCACTCTACAGGTAGCGGCCGCCGGCCAACGAGGCAAGGAGGGCGGCATCTACGTGTCAAACAACTCGGCTGCATGCTGGAGTAAGCTCTATGACTAGCCCACGAACCAGTCCTACATAATCGAGATAGATTACCAGAATTCCGCACGGCGCGTTGTAACCAGCTATGACGACAGGGGCAACGGCGAAACCAGTATTGTGTCCACACATTTCCCCACGTCTCCCTAGAGCAGGAGACCAGCCTTAACACGGTAACAGTTCACAAATGCTTGACATTATGCTGTCAACATGATAGAATGGCCGCTGGGTTCTCCGGCTAGATTGCCAGAAGCCCGACCCGCTTAAGCAATAATGGGGCGCCCCCAAGCCGTTGTAGCCGGGAAAAGCGGAGGTTGTTACGTGACAATCGCGCTGATCACTTTGTTCCACCAGATAATGACTCTGGGCGCTCTGAATGTATCCACCCACCTGAGACACAACGGGTACCCTAATTGCTTTCTCTACTTTCCGTGCCCGCGCGGGGAGAAGATTGCGCCCGAGAAACGTGCTGAAACGGTCTCTTTCTTGAAAGCCCTGAACCCCCGTATCATAGGCATATCCCTGACAACATACTACTTCGCCATCGCGCGAGGCTTAACGATCGACCTAAAGAAGGAACTACCTTCCACCTTGGTTGTATGGGGCGGGGTCCACCCTACGCTCTTACCCGACGAATGCCTGAAGTATTGCGACGTTGCTTGCTTGGGGGAAGGAGAAGAGGCCTTTCTCGATCTTGTCCGCGCCATCGACCATGGCCGGGACTTCCTGGACATTGAAAGTCTGTGGATCAAGGACAGCGGTACGATTCGCAAGAACCAAATCAGATGTCTCTGTCAAGACCTCGACAGCAGACCGTTTCCTGCTGTCGATTGGGACAATACGTTCATCACCCACGGACTGTCTGTGGTTCCACTGACGCGTCAGCTCTTTGACAAGTACCGGCCCAAGCAAGGTACTGCGTACGAGGTGATGGCTTCGAGAGGGTGTCCCTTCTCATGCACCTACTGCTGCAATTCCGCATTCAGCAAATTATACAAAGGCAAAGGTAGGATGCTTCGCTTCCGTTCCGTGGATCACGTCGTAGAAGAGCTGCAATATGTGAAAACTACTTTCCCAAGAGTGAAGGCGATCGACTTCGAAGATGACGCTCTTGGCATTGCCCCCGATGAGTACCTGGAGGCATTCGGCGACACTTACAAGACACGCATAGGCTTACCGTTCCACATGAGGGTCGTACCGCGCATGGTAACTGAGCGGAAGATAGAAATCCTGAAGAAGGCCGGCCTGGTCGGCGCCGTGATGGGCTTACAGGGAGGCGACAGGATGAACAAGGAGATCTACAAGAGGCCTACTTCCCAGCGTGACTTCATCGATACTGCGAAACTCCTTCGTAAGCATAAGGTGATTGGTCGCTATGATGCCATCATAGATAATCCATACAGTTGCGAAGATGACGAGGTCGAGGCGATACGAACCTTTATGGCCGTACCGAAACCTTTTCACCTTTATGTGTACCCCTTGGGGTTTTTCGAAGGTACGGAATTGACGGAGATGGCCAGGAGAGATGGCAAGTACGACCCTGAGACGGCTGGCTACGAGCACCACTATGGAACCGGCAAGCACCTGTTTCCGTATTTGGCCCGAATAATCGTAATGACCCCCTTCACTCCAAGATTCATGATCGCAACGTTCCTCGCGGTAAGAAGATTCCGAGTTGGCAGGTGTGTCATATGGCTGCACTACCGACTGGTTTTTGGCAGCCAGGGCCTCTTGATCAAATGGGCCATGAAGAACGTCGGAAGGCTACTTTTCCTGAGAAAGCTCCTGTTAAGATGAGATGTCTTACACGTCTCATAAGGCGAGTCGACATAGGTCTATCCGTTTCATTTCAACTCCGCCAGCAAGGCTTTGAAGCGAGGGTGATTGCGCAGAGGATCGAGATTGCTGTCGTGCTCGTACCACTCCTTCTGACTCAAGCCTGCACTGGTCGCCTTCTCCAGGCAAGCAAGGGCCTCTTCAATCCGGCCGGCCATCGAGTAGATGCATCCGACGTTGTATAGAAGCATGGGGTCGGTTGGATCTATTATCAGCGCCAATGCGGCCCATTCGATACCCTTCTCCGTCTCGCCAAGGCCGATCAGCCCGTTTGCTCCCATGTAGAGTGCGCGGACATCACCGGGATCCACTTTAAGATGCTCTTGGACTATCTTCACGGCTCGCCGCCGAGCCGCAGCAGCCTTTGATTCCTGACCCAGGTCTTCATAGACTTGAGATACCAGCAGGGGAGCCTGGTAGTCATCTGGACTCACCTCCATGGCTTTCTCATAGAGCTCGACTGCTTTGTCTGACTTTCCCTGCGCGAAACTGTCACGAGCATACAAGTAATATGCCTGGAATAGCCTCGGACCCAGCCGAATCGCGTTTTCAAATTCAGCCTCTGCCTCGCTGTGCTTCTTGCTCAATGACAGCACCTGTCCGCGGGATGCATGAGCCTCAGCCAGCTCAGGATTGAGCTCAAGCGCCTTATGGCTGGCCTCAGCTGCTTTCCGGAGGCTCGCGCTGCTACGCTCTGCATACAAGAAGAGATATGAGTAGCAATCTGCAATCCCAGCATAGGCGTGAGCATAATTGGGATCGTGCTCTATCGCGAGAGTGAACATCTGGAGGGCCAATTCAATGCTTTTTCGCCTGAATTGGTAGTAGAAGTTACGCCCGCGTAAGTAGTCGTCGTATGCTTCAATCTGTCTGGTCCCGGTTGCTTGGACCGACCGCCTCTCCTTGGGAGTCAGCGTTACTTTGAGGGCATCGACAATGCTCTGGGCAATCTCGTCCTGAATGGCGAAAACGTCCTTCATCTCCCGATCGTAGCGCTCTGACCAGAGATGGTAGCCATCGGCCACGTTGATCAGCTGAGCCGTGACCCTCAACGTGTCGCCATCTTTTCTGACACTCCCTTCAAGCACGGTCTTAACGTTGAGTTGCTGACCGATCTCGCGGATATCGAGGTTGGAGTCCTTGTATTTGAAAGCAGAGGTTCTTGAGGCCACTTGTATGCAGCATATCTTTCCCAAACTGTTGATCAGCTCCTCCGCGATACCTTCGCAGAAGTATTCCTGATCCCTCTTGGAACTCATGTCAACGAAGGGGAGTACTGCAATTGACGATTCCCCATCCCGCGGCCTTGCCCCCAATTCTGCCGTCATCATAGTCAGGTTGGTGAGAAGATCAGCGACTTTCTGATATCTTGACTGCACACCTTTGCTCAAGGCCTTGCTCACAATGCGCTCAAGCTCGATGGGTGTTTCCGGGCGAATGCTCCTTACCGGTTTCGGTTCGGCATTGACAATGGAATCCACAACCTGCGATGCGGTCCTGCCAGTGAAGGGCGCCTTTCCCGTAAGCATCTCATAAAGGACCACCCCGAGCGACCACACGTCTGATCTTTGATCCACATCCTTGCCTTGAACTTGCTCGGGGCTCATGTACAAGACCGTTCCCGCAGGGATCCCGGACATCCGACGCCTCTCGCCAGCGAGCTTCGCCAGTCCAAAGTCTAGGATCTTCACCTGACCGTCATCGGTCACAAAGATGTTGGCCGGCTTGATATCGCTGTGTACTATTTCTGCAGCGTGAGCCTTTGCCAGGCCTCTGGCTACGGCAATTGCGATGTCAACGGTCTCCGCAAGACCCAGGGCGTGCTTGTCTATCTTCTGTCGCAGGGTCTCACCCCGGTAGTAAGCCATGCTGATGAACATCCGCTTGTCTTCAGTCTCATCGACTTCATAGATAGTGCATATGTTCGGGTGATCCAGCGCTGACGCGGCCTGGGCTTCTCTGATGAACAGGTCTCTGGCTTCCGGATCTCCCCTCAGTTTGGGTGATAGAAACTTGAGTGCTACGGTTCTCTTGAGTTTCTGGTCTACGGCCTCATAGACGTCGCCCATGCCCCCCTTGCCCATCTTCTGGATAATCTTGTACTTTCCGGAAATCGTTTTGCCGATGGCCTTGTCTTTCTTGGTTTGGAGAAATCTGGTTTCGGAGAATGGGGCCGAGGCAGGCAACTCGGCTCCGCAACTGCCACAGATGTGAGCTTCTATCGGGTTAGCAAAATTGCAGTTCGAGCATTTCATGTTCAGATCTATCGATCAGCGATCCATTTGCCCTTAGACCTGGTAGCACACAGGGATCTGTCTGCATACAGCACCGTGGCCGAGATTGGCCACGACCCTGTCCCTATCTTACTGCGATACTTGCTTAGGAATCAACCACTTTGTGCCCAGTTCGTTTGTGCCCATTGCGCGATGGGTGGGACGCGGCAGGTTATTGGCTCGGAGACGTTTCGGGATCCACAAGGCCACACCTGGTGAAGTAGTCTCAGCAGCAGGGTGGCGTCGGTGAGTCCGATTCACTACTGCCGCAGTCGCACGTCGGTTCGCTGCCTCTGATCGCGCCTTGGATAACCGCGGCGGCACATCCGACTCCCGGCCTGACTTCGATGGCTTCCGCAACGCAGTTACGGGCACAGGCGCCACACTCCATACATAGGTCCCTGTCCGTGATGATTGCCTTTCCGTCCCTGACCTCGAAGACGCCATGAGGGCAAACTGTCTCGCACAGGCCGCACCCTATGCACCTGTCAACATGAAGTCTCAGAGTCGTGACGTTCTTCAGATATTTCAGGCGACCCATCTTCATACTCCCCCTAAACGAATCTTGACCCTATCCAGAAGGCCATTCCCGCTATACCACACGTAATCTGCAACGGTACTGCGATTCGCATTTCCCTCCTCACGCCGGACAGCGATGTGTATGTTGAAGCCCCCGTAAAATTCATGGCCAGGAACGAGGCTATCACAGGCATGAGGAGGATCCATGCGATAATCTCGAGAGAATTAGTCCCTGCGATACCGGTCAGGAACGAAATAATGAACGTGCCTAGGCCCGCTGAGAATCCCTTGAACGAAAAACTTCGACCGGGCAACCAGGGAAGCAGCATGGGACTAAGTAAGGTCCCACCTAAATAGGCAAGCAGCAAGTTCAACGTCGAGCGTAGGCCGACTGTCAGACCCGAGAAGCTTGAATATCCACTTCTGTTCAAGCCCGCCAGCAGGAAGAAGACGGCAGCAACGAAGGCCAAGTACTTCAAGCCCCCCATCATCTCCGCGGGAACCAGGCGGAGGCGATCCGCGACGGAGAACCTCACCCGCCGCATTTCGGGTGTGGCGTTCATCCCGGCATCGAGGAAAGGCGGTATATCGGCGGCGCGCACGGGGCCATAGATCACCGAAAAGCCGGAGAGCTTCTTGACTTCGTGCGCCGCGACCCCAGGGGCTGCCAGCTGCGGCACTATTAGCCTGCGGTGGTTCACAATCTCATCAAGCCTTGTGCGTTTGATACGATTCGCCATCTCCTGAGCTCCAAAGGTCCCCTTCCCGGCGGCGCACCACACATTGATACCCTTGGTATCCAGAACCATGGCCCATGCATCGAGCCCCGTGAGCTCACGCCTCAGGGTGTCAAAGCTCAACTTGTAGTTGGCTGACACGAAGACCATGGAATTCTCATCCGGGCGGCCGAGGGCATAGAGGCCAGGTTCAACCATGTGCTTCATACGGCTGATGGACCAGACTGCCTTGAAGTCTCCCCACCTGTCCGCTCTGCTGAGTTCAGCCGACACTTTGGGCACTCTCCCCACCGGTGTGTCTGTCCAGCCGATGACGTACGGCTTGTCCATAGTCTGTTCTCACTCTGCCTACATTATCCCTTTGATGAGCGACCACGCTGCAACGGCAATCGCAGCCGCTATAACTGCTACGAAGACGACTGACTTGAGGCTGAGTATCCCACGCGACCTCTTGCCGGGCTGCGCGCCAGGCCCACAGCAGTCAGGTCCGCAAGAGCATGGCGTTTCCCGATCCCCCTCATCCCCGTTGCGATCATCCCTTGAATCCATAGGGTTTACCTCCCCAGCATTCCCCTCTCATCTTTTCGGTGGCATCAGCAAGCAGTCTGAGTGACTTCAACACGCCTTTCCTGTGCTCCAGTTCCTATCCCTGGGTCTCACTCGGTGAGTCTGTCTGAAGTGGGACACGCCTGGCAGCCTGCACCCTGCTCTTCCTAGCGAAGGCGAGGTAGTTCTTTAGACTGGGATCATGTCCCAGCAGTGCCTCAGAAGACGCCAACGCAGCCATAATCTCTCTGTCAAGAGGATCGAGGATTGCGGCATCAAGGCCCTTCTCGAGGCCAAGTACAAGCATAGCCGCGTTAAGCAACCTGCGCTGGGGAAGGCCGAAAGACACATTACTGATTCCAGCGACGGTTCGCACAGACGGCAGGCTCTCCTTGATCTTCTCGAGAGACTCCAAGAAGAGATTCACAGCATTCTGGTCGACACCGACGGGTCGGACCAAGGGATCGACAAATATGTCCTGTGGATTCACGCCTCCCTTTTCAAGCAGATCCACCAGCCTCTGAGCTACCGCGAGCTCTTTGGCGGAGCTCGCGGGTAGGCCTTCATCATCAAGGCACAAAGCTATAATCTGTGGCTTGTGTTCTTTGATCAGGGGAAGGACCTGTTTTATTCGCTCGGCCTCACCTGTCAAGGAGTTCAAGAGAGCGCGCCCCTTATGAAGGCGCAAGCCCTCTTCCATGGCCTTAAGATTGGGAGTATCGAGGGACAGAGGAAGGCACAATTCACGCTGAAGAAGAGGTATCACCCACGCCAAGGTTTCGATCTCTTTGCCTAAGAGGGCAGCAGTGTTGACATCAAGGTAGCTGGCGCCAGCCTTCTCCTGCCTTCTTGCCTCCTTCAACACATATTCCTCATCCCTGTCGCGTAAGGCTTCAAGCACAGGACGCCTGCTCGAATTCAGTCGTTCTCCTATTATTATCATGTCGCTGCCCCTATGCTTTCAGGTTTCTTTGGGCGGACCTCATAGTACCTCAAGAACCTCAAGAGCCAAATCGTATCTGCCCAAAGGAGGGCTTATCTGAATACCATGGACCATTGCCTTAACAACCTTGAGAGTCTCCTGGGCAATAGCCACCCCTTCCTGCCTCGCTCTCTCCGGTCCAAGATCTTGAGCTTTCCGCATTCTGTCCATTATCTCAGGGGGAACGCTTGCCCCGGGAACTTCATTGTGCATGAACTCCGCATTCCGCAGGCTGACCAACGGCCAGATTCCTGCCAGTATTGGAATGCGGCAATCGCCTATCCTCCGCAAGAAACTCTCAAGAATCTCGATATCGAAAACCGGCTGCGTAATTGCGAACTCGGCTCCAGCTTCAACTTTCGCCTGGAACCGCGAGATCTCGTGGTCAAGATTTATCGCTCCAGGATTGGCGCCCACCCCTATCAGGAATCCCGTGGGGGTGGATAACCTCCTGCCTCCAATATCAATTCCTCTGTTCAGAAAGTTCACCACATTCGTAAGGCCAATGGAATCGACGTCAAATATGGCTGTGGCATCAGGGTAATCACCGAGCTTGGGAGGATCTCCAGTTATGATGAGAACGTTCCTTATGCCTTGCGCATACATCCCAAGCAGATCGGACTGCATACCCAGGAGATTCCTATCACGGCAGGTGTAGTGAAGGATAGGTTCCATCTTGGTTTGGGTTAGCAGAATACAGGCGAGGATCATTGAGCTCATACGCGCACTGGCACGGGGCCCGTCAGGAATATTGATGCAGTCGATCCCCTTGGCCCTGAGCATATGCGCGGCCTCAATGGCCTTCGAAGGATCATGTCCCCTGGGAGGAACGACTTCAACACTCACAACAAAGCTCCCATCCGCCAATTTCCGCGCGAATTCCGATTTATCCCGGAGCTGAATCCTTTTTGTCTCTTGCGCTTCTTCGGCGGCAACGGAGGCTTGGGCCACGTGCCTTCGAGGCGGTTGAAGAGCTTTGATGGCCCCTCTCATGGCCCTTATGTGAGCCGGGGTCGTTCCACAGCATCCCCCCACGACTCTCACTCCGCTCAGGATAAATCGTTTGGCGTACTCAGCCATATACTCGGGCGAACACAGGTATATGTTCCTTCCCTCTACCTCCCTTGGCATTCCCGCATTCGGCATGGCTGAAAGAGGAAGTTCGGTGACTTCAGCCATCTTTTCTATGCATTGAAGCATATGTGCGGGCCCGACACTGCAGTTCACTCCGATGACATGCGCACCCCACTCTTCGAGTTTTCTCGTGAATACTTCAGGCGTCGTCCCGTACAGGCTGTTTCCATCTTCTTCGATGGTCATTTGAGCGACGATGGTCGCCTCTTTATCAAGATTCTGAACAGCTTTGATGGCCCGGTGAATTTCATTGATGTCCGAGAATGTCTCGAGAATGAAGAAGTCCACGCCGCCATCGAGGAGTCCGCGGGCCTGCTCGCGGAAGGCGGCTTCGGCTTCCGTTACAGACATGTGCCCCCAGGGCTCGATCTTCACCCCCAGCGGACCGATGGAACCTGCGATGAATACTCTGTCTTCCCCCGCCTTCCGTGCGACGAGCGCGCCTGCACGGCTTATCTCGGCCACCTTATTCTCAAGGCCGAAGCTCTTGAGCTTGTAGCGGTTCGCACCGAAAGTGTTTGTCTCAATGATATCTGCACCAGCCTGGACGTACTCGTGATGGACTTCTTCAACGAGGTCCGGATTCGTGAGATTGAGCTCATCGAAACAGCAATTGAGGTAGATTCCCTTGTTGTAAAGCATCGTCCCCATGGCGCCGTCGCAGAGGAGGACTCGCTCACGAATCTCGTTCAGAAGGTTTCTGCCTATGACGCACCCCCTTACAGATGAACCCTTTGTGGGTTCGAGAACTGCCTTGCGGAGACTTTATCAAGACTATAGAGGCGAAGTGGCCGAAATGTCAATCAATCAGAAGAAACAGTTCACTTCTGTTGGAGGATACGTGCCGTTACCTTACCAACCTAATCGATTTCCGGATATCATCTCGTACACTACGCAACCAAGAGCAATATCCCCGTTGCGTATAGCGACACGAAGGGACTGCCTGAAGAAATCTGCGGCACGCGGCGGGCTAGCCTAGCGCAGTTTGAACCTGCTTGCGACCTGATCCCAGCCGTTGCATCCTTTGGGCCCCCAACTCAGAACCCACACCCCATCGCCATCCCAGGTGATATCTTCCACACCTTGTACCGGCAGGCCATAGGCCCGTATTACCTCGCCCTCAACTGTGATCTCGTAGAGACTATCACTGGCGGCAAGCAGGTGTGAACCGGTCCATGCAAGTCCCGTACTCCAGCCTCCCGCGCACTCGAACACGTCGGTTACGAGGGCTGTCTCGGCACTACATGAGGCGACCGGATCGATGCCGAAGATGTGCTTTGATGATGTCAGCCCTTCGTATTCGGATAGCCAGAGTCTCCCAGCACCGTACGTGAGGCCTCCGGGGTAATTCGTGGGCACGTCAAAACGACAGAGAACATCCCCTTCCTGATTGATCTTGAAGATGGAATCTGATCCATCCGCAAACCACAGGTTCTCGCCGTCAAATGCCATCCCATTGGCATATACAGACGGCACCCGGAATTCCTTCAGGATTTCCCCATCCAAGGCCACATTGCAGATCATGTTATAGGGCCAGTGGCCCGACCCCCAATCCGACGATACCCACAGTGAGTGATCCCCAAATGCAAGACCCGAGGCCCAGAAGGGAATCGCAATCGCACAGTAGTCAGGATTAATTCTCAGAACTCGCACCCGGGGATTGCCCGCACCTTGTGTCAGGAGATGCATCTTGAATGTGGAGTCCAGATACCTCTTCGGATTGAGGCCGACCGCTGAGAGCAAGTGGAACTGATCCGAGACGGCTGCACCACACAATGCGCCAGGGTCCGCGGGATTACTGGCCAGATCCCACATCTGCGTCTCGTAGTTGCGGGCCCACACATACTTGTCGCAGGTGGAAGCCGTAACGTAGGTTATCTCGAGGTCGCTCCAGGTGCTCTCAGCGATCAAGGGCACTGCGGCCAGGTTGAAGACGTGAAATTGACCATCGCTCTGGCTCGGCGCAAGCCAGTCAGACGCCTCCTGGATTAGGACCTCATCGATGTACGTGCCCGGAAGCTCCGCAATTCGCTCAGGCGGGCAAACTCGCTCGCCTTCACAACCAGGCAGTAAAGATACGGAAATTGCGAGCAAGAGTGCAACGAGGGCTGAGCGCACAATCGTGGCTGAATATCCAGTGGCTCGCGGAAGAATGTGCTGACTCTGCATCGCTGAGAACCAACCTCTCTCTGACTATACCAAGACTTCGGATAATGTCAAGAGTTTCCATCGATATCGCACCAATTCTAGGGATGTCGGATCATGCGGCCAGTTACCCAAAGCAGAAGACAATCTCGATTGCCCGAGTTTCTACGATTATGGCTGTGCCTTCCGGCAGAGTCGGTGGTACACTGCTTGAGGTACCAGTCATAGCATCATCAGGGGATAAGACAGCATTCAAGGAGGCCGAGGCAGAATGACCACTAGAGGTGGAAAGTTCCGTGTAGCTGCATTTATTGCCGTGCTTCTCCTTGTCTCCGGCGAGGCTTTAAGTGGTGAGGTATCCGTTGACGCAGCCGGACTCAAGCCACCCCCGCCAGACAAGGTGCAGATCCTTAAGACCAAGGATGGATCGACACTGATTGGCAAGATCGTCAAAGTGGAGGCAGATCAGATCGAATTCGAAACAGAGTCAGGGACAATGACCGTCCGCGTAGACCGAATAGAACAGGTGACGGACGTGCCCCGCTCCTCCATAAGGGGCAGCAAGTATTGGTTTCCTGATCCTAACGAGTCGAGACTTTATCTTTTCCCAACGGCGCGCATGTTGCCAAAGGGGAATGGGTACTTCGCGGACTATTACGTGTTCTTTGCAGCAGCCGGCTACGCTGCCACAGATTGGCTCACTCTCGGCGGGGGCATGTCGCTCTTTCCGGGTCTTGACATTGACAGGCAATTGTACTTCTTCACGCCGAAGGTTGGAGTGCACGACACCGGCAAGATGAGTATCTCTGCGGGCGCACTGATCGTCAAGATTCCGGGCTTTGATGAAGACGATGACGTCCCTCTTATAGGAGTGCTTGACGCCGTTACAACGTGGGGAGGCCAAGATTGGGGTTTGACGGCTGGGGTGGGCTATGGTTTCGTCGGCGATGAAATCGCTGATACACCCCTGGTCCTCCTCGGCGTGGACAAGCGAATCTCGAGGCGCACGGCATTCGTGAGCGAGAACTGGATATTGCCCGGGGTGGACAACCCCTTGATTTCCTATGGCATCCGCTTCTTCGGTGAGAGCCTGAGTGCCGACCTGGCCTTCTTCAATACAGTCGGGGATGGTACCCTGTTCCCCGGGATTCCATTTGTCTCGTTCGTCTTCAACTTCTGATGGGATCGAGCCCTGGAATCTGCAGCTCTCAATTACAACATCCTATTTTGCGAAGTGGCAGGTCTGACCTCGCGGATGAGATCTGTTAACATTCGATCTGAGGAGAAGTCAGGCCTCGAGAGGAGCCGAACATGAATCAATCTCAAGGCAAGATCAATGCAAGATTTCCAGTTGCGGGCAAGGTATCACCGGAATTCTTTGATGAAGTCATTTATCCGCGGTTGGGTATCCAGAGATCGGAGGTCATAGTTCCCCCCCAACATGGTCTTGATTGTGGCGTAATCAAGATAGGGGACGGCAAGGTCATGGTCGTGACCACCGATCCCATATTCATTGTACCCGAGTATGGCTTTGAGCGTGCAGCCTGGTTCGCGTGGCACATTCTCGCCTCTGATGTCACCACAAGCGGCTTCCCACCCGCATACATAATCGTTGATTTCAATCTCCCCCTCAGCATGACAGAGGAGCAATTCACAACCGTCTGGGACGTCTTCAACCAGGAAAGCCGCAAATACGGGGCTGCTGTAGTCGCCGGTCACACGGCGAGATATGCGGGAACAGACTATCCCATGGTGGGAGGCGCGACATATATAGCCATCGGGTCAGAGGACCAGTTCCTCCACCCCGGCATGGCTCAGCCCGGAGATATCGTCGTGGTCACCAAGGGAGCTGCAATCGAGGCAACCGGTATCTTCGCGTGCGCATTTCCAAAGACCATAAGAGAGACTCTCGGTGAAGAGATCCTGCGTGAGGGCCAGGACCTGTTCTACAAGATGTCAACCGTGGACGATGCGTTGGCGGCAGTCACGGTCGGGGTGAGACAGGATGGCGTCACGGCCATGCATGACGCTACCGAATGCGGTGTGATCGGGGGACTCTTTGAGATTGCACAGGCCTCCGGCACAGGCATAGTCGTTGACAAAGCCAAAATCCCGGTACCCAAGGCAGCGCAGGCGATTTGCACCTGCTTCGGCATGGATCCTCTGATTTCAATAAGCGAAGGGACTTTGCTTATCTGCGCCAAACCGCTGAAGGCGGGGAGCCTGCTGTCGACCCTGCGGGCAAAGGGAATCATTGCGGAGGCCATAGGCGAGATTCTTCCCAGAGAGGATGGCTTCTGGATGATTCAAGACGGAAAGCGAGAACCCTTGGAACATCCCCGGGTCGACCCCTTCTGGACCGCCATGAAAAAGGCCATCGACAAGAAGCTGCAATAGGGTTCTGTGTCTATCCTCGCTCCAAACTCAGAGCAAGCGTTCCGTGCCCTGGGATGAAGATGCTGCTCCGCCCGGGGGCAATTCGCTTGACTGCACGATCTCCCTAGAGGCGGCCCTTTCCGCCGGCAACTCCCTCAAGAACGCCGTTGCGGCGCGCATTGAGCCAAGTATCTGCTTGCAGTCGCTGTAGGCGCTATCGACCATCGCCCCGGCCTTCGCGACCCTGTTTTCAAGGATCTTGTCAACCTCATCAAGGCTTCGCTCAATCTTCGTTATGTAGGCTTCGATATTCTCAAAGTCGATCGACCGCGCGAACTGAAGATGCAGATGATAGAGCGCGAGGACATATGGCACCACCATGCTGTAGGCCATAAGCAGCACTCCCATCTTGAAGGCCTCGATGTGCACCCCCTTACAGAACCCGTAAATAGAGTCCGGCACGGCAGCAATCGCAATGTTAGTGGTGCACGCCGGATCGATATAGGACGCAACCTCCCTGACCTTCTTCTCTATGGCCTTCTCGACATCATTCTCGAGCCGCTTGATTCTGGCGGGATCTGCCTCGGCCTCGATTCTCTCGATTACCTCGACTCCGGTCCATTTTGAGTCCACGGGAAGCCGCTTCTTGCTCGGGAGCACGATCGCATATTCCACCACCTTGCCGCCGACTCGGAAATCCTTGTCCATCATCTCCGGCGGGAACTGCGCGAAAGCCTCGGCAAGGACATTCTCCCCCGAAGTCCCCCGCGACCGCGCACCGACAATCACTCGTTCTATTCGCCGCGTTATCGCATGAATGTCATCATCGCGCTTGGTCTGGTCCTCGAACCTTGTTTTGAGTTCGATCAAGACTTTTCTGGCATCGCCCACGTCTTTTGAGATCGCCTGCTTGACGTCGCCAGTGCTCTCTGCGAACTTGGTCTCAAGTCCCTTGAAAGCCACTTCGAGCTTGTTGATATTCTGTACGATCACGGAATTGCTGTTCGCCAGCGTGCCAACCTGAGACTGGACCGCCGACAGACTCTTGAGCGAATCGAGGAGTGTCGGCATGGCTTGATCAAACGCGCTCGCCTGCTTCTGTCGTGACAGCCGCACAAGCACTACAACAAGAAGAATCACTATCGCAGCCAGGAGAACATAGACCGCAGAACTCATATCAGTCCCCTTTGCATTTCACTCCACCGAAGATGGGGAATGCACCAAACCGGACCCGTCCCCCTCCCCATAATCATCCCCGTTCCTCCGTTACCTCTTGAAGATGAGCGCCCGTATGTAGCGCGGATCGACATCCTGCCAGGTACGAATCCCCCCCACCTCGTCTTCGAGTTCCTTCATGCTCGCAGCCACAAACCTCTCCAGGATACCAGCTTTGGAAGCCTCGAAGCCCGTGGCCTGCGCGAGCCATTCCAGAAGCTTGGTCTTGTTTTCCCTCTTCACAACTCGCCGTCCCGAGGCCCCAATCTCGAGCGCTTTCTCGAACAGCCCCGCCATATCTTCTCGCGCAAGCGGTGATACGTCGAACCTGTCCTTGAGAACGAGGTTCACGAAGCCTGTCAAGAGAAGGCTCCTCAAGGTGATCTCTTCAAGGCCGCTCGCGAAGACCCCCAAGAGCACCGGCTTTGCCTCATGAGGCCTGGGTATCCCCAGCTTATCGAAGCATGTTTCAGCAACCACCCCGATCTCATCCACTACCCGCCGGTTCTCTCGCACCTCTTCCATGGTCTCAAAGTCACGAAAGCCCGCCCCACTCCGCTCGGCCGGCGCACTGTACTGCGGAACCCTCATCGTCAGCCCTCTCATTATCTCATCTTGAGGGCGATCAAGGAAGCCAAAGCCATCGGCCGCCCACTGGGGCCAAAACCTGCGCGCAAGCTCGGCGGCATCCGTCTTCAAGTCCGCCACACGGCTGAAACCTATCTGGAAGATGTCTCTCAGCGCGACATTCCTCAACATGTCGAGCGCCGCCTCCTTTTCACCGCTGGTGAGGAAGAGCAGACCCACGTTGACAAGCGAGAACAGGCGCGCAAGCGCCTTCTTGATAGAGTCGATCTCACCGATATGCTCGGCGTCAGCGACCAGAAGCCGGTTAGCGGAGAAGGCGATTTCCTGCCGCAACCTATTCTCAAGTAGCCGATCCTCAATTGATCTCAGGAGGTCATAGAAGAAGGTTCGTCTCTCCATGAGAAGCACGGGATATGCCGGCGCAGCCGGTCCGCTCTCTTCAGGCGAATAATAGATATGCGGTGCCACGCTTGCCATCCTTCTGGCTTCCTCCTCCCCTATGTAGCCGTAGATCTCAACGGCCTCATCGAAGTCGAGGAATCCGCTCTCCTCGAGTCTCGAGTTTCGCCACCTCAATGCGGCCTCCTGGGTTTCCTCCTCCATCGCACTGTAGGTCGCAAAGAGCAACTTATAGAAGAGGTCCCTGTCCGTTTGTCTCAGGATTCGCAGGAGAAGCCCGATGTTTTCGGTCTCCTCGGGGATGTTAGATAGGATCGTGAAGTACTCGTCCAGCATTATGCTCGGAAGACCTTCGGGGATTATGGCGTCCTCCTCATTCGGGATGAGATAGACGATCTTTCTCAACATCAAGGCAAGCAGCTCCATGTCGGCAGTGTTGACGAGTTCAATGATCTTTGATTCACCGCATGCCAGCAGGTATTTGAGCCAGGTGACCACCTTGTCACCATCGAGCTCGTCCTTCTTCCAGAGTTCGATATCGAGGATGAACCGCAGCTGGCTCGGAGTCGTGAGGGCCAGTATGGGGAGGGCATCCTCCTCGCCGACCTGCTTCAGGGTGAGGAAGACCTCTTCCCGGGGAAGGCCCTTCACGATTTCTGCCGCCTCGTCCGAATTCCTGAGTATGCGAAGCCTGTCAGCCCAGCCTACCGATAGCACAAGCTCCACCTGGCGCTCGGCGGGAAGCCCCATCAGGTTCATCCTGATCTCGCCATCGTCAAGTTGTGCAAGCCTGCCCACCCAGGCGAGATCAGGCTGATATCGTCCTTCGGCCATCAGACGTTTCCCTCAGCAGATCGTACTTCTTTGTTATCTTACACCAGAATCCGTCAGACTTGTAGTGTAGTTTTGAAATTGACCGGGTGCCCTCAAAGTGCGACAATCCGGGTCTGAGCAATCTAAACGGAGACAGGGGAAACCCCAGGTATTCATAGACGTGAGGAACCGTGATTGGGTTGACGGACATTCTATCCACCCCGCGACCGACGGAAGCTCTCAGGTGAAGAAGCCCAAGGTCTTATTCGTCATCGGCCATGAATATCACAGGGCCTCGCTCGATCCGATCTACACATGCATGAAGGAGCGTGGCTCCTACGACATCCATTTTGCATGTACCGATGAGAAAGAGGGAAGATGGCTCTTCTTCCAGCGGTCCCTGCGCGGCCGGGTCGAAGAGGCGCTCCGGCGCGAGGGCCTGAGGACAACGAGCCAGACCAAGGGGTTTGACGTAGTCGTCACCGGAGACATTCTCGCCCATCCCGAGCAATATGGCTCAAGCCTGCTCTGCTTCATAAATCACGGCACGGGCATCAAGACCATCCTTTACAGGCTTCTTGCAAAGCATCGCGACACAAGGTACATGATCTTTGTCGAGGGTGAATACCGTAAGCGGCGGATCGAGGAATTTGCGGTCAGAGGATCGTCCGAGATCTTCGTGGTCGGTTATCCTAAGCTCGACCCCATCTTCCAGGGAAGACTCAATCGCGAGGAGATCATGGGAAGGTGGGATCTCGATCCGTCGAAGAAGACCGTGCTCTACGCGCCAACCTACAAGCCAACGAGCCTCGGCACGATAAGGGAGAAGATTCTCTCGGAAACGGCCGGCCTGAACCTCATCATAAAGCTTCACCACTACAGCTGGCGCGGCAGGTATGCACCCCACTGGCACCATAAGATCTATGAGAAGGCGATTCCAAAGCACGGTCACGCGCGGCTCATCCCGCCAGAGGAGCATAACATCCTGCCTTTCATCTTCGTTGCAGACACCATGATCAGTGAGGCATCGAGCACTATCTTCGAGTTTCTCGCCCTCGGCAAGGTCGGCATAATATTCGATCTCCCATGCGATCGGCTGAAGCACCATGATGGAATGCCGATTCTGGATGAGGACAACCGGCGCTTTCTTGACGGCGCGTTTGTGCACATCAAGAATGCCGGTGAGATAGGAGCCGCAGTGGAAAAGGCCCTTGACCCTGACCCGGCCATGAAAGCCAATGTGGAAAAATGTCGAGGCGATCTCTTCTACGGTCTCGACGGGCACGCATCGGATAGGATTGTGGACACCATTTGGGATTTGCTTAGATTAAGATGCCCATGAAGCAGCAATGTACCAAGGCGGTCATAATTGCAGCAGGGTGCGGCTCGCGTGTGCGCGCCATCACTCCCGACAGGCCCAAGTGTCTAATGGACCTCGGCGGCAGGCCGATCATCAAGTGGATCCTGAACGCAGTCGAGATGGCTGGCATAGACCAGGTGGTGATCGTCACAGGCTTCCGGCCCGAGGGCATCAAGCGAGTTGTCGGCAGGCGTAGCGGCAGGATACGCATCACCTATGTCCACAATCCCAAATGGAGACTGCCCAATGGGCTTTCGCTTTACGCCGCAAGACGTGCGGTGCGCTGCGATGAGGCCTTCATCCTTCTCATGTCCGATCATCTTCTCCCCGCTGCGGTCATCAAGAAGGTGGCACGGGCCGGAACATCGAAATGCGTTCTGGCGGTGGATACAAATCCATCGCGCGTTTTCGATCTGGGCGATGCCACCAAGGTGAGGGTGATTGCCGGGAACGCTGTCGCCATCAACAAGCGACTCAGAAAATATAACGCCGTTGACTGCGGCCTTTTCAGGTTTGACCGGCGCGTCTTTGCAGCACTCGAGGCTTCCTTCGAGGAGGGGGTTTTCAGTCTCACGGGGGGGGTGAAGAAACTGGTGGCGAGCGGCGATCTCGAGGTCCTCCCTATTGGCAAGGGCACGTTCTGGCTTGATATCGATACCCCCAGAGCGTACAGGCAGGCCCTGAAGCACCTTGCGTCCTTCAGGTCGGACTACAATCAGCGCCGGAGCAGACGGCATGGAAGAAAGGACGGACGAGATGGATCGCGCTCGCTGGGATAAAGGACAGCGCGGGGCAGACGGGATACCTTTGACGTGCCGGGACACCCGGGTGGAAGCGGTGCATGCTGCCGGCGCGATACCCTGGACGGCCCCGGAGCGCCCCGCAAACAGGAGGACCAGGGCGCATTTCGTACGGCGGATGGCCTCCCCACTATTGAGGAGCCTAAAGAGATCGAGAGGGATGAGCCATTTGCTCGCAGGTGGGGCGGTTCTGGGAATCGCCTTGGGGTTTTGTTCTTTCGTGGCTGCCGGTGATGGCTTGCAAGCCAACCGTCTCGACCAGAGCTTCCATCACTCCATATCCGTATCGGTTTCTCCGCCCGACAGGAGCCTGCGCGCATCCGACAGCATTTATGTCAGCGCGGATGCCCTCAAGAATGGCAAGATAAACTTCCTTATCAGCAAGACTCTTTCGATTGAGAACGTGTCGTCGAGCATTCCGATCACGCGGTGGTACACGCAGGAAGATGTGGACGCGGGCCTCTTTAAGGAGAAACCGGATTCCGAGGATGTGGAGCTGGTCAAGAGATCCAAGGGGCTCTTCATCGAATTCGGCCAGACACCTCCATCGGGAGAACGCTTCGCCATTGCTGTGGTCTATTCAGGCGTCATACATGATAGCCTCCAGGCACCGTCCAAATCCTACGCCAAAGGCTTCGAGACCACGACCGGCCTCATTGGCGACGAGGGCGTTTTTCTTTCCAATGAATCGGGCTGGTATCCTTTCCAGTTCGACAGGATGTTCTCCTTCAGAATGAAGGTCGATGTTCCATCCGACTGGAAGGCTGTGAGCCAGGGGGATCTGGCCCGCGAGTATGTTGAGAAGCGTGATGCTAAAGACCGCGCAGTCAACGTCTGGCTCGAGCCAAACCCTGCGCCAGAACTCTACCTGGTTGCAGGCAAGTACTTCAAGCACGAGGACCAGTACAACGGCACGGAGATCATGACATATACCTACGAGCCAAGTGACAGCCTGTGCGGGGTCTACATTGATGCCACGAAGCGATATCTTGCTATGTATAACCGCCTGATCGGACAGTATCCGTTTTCGAAGTTCGCCCTCGTTGAGAATTTCTGGCAGACGGGCTTCGGGATGCCATCCTTCACACTCCTCGGCAGCAAGGTGATAAGGCTGCCATTCATCGTCAACACATCTTACGGACATGAGATCCTGCACAACTGGTGGGGGAACTCCGTCTATGTGGACTACGACCAGGGCAACTGGTGCGAGGGCCTGACCACTTACGGGGCCGACTACCTTTACAAAGAACAGGCTAGTCCGGACCAGGCCCGGGAATACAGGCATCATACCCTGATCGCGTTCAGCAACTACGTCACTGAGAGAAAGGATTTTCCTCTGTCGGAATTCCTGGAGAGGAGTGACGCGGCATCCCAGAGCGTCGGGTACGGCAAGTCACTGATGGTCTACCACATGCTCAAGAAGTCTCTCGGAGACAGCCTCTTCTGGGACTCCCTGCGCGCGTTTTACGAGCAATTCAAGTTCAAGATGGCATCATGGAACGATCTCGCCAATGTATTCAACGAGACATCAGGCCAGGATCTGACGTGGTTTTTCGATCAGTGGGTCAAGCGGCCCGGGGCTCCTTTGATAAGACTTGCCAATGTCAACGATACCAGACGCCATGGGGGCCACGTCGTCACCTTCACCGTCCAGCAGGATTCACCTCCGTTCATAATTGACCTGCCAGTGAAGATCAAGACCACCCACGGGAGCGAAGATTTCACTGTGCGCCTCGGCGGCAGAGACAGCACTTATTCTTTGGAGCCAAAGAGCGAACCCCTGGTTCTCGCAATAGATCCCGATTTTGACACCTTCAGGAAGCTCTATCTCGAAGAGATCCCGATAACTCTCGGGTCGCTATTTGCCCAGGACTCGGTTTTGGTGATTGTGGGCGGCCTTGAAGACGAGAACACAAAGGCTGTCCTCAAGGACATCGCCAGTTCGTGGGATCTCGGCGGGTATCTCGTCGATGAAACTCCGGAGCTCGAGACCAGGGCCTCGGTGAACCACGTCTGGCTCATGGGAAAGGGGAATATTCTCAAGACGGTGCTCGCCGCCATGAAACCCGAGATTGAAATCACTGAAGAGACAGTCACAATCGGTGATTCGACATACACGCTTACAGGGAATACCTTCGTTTGCGCCCTAAGGAATGCCCATGACCATAACCTTGGAATAGGCATCGTGTTGACCCAGGACACCGAATCTTTGCGGGGCCTTTCATCGAGACTCCCGCATTACAGTGCATACAGCTATCTCCTGTTCGATAAAGCTAAACCGATCCTCAGGGGCGTGTGGAAAGAACGAAGAAGTCCACTCACGGTGGATTTCAGAGAAAGGTAAAGCCATGCAGGCCAACCGCCGTTCTGTTGTAGCCCTCGCGCTGGCTCTGGTCGCAGGCGCGCTCGCAGTTCTTGGATGCGCTCCAAGGTATGCCTCTAGGGACGATGTCGCCAAGCCTGACGCCATCACCAACCTCAAGACAGACATATGTTATCTCGCAAGCGATTCTCTCGAAGGCAGACTGATCGGGACACCGGGGATAGACAAGGCCGCTGCCTACATTGCAGGTGAATTCAAGAAGGCAGGCCTCAAGCCTCTCTTCGGTGATTCCTACTACCAGGAATTCTCCGTGGAATTCGGATTTGAGGTTGAAGGCAGGCCCGTTTTCAGGATCGGCGATGTGACGCTCGACTATTCTGTGCTTCCCCTATCAGGTAGCGGCACCGTATGGGCTGGCGCAGTGATCGCAAGAGCGATTCCCGCTACAGAAGATGTCAACCTGGCAGGCAAGGTGGTTTTCTGCCTCGAAGATGAAGCAATTGATAAAGTGCGATGGACGATGATAGGCCGTGATGGCATGCTCGAGTGGATGAAGGGCTTCGCCCTCCGCGCAGGCGAATTGAAGGCTGGAGCTGTCATCTTCGTGAGTGGTTCATCGCACAATCCGGCAGCTGGGTTTCATCTCTTCGCTGTCCCAAGAGATTATGTCGCCTCTGCGCTCCCATGCCTTGAGATTACGTATTCAGGCCTCGAGAAAGCCCTGACCTTGGCGGGAGGCCCTTCTGAGAGCTCGCTCCGGGCAATCGAGGGCGACTCGACCAAATCCTGGATCGAGATCCCCGGCCTCCAGTGCGAGCTGGGCATCACCACTAAGCCCCGGCCCATCAGTGTCAAGAATGTCGGAGCTGTCATTAGAGGGAGTCGTCCAGGCAACGAGTACCTGGTTGTAGGCGCTCATTATGACCACCTCGGCAGCGGCGACATCGCGTCATCGACTCCCTGGCGGCGGGAAATCCACAACGGCGCGGATGACAATGCTTCAGGTGTTGGCGCAGTCCTTGAGCTTGCACGCCGAGTTTCATCCCATGGAACCCCCGCGAGGTCAATTGCCTTCGTATGCTTCACTGCGGAAGAGCTCGGTGCGGTCGGATCAGAGTACTTCTGCAAGAATCCGCCATATCCTATCGATAGCACAATCGCCATGATCAATCTCGATACCGTCGGCAGGCTAGAGGCCAACAAACTCATAGTCTTCGGAGCAACGAGCGCCGCCGAATTCGGCGGGATGCTCGCCAAGAGTGATGAGAACGTTGGGCTCGATCTCGTCGAAAAGCAGGAGATCTTTGGATTCTCGGACCAGAATCCTTTCTATGCGAGGCACATCCCGTCGCTTCACCTTTTCACAGGGGCCAACAGCGATTATCACACACCGGACGACGACTGCGCGAGGCTGAATTTCGAGGGCCTCAATTCGATCACCGCGCTCACGACTGCCGCGGTCTTAAATCTCGCCAACGCCACTCAGAAGATCACGCCCATTATCGTGGCGGAGAAGGAATCTCAAGGGCCGCCCTCGCGAGGCCGCGGGGGTTTTCTGGGCATCATCCCGGATTTCACATATGGTGGGGAGGGCATCCAGATCAAGGGCTCTGTGGCGAAGAGCCCGGCGGAGGCTGCCGGTCTCCAGGATGGCGATGTAATTCTCAGCATTGATGGCCAGGCCCTCAGTGATCTCCAGCAATTGATGACGGTCCTGAACGGTAAGAATCCCGGCGACCGGATCACGGTGGAGATACTTCGCGGCTCATCGACCTTCGCCACACCAATCACGCTCAGCGTGCGATCGCCTAACTAGAACAGGCCGGCTGTACCGATTGGCGTTGCACACCACGTCGCCTTGAGGCAATCTGCAGCATGCGAGATCGCCGACAACGCCGACCGCTCCTTGGGAGAGGAATTGTATATGCTGGGTGCTTCGAATTGCGGGAGACAGATCAGATTCGGGTGATCCTCCGGACTAGGCGCACTGGAGATTGATGACATAGTGGTGGGTACAACGTTTCGAGGAGAGGCAACCTGACAAGAAGAACACGGTCTCATTGATCATAGGAGGGTAGTTATGAAGTATCCAATCGCGGTGTGTGCATTGATTCTCGTGGCGGCGGTGACAGCGAGCGCCGTGACCGAGAGCCAAATGAAAACCTTCGATAATGACCTCTCCGGCGCCCTTTTGGACATGGGTCTCATGCCCCGTGATTGCAGGATAAGACACGACTATGCCATGCCCGACTCCTTCAGGCTGCCTCTTGTTTACTCTTTGATGAACGACCCGACTAGTCTCTTGCCGCGGATCGACGGGATCGCCACGCGCCTTGAGAGCGACACCAGCCTTACGGGTATGCTGATTGATATCTGGCAAGCCATGTCCGTCGAGATCATCGTCCCAGCACCCCCAAGAGAAGGGACGAGGATCCCTTTAGGCAAGTACGCCAGAAGCAAGCACGCAAGGGATGATTATTTCATGAAGAAGAGGCCAGCACTCTTAGGCAGCCACATCAGGGACATGCGCGGAGGGATAGCGCACCTCCCTCCCGATCTGGGTCGACCCATTGCCACCTATCTTGATCGTATTGAGCTCGTCACGATGATCCGTGAAATGATGATCGAAAACGTGAAGCCAGATTTCAGCTTCCTCCGCGCCAACGCTGCCTTCCTCGTCACGCCACGGCAGAAACACGAGGATGTAAACCCGTTCGAACTCGACAGTATAGAAACGGCGGACACAGCCCTCGGCGATTCGGTCTTGCACCTAAGTGAGAAGATAGAAATGCCCCTGATCACATCTATGTCGCTGACCGCTGTTGAGGCGGCTGAGCATCTCTTGTCACACCTGGATGGCATCGAGCATTCGGCGTGCTCCCGATCAGGCACGAGGCCACTCAGGCGTTATGACGGCAGCAAGGTGACCTTCGGCGACGGAACCTCGACTGTCACGGGCAGAATCCTCTATATGGGACTCGCGGATTGGGGTCCCATCGTTATCGGTGATTCTTCGCCAAACACCTACGACGGCTCATTCGCGCTTATCATAGATGTCGGCGGAGATGACATCTACAACATAGCCTCCAGTTCTAATATCAATTTCAGCCTGATCATAGATGAAGCCGGAGACGACATTTACAGATCGGCAGACAGTGCAGCAGTTGCCGGCGCGATCTTCGGGACCTCGATAATCATGGACCTTGGCGGAAATGATTCCTACCGGGCAGGCGACGTATCGCTGGGTGCCGGCATCTACGGTGCGGGCGTCCTCTATGACCGTGAGGGTGACGATAGTTACACCTCGGGGGCCTTCTCGCAGGGGGCCGGCTTCCTTGGCGTCGGCATCATCTGTGACGACGCCGGCAACGACTCCTACACGGCGGCCATGCAATCTCAGGCCTTCGGCTATGTCATGGGTGGTGGGGTGATTCTCGACCGGGGCGGCAACGATGCCTACCTCACCAAGATGTCCCAGACCGACATCCTCCGTTACGATGACCACTACCTCTCACTCTCACAGGGTTGCGCCTTCGGCTATAGGCCTGACTACTCGGGCGGGATTGGGCTCCTGATCGATTCGTCAGGAAATGACCTTTACTCATCCGACATCTTCGGGCAGGGCGTGGGCTACTGGTTCTGCGTAGCCGCCCTCATAGACCGGGGTGGACACGATTGCTACCGATCTTACCAGTATGCCCAAGGCGCCGGGATACATCTCGGATTCGGACTGCTGCTTGATGAGTCGGGAAACGACTACTACGTGAGCAAGGGGGTCTCTCAGGGTTGCGGCCATGACCTGGCACTTGGGCTCCTGGCCGACCTCTCGGGAGATGACTGTTATACTGCCGTCGACTTGAGCCAGGGCGCGGGAAGCGCCAACGGCACAGGCATCCTCTATGATGCTGATGGCGTCGATGCATATTCATCGAAGAGCAAGGTCAACGTAAACGGCTACGGCGACTACCGGCGCGAGTTCGGAAGCATCGGGCTTCAGATTGACACCAAGGGAAATGACTTCTACTCGGCACGCGGCGAGAACGAGTCCCTGTGGGAAAGCGGCAGGTACGGGCTCGGCATCGACATCCCAGGCGAAGCAAGTAAGCCGGGGGGCGATATCGTCGTCAAGGAATATCCGTTTGAAGAGAGACCGCTCACGACCGAGCAGCTATGCATTCTTGCCATGAGAAGCGAGCCGCGGTTCCGGCGATGGAAGACCTACGCCTTTGACAAAATGGTGCAGGATTCGGTTTCCTCGATTGAATACCTTCGAACGGTGCTCGACACCAAGGATGCCACCAAGCGTCATGCCATCAAAGACATACTGGTCAAGATCGGCGTGCCTGCTGTGCCCATGCTCTGCGACGAGGTGCACAAAGGTAACGATCTCGCCAAGGCTGAAGCGAGCTGGATACTCGGCCTCATCGAGAACGCCGGCGCCTTCGACGCCCTCATGGACCTTTCTTACTCCAAGGACTGGAGGCAGCGGTCCAATGCCGTCAATTCGCTTGCCAGACTTAAGGGCCTTCGAGCAGATGATGAGAAGCGCCTTGAGGACCGGGTTGCTGCGGTGCTGCAGGATCCGAGCGAGGCGTTCTATGTCAAGAAGGATGCCGCCTTTGCTGCCGGCAATCGAAGGCTGTGCGATCTCGTACCGCAACTGGCGGACTGCTTGGACGACGCCCACTATTCGGTGAGGTACTCATCGGCCGAAGCCTTGCGGCAGCTTTCGGCTCCCCCGCCATCGCCACCACCACAAGCGTCATCCGCCGTGTCTCCCGCCAAATCAGCTCCCCCGACATCCTCCGCCCTCACCACATCGACAACGGGTTCGCCAACTCTTTCTTCTCAACCTGCTTGTCAAACGGTGTTAGATGCCTTGAGGGCCAAACTCCAGACCGTGGCGACGGAGGGATTTATAGCAGCGATCTATGCGGGATCGGATCTTCCGCCCGATAAGAAGATGGATCTCATCGACGCAGCTCTTGCCACGCCTCACCAGCAGGAGTTGCCTGCTGCCATTGCGCTCGCCAGGCTCGTGGCTACTGTGAACCCTGAAGGGGCTGACCAGAAGAAACGGCTCGAGAACCTCACGGCAAGGCTACCCCGGGATTCATGGGAGGTGAGGGCAATCCTCAAGCGATAGATAGCAACAGCCTTCTTCTTCAGGGAAACTGCCCGTGATATTCTCCCAAGGCAGAGAAGGCGATGTCACCTTCAGAGTAGAGATATGCGGCACATGCAGGCCTCGCTGGTCCGGCCCACGTTCCCCCTCTTCCTGGAGCATATTGGACGGCGGCCCTTGCGCCCCTCAGCCCCTGGTCCGTAGGATTGTTCCCGTCTCCTCTACATATAGATCGTAGTCGTTCCTTGTGAACAGCACAAACTGCACTTCCTTAAGGCTCGTTTTCTTGTCGAGATGATTGAGCACCGTGTTGATAGCAATTGGGCAGGCCTCCTCAATCGGGAAACCATACACTCCCGTGCTGATCGAAGGAAAGGCTATTGACTTGAGCTCCTGCTTAGCTGCGAGATTGAGGCTGTTATCGTAGGCACGCCTGAGGAAATCTGCCTCTGCACTCTTGCCTCCCTGCCAGACCGGACCGACGGCGTGAATCACGTACTTTGCGGGAAGGCTGCCACCACTTGTCAGCACTGCATTACCAGTCACACAGCGCCCAATCTTCCTGCACTCTTCCATGATGGCAGGCCCACCTGCCCTGTGGATGGCTCCGTCAACGCCCCCTCCACCTCTGAGTCCCTCATTCGCAGCGTTGACGATTGCATCAACCTTCACGGTCGTGATATCACCCTGCACAATCCTGATCACCTTCCCCTTGTATTCAGAATCCATGCTGATCACCCCCCGCTGCATTCTACCACCCAGCACATGCTAGGTACAATCCCGGTAGTCGTACAACATTCCCTCAAAGAAAAAGATTGACAATTCCCAGGACTAATACTAAATTAGTATCAGTTGTGGCATGGGTGATGCCCGAGGTCAGAATGAGGCTGATTACGAAAGAAACCGACTACGCGATACGCGCCGTGATGAACATGGGAAAACGTCACGGCTCTCTGGTGTCATCAGCCACGATATCCGATGAGGAGCAAATACCGCTTCAGTTCTTGAGAAGGATCCTGCAAGGGCTGATCGGGGCCCGGATCGTGACCTCGCGTGAGGGCATGGCCGGGGGCGTGAGGCTCAGGTCGAAACCAGAGCGGATTCGGGTGCTCGACATCATGAGAGCATTTCAGGGTCCTGTAGAGCTATCTGGCTGTATGTTTCGGAAGCGGATCTGTGCTAACCGAAGCACTTGTGTCTTGAGGAGGCGAATCAAGGATATCGAGAAGGCCCTCGCGGCGCAGTTTGCAGGCATCTCGATAGCGGACCTGCTTAGCGACATTGAGAGTGAGAAGTGCATTGATATGGGAGTCAACCCTGAACAAGGCAGGGGCCTGGAGAGCACAAGTGCGGAAAGAACCCGAGGCATCAGGGTAAGATCCGGACGGCACGGGCGCGGACGGGATGGTGCTGCCGCCCCTGCCACATCGGCCACCCATGGAGCGAGAACCAGACGTGCCAGGCATGATAACAGGCTCAAGAAACAAGGTGCGAGATGAAGCGCGAAATCATTCACATTGATGAGGCCAAGTGCACCGGCTGTGGTTTGTGCATCCCCAATTGCCCCGAGGGTGCCATCCAAGTAATTGACGGCAAGGCAAGGCTTGTAAGCGATTTGTCCTGCGACGGCTTGGGCGCTTGCATCGGGCATTGTCCGGAGGACGCGATCAGCATCGAGAAACGGGAGGCCGAACCCTACGATGAGTGCAAGGTCATGGAAAATATCGTAAAGGCCGGCCCGAACGTAATCAGGGCTCACCTCGACCACCTGAAGGACCACGGCCAGAGCCGGTATCTCGATCAAGCCTTGAGTTTCCTTAGGGAGAGAGGCGTCACTCTTCCTCGAGATACCAATCCGCCTCAGAGGGCCGAAGAATCCTCGGTAGAGGATGGTGCTCCCTCCTGCCCCGGGATGAAGATGATAGACTTAAGGGAGGTTCCTGAGGGCGGGGGTAGAGGGCAAGCCGAGGCACCGTTGACAGGCGGGCCCGCCACGGGTAAGGCCGGGACAACGCGAGGGGGTGCCGCACCGGCAGCGTCGGCACTCTCCACGGCCAAGCCCCAGTCACAGCTCCGGCAGTGGCCCGTGCAGCTTCACCTCTTGAACCCACGCGCACCCTGCTTCAAGGACGCGGATTTACTCATAGCTGCCGACTGCGTTCCCTTTTCGTACGCCAATTTCCATGAGCGCTTCTTGAAAGGCAAGATCCTGATAATCTTCTGCCCGAAGCTTGATGACGCGACGGATCTTTATGTTGAAAAACTGGCAGAGATATTCAAACATAACAACATCAAGTCAGTCACGGTGCTGCACATGGAGGTGCCTTGCTGTTTCGGCACCACGAAGTCGGTAGAAGAGGCCCTCCAGCGATCAGGCAAGAACATCCCTATCAGGGATTATACCATCTCGATAAGGGGTGAAATCATTTGAAGAACTCGAACTCGATTGGTGCAACGCCGCCAAGGTCAGAAATCGCGGGGCAGTGTCACAGGTGTCACCCGTCGGGGATCGTTTTGGGAATACTTGCGGAGAATCGATGCTCGAGAAACCTCAGTTCTAGCCCAGGAGAATCCTGAAGGGAGGCCACAAATGGAGAAGGATAGGATTTCGCACCACGAGTCAGTACTCAAGGCCTATGAGAGGATCAAGAAGGACGGCCTCACTAATGTCTGGGACCGCTATGAGGCCCAGGGCATGGGCGGCAACCCCGACCAGCGTTGCGCCTTCTGCATGGCGGGGACAAGGTGCGACCTATGCTCCAACGGGCCCTGCCGGGCTGACGCGGCAAAAGACAAGCGTGGTGTATGCGGCATAACGGCAGATGGGATGGCGATGCGCATGATGCTCTTGAGAAACGTCATGGGCGCGTCTACCTACCAGTATCATACGGATCAGACCGTTAAGACTCTGAGGGCAACAGCTCAGGGCAAGACCCTCTTCAAGATAAGAGAACCCGAGAAGTTAAAGACCTTCGCCAGGCGCCTGGGGATTCCGCTGACATGCTCCATAGAAGATATAGCGCTGCGCCTGTGCGACGTCGTCGAGAAGGACTTCAACAGAAAGTACTATGAGCCCAGCGAGATCGTGGAAGCGCTTGCGCCAGCAGAACGCAAGAGCCGCTGGAGGAAACTCGGCATCTTCCCGGGCGGCATTTACGGTGAGATGATGCTTGCCACAAGTTCCTGCCTAACCAATGTGGACGGCTATTATGTGAGTCTCGCCCTCAAGGCTCTCAGGCTTTCAATTGCGATGGCCTACCAGAGCCAGATCGTGAACGAATACATCCAGGACGTGCTCTACGGCATCCCGCGACCGCACAAGATGCGCGTTGACCTCGGGGTGCTCGATCCTGACTACGTCAATGTCCTCCCCAATGGACATGAGCCTTTCCTTGGCTTCGCGATGGTCGAGCTCGCCCGCAGGATAGAATGGCAGAAGAAGGCCAAGGCCGTGGGAGCCAAGGGCCTGCGCGTCATCGCCAACATCGAGACCGGGCAGGAGATGATCCAACGCTGGGAGATGGATGACACCTTCTACGGTTTCACGGGAAACTGGATAATGCAGGAGGCCGTTCTCGCCAGCGGCTGCGTCGATCTCTTCGCAGCCGACATGAACTGCTCGATGCCCATAGATCCCATGTATGCCGAGAAGTACAAATTCAAGCTTGTACCGGTAAGCGAGCTGGTGGTGTTCGAGGGTGTGACCGACAGGGTCAACTATGTTCCTGAGGAAGCTGAGATGCAGGCTCAGCGGCTTCTTGAAATGGCAATCGGGAACTTCAAAGAGCGCAGGAAATCAGTCGAGCCAATCACGCAACTGCCAACAAAGGAGGCGGTGGTCGGCTTCTCAACCGAGAGCATCGTGGACGCCCTTGGTGGAAGCCTCGAGCCTCTCCTCGGCGCAATAAAGGACGGTACGATCCGCGGAGTGGCTGGCCTTGTGTCCTGCACGACCCTGAGGGATTCCGGTCAGGACGTGCACAGCGTGCGCATAGCCAAGGAACTGATCAGGCGAGACATCCTGATTCTCTCCATGGGATGCGGCAACGGGGCCATGCAGGTTGCGGGCCTGTGCAGTCCGGAAGCCAAGGAATTCGCAGGACCTGGCCTGAAGAAACTCTGCGAGAAACTCGGCATACCACCTGTGCTGAGTTATGGCACTTGCACAGATACGGGTAGGCTCGCAGATCTGCTTGGTGCAGTGTCGCACGCGCTGGGAGACGCTCCAATTCCGCATCTGCCCGTTGCGGCGGCTGCCCCTGAGTACATGGAGCAGAAAGCCACGATCGATGCCGTATTCGCCCTGGCTTTGGGACTTTATACCTACGTCAATCCCATACCCGCGGTGACGGGCGGGCCCAATCTAGTGAAACTCTTGACGCAAGACTGCAAGGACGTGACCGGTGGAATCCTCAGTGTCGAGAAAGACGCTGCCAAGGCCGCGGATGGCATCCTCGCCCACATTGAGAGCAACCGCAAACGTCTTGGCATCTAGCGTTGACTATGGGAGGTGAATGATGAACCAAGACAAACCAAAGGATGAAGCCAGCCTGTATTCGCAGGTCAGATCCCTGGTTGGCTTCGTAGAATACCAGCAGGGTGCTGTGGTGAGCAGGCAAGTGATTGCCAAACCATCAGGCACTATGACCCTGTTTGCCTTCGATCGAGGTGAAGGCCTGAGTGAACACACCGCACCATTTGACGCTCTGGTTCACGTCCTTGAGGGCGAGGTGGAGATTACGATATCCAGGAAGCCCCTTCACCTCAAGCGGGGGGATGCCGTGATCATGCCAGCCAATGAGCCGCACGCGCTCAAGGCCTTGAGCAGATTCAAGATGCTTCTCGTGATGATCAAATCGTAGGACGTACCAGGACGCAACACCAGGTCCGAATGATGCTACCTTGCAACGATGATCTTCGCCGTTGCACTGCCCTTCTCGCAATCCAACCGGACGAAGTAGATGCCGGGGCTTAAGGCCGCCTCAGGACCATGGCCGTAGCCCCAGTCGACCCGATAGTAGCCACCGTCCCTGTAGCCTCCCGGGAGATGACGGACCAGCCTCCCACCAACGTCGTATACCCCAAGGCTCACATGCGAGGCCGCGGGGACTCCGTAGACAAGGCGGCATCCCGAGTTCGCCGGATTGCCGCCGGCAACATCAAGGACTACACAACTCGGCACCCCTGCGTACTGAGGCTCTGTAATCCCGGCCGTCGTGCCCCACAGGGTGAAATCGCCATCGCTGACATCTCCGCCCTCATTAGGGACACCATCGAAAGCCACCACCCGAAGCCTCGCCGTGTGAGAGCTCACGTCGGGCACCGTCCAGATATAGGATGAATCATTGGGCTCGCCAACGGCAATCGTGTCCTGGAAGCTCACTCCCCCGTCCGTGGAGAGAAGGATGGTCACGGAGGTCACGCGCGCGTTGTCCGTCGCGCCCCAACGGATATCGTACTGTGTGCCATACTCAAGCGTCTCACCGCCATTCGGAGAGATCACCGTCACATCGGGTGGCTCGGGGTCTCGCATGGCGGGGGGCACAACCTTGAAGTCCGAATCCCCCACGAACCGCATACAGGAGTTGACCGCACACGTGGGATAGTCAGCATTGGCTTGATCAAAAGCAGCCTGCACAGTCCAGCCCTGATTCATGTAGCCGAAAAGGGCGTTCTGCCAGCTCCACGACCAGCCCCAGCAATCCTCGCACTTGGGCTCCGACATGCCGCAATAGCCCACGGTCGCGGTGTTCTCAAACGATCCCTTCCTGAACTCATATGAGAAGGTACCGCTGCCAAGCTGGCACATCCCGTCGCAGCTCGCTATGAAGGCAAAGGGCATCTTAGCGTAAGCCCCGAGCCAGATCCCGACCTTGAAAGCCTGCAGGCCAAGCCAGGAGCCATTATCGCAGTTGTAATTGAAGCCAGTGGAGCCTCCATGAGCTATCTCATAAAACATGGCCGTCTGGTCGGACTTGACGTGACCACGGATTTGCTCAAGCATCGGGTAGATCACGCCCTCGGGGCTATAGCCCATTGTGTTGAACCAGGACTGCGCATTCTGAGACCATGATTGCCAATCCCAGGTTGGCGGGCAGTCGCCGGGACCTGTGAACGAGAAGGCAGTATATGGCGGGGCCACACCGTATCCCATGAGATTGCCAGTCACGCCATCAATCACCGTGATCGTGATACTCCCATCGTCTATGCTTCTAACCACCCAACAAGGGTTGTCCGGCGCCGGCCTTACGGGAAACACCACAGATTCGGGTGAGATGATGACGAGCCGTGAAGCCTGTACCTGGCCGGTCACCATGGACTCGGCCGCTGCTCTGGTGACCATGATCTGAGGAAGATGCTCAGGCAGATCATCGCGCCAGTGGGTCTTTCTAACAAGCAGCCCCTTAGTAGCGGCGTCAAACTGATAGTTCACGTAATCACTCTCGACGATGGCACCGTCGATCAATCTCTGGTGGAAGTAGACTATCTTGCCGGCAATCTCGAATTGCTCGAAGTACCTGTCTGGCGGTTCAAGCCCACCAAGAAGATCCTGAGCTGAGAGGATGCCAGCAGGGATGACAATCAGAAGAACTGGGACGACAATCAGAAGAACTAGAAGCAAGACCTGCAACTTGCCGAGCGTAGATCGCATCAGGGCCCTCCGTGTCATGTGTTCCCACTTCGGAATTCAAGGGTATCGCGGAACGCAGTCCATGCTTACCGTGGCCCCGTGTCATGTGACCCCGTCGGGTAGCCATTTGATACTATCTGGCAAGCACCACTTTCACAGTCCGGACGCCCCTGTCGGCGTCAAGCCTTATAAAGTAAATGCCTGGGCTTAGCTCGGGGCCGCGTCTTTCGAGCGCGCTCCAGTCAAGCGAGCTATACCCAACCTGGGCCCAGCTGTCAACTGCCTTTCCCACCACCCTTCCCTTGACGTCGTAGATGCCGATCCTGATGTGCATTGAGGAGGGCACTCCATAAACAATCCGCGATCCCGGGGTGATGGGATTGCCATCCTCGACGCCGAGCGTGATCTCGGTGGGTACGCCGGGAAGCTCGGGCCTGTCAACACCGGATGTTGTCCCCCAGAGAGTGAAGTTGGCATCGCTTACATCGGCGCCCTTGTTGTGGGCCGCATCAAATGCCTCAACCTTGACCTTCGCTGTCTTGGAGTCCCTATCAGGCACGGTCCATAAGAAGGACCCATCGTTAGGTTCACCCGAAGCGATTGTGTCAGGGTAAGCTGCTCCGCCGTCGGTTGAGAGAAGGAGTGTTATCGAGGTCACCCCGACATTGTCGCTTGCGTTCCACTTGATCTCATACTGAGTACCATAGACCAGAGTCTCGCCGCCATTCGGGGTTATCACTATGACCGTAGGCGGTATAACGTCCGGGGCTGCCTTCTTGCAGGCCTTTATCATGAAGTCGTCAATCGCCGCCTCAACGATCGAGCCGGGAGCGTTGTCCTGGGCGATCAAGCGTATCTTCATCTGGTTCGTGAGAGGCACATAGCTTTCAAGGTAGAACTCCATCTTTCTCCAGATGCGATCGCTGTAAGTTAGAGTCTCAAGATTGGTCCAGGTCGAGCCGTTGTTGTTGGATACGTCAACCACGAAATCGTCGTCATTGGGAGCCGATCCGGTCTCACTCGCATACCATCTACAGTAGGTTAGAAGCGCGGAATCCTTGTTCGAAAGATCGAGCGTCGGACTCGTGAGGGTGGTCTTGCCACCATCGACATCGGCCGCACCCTGCGCACCACCCACGGAGCCTTGACCGGTCACGAAGCAGGTGACACCCGGGGCAACGGTGTGATCATCCTCGGGCTGCACCGGCACATTCCCCCACCAGGTTCCATTGGGATCAACGCGTGTCCAGATGCCGGTCGTCGCATTGTCTCCCGCCGCGCTGGTACTCCACCCCTTGTTGGTCTCGAAATCGTCCTGGAACGCGGTTGTGACCTCGCCGGCCTGGACAACTATATTCACATGAGAGGTTCCCTGGGTAGATGAAACAACGAGATGGAAAGCGATCGGCCCGCACGACGGCCCGCCACCCGTCACTGTGAAGGCAAAGTGCGGAGCATCGGATTGCCTGGTTGTACCTTTGGGTATGTCGGCATAGGTAGCATTGCCGTCGGTCACGGTGACACCTGCTGTGAGACATGTTAGATTGGCGCTCACATTCGTCGCAGTCGTGGCACCAATGTTGAGGATCGTTATCGGCAGTATGATTGGCTCTCCGACATCGATAAGGCCGTCGTTGTCCCCGCCGCTATCGTTGATCTCGTGTGAATCATGGAAGAAGTGCACGGTCTGGCCCGGTGTATAGTTCAAGGCCTCCGCCCCATAGCCGATTTCACAGGTCCCGTACTTTATGTACATGTAGCCATTGACTCCCCAGCTTGGGGCCCAGCTGTTTTTCATGATCCAGGCACCCGCACCACCGCACATGGTGTCATCCCAGCCGACAAGCAGCACTCCGTGGTTTATCTCGGTGCAGACATCCTCATAGCAGCCTCCCGTGTAAGTCCCGAAGCCCCCGCAGGCTGCCATTGCAGATGCCACGGGCCCATCGAGAAGAGCTGTCTTAATCGCGTCCACGGTATTGTCAACGGCATAATAGCCACCGAGCGTGGCGGCAACATCGCATGAGATCTGGATGCAGGGGTCGGTATCCACTTCATGGTAGGGCATGCAAGATTCCCTCACGGCCCCGTAGTCCATGAAAAGGTCGTAGGCTGTCGACATCCACCCACCACCGCAGTTATCCCCAATTGTATTGCATGAGACCACGGCTTGCTCGGAGAGATCCTCCCCCAGGCCACTGTAGATGAGTACCTGGGATTCAAACGCGGCAGTCCCAGCGAAGGCCCAGCAACTCCCACAGTTTCCCTGGTTCCTTACCGGTGTTACCCCACCCTGCGTACGCCAGTCGAACGTCTGCGGGAAAGCCATACCAGGAATGGCCTCAATCATCCGACCTTCTCTTCTGGCCTTGGCTCGCCTCTGCTCAAAATCGGGAGGAATCTTCAACCCGCAGAGGTGCTTCATTTCCTCGTCCGAGAGATTGGAAACCGATGTTACGCCGGCCTCCCAACCATACCCCTTTTCCGCGATCATCTGGCGGACGGCCTCGATCCGGTCGAGCTCGGCTTGGGTCGGCTGGTTCCGGCCATCGATCGCACCATCCAGGCCATATGCTGTGCTCGCAAGACCCAATAATATGGAGAAGAAACCCAATGTAAGAACCACGGTAGCAAGGCGTTGCATCACCTGCGCTCCTTTCAGGCCTGAGGCCGCATGCCCAAATCGCTGACTTATCCCCCGCCAGAAATGAAAAGCCCCTCAATGTATCCATTATACCTTATTTGAGAGGGCTCGTTCAAGCTTATTGATTCTAGCCTGCCCATGGGCATCCACCCTGCCCCCTTGCAGAGGATCCGCATGGGAGAGATTGGCCGAGGAGTCTGTCAACCTTCAGGCTCGACATCTCAGGTCGCGCTGTTATATACTGCAATTAATCAGGCGTGCCGCAAGGAGGCGCGGGCGCGACCTCATAGCAGACTGTAAGATGGTGGCGGGTTTCCGGACCCGCCGCTTTTGCTTCCCCACGTGCCCCCTATCCACATCTTCCGACATTCGTCCCCTGCCGCTCGGGGCAGACATCACAGTGAAATAAAATGCCTGGCTGCCCCGTCCATCCTTGACGGGACAGCCAAGCTCGGAGAACTGCCTGGTTACCCAGACAGCCCCTATTTCACTAGCAAGATCTTCTGTGTTGCGTGATGTGCTCCCGCCGAGAGGCGCACGAAGTAAACGCCCGGGGCGACCTGCTGACCTTTGACATCGCGGCCATCCCAGACAGCCAGGTGCGGCCCCGCGGCAAGCACGTTGTCCTCAAGCGTGCGCACAAGCCCGCCGCGAGCGTTGTAAATCTGCAACGTCGCCTGTCCCTCCGCGACCAGGCTATAGGACACGGTCACCGAGGGTGCCGAGGGATTCGGGTAGGCCACAAGCAGTGCCCCCGTGCCGGGCTGGCCATCAACGCCGGCACGATTGGACGGAAGCGCAACTTCCAGAGGTACAGGGGATCCCAACTGGAAGATGTTGGGTACGAGATAAGCGGCCAGCAACGGATCAGGGTCAGGGCCGAAGTAATGCAGCCCGACCGGCCCATAGGGCGCCAGAGGATCAGCCGCATTGGGCGGTGCGTCAGGCGCTTCAGGATCGTAGGCCACGTTCAGCCACCTGTTGTCCACACTGGTGACTGTGTTGCCGAGCAGCACCTCAGCATCAGCCACGGAATACCACAGGGCCAGATCCGTCAGGCCATCCTCATTGGCATCTATCTTCACATTATCTACAGGCGTGATGACGCCCATGAGGTTACCCACGCATGCCCGGGCAACACCAATCTTGGTGGCATCAAACGCACCGGTTACGAGCACACGATTGCCGCTGCCGTCGGTGCTGTAGATCGCAGCTCTTGAAGTAATCACAAGGGCGAAGCGCTCGCTCGCAGGATCGAAACTCCTGCCGTCAGGGCTATAGCCTAACGATGCCAGCGATCTCGCCGACTGATCGTGAGGTACACGCACGGTGGCTGCAGCGGATGCTGTATTGCCGGAGTGGTCTGAGGCCGTGTAAGTGATCGTGTACACCCGGCCGTTGCCTTTGCCGCTGCGCTCCGAGCGAAGCCGGAACTCAAGATCGGGTGTCCCGATGGTCTCACCCTGAATATCGTCTGGCGTATCGCCGTCCCCGGTCCCGTTTTCAGGTTCATTGCTCGTTATTGATGTGAGCACGAAAGTAGGATCGGGATCACAGATATCTGTGACTTCCACAGTGGCCACGATGTCGGCCATCTTGTGGTTCGGAGGCCAAAGCGCATCCCGGCTGAGGGAAACCGTGATATCGGGTGGCGTGGTATCCTCGACGGTCACCCGAGCCGTACAGCTGGCGGTGTTGCTGGCATCATCCACGGCCGTGAACGTGACGCTTGTCGTTCCCTCAGAGAAACAGGCCGGGCGGTCGTCCGTCATGTCCAGAGCGTCATCGCACACATCCGATGCGGAGACCCCCGCGAAGAAATCTGCCAATTGCGGATCATCCGAAGGAGTGCCGCAGTGATCGCTGCACTCGACCGTGATATCAGGAGGACAGATGATGTACGGCGGTATCGTATCAACCACTCTCACCACGGCAGTGCAGGAGGCCTCGTTGCCCGCATCATCTTCCGCACTGAACGTCACAGTCGTCGGTCCCGTGGGGAAACACACCGGGCGGTCGTCCGTAATGTCCAATGAGTTGTCGCAATTGTCCGTTGCCGAAAACGCGCTAAAAAACAGCGCGAGCTGCGGATCATCGGAAGGCGTCCCGCAGTATCCCTTGCACTCAACAGTGATATCAGGGGGACAAGTGGCCGTCGGAGGCGTGTTATCCCTTACGGTCACATTCGCGGTGCAAGTCGCCGACAGGCCATGCTCATCCTCGACCGTCAGTGTCACCGCCGTCGTTCCGAGTGGATAGGGGCCGGCAGGAGACTGGCTGAGCGTGATGGTATCGCCGTCGGGATCAGACGAACCATTATCGATAGACGCATCGGCGTCGCAGTTGACTCCTGCGGAAACCGTGACATCGTGGCACCGAGCAACCGGCGGACGGTTACCCGGAATGATGTTTCGGATCAGGAACTCCACGTCCGTGTCGCAACCTGCCCAATTACAGAGAAGATTATCAATGGTGTACCAAGTGGTGGCCCCGTCAGCCCAACCGTAGTTCATGTGATACTGCTTGATGCCCCCGGTATCTCTCCATCCATCGCAGACAATCGAGTGGCCATATATCCTGTATTGCATTGGCTGGCTGACGTTGATCTGCGGTTTGATTATATCGAACCACTCGTCGACGGTGTGATCTGACCGATCCTCTCGGTCAATGCTGGAATCATACCCGAAGTGATCTGGATATACTGTAAGAGCATCGTATGTCCAAGCACCGGAACTACAGTATCCATAATCCATGTCGAATGCGACACCCAGGTCGTAACAGAGCTGGGCAAGGGCAGCCTCTTCAGTAGCGTTGCAGCCACCTGAGCAGTCATCCGGCATGTTGGCCCAATCGTAGGTATGGGAGCCGAAGTTTACGGTGAGGTTTCCACCGCCTGCGTTTCCGCCACAGCTCTGGTCGCCGTCCCAGTGGTCTGTGTCGCTACCTGTTCCGCTAGGCGGGTACTGCCAATAGTGCATGATCTGCGCGGCAGCCGTCGCCACGCAGCCCACAACGCTTGTCCCCCCATCACCCATGGGGCAATCATTGTTATACGGCGCACCCTGATGCCAGGCACTCGTGAGCAGAGGACCAGCCTCAGTCAGCGGAGCGAACGCGCCCTCGCCGAGCTGCCTCACGAATCTGTCGCCCGTAACGACGTAACGATTCCACTCCTCCCTGCCTTCGGGACCAAACAGCACCTTGCCCGTGCGCGGCAGAGGGGCGTCCAAGCTTCCGTAAGTCTCCGTCCAGAGCTTGGCCTTCGCAGTTAACACGTCCTTAAGCAGCTGAGGGACTCCAGCATCCTCGGTAACATCCAGTCCGTAGTCTTCGGAGCATGCTGTTACCGGCGGGAGCTCCTTCAGGACCGGCACAACAACGTAGCCGCGGGGTGCGATCGAGTAACAGCGAGCGAGAACAGTTTGATTCACGACGATCTCCTGAACACCAACAACCTGCGGCCGGATGTCTCCAGCCCAGCTCCCTCGCTGGGATACCATATACGAGAGCCAATTTTCGCACACCTGCCTCATTTCTGCTTCAGTTGCCCTTTCAGCCCATGCAAACGGGGCCGCAAGAAAAAGCAAGCACAATACAGTCAACAGTATCAAGATTACGCCTGTCTTCATGACGTCCTCCCCTCCATTATGTTGCGGGTATCGTACGGATCTCATTCCTGAACCTGCGTGGATCAAAATGCCAATTGGCAGCCGGCAACACCTCCCGTCTTTTGTGCGATTGGTCGGAGCCAGACAGATTGACGTAAAGCCATCAGGTGTGATGGTCTGTCCTCCCGACCTGTCGCCGTTCAAGGCGACACCACTGTGATCGGATCCACAATCTCCTTTCTCCAGGCACAGACATCGCCTTAAAACCGTGGGATGTGAATCTCACTCTGACCACCTCGCAAGGTCCTCACCCTGAGGTCGTTCCAAAAATCGTTGCTCCGCCACCAAAAGCAATGAGCCCTCCCCTCGGCTGGCGTAAAACGCAAAGCGTGCTCTCCCAATGTAGTGCAAGAGTCCCCGCCCGATAGACATGAACCCGATAGAAGCGGATGCATTATAGCATAGTGCAGGTTTTTCAGTCAAATGTAAACCACGCCGGTGGGTTGAAAAGCAAGAGGGGACAGCAACAAGGCGAGCCGTCCCCTCCTCTGCTCGCGTAATCCTCTCTTAGAAGTTGGGGCCGAAGTCAGCTTCGAAGGCCTTCGCGAGTTTGGCACCCCAGTTGTCCAGGGCGTCCAGCTTCCCGAAGAAGAACCTCAAGACCTTCGGCTCCTGCACGAACTTCAAGCCCTTGATGAGATCGCGATGCCTGTAAAGCCAGCCGAGCCGGTCAACCATGTATTCTATGTGCGACATGGTGTAGACACGGCGCGGAACCGCGAGGCGGGCGAGTTCCAGATCGGCGTAAACTTCGTTTCCATTCTCGTCTCTGTCGTTTGAGATCGTGCCCCGCTCCATGGGCCTTGTGCCCGAAGCGATGTAGATCGCCGTCGCGAGCGCACCGGCTGGATACTCCGCCTGCGGTATATGAGGCACGAAGCGCTTGGCATCAACATGGCATGCTAAGCCGCCCGCCGGGGTCACCACGGGAATCCCGGTCTCAACCAGCCTTCCCACGAAGTACTCGATGAACTCCGGAGAGGCCCCGGCCACATTGGTGTCACACATCTCTCTCATGCCCACCGCCATGGCCTCGATCTCTTTTGTGGACATCCCGCCGTAGGTGGCAAAGCCTTCGTACACCGGCAGCCAATCCAGGATCTTGTCGTAGTATTCCTTCTTATTGGTGGCCATCAAACCGCCGCGCACGGAAGTGCTCTTTCTGCCCGAGAGGTAGAAGATGTCGACAACGCTCATCATCTCCTTGATGATCTCGCCGATGGACTTGTCGGCATATTCCTTCTCGCGCGTCTTGATGAAGTATGCATTCTCGGAGATGAGGCTGCCGTCGAACACCAGCGGGATGTTGTTGGCAACGCAAATCTGTTTGACATCGCGCAGGTTACGCAATGAGAAGGGCTGGCCACCCACGAGATTGGTGGTTGCCTCCATCCTGATGAACGGAATCTTCTTGGCGCCGTGCTTCTTTATGGCGTCCTGGACTTTCTGCAAATCCATGTTGCCCTTGAAGAGATCGGTGCTTTGCGTATTGAAGGTCTCATCGCGGCAGAGTTCCAGGACAGTTGCGCCAGCCAGCACGAAATGGGCCTTGGTGGTGGTGAAGTGATAGTTCATAATCGTAACATCGCCCGGCTTGACGAAGATCTTCGCCAACAGGTGCTCTGCGGCACGGCCCTGGTGCACCGGCACAGTATAGTCAAATCCAAGAACATCCTTCACCGCACTTGCCAATCTGTAAAAGCTTTCGGAGCCCGCATAGGCATCATCTGCAACCATCATCGAAGCCAGCTGATTATCACTCATTGCATTGGTCCCGCTATCGGTGAGCATGTCGAGGAAGAGATCTCGAGTACGCAGCAGGAAGGTATTATAGCCCGCCTCCTTTATCGCTTCGAGGCGCCTGCCAATTGGCGGAAGAGTCGTCCTCTGCACAATCCGGACCTTGTGCATCTCGATTGGAATTGTTTTGCCGTTAGAAAGCTTGATCTTCATTTACGTATGCCTCCTTACTGATAGATTTCATGCTGAACGCTCTGCAAACTATCCGAAACCCTGTCCGATCACCTCACTTTCTGGTATCTAGGATTCGCATTGCCTAATTGACTTATCCGGTCAACGTGCACCCTAACCTCCGCCGCCTGCCTCCTGTGCCGGAGAAGCCGGCCTTGGGCATTTGAACTGGGATTATACACCAAGCCTCCCCTGTAGAAAAGCCTAATAATCAGCACATGAGCCGAACTGTCTATGGCGGCGCGTGCTCCCGGAACCGCAGTTGACACCGCCTGAAAGACACAGGATAATATGAATCACGGGGATACAATACTCAATTAGTCGGGACTCAAGCAATACTCAGATGGATGCTTGGGCAGGGACTCTTCTGACAGCGATTGACAGTGCAAGGAAGGTGCCAGGAATGAAATTCGAAACCAAGGCGATACATGTCGGCCAGGAACCTGATCCGACAACGGGTGCTGTGATAGTGCCTGTCTATTTCACCTCGACGTTCGCGCAGGAAAGCCCCGGAAAGCACAAGGGCTATGACTACTCAAGGACCCAGAACCCGACGAGGAAGGCGCTGGAGGAGTGCGCTGCAGCCCTCGAGAACGGGAAGTACGGCCTGGCATTCGCCTCAGGTATGGCTGCCATCAACAATGTCCTGAATCTCCTCAAGACAGGCGATCACGTTGTCGCGACCGAGGATATGTACGGCGGGACCTATCGCATACTGGAGCACGTTTACAAGGACTACGGCGTGGATTTCTCGCTTGTTGATACGACCAATCCAGTGAACATAGAATCCGGAATCAAGAAAAGCACAAGGATGATCTGGATCGAAACGCCGAGCAATCCACTCCTGCGTATCACCGACTTAAGAGAGGTTGCGAGAATCGGGAAGGCCAGAGGGCTTGTCACGGTCATTGATAATACTTTCGCCACACCATACTTCCAGCGCCCACTGGATCTCGGCATAGACATAGTCGTTCACAGCACGACGAAGTATCTCGGCGGTCACAGCGACGTGGTGGGCGGGCTGGTGATCACGTCCAATCAGGAGTACTACAAGCGGCTCAAGTTCTGTCAGAATACGGTGGGTGGTGTGCCCGGGCCGATGGATGCCTGGCTTGTGCTTCGTGGTATGAAGACGCTTGCCGTGAGGATGAAGGAGCACTTCGCCAATGCGCTTCAGGTGGCGAAATTCCTTGAGACTCACCGGCGCGTGAAGCGAGTGATCTTTCCATGGCTCGCGAGCCACCCACAGCACGAGCTGGCGAGAAGGCAGATGTCGGGGATGAGTGGAATGATCGCATTCGAGATCATGGGCGGCCTGGAAGATGCCCGCCGCTTTCTTGAGAGGGTGAGGCTTTTCACGGTGGCTGAGAGCCTGGGCGGGGTCGAATCGCTGATAGAACATCCTGCAATAATGACGCACTCGCATGTCCCGCTTGAGATGAGGCGGAAGACGGGCATATCAGATTCCATCATACGCCTCTCGGTGGGAATAGAGACCGTCGAGGATCTGATCCAGGATCTTGAGTCGGCACTCGGGTAGAACAGTGGGTAGAACAGAGAGGGCTCAGATCGAAATGAGACCGCAGATCTTACCGGCTGATGATGTGATTGCGGTTGCGGGAGTATCCCGAGATGGACGACTCTCTATCGGTCGCGCAAGTGTTGGCAAAGGAATCAGGCCCGAATGAAACCGGAGATCCTACTGGGTGACGAAGCTGTGGCGCTTGGGGCGATCCACGCCGGGCTCACCGCTGCCTATTCATACCCTGGCACACCGGCTTCAGAAATCATGGAGTACTTGATCAAGATCGCGGAGCCCGGAAAGGGATTCCATGCTGCCTGGGCCGTCAATGAGAAGGTGGCGTACGAGGAAGCGCTCGGAGTTTCTTTTGCCGGCAAGCGCACCATGGTCTCGATGAAGCATGTGGGCCTCAATGTGGCAGCAGACCCTTTCATGAATTCTGCTCTCGCAGGGATCGGCGGCGGACTCGTGGTGGTCGCCGCAGACGACCCAGGTATGCACAGCTCCCAGAACGAGCAGGACAGCCGCTACTATGCCGACTTCGCCCGCGTCGTTTGCTTCGAGCCCTCCAGCCACCAGGAAGCCTACGACATGACACGCCGCGCCTTTGATGTCTCAGAGGAATTCGGAATACCAGTCCTCTTGCGGCTCGTGACGAGGCTCTCTCACAGCCGGTCAAGCATCCTGCCCCGCGAACCAAGGCCGCAAAACCAGGGCGCATACGGGGCGTGGGACCAGTGGACACTGCTTCCGGTCAACGCCAGAAAACGGTTCAGGGCATTGATTGAGAAACAGGCTCGCCTGGTCAAGTTGGCTGAAGCATCTGAGTTCAATCAGCTCGAACCAGGCGACAGTCGCAGAGGCGTCGGAATCATCGCTTCGGGGATTGCATACAATTACGTCAAAGAGAACTTGAGGGACCTCAAGAACCCTCCCCCCATACTGAAAATCTCGGTCTACCCTCTTCCGAAGGACCTGGTAGCACGACTTGTCGAGCAGGTTGACACCATCGTCGTGATCGAGGAAGGCTATCCTCTTATCGAACGGGCCCTGACCGGCCTCTTCGGCATACACGGCAAGAAGATCAAGGGGAAACTCGCGGGCGACCTGCCTGGATCGGGCGAGCTTTCGCCGGAGGTAGTGCGTCCCGTGCTCGGGCTCGAACCGCTAAAGACCCAGCATCTTGAGGGTTTCAATCTCGCCTCTCGGCCGCCTCAGCTCTGCAAAGGCTGTCCTCACGCTGATACCTTCAATGCACTGAATCTTGCTCTTAAAGGTTACTCGAAGGCGAACGTGTTCAGTGACATCGGCTGCTACACCCTCGGCGCCTTCCCGCCCTACAAGGCAATCGGCACCTGCATCTGCATGGGCGCAAGTGTGAGCATGGCAAAGGGTGGTGCTGAGGTGGGCATTCATCCGTCCGTGGCGGTGATCGGGGACTCGACCTTTGGCCACTCGGGCCTGACACCCCTTCTCGAGGCAGCTGCGCAGAACACCAACATGACCGTACTCATCCTGGATAACAGCACCGTGGCAATGACAGGCGGGCAGCCCAGCTATGCATCCGGAGACAGGCTGCTGCGCATGGTCGAAGGCGTGGGTGTGCCTAAGGACCACATGCGCGTGATCGAACCCCTGCCCAGCCATCTCGAAGCGAACGCCCGGATCATGAAAGAGGAATTTGAGCATAAAGGCATTTCGGTGATAATCGCGGCTCGTGAGTGCATCCAGGAAGTCCGCAAGCGCAAGAGGGGCACGTAGGTGATCGAACGGAGATGCCAAGATGCCAGGGTGCGGTCTGCCGGAGCGATCGATCATTCTGCCTGGTGTGACGGGAGCATATAGATGAAGCAAGACATCATTCTCGCAGGGGTTGGAGGGCAGGGCATCCTCTCCATCGCCTATGTGATAGACAACGCAGCCTTGAAGAAGGGCCTCGGCATGAAGCAGGCAGAAGTCCATGGGATGGCCCAGCGTGGCGGTGGGGTGCAGTCCCACTTGAGGCTATCCGACGAGCATATATACAGCGACCTCATCCCCAGGGGAGAGGCCGACATGATCCTCAGTGTTGAGCCCCTTGAGGCTCTGCGCTACGTTGACTGTCTTCGGCTCGATGGCATGATCGTCACGAGCAGTACGCCCTTAGTCAATATTCCGGACTACCCGCCGATTGAAGAAGTGCTCGCCAACATCCGAAAGCTCAACCGAAGCATCATCATCGATTCCGCGAAGCTAGCCCAGGAAGCCGGCTCAGGACTGACCCAGAACATGGCGATGCTCGGTGCGGCCTCCCGCTTCCTGATCCTTGCAGAAGCCGACCTTCGTGAATTCATCACGCAACTCTTCAGGAACCGCGGCGAGAAAGTCGTCGCAACCAACCTCAAAGCCTTCGACCTTGGGCGCGAGGCGTCTGGCAAGTCTGCATAGCGGCGCCCGGGTGTGAACGTCAGGTGTTTGGTCGCACTCTCGCGCTCGTCAAGAACACCATACGAACCGCGCCACTTCCTCCAAACAGGTGTCCCACCCGAGTGGAGTCCGACAGTGACCAGCAGCAAGTGGGCTGCGGGACACCACAGGGAAACGCGAGATTTTGCTTGCCAAAATCGCCGAGTAGTGCTAAAAAAGCGCTACTCGAAAAGTGCGCCCATAGAAGAGTCAGGCGTTAAGCCCAGTCTGCCGACTCGAAGGGGGGTGATGGCAGGCAGAGAAGTCAGGTGTTTCCGATGTTCGATAGCCAACCAAGCGAAAGGAGGAGAGTAATGAAAAAGGTACTCTTCGTGTTGATCGTAGCGGTAGTGTTTGTTTCGGCTCAGGTTTGGGCTTTTCAGGGGAACCCGATGTTTGGCGTAAAGGGCGGCATCAACATAGCCGGTACCCACGGCAAGGATAGCGAGGCCGAGGGCGACACCAATAGCTCGCGTATAGCAGGCGTCTTCGGCGGTTTCGTTGAATACCCGATAGGCCCGACGCTCTCTTTCCAGGGTGAGATCCTGTACTCGATGAAAGGTGACAAAGCTACTTGGAAAGAGGGGGATGAGGAGGTCGAGGGAACAATGAAGCTCGCATACCTGGAGATTCCGATGTTGCTCAAGGCAAATCTTCCGATGGGCGACAAGATGAGACCCCAGGTATACGCAGGGCCGGCAATTGCTTTCAAGATGAGTGCGAAGCATGAAACAGAGGGTGGCAGTTACTCAGGGACGGAAGATCTCAAGGACGTCATAAAGGGGACAGACTTTGGCTTGGTGATGGGCGCCGGAGTCGGCTTCCCGATGGGAGCAAGGACGATTTCGCTCGAGGCCCGTTATGATTTGGGCTTGACGAATATCGTCAAGAAGCAAGCGGGAATGGACAAAGAGCCGGAAGTCAAGAATAACGCTATCTCGATCCTTCTCGGCATCGGGTTCTAGGTACTGTTTTCTGACAGGCTTCTGTGAGGCCGGGGGCCATGTTGGCACCCGGTCTCTGTCATTTTCGGGGCCGCCTGTCGCGTTGGGACCTTGACCTCCGCTGCGTATGGTGCATCGGTCGCCCACCAAAACAAACTTCAAGTTCCAAGCCCACGGAAAACCACTCCAAGGGCGCGGGAAATCGCTCCAGGAGCGCGTGCTTAAGCTTCACCCTCTCGTGTCGTGGGCTTCGCCTTGATGTTTCTTTGATCCAAACTATGCTGACGGTAATAGAGCAAGGGCCGATCTATGTGTCTCGCCATCCAGCCGGCTTTCACCAACCGCTTCCAGAAGTCCCAGTCTTCATGATCGCTGGTGTCCCTGTATTTCACCCCGCTCACGAATATCGATCGCCGGAATAAGGCTGCTCCGTGAATCACATTTCCCTTCTTCAGGCGCCTCACCAATTGCCTCCGCCTGTCATAACCGGGGAATCGCCAGATGTACTTGTCTCCATCCATTTCTCCGCGCCACCAGCATCCTGGGCCCTCAACATCTGCTCTTGGCCCAAAACAATAGGCATCGGTATAGACAATCCCCACTCGATTGCTGCCCTCATCCAGGACCGCGGCAGTCATTTCGGTATAGTGATCATCAAGAAAATCATCGGCATCGAGAGTCATCACATAGTCACCAGTGGCATTGGATAGCCCGAGATTCTTGCTGATTGCCGTGCCACGCTCGGTTGCATTTCTCAGATATCGTAGGGGACTACCTTCATCTACATATGCTTTGACAATGTCCCCGCTATTATCCTCTGATGCATCATCCACTACTATGATCTCGCTCGCTGCCCTCTTTTGGCGCAAGACAGAATCAAGGCATTCCCTCAAGAACTGGCCATAATTGTGGCAGGTGATGATCACCGATATTGTGCCGCGCATCTTTCCGAGCCCTGAAGCTCCCCCCCGCACAAGGTCCAGCAGCTCTCTATATGTGTTGACCTTGTATCTGTTCTTGTCTTTCTTGTGTCCGGAGAACGAGAGCACGTAGTATTTGAAACACAAGCCCATGAGGGTCCAGAGGAACACGACCCTGAGTGCATGTGCAACCTTCGAGACGTGCCGAGGATGATGCTTCTTCAAATAGACGAGAGCACTTCGCCTCTGTTCCACCTTGTAAACGTTATAGTCGCCTCTCGGCAAGGATGCCGAGGTCGCGCAGTGCCGGTGCGATGCAGAATACTCCGCGACGTAGAAAGTCGCGAGCCCCATCGCCGAGGCCCATTTGCACAGGTCAACGTCTTCATAGTACATGAAGAAGGCTTCATCGAACCCACCGAGCTTCACGAAATTGTCCCTCGAGACGAACATGAAGGCGCCTGTGACCCAATCCACCCGCTGGGTGGGTGGGTGCTCGGTCTTTATCGCTGCATACGCATTGAAGTGCCGGTGGTTGATATACTTGAATGGGCCAACTTCACTGAACACAACCAGAACGGGCGTGGGGAAGTATCCGAAGCTCCGCTGTACGCACGAATCGCGCCCAACCAACCGAATGCCTAAGATCCCAGCATGGTTCTCCTCATAGAATTTCACCAGGCCATCAACAGGATTCTCGCGGATAAACACATCCGAATTGGAGATCAGAAGATATTTCCCGGCTGCCACCTTGGCTCCCAGGTTGACAGCCCCCCCGTAGCCAAGATTAGCAAGGGATTCGACTATTCTGACATCAGGATGGTTCTTGCGGATGATTCCGACGGAGTCATCCTGCGAGTGATTATCAATGACGATGATCTCATGATCACATCCGGCCAGGACCTGCTTATAACGCGCGACACATTCGCACGTCATCTCCCCTGTCTTATAATTGACGATGAGAATAGACAGAAGCATAAGTGACCCATGGTCTCAGGCCGAATTCCAGAGCTCGATGACTTTTTCTCTGCTCGCGACGAGGTAGCGCGGATCGTTGGAGAAGACTTCGAGGGTGATGGTGGAGTCATAGCCGGTGCCTTTGATGGCTGCAATTACTTCATTCCAGTTTATGTTGCCGGCACCGATGGGCATGTGATCGTCCTCGCGCGTCCTGTTATCGGAGAGATGAATGTGAAGCAACTTGTCTTTGAATAAGGAGAGGAGTTGCCGGAACTTGTTGCCCCGGATGACCGCATGGCCGACGTCGAGATGGAAACGAAGTGCAGGAACAGTGCTCAGCAGGGTGCTGATTGCTTCCACGGATGAGAATACTCCAGGAACATTCTCGACGACCACCGTGAGATCATACTTGGATGCTTCGTCTGATATGATCTTGAAGCTCAGAGCGTTGAGGCTGATCGTGGTTTTGGTCTCTATTGTGCCGACGCCCGAATCGGGATGGACGGTCACAATCTGGGCTCCAGCCTCCTTGTAGAAGCCAAGACATTTTGTGACGTCCTGAATGGCTGCCTCGCGCACGGCATTTATGGGCGAGGCGAACGGGAGGTAATAGGTCGTATGTCCTACAACCGAGAGCCCGCTGGCCTTGAGCGCCTTCAGTACCTCTTTCCGATCAATGACGTCTATATGGGCTTTGGGGTGCTCCAGCGTGAGGTCTATGAAATCGAATTTGCTCGAGGCTATCAGGTCTATCCCGGCGAGGATATCATTCCGGGGATTATTCATCGCACCAATTTTCATTCGTGCACCGCTTTGGTCGCTCCCAAGCTTACCTCTCTGCCGGAAAGAATCCGCCGGGAAGAACTTGTTCCAAGAGACCGCCGGCCAACTCGCCTGCCGGGAAGAATCTGCCGAGAACCACTTGTTCTGAGAGACCCCCGCCAACTCGCCTGCCGGGAAGAATCTACCGAGAAGCCCCTGCCCCAGAACACCGTCGTCTGGCTTGCCGGCTGTCTCGAGGACCTCGCTCAGAGCAGCCCCTTCTCTTCCGCCCCCTCCTTCTCCTCCCCCGCTGCCCCTTCCTCCAGTGGACCTGCTCCCTTCTTGCCGAACATGGTCTTGAGCGAACCGTACGGAACAAACCGCACGACCTTCTTCGATGGTACCTTCACCGGTTCGCCGGTCTTCGGGTTGCGCGCAATTCGTGCTTTTCTCACCCTTACCTTGAACGCGCCGAGCCCCGGCAGCACGAACTCTCCTTTGCTCTGTAGCTCCTTTTCGGCAAGCACTACAAGCCCGTCATAGAACCGCTCTACATTGGCCTTGGAAATGCCACTGGCACGCATCACGCCCTCAATCATTTGCTCCTTGGTCATCTCGCACCTCCTTCTCTCGCCATGGCACAGTGCGCAGTCAACGCAGTGCCCACTTAAGAGACAGCGTACAGGCACGGTGGGGTTTTGTCAAAGGAGATTGCATCGGAAGGCCCTCGAATTCCATTGTAGACACGAGGCAGTGTGTAACTCAAGAAGACATGGGGCTTACTCTATCTTGAAGATGAACTTGAGGACGACCCCAAAGGCCATCGAAATGATGAGGAAGGTCCAGAGCCACGAGAGCTCGAACAGGCCAAAACTGAAGGACATCAACGGGTACTTGATCTCGACGGACCTGACCGGCAGCGCCGATGGAATCGTGGGCGAGCCGGGGTTAAGCAAGCCTTCCCATAAGGACGCCTTCTTGAGACTTGCATAGACCGGAATGAGGCTCTTTGTGCCGGAGATCGGCACGACCATCTCCCCGGCGCTGGAACTCAGCCTGACATTGCGAACCCCTGGCTCACTGAGCCTTATCTTCCAGTCAACTTCACCGAGGGATGCAATCCGGACTGCCGGGCTTGCTTTTTCCACACCCTCGCCTGGCGTGAGCGTTATCCGCTCGCCTATCACATCAACTCCTTCAAGAATTTCGACCCTTATTATTGCAATGTCCCCGGGCCTGAGCCCTGTATGAGCATATCTCAGGTTGAGCTGGACCATGATGAGGACCACAGGAAGTATCATCACAGCCGCGGGAATGACGGCCAGCTTCATGTACCCCAGATTGACTCTCAAGATCCGCCTCTGCGAGGCCATCACCGCTGAGGCATCGTCCTTATAAAGCCTCATCTCGAGAAAGTAGGCGCTGATCTTGGTCTTGACCTCTTTCATGGCCTGCTGGTTGGAGGTCAACTTGAACAGGAGGAGCATGACCGCGCCCGTGGCCAGCGAGATGAAAATGATGCCGCCGTATGCGTGCCCATTCTCAAAAGGCTTCAGGATCAACGTGAACAACTGTGTCAATGCTGCGCCGATTGCCGTCAAATCAAAACCTCATTCCCAGGCCTTCAAGATATGTAGCCGAGCCCTTTCAGGCGCTTCTTAACTTCCTCGTCATCTTGCGCGCCTTCGAGCTTTGCAAGCTCCTTTTCGATGAGGTGCGCGATAAACTCATCAACCGAAGAGTAGCCCGCAACTGAAACGAACTTCTTGGCCCGTTCGAGAAGATTCTTGTCGATCTTTATTTTGTCGCCTCCTAACATATGTACCTCCTTTGGCGCCGTCTCCCACACGGCCCTCTCCCACAGGGAGAGGGCGTAAGGATCTTATCTTTCAGAAACCTCCACGGAGAAAACACTGGTTCCAATCATCGCAGGCTCCCTGGGGATCCCGAATTCGCCGAGGATCGTGGGAGCCAGGTCATAGAGCGCCGGATTGCTTCGAGAAATCCGCTTGCTCGTAAAGAGAATCCCGGGTATCACTTCCTTCGCCATACAGTGGTCCCCGCTCCACTTCTTGGCATTATCCGTGACGAGCGCCCGCGTGATCTTGCCAAGCGCTGTCTCCCATGAGCCGCGATAGCCCCCGTTGTAGCCGATGATAAGGTCAGGAGCCTCACTCACGCGCTCCCCGGAGTAGTAATCGCCGGCCTTGTAGACCTGGGCTATGACCTGCTCTCCCGTCTTGGGATCTGTGATGGCCTTCAGCCCGGCGATGAGCTCATCCAGTAGCGCCTCCTTCTCAGGCCCCGGCGCCACAATTCCATTCTTTTCGCGGCCGATCTGGTTTATGTATAGACCGTTGATACCAAGGGCATAGGCCCTGGTCCCGCGCCAGTCAACATTCTCAAAGAACTCATCACTGGTCTTGCGATAGTCATCTGTGAGACTTATGTAACCGTTTTGGTAAAGCCAGGTATCAAGGTGGACATTACGCCTGAAGGATGTGAAGCCGTGATCCGAAAGTACGATCACGGTGGCGTCAGGGCCAACCCGTTCGACTGCATGTCCGAGGACGGAGTCCATTCGCGCATAATAGGTCTCTATGATGCTGCCATACTTCTGGGCTATCTCCGGATTGTACATGGGGTGCTGGGGATCGCGCACTCGCCAGAACATGTGCTGCAGGGGATCGGTGGTCGAGAAGTAGCAAAAGAGAAGTCCCCAATCGAAGCGCCCGAGTTCGTAGTCAAGCATTCTGTTGGTCTGATCGAATACGAACTCGGCCTGCTGCAAATACTCATCTTCATTTATTCGGTCTTCGTTGAGAGCCCAGGTCTCCTCGGCGATACCCTGGGTATAGAAGCGCCCGATAGCCTTGGCGAGCTCGCTTGAGTAGGCAGGTGGCGTTGATATGGGGAGGGCCGGCGCCATTGGATCTAACTGGACGGGGCTCATGTAGAGCTCGAAATCGGGTCTCACTGACTTAAGGTAGAATCTCACGATTCCCTTAACGGAAACCAGGGCCATCATCTTGAATTTGAGCTCCACCCAATCGCTCCACTCCTTCTCGTTGAGAATCAGATCAGTCCCTTCAACTTCGATTTTGGCCGCGGGATAGTCAGGATCGATGTACACGGTGAGAGGAAGCTCGGCATTAGGGCTTCCGTCGAGAAACGTGTTTGCCGGACCGACGATCTTGGTCTTGACCACGTTGTCAAAGGCGCTCACCACGAAGATGCTGCCGCCGGTGTCCGTTGTTATCACATTCGGCTTAGTGGTATAGAAGGAGAATGTGCCGTAAGTCCCGAGGATGTCAGGCGTACCCATGCCCGAGATGCCCTTAGTCTTTTTTCCTATGGGCGGGAAGTTCGACGGCAGCCTGATTACGACCGTGGGTATGCCATGCTCCTCGAGAGTCTGCCAGAATGCCTTGCCGCGCCTCAAGAGTGTGACTTTTCCCTTCGACAACGGGATTCTCCACTTTCCGATCTTGATTGTCCGCTTGGCTTCCCCTGTCACCGTGGTGGAAAGGTAGGGAAGATAGGTCTCGGGATCTCGCGCGATGAAGTCGTATATGCCGTGGCCGCCCGGGTTCATGCCTGTGATGAAGTTCGACCATGCAACCGGGCTCTGGGGCGGCACGCTGGTCTCGAGCCGTGAGAAGCCGCCCCGTTCCTGGAGTGCCGTGAAGTTGGGCATTCTCCCCTGCCCCATCAGGCTTTCGACTATTTTTGGATCCATACCATCGAAGCCCAAGACCAGTACCTTGGGGCGGTCCTTTGCAAAAAGCGATCCGGCGAGGAGTAACGAGACGAGAACAAGCAGGAGCAAGGGCACTAGACATGAATAGAACGATCCAAAGGATTTCCGGCGTCCCGTGAATCCTGACGGTGTCAAATCCCATGTGGACATCCTGGATTTCGCAGATATGCCGCCTTCCGAGGATTTCACGAATCCAGTGATTCTGACCAAACTGTGGCATCCGGCATCGTCGCGGCACGGATCAAATGCTTTGCGCGTCACGAGCATACCCCCATAGTTGGCTTCATCGCGTCGTTGTCTCAACCTCCTCGCCCCTGCTTTCAAAGATAATCTTGCCATCCATGAAGGCCGGCGGCGTCACACCAAGGAGTTTCAGTACCGATGGGGCTATGTCTTGTATCGAAGGTGCATCGGCGGTGATCTTCAAATCGGATATCAAAACCGCAGGAACACAATCCGGATCAATACAGTGATCACCGCTCCAGGCACGCATGTTGTCCGAGAAGATTTCCGCCGTTACCTTGCCGGTGACCGCCTCCCAAGAGGCTCGATAGCCTGCATTGTAGCCGATCACGAGATCGGGGCCTTCGCTGATATAAGGGCCCGAATAGACCTCCCTGGTATCATAGACTTGCTTTATGGCGACCTCGCCTGTCGCGTCGTCCTTCAGGCCTTCAAGCAAATCCTTCATCTCCATGACGAGATTGGGAAGATCGGCCGGCTCGACAATCCCCTTGCTTTCGCGGCCCCTGAGATTGACGTATATGCCACCGAGACCGAGGCCATAAGCCTTGGTCCGCTCCCAATCGACCCCGTCAAACCATTCGCCGCTTTCCTTTCCACTCTTGAGATAAAGATAGCCTTCCTTCATCAGCCAGGAGTTTAAGTTCACGCCCCGCCTGAAAGACTTGAAGCCGTGGTCGGACAGGATGATTAGCGCGGTGCGATGGTTCAGATAGGCGAGGAGCCTCCCCACGATCGCATCCACTTTGATATAGAGGTTTTCAATCGCATCCTTGTGGAGCGTGGATTCCTTGTCTCTGTTGGCAGGATGCTTGGGATCGATGTAGCGCCACAGCATGTGTTGAATCCTGTCCGTTATGTCGAAGACGCAGACAACGGCGCCCTTCTTCACGCGCTCAAGCTCGCTGAAGAGCATCCTCTCTCTCTCATCGTTGATGAGGTAAGACTGCTCGATGAACTGGCTCTCGTCGATGATGCGCTCGTTTAAGGCCCATGTGTCCTCGGCAAGCCCCAGTGTGGCAAATGGTCCATGCAGTTTGGAAAGATAAACCGAGTAGTAGAAGGGGTAGGATACGGGCATCGCTGGTCTCTCAGGATCGATGTTGATCGGCGTGACATAGAGCTCCACATGCGGCTCCAAGGATTTAAGAATGAAGCGGGCGACACCATTGACTTTGATTCCGAGGCCTGCTCGGAACTCGATTCCTATCCAGGGCGAGTGCTTGCCGAGCTGGAGATCGTGTCTGGTCTTGCCGATCGCGAGCGTTGCCGTACTGCCGCCGTTGGGATGGCCGGCTCCATTTGCAGGCATAAGTCTGAAAACCTGCTTGAGGGGTGGAGACCCCTCGATCATCATGTTGTCGGGACCGACAAGGTCGCCCGTGAAGGCGCCGTTATCCTCTCGCAAACCATAAGCAAAGCCGCCTGTGTATTTACCCAGAGAAGCCGTGTCGGAGGTGTAGTAAGAGAAACTCCCCTGGGTACCTCTGAGGTCGGGCACGCAGAGCGATGAAAGCAGCACGCCATTAAACTTCTCCGGCGGAAAGGTAATGGGAACTCTGATAACAGATGAGAAGATGTCGTGCTCGCCCAACACCGTCCAGAAGGGCTTGCTCTTGCGCATCGATCTATAGGAGGGCTTGTTCAAAGGAAGCCTGTACTTGCCAAGCGGAAGCCATCGCGTCGGCGGCCTGATGTCTGCTGAAGAGAGCTTGGAGAGATAGGATTTTCGCTCGGGGGCCAGGAAATCGAAGATGTTGTGCTTGCCCGGATTGACACCGGTGGAGAACGACGACCACGCTACCGGCGAGATCGGGGGGCATGTGCTTCGCATTCGCTTGAAGCTTCCTCTCCGGATGAGTTCCGCCATGTTGGGCACCTTGTTCTCGGAAAGTAGCCTCTCGAGAATATCCGGGTCGAGGCCGTCAAACCCAACGATGATGACTCTCTCGACCTCGCCCTTTATGGCTTTGCCCCGCCGTCTCAGCCGTTTGATGGCGAACCGTACCGGCCACGTGAGGAAGAAGATGAAGGCCAGGAAGAAAGTGGCAAAGAGCACGAGGAAAGAGGTGAGGAATGCAAAGCCCGCCCCTGGGCCTATGTAAGCATGTGCAACCGACGGCAGCACTATGGCTGTAGCAAAGATGGCCACGAGAAGTGTGGTTGACCCGGGCCTACCATCCGACTGCCTCGCCGACAAGCCTCGCAACTTAGACCCTCGTTTCACTACTTGCTCCCGACCCCCTGCTGGTCAGCCAAGATCGAATCTTCGTCCGACACATCTAGCATGAGCGGCGTTAACTTGCTCATTAATAATTGATCGGCGTGGAAGCGTTGACCTTTCAAGGAAATCTGAGGGAGTATCTCCCTGAAGCCAATCTGAGACAGTCTCGTAAGCCGGTCTCAATATCGCCGCTACGCTTTCCTGAGCAGGACCTCCTCAAGGGTCTTGCCCGTATCCAAAACCACTATTCTGGCCCTAACGGCAGTCTCGGTAATACTAATAATCGCATAGGTCGCAGGATACCCCTTTTTGTCCTCTTTCTTCAGATGCCCGGGATTGAGGAAGAGCATCCTGTTTCGTACCACCAGCCGTGGGGCGTGCGAATGTCCATATAGCACGACATCCACGTGTCTCGCGGCGACAAGGTCCTCTGGCCTCAGATCTTCAGGAAGATCGTGGGAATCCGACGTGTCCGTGTGGGTGACGAGGAACTTCCACCCTTCGAATTCCTTCATGAGTCTGTTGGGGACAGATCTATCCCTGTAACGATCGTCGTACACACCGGGGACTCTGAGGTATTCACAGGCAAATTCATCAAAAACCTCGGCGTCCTCATACTCGTCGCCGAGATGTATGAAGAGGTTTACGTCATGTTTTGACAGAATCTCGTGTATGGCCTTCCTGAGGCCTTCAAGATTACCATGGGTGTCGCTCACCACGCCTACTTCCATTTCCCGCCCAGCTCCTATCCATCACGAGGTGTAACTTCTTCCGCCATGTATATGTTCCATGACCTTACCGCGGCAAGACCCTGTAAACGTATACGCCATCCAAGCTCTCAGGATAGATAAGGTCAGGATAATCTTCACGGCGTCTGGCGCCCAGGTGGCCAAGATAGATGATATTTTGATAGGAGTCAAGACGTCCGCCGATGATATCCGCGATGAAGACCCCGTAGTCGTCCTCAAGGGGACCCTTTTGCCACAAATGGTCAAGTAGCACGAGATAGAAATTACGGTAAGCATGTCGGTGGCAGCTGACAAAATCCACAAGACGGTCATATCCCAGATGAATCGTGTATGGATAAGGTGAGAAGGAAACGGCATTTCTCCCCAGGTAGAAGGGCACATCCACTGTATCGTCACCAATGATGAGGTCATCCCCGTTTGTGCTCTCCGTGATCCAGTGTAACCGCTGCGACTGAGCAATATACTGCTCCTGCCGGAAGACCGGCCATGATCGCAGAAGCTGAATCTCCATCACGCAGCCTACCAACAACAAGAAGAGAGATAAGTGGAGATTGTACTTGCTGACTTTCGGCCGTAGGCATTCCGTACACAGAGCGGCAAACACCACTGGCAGAATTATCCCTGCAGGAAAGATCAGCCTTACATTGACTGGATCGAAGTGTGAGACTGTTCGTCGGTAGAAAAGAAGGCCCAGATACCCACAGAACCACAACAACAGGAGATACCTTCCGTCCTTTAGCAGAAGGGTGTTGAGCAATGTGCGCGGCCTTCTGCTTCGTACCATCAACGCAACTGCACCAATTAGCAACATAACGCTGAACCCTAACTGCACGTCGTTGCCGACAGATAGACGCCCCCCAGGCAGTCCACTCCAGACGCTCTTTAGAAAAAGCAGGGAAAGAGCGCTGCTCAGGTTAGGCCCTAATCCCCAGTCGGAAGCCAGAGCGACTGGCAATAAGGTTCCAGATGCAAGATAGGTGTGCAGAATAACCGGAAAGGCTGGCACCGTAAAACCAACCAGACACATCAGCAAGTTTGCCAATCCGCTTTTCTTCTCCCGCGGCGTCAACAAGACTACGATTGCACCGATGGGAAATATTGGAAACAGAGCATAACGGGTGATGAATGCCAGGCCGGCGCTTAAGCCGATCAAGGCTGACCACAGCATCCCGAGTTTTTGGCTCCTCATGTGGTTCTTGATTTCCAGAAGCAGATACAAACACAGCAGTACAAACGACATCCCTATCGTCTCCGTCCATGCAAAACGGGCGACAGAACGTAGGTGTGGATATACCAGCAAGAACCCGACAGCCAAAACCGCCGCCTCGCCGTCATACAATCGGCGAACTATGTGATAGGCGATGAGGAGCAAGAGGCCGTAGGCTATACCTGAAATCAAGAGTGCGGAATGTGCTTGTTCGATCCCCAGCCGACTTACTGCCGCAATCAGAATCGGATAGAGTGGAGGCTGAGACGTGAACGGCGTAGGAATCTTGCTATCTGGTCCGAAGAGAAAAGGCTGGTTGAAGCCCAGGGTCGACTGGACAAGCCCTTCGCCGCTTGATAGGTTCCTGGCCACGTCCACATAGTTCATCGAATCGGGTGAGAAAAGATGAGCCCGCGTCAGCGAGTTGTATAGAAACAATGAAAGGTAGACGATTGTGCCCAGAGCCAGGAGCCACCTGGCGACTACCTTGGGCGTGGCTCGCTTGAAGGCCGTTGACGAGTGTCGATCCAAAGATTCCATGGCAGTCAAAACGAAGCCGAACAGCTACAAACCCATGCGACGCGCACAGGGCCTGATCGCCCACGACCTTCCCGTCCGGGGCAGACTGGTCATGCCGCAGTGGACTTGCGGGCTTGGTCCAGAATAATGAATGTCTGCCTTGACACTTCGACGAATCCCAGCCTCCCCCAATCAGGAGTGAATCTGACCCTTCAATCGGCACCTAGCGGTAGCGGTTGGTCAGGGGCATCCGCCTGTCCTTGCCGAATGCCTTTGGGGTAAGCCTGACGCCGGGCGGACCCTGTCTCCTCTTGTATTCATTTCCGTCGACCAGACGCGCCACTCTCGCGACCAGCGATCTATCGTAGCCCGCACTCACGATGTCATCGACGGCCATGTCCTTTACGACATACATGTCGAGTACAGGATCAAGGACGGCATACGGGGGGAGCGTGTCCTCATCCTTCTGGTTGGGGCGAAGTTCAGCCGAAGGCGGCTTCGTGAAGACCGTCTGGGGAATCACGGGCTTCGCCCTTGTGTTTCTGAATGCCGCAAGCTCATAGACAAGCGTCTTGGGAACGTCCTTGAGGATCGCAAAGCCACCTGCCAGATCGCCATAGAGCGTGCAATAGCCCATCGCGAGCTCGCTTTTGTTGCCGGTGGTGAGAACAAGCCAGCCAAACTTGTTTGATAGCGCCATGAGGAAGTTGCCGCGTATCCTCGCTTGGATGTTCTCTTCGGTCACATCGCGCGCGAGGCCCCGGAAGACCCCGCCGAGCGTCTTAAGATATGACTTGAAAGCACCCTCAATGCTTATTCTCATGAATTTGATGCCGAGGTTCCGGGCTAGCTTCCTCGCATCGGTGACGCTGCCAAGCGAAGAATACCTCGATGGCATCGCGACTCCGACGACGCCGTCCTTGCCCAGAGCATCAACCGCGATCACTGCAACAAGCGCTGAATCTATGCCCCCGCTCAGGCCGATCACCACTTTCTTGAATCCATTCTTCCTGACATAGTCGCGCGTACTAGTGACGATGGCCGTATAGATTTCCTCGGACCTCTCCATCGGCCTTTCGACCTTGGAGACGATCGCCCGTCCGTGAGGCCTGGGGCATGCTCTGATATCAAAAGTCTCGACGGGAATAACCCGTGTACTGGTCTGGGTTTTAGATTTCGCCGGTCGCCTTACGCGTGCGTAGTCTATATCGGCTATGATGAGATCATCATGGAATTGTCTGCCCCTGGCTACGACATTCCCGTCAGGATCGACGATCATGCTGTGGCCGTCGAAGACAAGCTCGTCCTGCCCACCGACAAGATTCACATACGCAACGTATGCGTTGTTTGCGATAGCTCTCTCCCTGAAAAGGTTCTCTCTCTCACTGCCCTTGCCGGCGTGATAGGGAGAGGACGAGATATTCAAGAGGATCTGTGCTCCACCCTGCCGGGCCTGTGCCTCGGCAACGTCCTCGAGCCAGAGATCCTCGCAGATGCTCAGCCCGATTCTTGCATCTCCCATCCTGAGGACGCACGCCTTGTCGCCGGGTTTGAAATACCGCTTCTCATCAAAGACACCATAGTTGGGCAAGTGGATCTTGTTGTAGACGGGGGAGACTTGGCCATTAACTATAACCGCGGCAGCGTTATGGACGCCATCTGACAGGTATGGGAATCCGACGATACCTATTATGCCTTTGATGCACGCAGCGATTGCCTCCACGTTCTTGCGACAGTCTTCGAGGAATTCTCTTCTGAGCAGGAGATCCTCGGCTGGATAGCCCGAGATGGAGAGCTCGGGAAACGCAACGATGTCGGCACGAGCTTTCTTTGCCTTCTCAGCCCAGATGAGGATCTTCCTTCGGTTACCCTTGATGTCTCCAACGGTTAGATTTATCTGGGCGAGTGCCATTCTGAGCATTGCCGTCACTCCTTGGGCTCTGGTTGAGATGATAGGACAAGACGGCTGACCATACAAGGCTTATTAGGTTCTTCTTGAAATCGGCGAGGCCACGGGGTAGGCTTGGCTCACTAGTGATCGCAAGCATTCACCGGTAACCCGGGACCAACTGAAACCGAAGGGACCTACAGAGGAACATGAAAAGAGAGCAGATTGCAGTCGCGATGTTTGCGGCCTTGATTGTGATCGCCCTTTACCTCTTCTTCAGGATTCTCAAGCCCTTTTTTGCGCCCCTAATCTGGGGGGCTGTACTTGCCGGCATCTTCTTCCCTTTGAACAATAAGCTGCGGCGCCATCTCAGAAGGAATAACGTCCGGGCCATCATCATGTGCATGATCGTCGTTGCCGTCATAATCGTCCCCGCGATCTTTCTCGCAATAGGACTGGTGGGCGAGGTCACCGACATATATCCGAAATTCAAAGCCGGCGCCGAGGCGGGCAAGTACGATTTCATCTTCCGGCCGCACGTATATGGGTGGAATGAGAAGATAAAGGGGTTCCTGGGACGATACGGGGATGCTTCGAATCTTGACGTGGAATCGTTCATACTCGGGAACCTTGACCGCCTCACCAAATTCCTCCTGAAGCAGGTATCGAGCTTCGTCAGCAATTTCACCCTGGCTGTTGCGACCTTTGTCTTTGCGGTGATCTCCATGTTCTACTTCTTCCGCGATGGAGACAGGCTGGTGGCACGAGTCCGAGAATTGCTCCCCATGTCGGAGGACCTGAAATCTAACCTTACGGGCCGCATGAAGGAGGTCGTCCACGCTACCATCTATGGCGGCGTGCTCGTGGCAGGAATCCAGGGAATCTTGGGAGGCTTGATCTTCTGGGTGCTCGGCATTCCCTCGCCGATTCTATGGGGAGCGACCATGGCGCTCCTGGCGCTTCTGCCGCTTTTCGGGCCGTACCTCATATATGTGCCGGCGGGCATCATACTGATCGTTTCAGGAAGCTTGGTGAAAGGAATAATCCTGCTTGCCCTTAGTACCCTGCTTGTGAGCCAGGCGGACAATATTCTTAAGCCCATCATAATCGGCAGGAGAACCAAGATCCATCAACTCCTGCTCTTCTTCAGCATGCTGGGAGGCCTCAAGGCTTTCGGCCTGCTCGGTATCATCCTTGGGCCAGTGCTTGCTTCCATCATCCTCGCGCTGCTTGAGGTCTATAAGCCCCATACCAAGGGCGCGATCTGACGGCCTGCCGTGCTACCGATAAAGTATCATGGCGCTCGTGCGCGGGACCGGGACCTTGCTGCCAGTTACTCCGCTCGGGCCCGTCTTGGCTGGCACCATGCCAGACTCATCATCGTCAACGACAATCGTCCAATCACCATCGGGAATTGTGAAAGCGACGTCCATCGGATTGGGATTGAGCAATACTAGTACTTCGCTCCACGCATCCCCTGAATTGCCCTTTGTGAGTCTGTAGCCCACGCACTTAGGAGGCACAGCAATCCCGAGTTGGTCATCGAAGAACTTGAGATTCGCGAGCACCTCTTCCTTGGTCTTCATGCGGAAGATGGGATGCGCCTTGCGCAGCGCGATGAGGCCCCTGTAATAGGAGAAGATGTCCTCGTTAGCCTTCTTCCACTCCCACCTTATGGCGTTGACTGAGTCGGGTCTATTGTAGCTGTTGCTGTCGCCATGCCTGGTCCGCAGCATGTCCTGGCCGCCTTCCAGGAACGGAATGCCCTGGGAGGTCAAGACCAGAACGGCGGCGAGCTTATCCATGCGCTTTCTATCCGTGTCAGTGACATTCCGATCATTGCGCGTCGTGACGACAAGTCTGTCCCACAGAGTATGGTTGTCGTGGCTTGCCACGTAGTTGATGGCTTCGACGGGGCTATCCGCAAAGTCGTTGATGCTCCCTTCGATGCCCCGCTTTATCTTGTCGATGTTTATGCCTGCCTGCACGTAGCCCTTATTGAGATCAAAGACACCACCCTTGATGGCATCCCTGAAATTATCCCCGAAGACGGCAAAGCCCTTGCCTCGCTGGGAACCCTTCGAAAGCGGGGTAATCGGCGTGTCCCCACCGGCCCAGGGCTCACCATAAATGATGATCTCGGGTTTTATGGCTTTGAGCTCCTCAACGATCTGGGTCGCAGTCGCAAGGTCCATGAGGCCCAGCAGATCGAATCTGAACCCGTCAACGCCATACTCACGCACCCAGTACTTGACTGACTCCAGCATGAATCTCCGCATCATGGGTGCTTCCGAGCGTGTCTCATTGCCCGTGCCCGATCCATTCCAGTAGGTGCCGTCATCCTTGAGCCTGTAATAATAGCCGGGGACGAGACCTTCGAAGCTGAAGGCCTTGCTCGGCCTGTACTCGGCGGTGTGGTTATAGACCACATCCATCACGACCTTGATGCCCTTCCTGTGAAGAGCGTCAACGAGCCGCTTGAATTCCTCGACGCGGCATGCGTTAAACTTCTGGGTGGCGTACCAGCCATCGGGCGCGTCGAAGTGAACGGGCATGTAGCCCCAGTTGTAGATGTCCTTGGATTCGTCGTTTTCGAAATCCTGAATGGGCATGATGTGCACGACATTGACGCCCAATTCCTCAAGGTGGTCAAGGCCGGTCTTGATCGCGGGATCGCCCGGCATCGTTGTGCCGGTTTCGGTAAAACCGAGATACTTGCCTTTGTTCTTGATTCCGGAGTTCTCATCAATCGTGAAGTCCCGCACGTGGAGTTCATAGATGATGGCTTCGCTCATATCGAAGTGAGGCGATTCGGCAACAGGAGTCCTGTCATCAATGATCATGCCCCTCCCATCATGCGCCGTATTGCATTTGGAATAAGGATCGATCACCTGGCGCGCAGGATCGAAGCGAGGGTCGAGGCCCGAAGCTTTAAGGGTATAGTACCTACCTCTGAGATCGCGGGCAACCGAGGTCTCCCAGATGCCGTTTCCTGAGTACTGCATCCCGAATTCCTCACCGATACCACCCACAGGCTTGTCATAGAGCAGCACTGTGATACCGGATGCAGTTGGCGAGAAGACTCGGAAGGTCGTTCCCTGGGGCGTGTAGGTAGCGCCGAGGGTCTTATCAGAATAGAAATCAGGGCTGTCGAGAATGCCTCTGACGCCAAGGTTGGCGGGCCTGAAACCTCTTACGCTGAGGGTATACACCCACAGATTCTGGGTTCTTACGTCAAAATCCCTTTCGACAGTTAAGCCGACAAGGTAAATCGAGCCCTTCTTCGGCGGCAATGCCTTTACATCTTTGACCTTGATTTCCTGACCCTTGTCATCAGTGATCGAGAAGTTCGCTGGCTTCAACTCCTCTTGTTTCAAGGCAGTCGAAAACGAAACCGTGACTGCGCGTGCGCCATCCACGAACGCCCCGACAATCCAGGGAGTCGTGTCCGGTTTACTTGTGAAGAGTTCCTCACGGCCGGCGATGATCCAGACCTCGGAGCCCATGTAAGGCAACCACGTCCTGTCCGGTCCATCCTTCGATGACCAATTCCCAGACTTGGGGAGCAGCCCTATCTGATTGCCGTCGCCATAGTTTTTCCTATCAACCGTGAACGCAAGGCCGTAGCCGTCCTTGGCGGAGGAGTAAACCTCGCGTGAGCCCTCGTCGGTCTGGTCATTCCATGTCCAGAGCGTCCATCCCTGGTAATCGCCCTGGGGTCTGTGATAGTGCACGGTCAGCGTCGGTCCTGCTTGTTTTCCCATACGATCCTCGCTCGGCTTCTCCTTGAAGAGGTCTGGATAGCCGGAAAGAAGCCATACCTCGTTGCCCATCTCCGACTTCCAGATCCTGTCGGGCGGATCTTTGCTCACCCATTCTTGAAACTTGGGGAGAAACCCAATTTGTGTTCCGTCTCCATAGTCTGCCTTAAGCACCCGAAAGATAAGACCAAATTCATCCTTGCCAACGGACTTGATCTCCTTTGAGTTCTGCCCCGTCTTTACATCCCAGGTCCAGAGAGTCCAGTTCTCGTAATCGGTGCTGTAGCGCCCATAGTGAACGATGAGCGTGTCGTCGGCGGCAATTGAGGGTGCGGGATTGAGCCGGGTTGAAAAGAACACCAGAAGCCCGATGGCAAACACAAAGACCCCGTGCCGCGCGAAGGACTCTGCCGTCCGCAGGAACCCTGGAGTCATTGGCCCTGAACCAGGGTATTTCTGACCCATCTTCCCCTCCTTCAAAACACGCGGATCACCCCAAACCACCACAATTCCGTACCGATCCGTACCGAGGAATATAACCGCACGGTGCTGAACACTCAAGGCTTTTGAATACTAGCACCGGCGCCAGACTCCGCCTTGCCGCGACTGGCCTTCGGGTCGGAAAGACACTCCCCTCCGGTCCAGCCGCTGGCCCGGCGGCACCCAGGCGTGCCCGCCCAACACCCATTTGACTTCGGCGCGCACATGGAATATGATGAGTGCTTGAGCACGATACACCAGGATTCATAGCAACGGAGGAGGACATGGCAGACCTCAAACAGCGGCTTGAAGACGTCCTATCGCGAACCATCCAGAACAATCTCTGGCGCCAGCGCCAGTGCTTTAACCTCATCCCATCGGAGACCACACCGAGCCTCATCGTCAAGATGTGCGAAGTATCCGATCCTGCGGGGCGCTACGCCGAGCACAGGACTTTGAAGGGCAAGGAAATCTATTTCTACCAGGGCACCGATTTCATCAGGGACGTTGAGGAGGAACTGAGAGGTGCCATGCGTGAATACTTCAACTGCAAGGAAGTCGAACTTCGCCCGATAAGCGGTCAGATGGCCAACGAAGTTGTCTTCAAGGCGATGACCAAACACATCAATGCCGGGACCCCGGGACGGATGAACCGGATGAGGCTCGTCATGAACAACGATCTCACGAAGGGCGGCCACCTGAGTTCTCAGCCCATGGGTGCGCTGTTTAACTTTGTCGAGATCGATCCCCAGACGGGTAAGGAAGCGGTCCTCAACTTCCCTGTGAGAAAAGACAATCCTTACAGGATCGACGCCGCCGCCATGGCGGAGCTCATAAAGGAGCGGAGGCCCGATCTCATAGTGTTTGGGAAGAGCATGTTCATATGTCCCGAGCCGGTGGCCGAGGCCCAGACGGCTGCCAGCGGGCTCAGCCCGAGACCGGTCATCATGTATGACATGGCGCACACGCTTGGACTCTACGGTGCATTTCAAAAACCGCTCGAAGAAGGCGCCGATGTCGTGACCGGCAGCACGCACAAGACCTTCTTCGGTCCGCAGCGCGGTGTGGTCGCGAGCAATTTCGAAAAGGGCCACGAGTTGAGGAAGCTCTGGACGGAAATCAGAGGGCGGGCTTTCCCCGGCTCAACGAGCAATCACCACCTGGGAACTCTCCTGGGGCTGCTCATAGCAACCTACGAGATGAATGCCTTCAAGGACGCTTACCAGACCCAGGTGCGCAAGAATGCCAGGGCCTTCGCAAAGGCCTTGAAGGAGCATGGCCTTGATGTCGAGGGCGATCCAAAGGATGGTTTCACCGAGACCCATCAAGTGATCGTCAGGGTGCGCAAGTATGGCACAGGCGAGGAGGTCGCCCGAAGGCTCGAGGACAACAACATCATCTGCAATTACCAGGCTCTCCCCGATGACCAGAGCTTCATCGAGTCAAGCGGGATAAGGACGGGCGTCCAGGAGATGACGAGGTTCGGGATGGAGGAGAAGGACTTCGATTACCTCGCCGGTCTGGTTGCCGATGCGGTGATAAGGAAGTCAGACGTCAAGGCGAAGGTCGCCGACTACAGGAAGAGGTTCTTCGAGATGCAGTACTGCCTGCCACCCGAGGACGCAAGCGAGCTTGGGGCCCGCGTCCTTGAATCCGCCTTCCCCACAAGTGATTACGCCAGGAGATTTGCGGAGAACCTCCTCAGGACATCTTAGGCGGCATCTGACGCCGAGGCACTCAGTCGGGGGTTGTGCTTCGGCTCAGAACGACATTCGCCTCCGCATCAACCCCACTCCCTCACCTGT
>CAYHHI010000001.1:91080-167042 GCA_964356335.1 uncultured bacterium
TGCCCGGAGCGAATATCACTTCTCTGAGCGCAGGGCTTCCGGCCGCGAGGATGTTACCGCGAGACACTCGGTCGGGGGTGGTGCTTCGGCTCAGAACGACATTCGCCTCCGCATCAACCCCACTCCCTCACCTGTCCACCCGGGGCAGGCGAAGCGGCGGATTGCCCGGAGCGAATATCACTTCTCTGAGCGCAGGGCTTCCGGCCGCGAGGATGTTCCCGCGAGGCGCCGATGAGGCACCAACTGTGGAAATGTGACGGCAAGCCCGAAGACCACTTTAGTGGGGGCGTACTTACTTCGCAGATGGGAGACTGCTGACCCTGGCTATGGTCTCCTATTGAGACTTCTCGGCCGGAGGCTTCTCGCCACCAGGCTTCGATTCAGCGGACTTCTCCTCACCATTGTCCCGCATGCCCTTCTTAAATTCGCGCACGCCGGAACCGAGCGAACGCATGAGATCAGGAATTCTCTTCGCCCCAAAAAGGATGATGATCACAAGAACTATGAGCAGGATTTCTGTAGTGCCGATTCGTCCCATGATAGTTTAGTCCTTACCCCCTTGAAGTGCTGATGCGCCTAACCTGCGCCAATACAAGAGCGACTGTCTACCCAATCCTCTCATGCTACTCCACTCTATCGTGATACTTTCCCGTCTACAGGTCAACCGTTATTTTGTCGCCGGACGCGATGAAAAGGGGAACATGAGTCTTCATCTCACTTTCAAGCACGGCCTCCTTCCGACGCGACGGTCTGCCGCCGACGAGACCGAAGCCCGGGGCTCGGCTGGAGCGGAGTGTAGTCCCGACGCGAAAGCGAGCCCCAGGCGAGGTCGGACGCAGAGATCTGCTCGAGCGCAATGTCTTTCCGACGCGACAGCGCGCCCCGCCAGTCACCGGAGTCTATCTCTTCGTCGGCACAAATCCTGGCGGTGACGGGATCAAAGGCAAGATCACCGTCATCAGATAATTCCTCGTCTGTCGCCTTTCCAGCAGCAAGGGTTAATTTCTTGACTAACACTGCGGCTTCTGGTAAGGTCTGGAGCGGCTGGGGTCCTACCCTGGCTAAAATCATGTAATGCGTGAAGCGTGTGAACTGGATGGCAAACGCGAGGGGGTAGAGGTATGCCTATCATCGATTCCAGAACCGGGAAGGTGTCGAAGGCTTATTCAACCGAGGACCTGGAGCGAGCCGCACGTTACATGCGGGGTTACAACCTGATTTCGCTTGCGTGCGCCGGCTCCGGCCATGCAGGGGGAACTCTCTCCATAATGGATATAGCGGCAGCATTGTACCTTAAGGTGGCAAAGCACGACCCGAAGAATTCCCACTGGCCTGATCGTGACAGGATCATTTGGTCCACGGGCCACAAGGCACCTGCCCTCTACATTTCACTTGGCATGGCGGGCTACTTCCCTATCGAGGAGGTCGCAAAACTGCGTAAGCTTTACGCTCCCTACCAGGGGCATCCGCATTGGCTGAAGCTCGACGGAATCGAAGCCTCGACCGGCTCGCTCGGCCAGGGGCTTTCGATCTCGAACGGAATAGCGCTGGCAGGCAAGCTGGACAAGAAGGATTACCACGTCTTCTGCCTCATGGGCGATGGCGAGCAGCAGGAAGGCCAGGTCTGGGAAGCCGTAATGGAGGCAGGCCACTACAAGCTTGATAACCTCACGGGAATCCTAGATAAGAACAGGCTCCAGATCGATGGCTGGGTTGAAGAAGTGATGAACATCGATCCCATCGTTGAGAAGTACAGGGCCTTCAATTGGAATGTGATTGAGCTCGACGGCCACAACATGAAAGAGATCCTCGCGGGCTTTGACGCCGCGCTGGCGTTCAAGGGGAAACCCACACTGATCGTTGCTCACACCATAAAAGGCAAGGGCGTGAGCTTCATGGAGAACATCGCCGGCTGGCACGGCAAGTCACCATCGGTCGAGGAAATGGAGAAGGGCCTTAAGGAGCTCGGGCTTCATGACACACTGCCCGTCAAGAGGATGTTCCAGATCTCACAGGATTACCAGAAGGCCGCGACCAGCAAACTTGAGGCCAAGATGCCCAAGTTCAGCCGCGACTACTTCTGGAACGTGGGCGAGCGCATGAAGGCCGAGATGAGCCCCACGAGGAAAGGCTTCGGCAAGGCGCTCTGCGACACGGGCCACGATGAGCGCATGGTTTGCCTCGGAGGCGACATATCGGATTCCATAACGATAAGCGACTTCTATAAGGGCTGCCCTGGAAGAGAACACCGCTTCCTGAGCATGGGCATCGCTGAGCAGAGTGCCACTGGCGTCGCGGCAGGACTCGCGAAGGAAGGTAAGCTGCCTGTTTTCGGAACGTACGGAGTATTCGCTTCAGGCAGGAACCTTGATCAGCTGAGGACCACGGTCTGCTACGGCGAATTCAACGTGTTCATCGCCGGAGCGCATGGCGGCGTTTCGGTGGGGCCGGATGGCGCCACTCACCAGGCACTTGAGGAGCTCTTCCAAATGTGCGGGCTCCCTAACATGACGGTCGTTGTGCCTTGCGACTACATCGAAACCAAGCGCGCATCTGAGTATGCGCTCTTCAGTATTATGGGGCCCAAGTACCTTCGCTTCGCACGAGAGGCGACTCCGATTGTGACGACGTTCGAGACGCCCTGGAAGTTCGGCGAAGCCAATATCATCAGGTACCGCGGCGAGAAGGACAAATTCATTGAGGCCTTCGAGACCTTCCTCTCATCGAAGTACAAGAACGAGAACGAGGACCTGACCATCATAGCCTGTGGACCAAGCGTGCCCGAAGCCATGCGAGCAGCCTACATCCTCAAGGAGGAGTTCGGGCTTGAGACCCGCATCGTGAACATGCACACCATAAAGCCACTCGACGAGAAGACCATCATCAAGGCGGCACTTGAGACCGGCGTCGTCGTCACTGCCGAAGAGCACCAGGTCGGCGGTTTCGGGAACTGGATTACGGCGACGATGTCCCAGGCCAAGGAGATTTACGGCAGGCCGGTCATCTCGGCAATGATAGGCGTCAAGGACAGATTCGGCGAGAGCGGTGCTCCGTGGGAGCTGGTCAAGGAATTCGAGGTGAGCGCGGAACACATTGCTGCCAAGGCGAAGGAACTCTGCGATTTCGCAAAGCGGAAGGCCGTGGCCCAGGGGCCGAAGGCTGGCAAAGAAAAAACCCGTCCAAAGCCAAAAAAGATTGCCAAGAAGCCGGCAAGAAGTGGTAGAGTTACGAAGTCCAAGAAACGGCCAGGTGCCAGGAGACGATAAGGGCAGCCAGGCGGAATCTTCCTGACAGCCAATTGGCGCGGGTTTTGGGGTGGACAGGGTTCGGGAGAACACCTCGAGATTAGGTTGGGGTAAGGACCCCGAGGGCACGTGCGATAATAACGTGGTGGGGTGCCGAATGCCACTAGAAGCGGTGACATGGAAGATCTTGTGGGTATTAAGTCTGGCTCTAGCAGTCGCAGTTCTCGCACTCCCCACGCCGGGAAGATCGGCAACGCCGGACTCCCAGGGACCGCCCCAGGGCACATCACCCCAGGGGCAGATCGCAGATACCGCGCAGGTGGTGACCCCCCCGGTGACTGCTGTTCCCATCGCACCTGCCAGGATAGCCTTACTCAAAGACACGCCTGACGATGGCGGCACAAGCATAGATATCACTTGGGACGTCTCTCCCACTGAGGCATCGGCCCCTGGCACCGTGATCGAGTACAAGATCATGCGTGCCGGGTCACCCACCGGCGAATTCGCCGAAGCCGGATCGGTACCGGCGGGCACTAAGACATTCAGTGACGGCGGCATCGAGCCTGGCAAACCATACTGGTACCGGATTGACGCTCTGAGCGTAAGCGCCATGACATCCTCGGATTTGGCCGGGCCTGCATCGGGAATCATGCAGTGGTACAATGGCAGGACCAGCGTACTTGTTCTCGTCGTGTTCTGCTGTGCTTCAATTCTCGCCTACATATCAGTGGCTCGACGCAAGAAGGGGAAAGTATTCGTGCGAAGAATCCCGGCTCTTGATGCCTTTGACGAGGCAATCGGACGCGCCACCGAGATGGGCAAGTCGATCCTGTACATTCCGGGGGGACTCGACATCGACGATCCCCAGACTATCGCCAGCATGAATATCCTCTCAAGAGTAGCCGAGAAAATCGCCACCTACGGCAGCAATCTTCTAGTGCCGTGTAATAAAGCGATGCAGATGTCCATGGCAAGGGAGACTGTGAAGGAGAGCTATCTCAGGGTCGGAAAGCCAGATGACTACAAGGAAGAGAACATCCGCTATCTCACGGACGACCAGTTTGGCTATGTCGCGGGGGTCGACGGCATCATGATGCGAGAGAGACCTGCCGCCAATTTCTATCTCGGCGCTTTCTATGCTGAGTCTCTCATTTTGGCCGAGACCGGTTTTGCTACTGGCGCAATCCAGATAGCGGGAACGGCGCAGATCGACCAGCTGCCCTTCTTTGTAGCGGCATGCGACTACACCCTGATTGGCGAGGAACTCTATGCGGCGGGCGCTTCGCTTTCACAGGATCCCGTTCAGCTCGGAACCATAAAAGGGCAGGATGTGGCAAAAGCCCTGTTTCTCTTGATCATAATCATCGGGGTTGTCTTCAGTCTGTTGGGAAAGCCTGTCTTCTATCAGTGGTTTTCGGTTCATTAGGATCGGGGGCGCGACCAAGACATGAAGAGGCAGTTGCCGCTTGCCATAATCTTCGCGATGGGGATCTTCACCATCGTCACCAACTTCATTCCTGCCAAACCAATTGCCGACGTGAACCAGATGTTCAGAAACTGGTATCTGGGCATCATAACCTTCTTCACCTTCCTCGGCACCATGAACCTGGCGCGCGCTAACGGCGAGCGGGTGAAGAAGAGATCGCGAGATTGGCAGTACTCGATCATCCTTTTGGTCGCCCTGGGGGTGCAGCTCTTCTGTGGATTCTACAAGCTGAGCCCTGATTCCATAAAAGAGGGCAGCGCGTTCATGTACGTGTATTTCAACGTCCAGTTCCCGCTTGAGGCAACTATGTATTCGCTGCTGGCTTTCTTCATGACCTCGGCGTCCTTCAGGGCATTCAGAGCAAGAAACAAGGAAGCACTTCTGCTGCTTCTCGCGGCGGTTGTGGTCATGCTCGGCAGGGTCCCGATTGGATCCAGCATCTGGCACGGATTTCCCAAGGTCACCGAATGGCTGATGACCTATCCCAATGCAGCGGCCAAGCGAGGCATCATGATCGGGATAGACCTCGGCCTCATATCAATGTCCCTGAGAATGATACTCGGCATAGAAAGATCATACATGCAGTAGGAGAATGACCGTGAGCCTTCTTCAGAAGATCAGTGATCTCGACCGGAGGATAATTTTCCTGGCAGTCTTGCTCGCGGTGATGATCCCCCTCTTGATCCCGATTGGCTTTCCCGTTGATATCAGCAAGCCCGTGCAACAGGCTTACGACGTGATCGAAAGCCTGCCGCCAAGATCGGTAGTTCTTATGTCGGTGGACTACGATCCATCCGGGGCGCCCGAGCTTTATCCGGCAACCCTGTCCGTGATGCGGCACTGTTTCGCAAGAGACTTGCGCGTGATGGTAATAGGCATGTGGGCCACAGGCGTGCCGCTGGGCCAGCGGGCACTCAAAGCGATTGCCGTGGACGAATACCACAGAGAATACGGTAAGGACTTCGTCAATTTCGGCTTCCGCCCTGGCGGAGCTGTGATGCTCGTGAACCTGGGCAGGAACATCCATGACGTGTGCAGGCAGGATGTTTACGGGACACCCGTTCAGGATATCCCCATCATGAAGGACATAAAGAGTGCTAAGGATATCGGCCTCGTGCTCACGTTCTCAATGGGTGACCCCGGAAGCGACCAGTGGATTCTTTATTACCACGCACGCTACCGCGGCAATCTCGTGACCGCCCAGACGGCAATCGGCGCACCCAAGTATTACCAGTATCTCCAGACTGGGCAGCTGGTTGGTCTGATAGGTGGGATGAAGGGCGCCGCCGAATATGAGCGCCTGGTCAAGATGCCGGGACTTGCGACCGTGGGCATGGACTCGCAATCGATCGCGCACATGTTGATAATCGGCTTCATAGGTCTTGGTAACGCGCTTTACTGGTATGAGAAGAAACGGAAGAAGTAGCCCATGTACATGACGACAGGCATATGGCCATGGATTGCGGCAGCCCTGACGCTCGCGATCTATAGCTTCCTCTACAAGGACAACCCTTTCTACAAGGTCGCGGAATATATCTTCGTCGGCTTGTCGGCCGGCTACTGGGCTTCCTACTTCTTCTGGAACTATGCCAAACCCAATCTCTTTGACCCGTTCTTCTTCGAACACAATTACTGGAACATCATCCCCATCATCCTCGGCTTTATGATGTTTACCCAGCTTTTCAGACAGACGTCTTGGCTTGTGAGATTTCCTCTCACCTTCGTGCTCGGCGTCGCGCTCGGGCTCCAGATTATAGCAGCCGTCGAAGGCGACATCATTCCCCAGCTGGCTGGAACCTTCGCACCCTTCGTGAAGGCAAACTTCGTTACTTACAACTTCTGGACGGCATTCGGTTATATCGTGCTCCTCATCGGCGTCATTACCACTCTCACGTACTTCTATTTCTCCATAGAACATCGCGGGGGCTTCGGCGCCAGTGCCAAGTTAGGCGTTTACTTCCTGATGATTTCCTTCGGTGCTTCCTTCGGCTACACCGTGATGGCTCGTATCTCGCTGCTTATCGGACGGCTTCACTTCCTGCTTGCAGAATGGATGCACGTCCTTAAGTAGGTGGGCCGGGAAGTCACTTAGATTTCACTCACGGAATCTCGGGGCCCGGAGAGCAGATGGCCGGCCGCGATGGTTCCTTTGACGAATCCGGGGGGCTGCTCTAGAGCATGTTTGAGCTGAACAACGAGGAATTCGGAGAAGTTGTGGCGGAGGCCATAGAGAGTCTGCCGGAGGAGTTCAAGGCCAAACTCGATAATGTTGAGGTTGTGGTCGAGGACAACCCGCCACCTGAGTTCGGAAGGAGACTCCCGCGAGGTCGCATCCTTCTCGGGCTTTACCAGGGTGTGCCCCAAAAGAGGCGCACAACCCACTACGGCCTCGTGCTCCCCGACAAGATCAGCCTGTACAAGAAGAACATCGAGTCAATATGCCGGACCAGAGAAGAAGCCTACCGGCAGATAAGAAAGACCCTGCTTCACGAGATCGGGCATCACTTCTCGCTGACAGATAACGATCTGCGCGATCTCGGCTGGTAGCCCCTTTCCCCCGTCCCGTGGGTCTTTTCGCTGGACCTCTCCAGATCTGCCTTTGGGAGCCTGCAGGGCGAAGGCTTCTCCTTCGGCCGCTCCCTTTGGGAGAGGGTGGGGCGAGGACTTACTTGAGGTACTTGTCGAAAAACTCCACCATCTTACGGTAGTAAACCAGCCTGTTCGTGAGCTTGCCGGCACCGTGTCCCTCATCTGCGAATATCAGGGTGTCCACCACACCACCCCTCGCCCGGATGGCATCCGCCATCTGCCGGGCCTCACCTATGGGAACGCGTGGGTCATTCACACCGTGGACAATCAGTAGGGGAGCCTTGATCCTATCCGCATGTGTCAGGGGCGATATCTCAAGCAGGAATGCCTCATCCGTCAGGGGGCCGTACTCGGCTTCCCTGAGCGCCCTGCGATATGGCGCGGTGTTCTTTAGGAAAGTTACGAAGTTAGCGATGCCGACGTCATCCAGCCCCGCTCCGAAAACGTCAGGGTATTCGACAAGCGCTGCGAGCGTGGCATATCCGCCGTAGCTGCCGCCCTTGATTCCGATTTCCCCGAATCTGGCGTAACCGTTATCGGCAAGCCACTTGGCTCCCTCGTAGATGTCACGAATGGAGTCTTTGCGATTCTTATAGTCATCCAGCTTGATGTATTCGCGGCCGTAGCCGGAGCTTCCCCTCACGTTGGGGGCAAGCAAGCCGTAGCCATTTAGAATCAAGTACTGGAAGTGCCTTGAGAAACCCGGCCTAAACTGGCCCTCGGGACCGCCGTGGATATCCATGATGAATGGGATCGGCCCGCCGGCCCAATCGCGCGGAAGATAAAGAAATGCCGGGATGCCAAGCTGGTCAAAGCTCTTGTAGTGTATGAGCCCGGGTTCGACAAAGAGATACTGATCTATGCCCGCAAGCGTCGAGTGCGTCAGCTTCTCCAGGTCGCTCTCCTCGATGTCGTATTTCCAAACGTCGGAGGGCGCTGAGGCATTCTCGAAGGCAAACACCATTGTGCCGGCACTTGAGACATCTATCGCTGAGACTATCCCCCGCATTTCGCCCAACTCGGTCCTGGTGCTGTCAACGAGATTGAGCGTATAAAGCTCCCCATAGCCTTCGACATTCTCAACCCAGGCAAGGTGCTCGCCATCGTCCGAGAGATCCATCTTTTCAGTCTCCCACGGCGATTCAGGGTTTATGAATTCGATCTTCCCTCCCGGCAGAGCCTCCCGGGCAACACGGCCCATGCCGTCTTCGTTCATGTTGGTCACAAAGTAAACGTAGCTGAGATCGGGGCTGAGTTTCGCATCCAAGAAAAGGTAGTCCCCTTCATGCTTGGTGAGCAGGGTCTCCCCGCGCGTGGCGAGGTCCAATAGATAGAGGTCATTATCCACGTTGGACCTGTCATGTGACACCAGAAGTCTCGTTCCATCGGCTGAGATCGCGACGGGCTCGTTCCAACCTTCGTGTTGCCAGATCCTCTCAATGGTCTTGGTCATCACATCTATTCTATAGATGTAAAAATCCTTCGCGCTCTCTTCGTTGCTCCTGAAATAGACATGGCGTTCGTCGGGACTCCAGAGAGGCGAGCCATGCTGGACCATCTCTGCTTGCTTGAGTGTGGAGACGAGATAGGTGTCCGTGTCCACAAGATAAAGATTGGACTGTTCGCTGCCTCCCGCGCTTGCACCGACCACGAGTTTGCTGCCGCTATAGGAAACCTTGAAGAAGTCGATGCCGTCAACAAATGCGGTGAGCTGATATGGCCAACCCGATCGCAAAAGCTCGTAGACCTGATCTACTCCCGACATAGAGGTTGCGAAGAAGATCGAGCTTCCGTCCTCTGCCATCTGAGGTGATGTGGCGGAGCCGATCTGCATGAAAGTTTCAATCGGCGGGATCGATAGAGTATCCGGGCGCTCCAGATCGAGCGAGTCCGAGGGGGTTGACTGCGCGGAAACTAAGGCTGGGAAGCCCACGGGCCCTGGCAAGAGAAGAGCAGAGAGGCCGAGCGTGGCAACGATCAAAACCCGGTACATTATAGCCTTTGACATTGCATTCTCCTTGGCACACACTAGCGAGTTGGATAGTGCTGTCTGACCTGCTCGATTGTACTACTCCACTGGACCTGTTCAACCGGTCAGAGTTGGATTGCTGTTCGATTGGTTCGATTGTACTATTCTACCGAACTTGTTCAACAGGTTAGTGCTGGAGGCCGCAGAGAGTGAGCGTTGAGATGAGAATCCTGGCCATACTCGGAAGTCCAAGGCGCGGAGGAAATAGCGACACCCTGGCCTTGGAATTCCTCCGGGGTGCAACCTCTAAAGGCACGAAGCCCAAGATAATAATTCCGACTGATCTCGGCATAAGCCCGTGCGATGGCGCAAATCAATGCTTTGCCGATGGCAGGTGCGTGATCAGAGATGGCATGAACGAGATCTATGAGGATGTTCTGTCATCGAACTACCTCGTGATCGCAACACCCGTCTACTTCATGGGGCCGCCTGGTTCACTCAAGTCCTTCATAGATCGTTTTCAGGCGGTGTGGGCACGATCCGCGATCCTAAAAAGGTTTGACCCCGACAGCAGGAACCACCGCGCCAACCACAAGACCTTCGCCATCTTCGTCGGAGCGACTGAGGATAAGCCCAACTACTACCGTCCGGCCGTCAGCATCATAAAGGCGTTCTCGAATGTGATCGGATTCACATACTCGGGTGAGATCATCGCCACTGGCCTTGACAAGCCCGATGACGCCAGCATGCGGGACGATCTCCTCAATCAGGTATTCTCAGCCGGGCAGGCCTTTGTTGCCTCACCTGTGTGAATCAGCATTCGCCTGGCGACTCGTGGATTAGAGCAAGCCTTCAATCAGTATTTGTAGAACACGAAGAATAGGACGCCCAGGGCGAATAGAATCCACATTCCGGGAGATACTTCGCTGTGCCTGCGGGTCACCAGCTTGCCAATCGGGTACAGAACGAAGCCTGCGATCAGTCCCACTCCAATGTTGTACGTGAAACTCATCAGTGAGATTATGAAGAAGGCCGGAATCAGTTCGGTGTAGTCGCTGAAATTGATCTTGGTGATCGGGGATATCATGAAGATCCCGACGACCAGGAGCGCAGGCCCGTAGGCCTGTGGCGGCACCACCGTCAGAAACGGTGCGAGGAAGAGACACAAGGCAAAAAGCACGCTCACCGTCAGCGCCGTGAGCCCCGTCCTTCCGCCTTCCTGAATACCGGCTGCGGATTCTACGTAGGTGCCGGCAGTGGTTGTTCCCACGGAGGCTCCGAAAACACTCGCGAAAGAATCCACAAAGAGAGGTTTCTGTGCGTCGGGCAGATTGCCGTCCCGGTCAAGAAAGCCTGCGAGCGACGAGCAGCCAATGAGGCTGCCCATCATGTCCAGGAAGTCCATCAGGAACAGGGTCAGCAGGACAGGAAAGAACCCAATGGTCAAGACTTCGCCGAACTTGAACTTGAAGAATGTCGGGGCAATGCTCGGCGGCATGCCCACGATATGGGCCGGCATCTTGGTCATTCCGAGACTGAAACCGGCGACAGTGGTGATCACGATCCCGAGAAGCAATCCACCGGGGATCTTGCGCAAAATGAAAAACACCATCAGCAGGAACCCAAAGACCGACAGCAGTACCGGTGGCGAGCTGATCTTCCCGAGGTGAAGCGGGGCCCCGGGGACACCCAGACTCACGATGCCGGTCTCATTGAATCCGATGAATGTGAGAAACAAGCCTATCCCGACCGCCAAGGCGTATTTGAGATTGATCGGGATCGATTCCATCAAGAACTTGCGGGCGCCCGTGACGGAGAGCACCGTGACGAGGCTGCTCGAGATCAAGATCCCTGCGAGGGCCGATTGCCAGGAATATCCCATGCCCTTACAGACTGTGAAGGCAACAAAGGCGTTCTCGCCCATCAGGGGTGCGACCGCGAACGGTCTGTTAGCAAGAATCGCCATCAAGGTCGTGCCGAATATGATGGTGAGGATCGTGGCTGTCATCGCGGCTTCCTTGGGCATGCCGGCTTCGGAAAGGATGGCCGGATTGACAACAACGATATAGGCCATCGTAAGAAAAGTCACTAAGCCCGCACGCATCTCGCGCGGCACGGTAGTGCCGTGCGCTTCAAGCTTAAACCACCTCGTCAGCACTGATGGATTCGGCATCGTGTCCGTACCTCCTTGCAGACGGTGCCCCTGGCACAGCTGGCCAGTGCCTATGCATCGCCAGAACTGACTCCCGGCATGCCGTGCCATTTATATCACAAATGCCGGATTCATCAAATGGAATCCAGAGGAAGGTCTTCCTATCTCAGGGCTTCGGATGGGCGGCTGTAGTCGCGATCGAGGCTGAAGCTCTTGAAGATGTCTTGTGGAATGACGGGCCTCCCTTTGGTGATTAGGCTCACGAGGTTCAGCGCTATGCCGGGGCCGAGCATCAAGCCCTGGCCGCAGAAGCCTACGGCTACGTACATGCCATCGGCATCGTTGAATCGATCGACAATGGGAACTCCATCGGGCGTCATCGGATAGAGCCCGCGCCACACTCTACGTACACGTATGTTCCTCAGACGGGGAATCAATTCGATCATGCGCATGGCTGCCTGGGGAAGAAACACCGATGAGGAGTACCGGTTGTGGCCGGGGATGATGGGCTCAGGTGTAAGACAGAAGATGATGTGTCCCTGCTGCTCCTGGTAAAAGTAGAAATTGGTCGATCCGGGATATCCTCTTATGTCAACTACCATAGGGCTGAAGAAAGATTTGACGGGTTCGGTCACACCGGCCTCGTGCGCATCGGGAAAGACGGGCAGATCAAGCCCCATCAGTCTTCCGACCTCGCGGGCATTGGCTCCGGCCGCATTGATCACCTTCGCAGCCGAGTAGGTCTCCTTATCAGTTGTCACTTTGATCCCGGTCCCGGGAGTTGCCGTCTTCTTGATGCCGATCACCTTCTCCCCAAATCTGAAACTCGCTCCGTGCCGCGCCGCTTGATCGTAGAAGGCTCGCGAAGCCAGAAGCGGTGAGACATTGCCGTCTTCGGGGGAATAGGTCCCTCCTCTTAAGCCGTCCCGAGTTATCCCGGGAACGATCTCGGCCAGATCCCGAGCATCCAGCCAATCAATCTTGAGACCATGTTTCTTCTGAACGACAAGGAGGTTCCTGAGGCTCCACTCGTGCTCTTCCTCATAGACAGGGAAACAATAACCGCCCCGCTGAAAATGAATGTCGTCGCCGTACTCGTCCTCCCAGTGCGAGAAGACATCGAGACTGAGCTGGCAGGTCTGGATCTTTGCCGGATCGGAATGCGTGGCCCTTACCCCACCGATCGCGGCCTTATTCTGACCCTGCCCGTGGGATGGAAACTCGTCGATCACGAGGACTCTGACCTTCTCCTGCGCGAGGAAGACAGCCGTCGGGAGCCCGACGCTGCCTGCACCGATTATTATCACGTCGTGGTTCGGCACCTCGCGGTCTACCTGTCCTTTCGTCCGGAAGTCTGAGTCTCTGGGCTCTCACCCGCCAGGACCCCCAGGTTGACTTCAGCCACCAGAGGTCTCTGCGTGAACGGGACCAAATTGCAGGGATCCACGCCTTCGTCCTGGTAAAGCCTCAGGATCAGAGACTGGCACGTTTTCCCACCACATGCCCCCATTCCGCACCGCAGGATTTTGATCTGATTCAGATCTTTGATACCTTGCCGGATCAGCTGCTTTATGTCCCCGGCCTTCACGCGTTCGCATCTACAGATGATGGTCTCATCGCCTACCGATGAGGCGGCGGCCGCTTGATCCTGCAACCCACCAGAGCGTTGGCCAGGACACCACTCACGAACCGGGGGAGCCGGCAGGTTGACAGGCTCGGTGATTTCCGGATCCTGAACTCTGAATCCGGCCACCAGCGTAGCTGTTTCTTTCGGCACGCTCAGGGTGACCAGCAGAGTCCTGTCGTAAACTCTGCGCTTCCCGATCTTCTCCACTTTGGCTTTTGTCACAAAGTTGCCGTCCATATCCACCGCATCCACTTCGTCGCCTACCTTCGCGCGTAACTCCAGGATCTCAAAGGGAACTATGACCAGACCGTCCGGGCCCTGGGCTCTCAAATCCACAAGCGTTATCGCCAACCCCGGACACACAGCCACGCACATTGTGCAGCCCGTACATTCATCCTTAATAACATCCGGGATGCCGAAGATCGGATCGCCCTTCATCTCGATCATGTCCCTGGGGCAGACATGGATGCAGGGATCACAGGGAATCTCCTGCACGCACCTGATGATCGGGAAAAGCCCAGACTCGAGGGTCTTGACGTGCATCCCGTGGGTCCTCCCCGGCCTGCTCTTCAGGATCTCCCATCTTCTCCGCCACTCCGAGGGAGCCTCCGCGTCTTTCCCGAGGGATTTGGCTATCTCGCGCCCTGCGATCTTGCCCGAGAAGATTGCCGCCGACGCTTCAGCAATTTCCAGAGCATCACCGGCCGAATAGACGTCCATGTCGAAGTTCTTGGCCTGATCATAGATCTCATTCACCGGATTCAGGCCGACCGCTATGAGCAGGGTGTCTGCCTCGAAGGTCCTCTCGGTCCCGGGAATCTCGCGGAGTTTCTCATCGACCCCGATCACGGTCACCGATTCCACCCGGTCCCCGCCATTCGCACGCTTGACCGTGCGAGAAGTCCAGACAGGCACTCCCAGTCGCTTGATTTTGTCCTGATGGACTTTGTAGCCGCCGACTTGTGGCATGGCCTCAACGAGGCCGACCACACCTATGCCTGCTTGAAGCGCATGGTAAGCGGCAATCAACCCAACATTGCCTCCACCCACAATGAAAAGCCTCTCCGAGGGGCGAACAAGATCGCGGTTCACCAGGGTCTGGAAGGCACCTGCTCCGTAGACGCCGGGGAGGTCGCAGCCCGGGAAGGCAAGCGCCTTCTCGCGCGCACCCGCAGCGACCAAGAGCTTCCTGGGGCTCGTGAGAAGATATTCTGTTTCCGTTGCGACTCCGATCTTCTTGTCGTGATAGCGTGCTACTGCCGTTGCGTTCAGCATGATGCGGATGTTCGGATGTTTCTCGACCTCCGCAGCAAGTTTGGTGGCGATATCAATCCCGCGGGTTCCTGCATAACAGTCCGCGACCGTCCCGAAAAAAGAATGAGTCTGAAGAACGAGTTTTCCGCCGATCCGATGTTTGTCATCTACGATCAGAATCTTCACGCCATGCTGGGCCAATTCCAAGGCTGCGGTTATTCCGGCGGGTCCTGCCCCAATGATCAAAACGTCTGTGTCTATTGTCCGGATAGGGGCGAAGTCACGTGGTGGACTGTCTGCCTCTGGAAGCTCCGGAATGCCGTCGCAGGCAGTCACTTTCATACCTTCCCTCACATGCGTCATGCACCCCTTGACCGGAACCCCATCAGCTATCACGAGGCACTGCGCACACTGCCCGTTGGCACAGAAAATTCCTTGAGGGCTTCCATCCTTGTGATGATGACCAAAAACGGTTATGCCCTGCGCGAAGAGCGCGGAGCAGATTACCTCGTCCCTTTTCGCGAATAGCCTCTGACCGTTGAAATAGAAGGGTACATTGGCCTCCCCTTCGACAGTCAGAACCGGATGCTTCTCAATTCGATGTGTTCGATATTCCGGGAATGGCGCCATTTCGCCTACCATTTATCAGCTTCAGAGCTTCGAACCACATGATGCTGCCGATACCCGCAGCCAGACATATCACCAGGTCAACAAAGTGCAGCCTGGCAAACTGGAATAGACCGCGCAACACCGGGACATAGAGTACGGCCATGAGGACGGCCACCGCACCTCCGACCACCCACCAGAGGGCATTGTTCGGTGTCCGCAAGGCACCTATGGCAGTGCGAGACCAGGACCGATTTGTGAAAATAAGGCTCAGGTTGGCGACAACCAGGGTCACGAAAATCAGAGCTCGGCCTTCCTCCTGACTATGGCCGAGATGGCGAGCGATTAGAAAGACTGCCATCACGATAGCCAGGACACTCGCGCCCTGGAGGAGGCTCACGCCGATTCTCCGCCTGCCGAAAAACGGCTCTTTGGGATTGTGCGGCGGCCTTTGCATCACATCGGCCTCTTCGGGCTCGGCTTCAAAGACGACCGAACATGCGGGGTCTATGATCAGCTCCAGAAAGACGATGTGGACAGGCAAGAGGATAAGCGGCCACTTGAGGAGCACCGGGATCAAGGACATGCCGGCAATCGGAACGTGGATCGCCAGAATATAGGTCATCGCCTTCTTGATGTTGCCGAAGATTCTTCTGCCAAGCCTCACGGCCTGCACGATTGATGAGAAATCATCATCCAGGAGCACGAGCGCCGACGATTCGCGGGCGACGTCGGTGCCCCGACCGCCCATGGCGATACCGATATGGGCGGATTTCAGGGCCGGGGCATCGTTCACACCGTCCCCGGTCATCGCGACGATCTCGCCGTTTGCCTTGAGGGCATTTACCAGGCGCAGTTTCTGCTCAGGTACGACGCGGGCGAAGACATTCACGGTCCTGATCCGCCTCTGGAGCTCCCCCTCGCCCATCCTGTCCAGTTCCGGCCCCGTGATGGCTTCTGCATTAGACTCAAGGCCGATCTCGCGGGCTATGTTCTGGGCTGTGCCGACATAGTCCCCGGTTATCATCACTATACGGATGCCTGCGGAGTAACACTCCTTGACGGCTTCGGCAACGGTAGGCCGCACCGGGTCGGCCAGTCCCACAAGCCCGAGGAATTCAAACTTGAAATCATGCTGCTCGCCCGGGAGGTCGGTCTCCTGGAAACGCGCCTTGGCCACGCCCAGGATCCTCAGGCCATCACGCGCCATCGGGTAGATGCTGTCCGTGATCTCCTGTATCTCTTTCTGTTCAAGATGGCAGAGATCTGCAATTGCTTCGGGGGCGCCCTTTGCCGCAATCACATAGTCATGGCCGTCGGGTGACTTCCAGACCTGCGACATCGCCAAGAGGCTCCTGGACAATGGATATTCGTAGGTGAGCATCCAGTCCTGGTGAATGTGCTCGGTCTGAGCCAGGCACTCGTCCCCCAGTTGCTTGATCGCCCTCTCCATCGGATCGAAGGGATCGCGCTGACTGGCTAAGATGCTGAACTCGACGAGCTCATGGAACTTTTCAGGCAGCGAGCCCGAAGGAGTTCTCACATCCCAGAACTCGCCATCGGCGTATGTCTTCTCGACAGTCATGCGATTGAGGGTAAGCGTCCCTGTTTTGTCAACGCAGAGAACGGTTGCAGAACCGAGCATCTCGATCACGGGGACATGACGGGTGAGGACCTGTTTCTTGGAGATGCGCCAGGCCCCCAGGGCGAGGAAGATTGTGAGTACCACGGGAAATTCCTCAGGCAGCATGGCCATCGCCAGGGTGATGCCTGCCAGCGATCCGTGCAGCCAGTCCCCACGCGTGAGCCCATAGACAACGATAACGATGAGGCACAACGAAAGCCCGAGGGCGGCCAAGTCGCGGACCAGTCGCCTGGTCTCCTTCTGGAGGAGAGTGTCTTCTTGAACCACCGCCTCGAGCGACCGCCCGATTCTGCCGACTTCAGTGTGGGTACCCGTAGCCCGAACCTGCGCAATACCATAGCCCTGGACGACCAACGTGCTCGAGTAGAGACATGGCAGGTCATCGCCTCCGGGCCGGCTCATATCGGCATCGGGGTCTGCGGCGAGTTTCCTCACAGGGACTGACTCCCCAGTCAAGAGGGATTCATCGATAAGGAGGTTGCTCGCGAAAAGAAGTACGGCGTCGGCGGGTACACGATCGCCTTCGCGAATCACAAGGGCGTCGCCTCGAGCGACCTCTCTACCCGCGATGCGCTTCTCGACGCCACCGCGGATTACGAGGGCACGAGGACTGGAGAGGTCGCGCAAGGCTTCGAGGGCGCGCTCGGTCTTGCGCTCCTGGTAAAGCGTGATCCCGATCACGACGAATACAAAGCCGAGCAGCATCAGAGCTTCTTCGACATCCCCCAGGATGAGATAGAGGATGCCCCCCGCCACGAGGAGCAAGAACATCGGCTCGCGGATAACGTCGTAAGCGATGGCAAAGATGCTGCGCTTCTTTGCCGAGGGAAGCTCGTTAGGGCCTTCCTCTCTTATCCTCCTGACTGCTTCTTCCTCGGAAAGTGTGGGGATGTTGCTTAAGTTAAATTCGCTATCCAGCGGGATGCCCCCCTACGAAACCGCAAGTGCCCTATTCCATCAAACGAGGTTGGCAATCCACCTCAAGGAACAACGCAAGGCTCGAGCCTTGGTCCACAGTCGCCATGCCACTCCACAGGCATCTTGGAGATAATAACGTGCGCCGCGGGATTAGTCAAAACATCATACTGCAGGTGGGGATTGGTGACTCATCGGCAGAGAGCGGGTGTGCGGGCGGCCGAGTCGTCAGCGGCCCTGGGCGCGGCGCAGCTCGCCTAATCAACTTTCCATAATCTCAAGATGGCCTTATAATATTGATGCGTCGGCCAGGAGCGGTTCGGTGATCCAGCCGGTCAGGTGGCCGATGGCCGGCAAAGGATGAGACAATTATGACGAGATGGCGAACCACAGGTTCACTCCTCGTGACCCTGTTCGCATTCTCCTTTTTCTTGGGATGCGGCGACGATAAGGCCACCAATCCGCCCCCATCCCTCATGTGGCAGGTTGTAGGTACTGCTGGCCTGTCCGTTGGAGAGGTTCGGGGTCTATCCTTGTTTGTTGCGAATGGCACTCCATATGTTGCATACGTTGACGCCGGCCTTGGCGATAGAGTGGTGGTTAAGAAGTACGACGGCACGAGCTGGGTCCAGCTCGGGGACAGCTCCCTGGCCAACGATAACGACTACGTTTCCCTCTTCGTGCATGATGGCACACCGTATGTGGCATTTGACGATGGTGGCCCGGTCGTAAGGAAGTTCGAGAATGACGCCTGGACGCCTGCCGAAGGCCCCATCTCACCAGCACATGCAGACTACATTTCGCTGTCGGTCGAGGGGGGCATGCCGTATGTCGCCTTCTCCGACGGCAGTCAGGACCACAAGATCTCTGTGAGAAAGCTCGTCGATTCTGCCTGGTTAACGGTCGGCACAGAAGGGTTCTCCGATGGCATGGCTGACCTCGTTTCCCTCTTTGTAGATGGTGGCGTTCCATACGTCGCGTTTCGAGATTACGCTCACACCTTCTACGCGACGGTCATGAGGATGGAGGGTGGCGACTGGGCCGTCCTGGGGAGTCCCGGCATGTTCCCAGGAGAACCAGGGATGGAAGGCATCTTCGTTGCTGGTGGAAAGCCATACGTCATGTTCAGCCGAATAGGCAGCGGTAAAGCGAATGTAATGAAATATGAGGACGGCGCCTGGCATTCAGTCGGCAGCCCAGACTTCACCCAGGGACGCGCACGGTATGGTTCGCTTTTCATCGCCGATGGGATTCCGTACCTCGCCTTCCAGGACGAACCGAACCCCGATCAGCCCAACTATCATAAGGCAACTGTCATGAGCCTTGGAGGCGACGGCTGGAAGCCCGTCGGTGAACCGGGTTTCACCGGCGGAGAGGTTGAGTACACGTCGCTTCATGTGTCGAATGGCATTCCCTACGTTGCGTTCAAGGATTCGTCGACGGGTAAAGTCGCTGTGATGAAGTACGCGGCGAAGGAACAGTAGAGGCGCGCATCGGTGCGACTTGCTTTGACACCATGCCTGTCACAATCAGGCATTGCACAATTAGGTATTACACACTTAGGTATTGTGTCACCGTATTTCTCATGGTAAGGTTGTGCATGTGAACAGAGCCCTAATCGCCGTTGCAGCCGCTGTCCTACTCGCGCTCCTTCCCACCTCCGCCAAGGTTGCGGCCCTCTCCCCATGTCCGATCACGGATCTTCGCGCCCATGACACCCCTAGCGACGGAGGCCAAAGCATTACGCTCGAATGGAAGGGTGAGGGCGGGGGCATCCTTATCGTCATGCGTTCGACGTCGCGCGACGGCCCTTACGAAGCGGTTGGTGAGGCGCCGGCCTTCGAAGGCAATTTCTCCGACCCCAGCACCAGGGAAGGCACTCAGTACTATTACAAACTCGCCTGCCCGGCCGACGGCGACACACTTTATAGCGCAGTGGCAGGCCCTGTGACATCCAGGAGCAACTGGTTCCGGACCGAAAGAGTCAACGCCCTGGTTCTGACCATCCTGATGTTCACCCTTGTCACCTTGTATATCCGTATGGCACGAAAAGGCAAGGACCTCTACATCAGGAGAATAGCGGGCTTGAGTGCGCTCGATGAGGCCGTCGGCAGGGCTACTGAGATGGGAAAGAAGATATTCTACATCCCGGGGATCATGAGCCTCAGCGAGATTCAGACCATCGCCAGCCTCTCCATTCTCGCGCACGTCGCCAAACAGAGCGCTATCTACGGAGCCGCCCTTGAGGTTCCGAACACAGACCCGCTGACATTCACAGCAGCTCGGGAGACCGTCAAGCAGGCCTACATGGAAGCAGGAAAGCCTGATCAATTCAAAGAGGAAATGGTCACCTACATCACATACGATCAGTTCGCGTATGCCGCTTCCGTTTCAGGCAAAATGGTCAGAGAGCGACCCGCCACCAACTTCCTGATCGGCTCATTCTATGCTGAGGCACTGATTTTCGCCGAGACCGGCCAAAGCGTGGGCGCGATCCAGATCGCGGGAACGGCAGACGTGGTCCAGCTCCCCTTCTTCGTCACCACCTGTGACTATACGCTCATGGGTGAAGAACTCTACGCGGCAAGTGCCTATCTCTCACGCGAACCAGTGCTCCTCGGAAGCATCAAGGCCCAAGACATGACCAAGGCGATTTTGCTCTCTGTGATGGGTATCGGCATCATCACGTATGCCTTCGGCTGGGACTTCATACGGACCATGCTCACGGCGCGCTAGATCAAACCCCGCCAACAACCAACGCAGTACCACTTGCGTCACGAGTAAGTCAGAACCACTCGCCAGATGCCGGCACTCCCCTGAGGTCAGTCGCCTCTGTAACTGCCGGCTCTCTGTATCACGATCCTGAAGTCCACCGCGTCTGGGTTGGATGCTATTTGCTCAAATGACCTGATCTCACCTGATTCAAGCGGCAGCGGGGTCCACGGAGCTGGATCATCCAATTCATATCCCTTGGCGTCACGGAACTTGACCTTGATCTCGGCGTTGATTGTCTTGCCCGTGAGATTCTTCAGGCGGCACCTGGCTCGCAGCAGGCCGTTGATCTCGTCCTGACTTATATCAAGCACACCTACGGAGTTCTTGAGATCCAGGTTCTTGTAAATGACCTTTTCAGTGTCTTCAAGTGCCGGCCTGGCCGGCTGGGTAGCACGATAGGCCCCACCGCATCCGAGCACAAAAAGACAAAATGAGAGCACGCATAGTATCACGGCCCTTGCCCCGCGGCGACCATCCAACGATTTGGTATACACGATCGGCTCCTCCTACCAGGTTAAAGCTTCTTCTGAACTGGGTGTCCGGATGTAACCTCTTCGACTGCTTTGCGGACGGCCGCGACCCTCCAGAATCATGACAGGGCAGGGATCAGACTCGCCGTGAACAACGTCCGTGCCGTCACTGCCTCCCCTGTCTGTGGCTATATTGACCGGTCAGATCACCACCCAATACCAGGTTTGGTGTACATCTTCTTGATCTCGAAATCTTCCGCCCACACAACTTCGTCCGTCTCGACATCCGTCAGCTTCATTGACAGCCGGTAGTAGTTGAGTTTGGTCTTGCCTTCGGTCTTCTTTATGCCGCCAAGTTCTCCATAGAGGAAGTAATCGGCGCCAAGCGCCTTTCCCGCGGATTTGGCCTTGTCAGGATCGATGAAACCGCTGCCACCCAGATCGAATTCCGCCACCATATCCCTTATCCGTGTGCGATCGACAAAGCGCAGTGTGCCCGCCCTGAGCAACTCCACCTGGAGCTTGTCAGCAATCATATCGGTATCGATGTGCTCTGAAGTCTTGTTGTCAACACGGAGCAATGCCACTATTGCTGCTGGAGATTCCGGCCCCCTGATCTTCACCAGCCGGGATTGCAGTGAATTGTACATGGACTGTGCCATCGTTCGCATGTCCGTGTCGCTGAAGTCCGCGCCCATCTGCATGGTCTCGCCTGGGGCCACATAGACGGACTTGCCGGCACAGCCGACCATGAATACGGTCACGCTGCAAAGCACCGTCAAACATAAGCTTCTAAGCAATCTCGCATCCATTCCTCTTATTCTCCTGTTGGATGACCTACCAGCTGAAAGAACCCTTCTTGGCTGCGTCCTTGAACTGGCCCGCGGCCTTTTCTGCCAGATGCTTCGCCGCCTTGCTTATCGCCCCCTCGCGACTGACATCCATTTGCCTTCTCTCTTCCGAAAACGACGCAACCACCTGACCGCTAGACGTGCTGACACCGACTACGTCGAGATTCACGCGAAACGACTTCTGCTTGCCGAGCTTCTCGTTTGTGTTGACGTCTGCGGTCAAGTCTTCAACCTGGAAGCGCGCCAAGAAAACGTAGTCGGCCTTGGATTCCTTTGCCTTTGCTATGGCAGCAGATCTGTCAAGGTCCCAGCACGCCTGGGTAATATCAATCTGCAATACCACCGACTTGCCGTCCTTATTCTTGAACGTAAGTTCACTCCCCGGGCCGACCTCGGCATAGATTCTTCCAGCGCGAAGATCAGTCTCCCCCTGTGTCGCGACCAGACTGTACTTTAGATCCTCTCGACTCACGAGCGGGGCATCGCCCGCCAGGGAGACGTGCATGCCTTCCTTGACGAAAGCAGATAGAATCTTCTCCCCCAGGAAACCCGGCATCACCGCGGGCCCACATGGCCCACGGAACTCCACGCAATAGAGTGCCTCCGCCGGGGTCTTGGGAGCCTTGGCCGAGCCCACGTCGGCGCCTTCAGGCTTCTGGCTGAAGGCGGGAAGAGCCAAGCCAACAGCCACCAACACAAACATAACCAGCCTCATCAAGGTCCGATTCCGCAAATCCATTGCAGCCTTCACCCCCTGTCGTTTCAGGGATGGCCTAGAAAGCCAGACCAATCCCAACCTCGACGTCGAGGTTCTTATAGTCGGTCTTGTCGTTAATCACCTGCTGATCATATCGGATTCCAAAATCAAAGAAGGTATTGGCCATAGCCTCAGGTCTCATCGTATACCCGAGCATGACTGAGTATGCGAAATACATTCGAGTATCATCTTTGTTATCGGCCAGATAACAAGGGCCGACCTTTTCCTTACAGCCGAACATGTTGACCGTTGGCCCGGCGCCGACCGCAATGTAAGGTGTACCCGAGCCCTCCGGAGCCAAGGGGAAATAAGCCATAATCCTCATGGGATACTGGACCAATTCACTGTTCCCATCGTCGGTGTGCAGCCCGGCTACGCCCGCCTGCAATCCAATCGACATCGAGCTGCCCGTCGCAAATCTAAGCGTGAGTCGACCTTGGGGGCCCGTGCTCCAGAAATCACTCAGCCCCCCAACGGGCGTTGACGTGCCCCCCGAAACCAGCACATGAGTGGTGTTCTCATAGGTTTGACCGACAGCAGTAGCTGGTAACAGGGTTCCAAGCAGAATGGCCGTGATGACAAGTCTAGGTATCATATGGAACACTCCTTCTGCGGAGATTCGCTCGCGCTCCCGCTTCCGTCGCCATGTGGGGCAAGGACTAGCGAACTGGTCGGCAGATTACACCCCAGATCGCTGGATTGTCAAGGCATTTGTAGGTCGAGCCCAGTCGAGTCGCGAAGACCATCGCACAATGTCCCACGACAACCTGCACCTTTGGGGCATCCGCCAATTCTGTGGTATTCCAGTAGCGCCGGAAGCATAATAGGAGATGATTTCCGGGCCGGGCCTTGCGGTGGCGGTGCATCGCTGGAGGTGCCGAGCCGGCGGATCGCCCGGAGGGCATGTAGTTCTAACCGAAGGGCCTCCGGCGGCGAGGCACCGATAGCTTTACCGTGAGGAGCTTATGAGAATCACGTTCATCTTGCCGGGCTATGCCTGGAGACCCATGGGTGGTTTCAGGGTAGTCTATGAATACGCGAATAGACTTGTCGGCCGGGGGCATGCGGTGACGGTCGTACACCCAAGGCGCATGTCAGGACACACACCTTCGCCGCCTCATGGTATTCTTGCTCATATGCGGGAGAGATTGCGGCGCGCTCGCAACCTCTTTCTCATACCGAGAGTGCGTTGGAATCCTATTGATCGGCGGATCAAGATGCTCTATGTCCCCGAGCCCACTGCGAAGCATATCCCGGATGGCGACGCCGTATTCGCCACAGCCTGGCAGACCGCGGAATATGTGCTGGACTACCCGCAGGAAAAGGGGGCGAAATTCTATCTGATACAGAGTTATGAGGTCTGGAGCGGGCCGAAAGAGCGAGTGGATGCGACCTGGCGTGCCCCCTTTAAGAAGGTCGTAATCGCACAGTGGCTTTACGATAAGGGCGTCGAGCTCGGAGCCCTTGCAAGCGGGATGATTCATATTCCCAATGGGATGGATCACACCCGATACAGGGTTTTGCTGCCTATCGACAATCGTCCACCTCGGGTAGCAATGATGCACAGCCGTCTTAGCGTGAAGGGTGGGCAGGATGGCTTGCATGCCATAGGATCAGCAAAGGCCAGAGTGCCGCACCTCGAAGCTCTTGTCTTCGGCACTGACGCACGCCCCAGGGGCCTTCCTGGCTGGATTAGGTACTTCCGGGATCCGCCTCAGTCCGATCTCATCAGGAATATCTACAATGAAAGCAGCATCTATCTGTGTCCAAGCTTGACCGAAGGCTGGGCACTGCCTCCCGCGGAGGCCATGGCTTGCGGATGTGCACTGGTCTCGACGGACATAGGCGGGGTCCATGATTATGCCGAACATGAGGCAACGGCCCTGCTGTCCCCTGCCGGCAACCCCCAGGCCTTGGCAGACAGCATAGTCCGCGCGGTCTCGGATGATGACCTGAGAGTGAGACTTGCCAAGGCTGGCAATGCGCGCATCCAGGAATTCACCTGGGAAAGGAGCACAGACCTTCTTGAAGGGTTCTTGAGTCGAGATTGACCAGTGTGCAGGGAAGTACAGCCGAGTGTGTGACGATCTTCTGACAAGTCTCACGGGAGGAAAATCATGGGATCACGCCTGGATGAATTTCAAGCATACCGTGAAAAGATGAATGAGAGAATCCTAGGCTGTGGCCACATGGGTACTAAGCGCTTCTTCAGGCTGGATAGCGCTGCCTACGAAGATGCGGCATTGCCCGGGAAGACCAAGGAACTACTGGGCCTTGCGGCATCAGCGGTTCTTCGGTGCAACGACTGCATCGACTACCACCTGATCCAATGCGTCAAGGCCGGATACAGCGATGCAGAACTCCATGATGCACTCAACGTGGCATTAGTCGTCGGTGGGAGCATAGTAATTCCCCACTTGCGCCATGCTTATGAGACGATAGAACTGCTGAGGCAGGAATAGAACGATAGCAGCGGTGCTTTCGGCCTCGCGGGGGCTGGTCTCCGGCTCAGAACTACATTCGCCTCCGATCCAGCTCCCGCTTCGGCCCTTCCCGAAGGCTCTACCCGTGCGTTGCCATAGATGCCGAGCCGACGGATAGCCCGAAGGGCATGGGGTTCTAACCGAAGGGCATCCGCCGACAAGGCACAAGGGCGCGGGCACGCCACCAAAAACCGCTTGACTTGCCACGGGTCCTGAGTTAACCTCACTCGATCACTCAGTCAAAAACATATCCTTTGTTTCCGATTCCAGAGCACATTACGCTGGACTAGGCGGTGTCTTGGACACCTCAGCCAAGGGGGAAGATATGGCGGATTACGTCAGTGATTTGATGGCATGGGTGAAGTCGAAGAACCCTGCTGAGCCCGAATTTCACCAGGCAGTCGAGGAGGTTGCAAGATCGGTTGCCGTCGTGTTGGAGCGTCGTCCTGAGTATCGCAAGGCAAAGATCCTCGAGCGCATAATTGAGCCCGAGCGCGTTATCATGTTTCGGGTGCCATGGATGGATGACAGCGGCAACACCCACGTGAACCGGGGCTTCAGGATTGAGATGAATAGCGCCATAGGACCCTACAAAGGGGGCCTTCGCTTCCACCCCACGGTCAACCTGGGCATACTCAAGTTCCTTGCCTTCGAGCAGGTCTTCAAGAACTCTCTCACGACCCTTCCCATGGGGGGCGGCAAAGGTGGGAGTGACTTTGATCCCAAAGGCAAGAGTGACAATGAAGTGATGAGATTTTGCCAGAGCTTCATGAGTGAGCTCTTCCGCCACATCGGGCCTAACACCGATGTGCCTGCCGGGGACATCGGAGTCGGAGGACGCGAAATCGGCTTCATGTTCGGGCAGTATAAGAAGCTCCGCAATGAGTTCACCGGCGTTTTGACCGGCAAGGGTCTGAAATGGGGCGGATCGCTGATCCGTCCGGAGGCTACCGGGTATGGAGCCGTATATTTCGCTTCGGAGATGCTTGCTACCAGAAACGAGACCCTGAAGGGCAAGACATGCCTCGTCTCCGGAGGCGGCAACGTTGCGCAGTACACCGTAGAGAAAATCAATCAGCTCGGTGGAAAAGCCGTCACCTTGTCAGATTCCAACGGTTACATCTATGATCCGGAGGGAATCGACGACAAGAAACTGGCTTTCATAAAGGATCTGAAGAACGTACGCCGAGGCCGCATCAAGGATTATGCGGATAAGTTCAAGACAGCCACCTTCACTCCGATAGATAGCAGCTTGGGGTACAACCCTCTGTGGAATCAGAAGGCGCATTGTGCATTCCCCAGCGCGACCCAGAACGAGATAAACCGCAAGGATGCCGAGAATCTTGTTAAGAACGGCGTGTACGTCGTGTCAGAAGGCGCCAACATGCCGACCACCCCCGACGGAGTGGAGGTGTTCCTCGATGCAAAGATTCTCTATGGCCCCGGCAAGGCTGCAAATGCAGGTGGAGTGTCCTGTTCCGGACTGGAAATGTCACAGAACAGCCTGCGTCTCAGCTGGACCAGGGATGAGGTCGACAGCCGGCTGCATCAGATCATGAAGGACATTCACAAGACGTGCGTGGAGGCCGCGGCGGCCTTCGGCGCGCCGGGCAATTACGTGAATGGCGCGAACATCGGCGGCTTCCTCAAGGTGGCCGACGCGATGCTCGACCAGGGGCTGGTCTAAGCTCAGTCCAAGCGGGTAAGCGAAAACGCGGGAGGCTTGTTCCTCCCGCGTTTTTGTAGTATCCAGTCATTCGGAGACTATGTTGAGCTCGTTGCCGCACTTACGGCATTCCCGGCCGTCGAGGCCTGTGTTCTTTGAGCAGAACCCCGACCGCTCGATCGCCTTTGCCCCGCAGGTAGGACAATAGGTGTTCTCATACCTGCCTGCCGGCAGATTCCCCGCATAGACATATCTGAGACCACTCGCTTTGCCGATCTCGGCGGCCTCAAATATGGTGTCCGATGCAGTGGAATCCGCGTCATAGCGCTTGTAGGCGGGGTGAAACCTCGAGACGTGCCACGGTATTTCTCGAGATACGGAGGCGATAAAGTCAGCGATTTGCTTGAGTTCGTCCCTGCCATCATTCTCGCCGGGTATCACAAGCGTTGTGATCTCAATGAAGATGCCCCTTGCGTGCATGAGCCTGATGGCTTTGAGGACGGGAGCCAGCCTCGCACCACACCGGTTCTTGTAGAAATCATCGCTGAAGGACTTGAGGTCAATGTTGGCGGCATCTATCACTTCCGCCATCTTGTCGATGGTCTCGGGTGTCTGGTAACCGTTGGTGACGAAGATGTTCTTGAGCCCCGCCCGCCTCGCGAGTTTGGCCGTGTCATAGGCAAACTCAAAGAAGATCGTGGGCTCGGTGTAGGTGTAGGAGATGCTCTCGCACTTGTAGGATCTTGCCTCGGCCACAACCTGTTCGGGCGTGAAGTCCTCACCGTAGATCGAGCCGTCCCCATGCGTCATCTGGGAGATCTGCCAGTTCTGGCAGAAATCGCAGAAAAAATTGCAGCCTGGCGTGGCTATTGAATACGAACGCGTGCCGGGAAGGAAGTTGTAAAGAGGTTTTTTCTCGATGGGGTCTATGGCGCGCGATATCAGCTTCCCGTAAACCAGCGTATACAGCCTCCCCGTGGAGTTGAACCTCACACCGCAGAGCCCGCGCTTGCTGTCTTCGATGACACAGCGATGGGCGCAGAGAAAACAAAGCAGCACTCCATTCTTGCTTTTCCACAGGATCGCTTCTCTCATGACAGGTCCCTTGAGTATCCTACTCCGTCAGCCACACAAAGTAAAGCGGAGGAGATACCAGGGTGAGGAGGTGGACCAAGGAAAGATTGACAACCGCTCAGGTCGCAGTAAGATACAGGTGACAGACTTGATGGGCCCTCTGGGTCAGATTGGCGACCACCCTTACCGCGGTTGGGACCGAGGACTCGAGGAGGCAGGCGATGCCGCTTTCACCATTCGAAGAGATCATCACCTTCGCAATAGCCAAGGAAAAGGAGTCAGTGAACTTCTATGAGGACCTTGCCAGGAAGATAGAAAACACTGAGATGAAGGAAGGTATTCTCTCGATGGCCGACGAGGAGAGAAAGCATGAAAAGCTCCTTAAGGGATTGACTCCTAAGCATATCCAGTTCGCCAAGGGACCCTCGCAGCCGGATCTGAAGATAAGCGATTACCTTGTCGATCTGGAGCCATCCAGGGACCTCTCCTACCAGGAGCTTCTCATCATTGCGATGAAGCGTGAGGAGAAGGCTTACGCCCTTTACGCCGACCTCGAGCAAAGAGCAGCAGATGCAGCTACCCGCAGGCTCTTCACCTTGCTAAAGGGCGAAGAACTGAAACACAAAACCAAACTCGAAAAGGAGTATGAAGGCCGCGTCCTGTGGGAGGGCTAGAGCCTTTTAGTGGAAGCGGCCCATGCACCCAAACCCATGCCGATATCGATGCGAGATGTCTCCCGGACCCTTGTCATCTGCGTTGCCGGCGCCCTCTTCCTGTCCTCCCCCTCCCTGGCCCTGAGAAAGGCCTCGGCCGAGGCCGGCTACGTCGCGACTTCAGTCTCCAAGTACGCATCCGGGTTGGTATACGGAGTAGGCATAATGGAGGGCACTGGAAGATTCGGCTTCGGGTTATCTTTATTGAGGTTTGCCAATTCCACGTCCTATGAGAAACCCATAAAGTCAGGCGCTGGAGAGATAATATACAGATATCAAGAGGACTTCTCGGATTTCTATGTCAGCATCTTAGGCACTTACATGCGAGACAATTCGAAGAAAGGAACGCTCATGATCGCCGGCCTGGGCCCCCAGGTTCATTTCCTTGCGGCGACCAAGCAATACATTCTCGAGAAAGTCTCGATAACCGCACACGAAGCTCGGCTCGGCATGGGCGCCGTGCTGCGTTACGAGAGAGTAATGGGAATGTTCGGCAATACCACGATTTTTGTGGGCGCCGCGTGGTCCTGGATGCAGTCAGGCATTGAGGTCGTAGGCGAGGGCGAATATGCGCCGCCGGCAGAGGGCATGACCTCAGGGACAATCACTGCGGGCTTGGCTTTCCCGCTTTAGCAATCTAGATAGAGCTCTATCTCGTATGGATGCGGGTGCTGCCGCACCGGGTATATCTCAAGCCTGTACTTAAGATCAATCCAGATCTTTATTAGATCTTCCGCGAACACACCTCCCTCGATCAGGAACTTATGATCTTCATCGAGAGCCTCGAGGGCTTCATCGAGTGCAAAGGGAACAGCCATGATCCCCTTCGCCTTGAGATCGGTGACCTTAAAGACATCCATGTCGAAGGGCCCGAAGCCTTCCTTTTCGGGATCTATCTTGTGTCTGATGCCGTCTATACCCGCCATGAGCATTGCGGCAATTGAGAGATAGGCATTGGCTGTCGCATCCGATGGCCTGAACTCGACGCGCGCATCCGCTTCAACGCCGATGCCCTTGGGAATGCGCACGGCTGCGCTCCTGTTAGCGATGGAATAGGTGAAGCAGATCGGGGCCTCAAAGCCAGGCACGAGACGCTTGTATGAATTGGTGCTAGGGCATGTGAGAGCAAGGAGAGCCCTGCCATGTTTCAGGAGGCCGCCGATATAGTAAAGCGCCTCTTTGCTCAGGTGCCCGTAGCCTCCCTTTTTGAAGAAGATGTTTCTGCCGTTCTTGACCAGATGCTGGTGGAAGTGCATGCCGTTTCCCGGCTGGCCAAAGAGCGGCTTCGGGATGAAGGTCGCCACGAGGCCGTGTCTTGCAGCCAGGTTCTTTATCAGGTACTTGGCTGTGAGGATGTGATCAGCGGCGAGCATAAGGCTCGTGGACCTGACCTCGATCTCGCACTGGCCGGCAGAACCGCCTTCGTGGTGAGCATACTTGACATCTATCCCCGCCCTCTGCATTTCAGCCACCATCATGGAGCGAAGCCAGGCATACCGGTCAAGTGGCGGCACGGCATGGTAGCCCTTCCCGCTTATCCAGGGGTAAGTCTTGCTGGCACACTCGGGTTCCACACCCGCTTCGAGGGACTTCACTGTATAACCCGTGATTGCGGGCAGCCCCAGAATCTTGACTTCATCGAAGAGATTGAACTCGAGCTCAGGCATGAACAAGGCTTGATCCGCAATCCCGGTCTCAACAAGAAAGCGCTCGGCCTTGGAGGCGACCAGCCGCGGGTCCCGGGCGAAGGGTCTCTTGGTATCAGATTCCATGGCATTGCAGATGAAGTTTACGGATCGAGAGCCTGAAGCATCTTCGACAAAATGGGTAGATGGGTCTGGAATCAGGCTCAGGTCTCCACTTTCGAGTCGCGTGAAACCCGGGACGCTTGATCCGTCGAACGCCACGCCTCGACCGAAGGTCTCAGCAGTGAAGTTTGCCACGGGCAGCGTGACTTGGTGCCAGCGTCCAATGAGATCCACAAACTTGAGATTCACGTCCCTTGCCCCCGATTTCCTTACGAACGCCAGAGCCTTCTCGATCTTGCTGCCTTTCTTGGCCATCTCAACTACCTCTTCTTTGCCGCGCTTTCCTTACCCGCGCCCCTATTCAGGTCCCCTGTTTAATTTCCCCTGTTTCGTTTTCTTAAGATACCTGCAGTTCTCAGGGCCCGATCATAGCCCAAGAATCATTACTATACCACGATTGACATCGGTGTTGTCCTTGATTCCTGCGAACATGTCCTCGCCTGGCCCCCGCGCGAAGATCGGCACCATTGTGCCCGTGTGGTTCCCGGATATCCACTTAACGAAACCGTAGGCGTCACTCATGAGGTCCCCCACGCCGTCAACTGGCGGGTAGCCTTTATCGGTTGAAGTGAGGGCGGGGGCGCCGGTGTCGTGGTCCGCGGTCACCACGATCGTGAGCGTCGAGTCACTCTGCTGGTATTCCATGGCGTCGCTGATCGCGGCATCAAAGGCAAAGAATTCGCCGAGGGCTGCCCCAATGTTGTTATCGTGCTCTGCGTGGTCTATCCTACCGCCCTCGACGATAAGCACGAAACCATCGGGGTCACCCGTGAGCATTCGCAAGGCCCTGTCGAGCATGTCCTTGATCGACGGGGCTTCATAGGTTAGCGGTTCGCTTGCATAAGGCAGGTCGGCATCGGCAAAGAGCCCAAGGATTCGCTTGCCTTCTGACGCGTCCAGGCCTTCCTTGTCGAAGACGACATCAAAACCTTTCTTCCTGGCCTCATCTGCAAGGTCCCTGCCATCAGTCCGCTTACCCTCGCCAGAAGGCAGGAAATAGGTTTTCCCGCCGCCCATGATCACGGTGGCATCGCTTTCGATTATCTGAGCCGCTATGTCAAATTGCGCCCCCCTCGCTGATGCATGAGCCAGGAAAGCGCCCGGGGTCGCATCTGTGATGGACGTTGTGGTCACGACGCCAACTGCTTTACCCCTGCTCACGGCCTTTTCGAGAAGGTTCACAAGGCTGGTTCCATCAGGGGAGGTCCCGACCATGCCGTTGTTGGTCTTCGAGCCCGTCGCAAGCGCTGTCGCGCCAGCCGCCGAGTCGGTGACAAGTTTGTTGCTGGAATAGGTGGTCGCCATTCCCATTCTGCCAGTGTTCGCAAGTATTGCTACGTTGAGGTCCGCCCCACGCGCCTTTTCCGAGTAAACCTTTGCTATGCTGATGATCTCGGGCCCCATGCCGTCCCCTATAAAGAGAATCAGACTCTTAGCCTGAGGCCTCCTCTCAATGCCGGCCTGCGCGTTGTATGCGGGTCTTAGGAACGTGGACTGCGAACACGCAAAAAGCGAGACACAAATCAAGATCGCAAGAACCAGTAACCCTCTTCTTTTCATGATTCCTCCCTCACGAGCCTATATTCATTACCGGCGATTCTCGCCGCTTCATAGGATGATAATATGCCGATCCGCGATTTCAAAGCCCCGAATGCTGGGTTGTGGCGCCAAGCCGTGGGCTGCAGGGGGCTGGGCTCTGGTGCTGCGCCAGGGGCTGGCTTTTGGGTCGGAACTACACTCCCCTCCAACCTCGCGCGGGTTGGGCCTCGCCGTGGCTGCCCTTCGGTTCGGAACTGCACTCCCCTTCGGTTCAGCCGCTGGCTCGGCCCTGGTTTCACAGTAGATGGCTTTTGGGGATGCCGAGGCGAGGGCTGGCTCTCGAGTCTGGAAAGAACTCGTAGAATTCCTTGATCTTCTCGTGTAAACTTGCCAATGTAAGTTGGGTGCATGGACCACGGGGCCAGCCTGCTTCGGGCTGATATGAGAGGGATCAAAGATGAAGACCGTCAAGGTTATCTTATTCCACCCGGAGCTGTGCGAGGGTGACCGCGCCTGCGAGCGCGCCTGCTCGAAGGTGCAGTACTTCAGGTCCGATGAGGGTGGAGAGAAATCGGCATTGCGGATTACCCAGGGCAAGGACGGCACGTTCGAGTGCACAGTCTGCAACCACTGCGGACTCTGCGTAGACATGTGCCCCGTGCTCGCGCTGAGGAGACTGTCATCCGGAGTAGTCACATTGAACAAAGGAGCGTGCGTCGGGTGCCAGGCCTGTGTGGCCTTCTGCCCGACGGGTGTCATGCGCAAAGCGCCGGGCCACATCGTACCCTTCAAGTGCATCTCCTGCGGCAAGTGCGTCGAGGCCTGCCCGAAGAAGGCGCTTGAGCTGGTCGAGATGAAGATTGAGGACCTGGAGCGTGAAGTCTACGCCAGGCACGGGAGGGTGTGCCCATGAAAGGCCCAGAGAACACCATCGAGTGCGATTTCAAGCCCAAAACGTTGAAGACAGCCGGTGGATTCGAAACTGGAAACACGCGCCACGAGTGGGACTATGCCAAGCTCAGGGCCGCACACATGGTCCTCGCCGAGATGAGGTACGAGAAACACCCGGTAGTCCACGGTTACGCCGGCCGCACACTCTACGTCAACCTCACCAGGAATGAGATAGCCGAGAGGCCCGTCGCCGAGGAAATGAAGAGGCAGTTCACGGGCGGCAAGGGCTTCGACCTCAAGCTGCTATATGAGGCGATCAAGCCTTCGACCAGGTGGGACAGCGAAGAGAACGAGTTGGTCCTCGCCGCTGGGCCGCTCTGCGGTACGACACAATATTCTGGCATGGGCAAGTGCCTGGCCGCCACCGTTTCGCCCCTCACCAACATAGTCTGCGACTCCAACGCAGGCGGGTACTTCGCGCCGTACCTCAAGTTCGCGGGCTTCGACGCCATCGAGATACAGGGAAAGGCGAAGGAGGACGTGGCGGTTGTAGTCGATGGCACTGAGGGCGTGGTGAGGATCGAGACCGCTCCTCTGGAGGAGGTCAACTCCCATCTCCTGGCGGAGCAGCTAACGCACCTGTACGCCGCTGAGGACACGGATGCCGCGCGACAGAAGGTTGCGGTTGTCTCCTCCGGGAGGGGCTCGGAACATTCGTACTGGGGCTGCCTCAATATATCGTTCTACGATCCGCGCAGGAAGGTGGCGAGACTCAAACAGCACGGGCGCGGCGGACTGGGCACCGTCTGGAGGAACAGGAGGCTGAAGGCCCTGGGTGCGAGGATCGAGAAGATGGACGGCGTGTCGAACAGTCGGGCTGACCCGGACAAGATTGTGGCTGCGGGTATAAGACATCACACCGAGATGCGGGACCTGGACTCGCACCAGTGCTGCATGCGCGAGGTCGGGACCGGGAATATAGTAGAGGTCATGGACGCCTACGACCTGCTGCCCACCGAAAACTACAGGTTCGGCTCCTCGCCCAAGGCGTCGAACCTTCACTCCAAGCATTTCTACAGGCGCTTCACGCAGGTCATACCCGACGGCTGCTGGTACGGCTGCACGATGGCCTGCGCCAAGGTGGTTGACGGCTTCACGGTCATGACGGGGCCCTACAAGGGGATGAGATTCTCCGTCGATGGGCCGGAGTACGAGAACTCGGGCGGGTGTGCGAACATGGGGCTCTTTGATCCCGACTGGGTGATAGAGTGGAACTTCTACTGCGACTCGTACGGCATCGACACCATATCCTTCGCCACCGGTATGGCGTTCTATATGGAGATGTACGAGTACGGAATCCTGAATAAGGAGCGCTGCGGCGGGCTCGAGCTCGTGTGGGGGAACGGCGAGGCCGTCCTGGAGTTCCTGCACAGAGTTGCGCAGGGCGACAAGCATGAGTTCATTCAAATCGCAGCCAAGGGCGTCCGGAGGACCAAGGGCTGGCTTATCTCGAAGGGATGGGGCGACCCCATTTTGATCGAGAACTGCGGCATGGAAAACAAGGGGCTCGAGTTCTCGGAGTACGTGAGCAAGGAGTCGCTGGCGCAGCAGGGCGGCTACGGCCTGACAAACAAGGGGCCTCAGCACGACGAGGCCTGGCTCATATTCATGGACATGGTCAACAAGCAGATACCGACCTTCGCCGACAAGGCCGAGGCACTTCACTACTTCCCGATGTGGCGCACGTGGTTCGGGCTCGTGGGACTCTGCAAGCTCCCCTGGAACGACGTGACTCCCGTCTCGAATGCGCAGGCGAAGGAGCCGGCGAAGGTACCCGAGCACCTGCAGAACTACGCAGACATCATGTCGGGGACGCTGGGCAAGGACATCAAGCCGCAGGATCTCGTCGACTCGAGCGAGCGCGTCTACAACTTCCAGCGCGCGATGAATGTCTGGATGGGCCGCGGCACGCGCAGAGACGACTGGATACCGTTCCGAGCGAAGGGCCCCGTGACCGAGATGGAGTACCTGTCGAGGCAGGAGCGCTACGACAGGCAGCTCATTGAAAAGGGGCTCGCGGCCAAGGAGGCGCTGGCGAAGATGAGCGCGTGCCAGAAGCGCGAGCTCTTGGCTTCGTACCGCGATGACCAGTACGAGAAGCTCGCCGACTCCGTCTACCACAGGCGCGGCTGGACGCCGAACGGAATACCGACGCCGCAGAAGATGATGGCACTGGGTTTCGGCGAGTACAAGGAGCTTCTCAAGATGCTCCAGAAGAAGATAGACGAGGACGAGAAGGCAGGGCTCAACAAGTGGGGCGGCAACTACGGCAAGGACGAGAGCCCACCCAGCAGCGAACCGAGGTACTGGGAGAAATGGTGAAACGATCTCCCCTCAATCCATCTCGACTCCGATGAAAGACGCTGAGAAGGCAAAGCTCGAGGCGAGGCTCCGCAAGGCTTCGGTCGGCATCGCAGGCGCCGGCGGCCTTGGCTCCAATGCCGCCATGGCTCTGGCGCGCGCAGGCGTCGGGCATCTTGTCATCGTCGATTTCGACAGGGTCGAAAAGAAGAATCTCACTCGCCAGTACTACTTCCTCGACCAGGTCGGCACGCTCAAGGTCGAGGCTCTGAAGGCAAACATCGAGCGCGCGGTCGAGGGCGTGAAGGTCGATGCCGTCGGCAAGAGGCTCGTCCCCGGTAAAATGGCCGCGCCGTTCAAGAACGTCGATGTGGTCGTAGAGGCGCTCGACAAAGCCGAAACAAAGACCCGCTTTGTCCAGGAAGTACTTAGAGATCTCCCTGGAAAGCCGGTGGTCGCCGCCTCGGGGGTCGCGGGATGGGGCGCGTGCGAGAGGATCGAGCTCAAGAGGTTCGCGCCGCTTCATCTCGTGAGGGACGATTGCGCGAAGTCGAGCGACGAGGGCGTACTGCTGGCGCCGAAGGTCTGCACGATGGCCAATATGCAGGCCAACGTAGTGTTGGAGATCCTGCTGGGGGCCGAGCATGTCGATTGATGTGAACGGCGATGCCATCCCCTACGTCAAGGGTGAGACAATTTCCGAGCTGCTTGCGCGCATGAAGTACGTCTTTCCGATGCTGGTCGTGGTTGTAGACGGGAAGATAATTCAGGAGACGGATTTCGCCTCCTCGAAGTTCGACGACGGTGCGAAGATCGAGGTCATACACCTGACCAGCGGGGGATGATCTCGGTTCCGCGGCCAGGGTAGTTGACTTTCTGAAGAGTCACCGGTCAGACGAAAATCAGCTGGACCAAGACAAAAACCGGGAACAGGACAACCAGGGAGAACTTGAAGACATAAGCAAAGAAACTCGGCATCTTGATGTTGTTGTCCTCAGCAATCGATTTTACCAGAAAGTTGGGCCCATTTCCAATATACGTCATGCTCCCAAAGAATACAGCGCCGAGAGAAATCGCTCTCATAAGCTCATAAGGAATTCCAGCAACCATATTGGTTGCCTGTTTTCCCAAACCAAGTGCGAGCGAATAGAACGTGACCGCAGTCGGAGTGTTATCTAAAACGCTACTCAAGCCACCGCTGGCATAATAGAATTGATGAGGTAGGTTCACTCCGAGCTGCTTTGCATTGTATTCCAGGTAAAGAATGCAGGGCACCATTGTCACGAAGATCCCGAAGAACAGATAAGCAACCTCTTGAATCGGTCCCCAGGTAAAGTTGTTTGAGACCCGGGCCAATCTCGGAGTAAAAGCTAACGAGACAAGGGCCATGGCAATGATGACGAATTCTCTTAGAAACCTGTAATATTGGTTGTGGTGAATCGCGCGGATGTATTGCTGGTTTAGAAAAGCGACCGCAAGCACAACTCCAATCAGCCATACAAAGTTCAGCTTGCCTTGAAGTCTGATGGGACGGATGTTGGTCTCATCCCGCAGTATCGCCTGCGGGCTTTCCTTCTTGTAGTAGTATGAATCGACAACAAAGTACACGAGAAGAAGCAAGCCGTTGGTGAACAGCCACTCCGGGAACAGCCTCAGAAACCATGTGAATGGCGTTCCTCGCAAGTACATCATGAACAAAGGAGGATCCCCCAGCGGGGTAAGCAGCCCTCCGCAATTCGCAACTACTCCTATGAAGAACAGAACCGTGTGGACCTTGAAATTCCTTTCCTGGTTTGTCTTAAGCAACGGGCGCACAAGAAGCATTGCCGCACCGGTCGTTCCCATGATTGACGCCAGTACGGCTCCTATGCCAAGAAAGGCAGTATTGATAATTGGTCTTGCCTCGATGTCCCCGGTCAGAGAAATTCCGCCGGTTATCGTGAAGAGCGAGCCAAGCAGGATTATGAAGGGCAGATAATCAAAGACCATTGTCTGGAAGAGCTTCTCATGCATTCCACTCGACAAGAGAAAAACGGCGGTTGGCAGGCCAAGAATCCCAGCAACAATAAGTTTGTTCCTATTCTTCGCCCACCAATGACTCCAGAACAAGGGAAAGATCGCTATGGACAGCAGCATCAAGACGAATGGCAGAAGACTTACAAGTGGAGCATCGAATCCCTCAATGTTCACAGCTGCCTCAGATCATACGAGAGCGACAGCCAGCCCCGGGCCCAGCCGAGGCGAGGGTTGGGCTGAAGCGGAGTGTAGGTCCGACGCGAAAGCCAGCCTTCGCCTCGGCATCCCCAAGAACCATCTACGGCGAAACCAGCGCCGAGCCAGCGGCTCGACCGGAGGGGAGTGTAGTTCCGACCCAAAGGCCGGCCGCAGCGAGGCGAGAGTATGCGCAAGCCGCGACTCCTATGCCTTGAGCTGGATCTCGCGCCTGCACTTAGGGCAGAGAATCCTAATGACATCTTGCCTGCCGGGTTCCAGCTCCGCCTGCCGCGGGGGAATGTCCTTTAGAAGATTCGCGTCCTTGAGGGCTGAAAGAACGAGCGTGGGATTGGAATATGCAAGTGGGCCGAGTCTGTCCGCGACCCACCTTATATGGTCAGCGGCTCCTACGATGTCGCCGCACATCTCGCACAGCACGAGCTCCTTCTCGATACCCGTCTTCGCATCCTTCCGGTCAAAATAGACGGTGTCGTAGTCTGTCGATAGCCTTACACCCTTCTTGGTGATGCAGTTGACCTCGCATTGTCCGCATTGGATGCACTTGTCATAGTACAGCGTCAGGGTTCGCTTCCTGGTTTTGGGATCGTCAGAAATCTGTATGTCATTGGCCGGACACACCATCGCGCAAGCCCCGCACCCCACACACTCTTTCTCATCATACTTGGCTTTACCTCTGAAACGCTTCTGTGGCTCGGACGGGGCCTTGGGAAACTTGGTGGTATATGGGCCCGTGAATAGGGCCGTAAATGCCTCCTTCAAGATCCTGCCTTGAAGCAAACCCGGCAGCTTCATTTGTCCTCCTTACTTCCCCAGGATATTCGATCCGTACTGGATACCTTCCTGAATGATCTTGGCGGCGGGCATGAAGAAACCATCCTGAATCTTCGGCAGCCACAGCAGCCCCATCACAACGCACAACACCGCCAGGGCTATCATCGTGCCTTGCATGAGTGCCGGCACCTCGCGGGCAGACTGGCAGGCTTCCCCGCTTGTCTCTTCGTGGGTGACTCGCTTCTGGAACCTGGCAAAGGAAGCGAGCGTCAGGATACTGCCGGCCACTGCCCACGCAGCGTAGCCGTACCTCTCTGCCTGAACCGCAGCGACAATCACGAAGAACCTGCTCCAGAACCCGCCGAACGGTGGAATGGCCGAAATCGAAAGCGACGCGATAACCGATGTGGCTGCCGTCACGGGCATCTTGCGCTTCAAGCCACCCAACCCGCTCAAATCCCTGATTCCGGTCGCGTACTCAATCGAGCCGGCATTGAAGTGGAGAAGCGTCTCATAGACGGCATGGTTCATGATGAGGAAAAGCGCAGCCGCAATCCCCGGCCGTGTGCCCAACCCAATCGCGAGCACCATGTAGCCGATCTCGCTTATGCTGTGATAGGACAGCCTCCGCTTAATGTCGTCCTGGCCGAGCGCCATCAAGGCGCCGACCATTATCGAGATCGCACCCAGAACGAGAAGAATGGTATTGAAGAGCGGGACCATGCCGAGGGCATTGAAGAGAACGCGCGCCATGGCATACACCCCGATGGTCTTTATCACCACCCCGGAGAGCATCGCGGAGACCGGCGCAGAAGCAGCCGGGCTGGCATCGGCGAGCCATGCATGGAACGGGAAGAGCGCCGCCTTGAGTCCGAAGCCTGCGATGAAGAGCCCCACTGCCAGCAGGTGAATAGGCTTCAAGGCAGGGCCGAAAGTCTTGGCGACCTGGGCCATATTGAGACTGCCCGTCATGGCATAGGTGATCGCTATTGCGAGGAGGATGAGGGCCGAGCCTATGCTACCGACAATTAGATATCTAAAGGATGCCTCGAGCTCCTCATGCTTGCGCCCGAGGGCGACGAGGGCGTACGAAGCAATCGATGCTATCTCGATGAAGATGTAGAGACTGAAGAGATCACCCACCAGGACGACCCCATTGACGCCCGCGACCATGAGGAGGAAAAGGCTATAGAAATGGGCCTTGGATACTTGCCTGCCCAGATACTGGATGGAGTAGAAAGTCGCCATGAATGCTATGAAGTTTATGGTGAGAAGCATGATGACGGCCACGTTGTCAAGCACGAGATTGATTCCGACAGGCACACCCGCCTGGGGCGTCCAGGCCTTGACCCAATAGATGGCACTCTTCCCTATGCGTGAGATGGCGATCAGCAAGAGTGCCGCGGTGGTCAGGTTGGCCAGGGCATCACTCAGAAGCGGGATCTTCCTGCCGACCAAGATGACAAGGATCGCCACTGCAGCCGGGAGGGCAATGAAAAGAGGTATCATCTGCATCTTCTTTCCCTAATCCTTGAATCTGCTTATGTCCCTGATGTCGTACGTGCCATGCTTCTCGTGGAGCCTCCTGGCTATGGAGACGGCCAGGGCAATCACCGCGATCCCCATCACGATCGCCGCGAGGGCAATCTCATGAATCAAGGGATCGGCACCGCTCGTCGTGTAGCCGAGCATCACAATGAAAAGAATAATCGAGCTTTGCACCACACCCAGCCCGATGATTATCTTGACGAGATTCCTCTTAACCAGGACGCCATAAAGCCCCACGATGAAGAGCACAAGGCACAAGGCGTAGATCATACCTATTCTCCCCCTCTCGTAGTGCTATTGCAGCACAGGGTGATTGCGCCGAGGGCCGCGGCAAAGATAACCGCTAGCGCTCCGATGGCATCCAGAAGCCTGTAACTGAAGAGCACCGTAAGGAAATTGGCAGATCCATAAGCCACAACAGGTGTGCCGGAAATCGAAGCAAATGGCGCCTCTCCAAGTCCGGGCATGCCGCCCAAGGCCCTGAAGCTCACAACGAAGAGCACTGCAAGCAGGATCAGCGTGACCACATGCCTGAGGAGGTCTCTGCCACCTGCCAGAGGCGCCTTGAGGCCGCTCGCGGCCTTGGCCCTCACGAGCAGCCACACGGCGAGCACCGCAGCCAACAGAGGAACCAGGGCAACACCCAGCGCCCTCATCAAGACGAGACCAATGAGAAATGCCAGCCAGCCCACGCCTGACGAGATAAGGGATGAATAGAGATTACGCGACTCAAGCGCCACAACCGCTGCAACGATCGATATGCCAAGCGCCAGCCCCATCAGTGCAACCATGTCTTACCTCACCCCACTCGAACTATGTCACTTCAACAGGATGGCCAGGATAACGACAACGCCTGCGAGAGCCCACGTCAGGTACCCCGCAAAGACTCCCCGGTGAAGGGCACCTGCGGCTTTTCCCAGATAGTGCGCCGCATCCTTGCCATACTCATAGATATCTAAGTTCCTCTTCTCACTCCACTTATAGAACCAACGGAAAAAGGTCATATCGGCCACGGTGTCATAGAAGCCGGTACCCGTAACTCTGGCCTCTGCCGGCAGAATCTCGCCACCCACATAGGATGCATCGACCCTTATGGACTTGAGCCTCCCTGCAAAATAGATCACAAGCCCTATCAAGATACCGACACCTATTAATATGGTCGCCAACCCTGGGCTCCACCACCCCAACCACCACCCAGTCATGCCGGAGACCCTGAGCGCAGGTATGGCATTTACCGCCGGCAGGATGAAAGCCCTGAGCGGCAGCACATAAGCGAAGATGCCGAACACGAGACAAAGTCCAGCAAGTCCTATCATGGGAAGCCACATCACCACTCCGACTTCCTTCTGCCCCTCCCCCTTCTTCTCCCTTACACCGAGGAAGACACTGTGGAGAACCTTGACAAAGCTTGCCAGCGTAAGCGCAGAGCCGAACATGGCTGCGACCAGCCAGATGACCCATAGGTGCCCGCCATGCTTGCCAAGCTCTATGATTCCTTGGTAGACCATCCACTTGGAAACAAAGCCGTTAAACGGCGGGACTCCAGAGATCGCAAGAGAGGCAAGCACACAGGCGGCGAAGGTCACAGGCATGTACCTGGCCAGTCCGCCGAGCTTATCAAGGTCGGTGGTACCCTCCCGTTTCTCAACTGAGCCTGCCGTGAGGAAGAGGCAACCCTTGTAGATGGCGTTATTGAGCATGTGGAAGAGCCCACCGGCAACCCCGACAGGGTTCAAAGTGCCTATCCCTATGACCATATAACCGACCTGGGAGACAGCATGGTAGCCCAGCAGCTTCTTCATATCGTGCTGGACAAGAGCCATCAGCACGCCGGCAACCAGGGTAACCGCCCCGACAATCATCAGAATGAGAACCATGGCCGGGGTCGGATTGAATACATTGAGCGACACCCGCGCCAGGAGGTAGATACCGAGGAGCTTATCCAGGGAGGCAGGCAGGAATGCCACCGCCGATGTAGGGCCCGCCGCAGCCGCATCCGGCATCCAGCCGTGGAAAGGCATGGCGCCCGCCTTAGCGAAAGCGGCGCAGGCAAAGAGAATGAAGGTAAGGCACGACAGCCCGGTAATGGTAGGTATAGCTTCCTGGGTGAGACTCGTAGAGCCCGTCATCATCCAGAGGATCGCAACGGCCAGAGCCAGGAGACCGTCAGCGCCTCCAACGATTATGGTTGTCTTCTTGACCGCATCCGAAGCGCTCGGCCCCGCCACATGGATGAGCATGTGGAGCATCAGACCAAGGAAAGCCCACATCGCAAGGAGCAATATCATGTCGTTCGCGAGCACGATGCCGCAGGCTGCCCCGAGCGAAAGAAGCGAATAGGCGTAATACTCCTTGAGATGCTGCTTCCCTCTCATGAATCCGACTGAATAAAGCATCATCGCAAGCCCGAAGATACCCACCCAGAGAAGTATGAACGAGGAGAGCGTATCCACCCTGAACATGGTGACCCCAAAGAATTTACTCTCCAGCCAGCCCTGGCGGTACAGCAGTACTGTAAACCACAGGGTCACGGCGGATACCACGAGGGCGATCGTCTCTTTGACGCCCTTCAAGGCATCGGGGACGATCCTTACCAGCACCCCCGCAATCATCGGAGTGAGAATAGCGTAAAGCCCTAAGTCCATATCTTGTCCATCCTCGACTTATACTTTCCCAAGAGTTTCTGAGTCTTCTCGTGCGAGAGCCTCAGAAGATCCTTACCCGTCATTATCTGCTTCCCGCTCGCGGCGTCAAGCACAAGCGTACGTTCGGTGCAACAGTAGCAAGGATCGATGGCCGCAAGGCATAAGGTGGCATCGGACACGGTGTAACCGACGACCGCGCGCTTGTTGGTGGGTAGATTCATGTAGCTGGGTGCCCGTATCTTGTACCTCACGGGTCGATTACTTCCATCCGACCTGGTGTAATGGATGACCTCGCCCCGAGGCGCCTCATGGATCCCGATACCTTCGCCAGGAGGGATCTCCTTCAGGTTGGCATCGATGCCGTCCTTTACCTCCAGCAACTTCTGGCAACACTGCTTACAGATCTTCACGGACTCCAGGATCTCAAGAACGCGCACCACTAGCTTATCAAATATGTCGCCGCCCTCGGTGACGATGACGTCAAAGTTCACCTTATCATACGCGGCGTAGGGATGATCCTTGCGCACATCTATCGCAACACCAGAGGCTCTTGCGGTCGGCCCCAGGGCGGCGAGCTCGATACAGTCCTGCTTGGTGAGAACGCCGACATGCTTAGTCCTTGCCTGAAGCACCGGATCGGAGAGGGCGACATCCCTGAACATGAGCGTTGGCTTTACGAGACCGTCAAGCACACGCACCACTGTGGCGATATCCTCATCGGCGAAGTCGCGCCGCACACCGCCGGGCTTCATCATGCCGTAATGATTTCTGTTTCCAGTCAGCAACTCAAAAAGGTCGAGTACGGGCTCGCGGTACTTCCAGGCCCACATCCATACCGTGTTGTAGCCCAGGAAGTGGCCTGCAAGGCCAAGCCAGAGAAGGTGCGAATGGACCCGCTCTAACTCGCCGATGAAGGTCCTTATGTACTTCGCCCTCTCGGGGATCTCGACTCCAGCCACATCCTCCGTCGCCATGACCCCGGCGAGAGGATGAGAGGAGGAGCAAATGCCGCAGATCCGCTCCACGAGGAAGGGGATCTGATCATAACTGAGACCCTCAGCGAGCTTCTCGATCCCGCGGTGGTTGTAGCCTATTTCTATCTCGAGTTCAACAACTTTCTCGCCCTCGACGTGGAGTTTAAAGAACTCCGGTTCTTCCTGGAGAGGATGATAGGGCCCGATTGGGATGATCGTCTTACTTTTCGCCATTGTCCCCACCCCTCCAGTCTTTCCAATCCTTGCGCAGAGGATGATTGCCTTCGGGCCAGTCATCCGTGAGCAGAAGGTGTCTCATATCAGGATGATTCCTGAACTCGATTCCAAGAAGCTCGTGCATCTCGCGCTCGATCCACTCGGTTGCAGGCACGCGTGCCGCTATCGACTCGATCGACGGCTTGTCAGGATCGAGGACCACGCGCAAATTTAGGAACCTGTGCGCCGCATCAAGTGGGAAATGATACAGGATCTCCATGCCGCCCGCCATGTGCATACCCGTCGCGATCGAGAAGCGGCAACCCAGTTCCTTGTAGAGATACTCGGCAACATCCGGAAGCCGTTTGGGATCAACGGTCATATAGGTCCGGTGCGGGCTCTTTTCATAAACCTCAATAATCGCGCTACCGAACCTGCTTTTTATTGCCTGGATAACCTCATCCGCCATCTACCCCATCCTCCTATTTCTTCGCCGCCGCCAGCTTGGCCTCGATCAGGGCGACAACCCCCTGGATCATGGCCTCAGGCTTGGGCGGACAGCCTACGATATAAGCATCAACCGGGACAACCGAATCCAGCGGCTTGGTCTCGTTATATGACTTACCGAACATCTCCGTCGAGCAGGAGCAGTTGCCCACGGCAATCACAAAGCACGGCTTCGCAGCCTGGGAGATCACACGCTTCAGACACTCGCTTGATTTCCGGTTCATCGAACCCGTCACCAAGATCGCATCAGCGTGCCGTACGCTCCCCACCAGCTGGATTCCGAAACGTTCGAGATCAAACCGGGGAGTAAGCGCATCCAGTATCTCTATGTCGCAATTGTTGCAAGGGCTCGCCGCAAGATGAAAAACCCAGAGCGACTTGGTCAGTGCTTTAAGCTTTAGATTCATGTCCCGTTCCTCATAAACCCCGGAAACGCAAACCCAGGAACGCCAGGATCACAGCCACAACCCCGAAGGGTGCAACCATCGCCCAGAAGAACTTCATTGTCTGATCGATCCTGACTCTCGGATTGGTATTTCGAATCAGTGTCATTATGAGAAGGATGCCGAGATATTCGAGGGCGGCATAGACCACGTTGAGCCACGAGCCTGCCCAGTTGACGCCGCCAAGGAAGAGTACGATCAGGAAGAGCGGCATGGTGAAGAGCATCATCCACTGAGTGAGTTTGAAGAGCCCCAGGGCAACGCCCGAGTACTCTATGTATGCCCCGCCCATGATCTCGGTCTCGGCCTCAGGCGCATCAAATGGAACCTTGGCAAGCTTGGCCTGCATCACCAATAGCGAGATGAGGAAGGCGAGAACGCCGGAGGCAGATGCGATTATGGGGCGATGCGCTGCCTGGTACTGGATGATCTCACCGATCCTTAACGTGCCGCCGGTCTTTATCAGAGCGACGATTACGACAAGGATGAAGGGAAGCTCGTATGCGAGAATAAGCTTCATTTCCCTGGAGCCACCCAGGGAGGCCAGAGGATTGGCAGAAGCGAACGCACCTAAGATCACGGCCTGCGAAGGGACCGTGAGAAGATATATGACCACGATCAAATCGCCAACGAAGGACTGGGCTGGGAAGATGATGGTTCTTATAAGAATAGCGGTCACAACGCTCACCGCGGCAAGCCCGAAAAGAGGGGCCGAAAGGAACAGGAAGCGTGAGGCGCCCTCGGGAACGATGACCTCTTTGCCGAGCAACTTCACGAAGTCATAAACCGGCTGGAAGAAAGGAGGCCCGACCCTCCACTGCACTCTGGCTGTGATCTTGCGCTCAAACCAGTGGGCAAACATGCCGACGACAGCGGCGACGACAAAACCGCCGACCAGGAAACCTGCCGCTTGAAGTACGTTCATATCAGCCTGCTACCTCTTCCAGACGTCGCATTTCACCACAAGATGATCGCTCACCTGGTGAAGTCTCTTCGCCTCGTCGGGTTCGATCTCCGTGTATTTGATAGCCCCCAGGGGACAGGTCCTGACACAGAGTGGCTCCTCAGCGGGGGCGATCCTGCCCAAACAATAGTCGCACCTCGAAAGCCCGTAAGGGATGACCTCAGGGTAGATCGTCCCGAAAGGACAAGCCAGCGAGCAGGACTTGCAGCTTATGCAGCGCATGTTGTAGCGCTTGAGGATGCCGCCCGGTTCCTTCTCAAGGGCTTCCTTGGGGCACGAGGCGATACAGTTCCCCAATTCGCACTTCCGGCAGCCGACGGCATAGGCCGCAAGCTCTCGAAGGCTCGTGATGCCGTCATTGTCCGGGTGATAAGGGTAACTGCACTTGGCGGTGCACTTCTCCTTGGCTTCGCACCCGTCGCATACACTTAAGTCGATGAAAAGCTTCTTCAAACGAGCGACCTCACACGTCAATCCCAGAGGGCGGGTTTGCCCTTGATCAGATCATAAGTGAGCACGGGGCCATCCCTGCAAACCATGTATTCGCCCAGCATGCAGTGTCCACACTTGCCTATCCCACAACTCATGTTCTTCTCCATGGACATGTAAATCACGTCATCGGGAAAGCCCAGCTCGACGAGTTTCAAGGTTGCGAACTTCATCATAATGGGCGGCCCACAGACCACCGCAACACTGTTTGCCAGATCGATTCCGAGGTCTTTCACCACCGTGGTCACAACACCGACATTAAGTTTCCAACTCGCGTCGCCAACATCAACCGAGAGCCGGAATTCAATCTTGGAGGGGTTTATCTTGTGCCACTGGTCGAGAACGAGCGGCTTATATATGATATCCTGCGGCGTCTTCGCGCCATAACAGAAGAGGATCTTCTTAAAGTCATCAAGCCTGTTCGAGAGGGCCAGGAAAAGCGAACGGAGCGGAGCAAGTCCGACACCGCCCCCCACGATCAGGATCTCTTTGCCCTTGAAGTCATCGAGGGGATAGCCCTTGCCCATCGGGCCCCTCACACCGACAATCCCGCCCTTCGACATATTGTGAAGGACGCTTGTCACCTTGCCCGCCCTCATGATTGTGAAGTCCAGTGTCTCTTTCACGCGAGGGTTTGACGATGGGGTGAAGGGGGCCTCGCCAAGCCCTGGGACCGTGACCTCCATGAACTGCCCGGCCTCAAACGATATCTCTTCGCTGGGCTTCAAAACAAAGGTTTTGATGGTGGGGCTTTCCTCTGTCACCTCGATGATCTCAGAAAGTATTGGCTTATAGATGTCTTTTGCTACCGACATACTTCCTTAAGCACCTTTCTCATGTCTATCTTACCGGGGCAAGCCACTATGCACCTGCCGCAGCCGGTGCAGCCCTCAAAACCGTAGTTCTTGAAGAAGTAATCGAGCTTGTGATAGTACCTGTGCTTGAAGCGTTCGACCAGGTGTTTCCTTGGGTTCGCGCCCCCTGCAACCTGCGCGAAGCGCTTGTATGCGCAGGCATCCCACATTTTGAGCCGTTTGTATCGGTCCCTCATCTTCTCATCGTAAAGCAGGAAGCACTGGCAGGTGGGGCAGATGAAGAGGCACGCCCCGCACTCAACGCACGTCTCGACATTCTTAGCCCAGGCGTCATCATCGTAGGCCCCGGCAAGAAGATCCTGCCAGGTTTTCGGAGGCTTGTACTCTTTCGACTGCGTCTCAACAATCTCCAGCGTCTTCTGGCGAACCGCCTGGCGCTGGGAGAGATGGCCCGCGGTCGCAGGCTTAAATATGTCCTTGTTGGCGTCAGCTGCTTGCTTGCCCTTGTCGCTTCCAACCTCGGCCACGTAGCCGCCTTCTATCTTGGTGAGGTTCAGGTCGAAGCCCTTTTCGGGATAGGGCTTTACACCAACAAGCACGCAGAAGCATGTGTCCAGAGGCTCAGTGCAGTCGGCGCTTACGATGAAGCTTGTCCTCCGGCGCTCTTCATAAAAGGGATCCTTGAAGTCGCCCTCGAGGAAGACCTTGTCGAGAGCCTCGATGGCTCTCACATCACAGGCCGACGCCCCGACTATCGCAAAAGGCTTCGATTCTTTTAGAGAGGATTCTTTGGAGGGATACTCGGCGACCTCTTCCAACATGGAAAAGAAGAAAGGCTTAAGTGGTTGGAATGATCTCACGCTCGGATAGATGAATGCCCCGGCCTCGGCATAAGGCTTTACCCTCACCCGCCCCTCGTCGTCCTTCGTGGTCACAAACAGGTCGCCGCGTTTCTCAAGCCAAGACAGGAACCTGGGAAAGTCCGAGTCAGTTACGTAGTAGGCCGTCATCCACCGTCTTCCTGTCTGTGAATTGGCGTAGCCTTCCCGCCGTGGGGACCCTGTGCCACCGAATCGGCAAGGATCTTGTCTTCATTGTGCCCTGTCAACCGAAACCCCATGATTCGGAGCAATGAAGCCTGTGAAAGATACCAAACCGGGCGGGAGAGCGCAATAGATTTTGTCGGTGGATATCGGGTTGGGAACAGACAAGGCGAACTGTTGACTTGAAGGCGGGCCCGCTCGCAGGCAACTGCAAGATACTGCCGCGCGAGAGCGCATGGGCAGAGCCACTCTAGCTGAACGCCACGTCAAGTATCATCATCACCACAAAGCCGCCGAGGGTGCTCAGGGTCGCGAGGTCGGTGTTTCCGTATCTTCGAGATTCGGGAATAACCTCTTCGACAACAACATATATCATTGCGCCTGCGGCAAAAGCGAGTGCATAGGGTAGGAGCGCCTTCATTGTTGTGACGGCGAGCACGCCAACGACGGCGGCAAGGGGCTCAACCGCACCGGAGATCTGGCCGTACCAGAAGCTGCGCCGTCGGGACATGCCATCACACCGCAGCGGCATACTGACCGCAAGCCCCTCGGGCAGGTTCTGGATTCCGATACCAACCGCCAGGGCAACAGCGCCAGGAAAGACGTAGCCAGGCATGCCGAGGCTTGCCGCCCCAAAAGCGACTCCGATAGCCAAACCCTCGGGGATATTGTGGAGGGTTATGGCAAGTACCAGGAGAGCGCTCGTTTGGAGCCTGGTCCTGATGCCTTCTGCCTTCTCAACCGGCAGGCCGAGGTGGAGATGAGGAAGTACTTGATCCACGAGCCAGATGAAGAGGCTTCCGGCGACAAAGCCCGCCGCTGGCGGAATCCATATCGGAAGGGCTTTCCCGCGCGACATCTCGACCGCAGGCGCCAGGAGCGACCAGAAACTTGCAGCCGTCATCACGCCCGCCGCGAAGCCGAGCATCGCATCAAAGACCTTTCGATTGGGCTCTCTCCTGAAGAAGACAAAGCTCGCCCCCAGCACCGTCATCCCGTAGGTGTAGCAAGTCGCCAGCAAGGCTTGAAATACCGGACTGAGGTTTGTCAGAAATGTCATGACCATATTCTCTAGTGATTCATTTCCCTATGTGTTTCCCTACGCGTTCACTCTGTCTCGCGCTGCGTTCCCCCATCTCTGCCCCGGCTTCTTCACGTCTCCGGGACACCCTGCGTTTTGACGTGCGATACATCCTGCTGAGCAAACTCGAGGCAGCCCAAGTATTCTCCGTCGCCATCCCGGACTGCGAGGTAGTGAATATTGATGAGCTTCCCTTCCATCCCTACCCTGAACTCAGCAATGTCCTTCCTGCCGGTCTTGAGGTCTTCCAGGACTTGATTGACCGAGGCAACGCTCTTGTCGGGATGACATTGCTGGACGCTCGTGCCCATTATGGAGCTGTTTCTCGTGAACAGCCTCTTCGCAGGCTCGTTGAAGTAGCGTATCATGTCGTCTTTCCCAACGAACGTGATGTCTCCGGGTATCGTGTTGAGGATTGCCTCGATCTCGCCCTGTGAGAGCTCTCCTGTCTTGAAACTGATCATTTTGTGCCCCCGCTTGTGCCTCCGCGTAAATGCCACCAGCTCGGTCAATGTCTTCAGGGTCCATGTCCACCCTGACCAATCCCGTGTGAGAGATGATAATGCCGGAATGCTCAATAGGTCAATCAGGTAGAACGTCAATCGCTCAGAGCGTCGAGATATGCGGGTTCTTGCTTCCAGGATCAAGGTCTATGCGGACGCGTTCGAACAGGCCACGGGGAGTGCAGTGCACAGAGTGAAAGCGATTAGTGAAAGTGATAATTGAGAGGGTCTTGTTGAGAGGAGAGGCACACGTCAGGAGTTTAAGGCCGGCCAGGGATGGACCCTGATAAACCTTTACTGACCCGCCCTAACGCGTATCAGATCCTCGCAGGCGGATCAAACAAGCTCGCACGCAGCTTGCTCAGGGCTTTATCCTTCTTGGACAAGACCCCGGCCTCGACGCCGGAGCCGAGCTCACGAGGACACCGCTCGCCAGTGACCGTACACTTATAGCGGTCGCAGTCGCGATACTCGCCCCAGCAAAATGCCCATGCCAGGTGCTGGTGTGTTCCCTCATGGGCGAAGGCCTCAAACGTCGGACACGTCTTGGCAAACGGACAGCTCATAGTCCCTGCCTTTCAACGAATATCCATCTCGGCGCATAAGATCGACTGCAATTCGGATCCCAATTCGGATCCAGTCAGATCCATAAGATAGATCGCCACCAATCCACGAAGACTTAAGCGCAATCGTGAGCATACGCTATGGCGCATAGTGGGTCCCGCGCTTCACCGGTCCTGCTTTCTCGCGAGGACAGCAGTCATGCGATGCTCCCACGTAGGGGTTCTCGCCTGTTTGTCGCCAAAAAGAGCATTGAGCCTGAAGCCGGCGCGGCCGAGAAGATCTACGAGCTCGTGCGGCGAGTAAACACGGAGGCTCAGGTTCTTGGTCACCGCTCTACCGCCGTTCGTGTAAGTCCACTCCGAATTGATGCGGCTGCGGAGAGTGTCGAGATTCCTTTTCTCAAGAACGTATCCGCCGGCAACCTTGTACCAACCCGTGGCTTCAAAGTTCACGATGGTCCAGTCGCGATTCACGACCTCTATAAGAAACCGGCCACCGGGCTTCAAAGCCCTGTTGACCGCCTTGAGCGCCTTGAGATTGTCGGCTTCCTTCTCGAAGTAACCGAAGCTCGTCCACATGCAGATGGCTGCGTCGAATTCAGCCTTGTAGGGCAGGTGTCTCATATCTTGCAGCTCGAAGCTGATTCTGACGCCCCGCCGGCGGGCCCGCTCGCGGGCAACCGCAAGATACTGCCGCGTGAGATCAGCGCCTGTCACGTTGTATCCAAGGCGGGCAAGTTCGATCGCGTGTCTACCTGTGCCGCAACACACGTCGAGAACGCGCGACTTCTTCTCGAGGGAAAGCACTTTCGTAATGAATCTGACATCGGAGAGCGTTCGGCTCCGAGTTACCAACCCGAAGCCGGCTTTGAGCCAGGCGTCATCAAAGAAGGTTTCCCACCATTCGCCCAACGTGGTCCCCCTCCGATTTTCTACCGCTCCCGAACCCGCACCAAGCAGGTTGAAAATGATGGATAATGCGAATCTTTTGAGTTAACTTAATAACCGCGTCGGGTTTTGGCAAGTGGGAACACTGAATATTGTGAAGGCTGGAGGATTGTGAAGGCTTGGAGATCGGGATGAGGAGAAGGATGCTCATCATCGCGACGTGCGCTGCCCTGTTCGCGGTGTTCGCCTTCACCCTATACGTCCACAGTGGCTATGTCGGAGTGATCGAGGCCAACGGGTCCATAAGAGTCATGGGGCACGGCCCGCACCTGCGGCCGCCCTGGGATCGGGTGACCCTCTATCCATCTAGAGCACACGAGATCGCCATCAAGACCACCGCCAATGGCCCGCAAGGGAAGTGCACCTTTGACATCAGCCTGGATATGTCCGTCTGCCCTGATTCTATCGCGTCGCTTCACAGGTCTTTTCACGGGGAATTCATGGAGAGTCTCGTGTCGCCGGTCGTTGCAGCATCCCTCATACGTCGAGGGAACGCTTCGGGATCGTGGGACTACGGTGAGTGCGAGAAGATGGGCAAGAAGATAGTCGGCGATCTCAACTCCTCGCTCAATCAATACGGCATCTTTGTCTATGGGGCATCGCTCAGATCATTCGAGGTCGTCATGAGCCCCGATGCCGGAAGATTATAGGAAGGTATCGTCTTTGGCGAATGCCCCGCCTCGCATGCCCGCAAAGGCATCCCAAGACGAAATTTGACCCCTAAGCAAATTTTTGCACATCCCTGTTGACAAAAAGGGACCTGCCTATTATCTTACCCAACACATGGGGACGTAAGTCTGGGGCGGCACGGAATTGTCAAAGGAGCGTCGGCATGCAAGCGAGTAAGCGGATTTCTACCATGCAGGATATGGTCAAGCAGTACAAGCAGGATCTTTCTGCGCGTGGATACAGCGCAAGAACGGCTGAAGTCTACGCAACAGCCGTATCATCATTCCTCAAAGCTGTCCCCGACGCATCTTCCCCGACAGCGGAAGATGCGGACAGGTACATAAGGGGCATCCTTGATGGCACATCAAAAGGTGGCGCATCACAGTCGTCAGTCGGCATCGCCGCAAGCGCCATCAAGCTTCTCTTTAAGCACCAGTATGGGAAGCCGCTTGAGCTCTCAGTGGAGCTTAAGAGGCGCGCCCGTCCGATGCCATCGATTCTATTAAGGGAAGAAATCCAGAAAATCGTGACTGTGACACGTAACGTGAGCCATCGCCTGATCTTCCAGCTGATGTATTCATCCGGGCTCAAGCTGGATGAACTCCTTGGCTTGAAGGTCAAGGACGTTGACATCGATCAGAAGATACTCACGATCCGGGGCAATGTGAGGAGCGGCAGGAAGGCGAAGTCGCAAAGAGAAACCATATTGTCTGACAAGGTCGCACCCATGCTTCATGCGTTTGTGTCGGACAGACAACCCGAGGACTACATATTCCCCGGCATTGAAGGCGGCCCGATGACGCCGAGAGCAGTGCAGAAGGCTTTCAAGCAGGCCTTGAAGAAGGCAGAAATCAAGAAGAAGGCAAGCTGCAATTCCCTGAGACACTCTTTTGCAGTACATCTTCTTCAGAAGGGTACAGACATAAAGCACGTGCGTCGGCTTCTGGGCCATGCTCGGACAGAGACCACATCGATATACAAACGTCTGGTCACTGAAGAGAAGGTGGCCATAAAGAGCCCGCTAGACCTATAAGAACAGATCTTGAATACGGACTGACCCCGTGGGCTTGGCTCGCGGGGTCAACGTATTTTTAGTTTCTCAGTTTTGAGGTTGACTTGGGCCAAACCGGATATATCATGATCTCTGCAGTTGAAAACGCTGCGGAGGAGGATAGATGGATGTAAGGGCTTTATGGCTTTGCAGTTACGGCCTGTATGTTGTGAGCTCCAGGAAGGGCGAGAACCTCAATGGGCAGATCGCGAACACCGTATTTCAGGTGACCGCTGAACCTCCGACGATTGCAGTCAGCATCAATAAGGCAAACCTCACGCATGAATTCGTCTCGGCAAGCAAGGTCTTCAGCGCTTCCATCATCTCCACGGAAGCCCCCCTGACTTTCATCGGCAAGTGGGGATTCAAATCAGGAAGGGATATAGCCAAATTCAAAGACACCGAATACAGGACTGGCAAGACGGGTGTGCCCATCGTGCTGGATCATGCTCTGGCATATATCGAAGCCGAGGTGGTGAACTCGCTCGATGTCGGCACGCACACGATTTTCATCGGAAAGGTCGTAGATTGCGGTGTCTTGAGGGAAGGTGAGCCCATGACCTATGCCTATTACCACGAGGTCAAGAAGGGTAAGACTCCTCCGAAGGCTGCGACCTATATCGGACCGGACAAGGGTGCGGAAGAAGCGAGAACGGAGAGGAAGAAAATGATTAAGTACAGATGCACGGTTTGCGGCTACATTTATGATCCTAAGGCAGGGGATCCGGACGCTGGAGTAAAGCCCGGCACGGCCTTCGAAGACGTGCCCAATGACTGGGTGTGTCCCGTGTGCGGCGTGGGCAAGGATCAATTCGAACCCGCCGAGTGAACACGATCATCAAGCGGGGCAGTCCGGAGTCCAAGAGTCTCCGTCACGAGAAGATAGACCTGCGGTAATCACCAACCGAGCAATGCTCAGCTAGCAGAGGAGGCACGCCGGTATGGCGGTAAGGAAGATCAAGGAAAATGTGTACTACGTCGGCGCGATAGACTGGCAGCGAAGACTCTTTGACTCCTTGGTCCCACTTCCCGATGGGACCAGCTACAACGCCTATCTCATCAAGGGGAAGGACAAGACAGCCCTCATAGACACGGTTGATCCATCCAGGGAGAATGATCTCTTCGCCAATCTCGCGGAGCTCGGGATCGCCAGGATAGATTACATCGTTGCCAATCACGCAGAACAGGATCACTCAGGCCTGGTTGCCAAGATGGCCTCAATTCATCCTGAGTCCAAGGTCGTGACAAATGCCAAGTGCAAAGATCTCCTGAAGGATCATCTCCTCATCCCCGAAGACAGGTTCATGGTCATAGGCGATGGGGAAACGCTTTCCCTGGGCGGCAAGACCCTGCAGTTCATGCTGGCACCGTGGGTGCACTGGCCTGACACCATGTTCACGTATCTTGTCGAAGATAAGATCCTCTTCCCATGCGATTTTCTGGGCGCCCACCTTGCTCCGTCCGAACTCTTCGTCGAAAGCGTGTCGGACTTCTACGAGGCCGCCAAGCGTTACTATGCCGAGATAATGATGCCTTTCAGGAGCAATGTCCGAAGGCATCTTGAAAGGCTTAAGGGCGTGGATATCGAAATCGTGGCGCCGAGTCACGGCCCGATTCATCTCAATCCGGATTCCATCATGAAGGCTTACGGCGAATGGGCATCGGATGAGGTGAAGAACGAAGTCGTGATCCCGTATGTCTCGATGCACGGCAGCACCGAAAAGATGGTAGCCTACCTGCTTGACAAACTCGTCGAGCGAGGCATAAGCGTCAAGCCCTTTGATCTTGTCGTGACAGATGTGGGCAAACTCGCGATGTCGCTTGTTGATGCGGCCACCATTGTGATAGCTGCACCCACCGTCCTCATCGGTCCACATCCTCTGGCCGTCTATGCCACTTACCTTGCCAACGCCCTGAGGCCGAAGGTGCGGTTCGCCGGTGTCATAGGCTCTTACGGCTGGGGCTCAAAGATGCTGGATCTCGTCAAGGCGATGGTCCCCAATCTCAAGGTTGAAATGTTGACCCCGGTTATTGTAAAAGGCTATCCTAAGGCCCAGGACTTGAACGCCCTTGAGAAACTGGCGGACGAAATCCTTGAGAAACACAAACAGGCTGGCATAGCAACCTAACCGGGCTAAGGAGGTCCGAGATGGGAAATTTCAAGGCAAGTGAGATTCTCGAGATCGGCATCAGAATTGAGGAGAACGGTGAGAAGCTGTACCGCCACGCCACGACCTTGACGGACGATCCCAAGCTCAAGGATCTTCTGGGCTTCCTTGCGGGCGAGGAAATAAAGCACAAGAAAATCTTTGAGGAAATGGTATCCAAGCTTGAAACCTACGAACCGCCCGAGACCTATCCGGGCGAGTACTTTGCCTATCTTCGTGCTTATGCCGACGCCATAGTTTTCCCGCCGGCCGCGATGGAAGAGGAGCTCGAAGATCTCTATGATATTGATGAGGCGATTGAGTTCGCGATGCAGCGCGAGATAGAGTCCATCCTGTATTACATAGAGACCAGGTCAATCGTGCCCAAGAGTCAGGGCGACCAGATCGATAAGATAATCTCAGAAGAGCGTGGGCACTATCTGAAGTTGGTCGAAGTCAAGAAGACTCTGGATTGAAAGGCGTTTCCGGACCGGTGGCCAACCATGCCCATTTATGAGGAGTTCGCCAACCTTTATGCGAATGGCCCATATCCCACATACAGTCGGAGAATGGCCGACCTGCTTCCTGCTACCCTGCGAACGCTCAATGCACAACCCGCGATGATTCTTGATATAGCATGCGGCGAGGGAACCTTTGCCTTCGCGATGGCAAGGCAGGGTTTTGAGGTGACCGGGCTTGATATGTCCCCCCAAATGCTCGATATAGCCCGGCGGCGGGCCGACGAGGCGGGGCCGAGCGTCAGGTTTGTGCAGGGTGACATGCGCTCGCTCTCATTCGAAGACGAATTTGATCTGGTGACCTGCTGGTATGACAGTCTCAACTACCTTCTCCATCTCAGAGAGCTCGAGGAGACCTTCAGTGGGGTCTTGAAAGCACTCAAACACGGCGGGCTTTTTATCTTCGACATGAACACGATTTGCGGGCTTGCTGTGATGTGGCGAAGCCATCCCTTCTTTGTCGCACAGGATACCGCCGGCTTTTTTGACGCGCACATCAACACCTACGACTTCGAGACCAACGTTGCCACAAAGCAAGTTGTGGGTTTCATCAATCAGGGAGCGGCATGGATCCGGATCGATGAGGAGCACAAAGAACGCGGATACAGTTTGGACGAGATCAGAACTTGCCTCGGGAATGCAGGACTCAAGGAAGTTGCATGCTGGGGAAGTCTACATGAAATGACTGCGCCTGGCCCGGAGACCGGGCGCGTATGGTTCGCCGCAAGACGGGAGACAACCTGACTGTTCTTCTCGCAAGGCGCATCCACCTGAGCTCGAGAAGATGCTCATGCTCGTGTGGTATTGTCGCCTCACGCTTTCCATCCGCAAATCGGCAAGGACGGCGCCTGCTCCGAATTCTCCCGCTTGCGCTCTGCCTCGCCAAGATCTGTTTGCGATGACTTGTTAATATCTATGATCTTTATGCCGTCAAAGTATTCGCGAGTCTCGTATCTTGTGATTTGTTGCAGCTTGGTCGTGATCTGTGCCATCGCCTCAGTCGCTTCCTTGATCTTCACCGCCTTGCTGTGAAGTGGACTCGCCTTAGGAATTTGGTTGAGCAGCAGTTCGGAGTAACCCGAAATCACCTGCATCGGCTGGTTGAATTCGTGGCACGTCGCTCCGGCCATCTCGACTACACCGCGCAGTTTCTCCCGCTGCATTAGCTCATTCTGCATCTCGAGAATCCTTCTTCCCGCACGAACACGCACGTTAAGCTCATGCGGATTGAAGGGTTTGGTGACATAGTCGTCGGCTCCAGCTTCAATGCCTTCTACGATATCTTCCTTTTGGTCTCTCCCCGTGAGAAGGATTATGTAGATGTAGCCCTTCCGCTTTTGCCTGCGCACCTCTCGGCAGATTTGGACACCATCCATACCAGGCATCATCCAGTTCAGGATCGCCAGGTTCGGCGAGTCCTCGCGCTCGAGCACCTGCAATGCCTCGGTGCCATTGGGGCATGTGATTACCTGGTATCCCCACATCGCGAGTTTGCGTTCCAGCAATCGTCTGGAGACTGCATCATCTTCGGCTATCAGGATCTTCATAGTGATTCCCTCCCAAGTGCGGCAAGGGCCGGCGTGACGCGTCCAATCTCTGCTTCGAGATTGGCGAAAGCCGCTTCCGCCTCGTCAAGTGCACCTTCTCGTCCCATTTGTTCGAGCCGCTGGGCAGCTTCAACGGCGGCCTTGGCAGCGAAGTTGCCTACCGATCCCTTTATGGTGTGAGCAGCACGCTCCAGTTCCACCGGGTCCTTCTCCGCGACCGCTTTGCGCACGCGTGTCACAAGACCCGGGCACTGCTCGAGGAACATCGCCGCTATTTCCTTCAGGAGTTCCATGTCGCCCTCCAGGTGCGCAATAGCGGCCAGCCAATCGATGGCATCTTCTTCGTGCTTGGTGCCGGACACGGCGACCTTGGGTTTGGCATCTCCTGAGACCACACTGTCAATGGCCTCAAGAAGCTCCTGCGCGCGGATTGGCTTGGAGACGTAGCCGTCCATGCCCGTCTGCAGACAGCGCTCGCGGTCGCCCTTCATGGCATGCGCGGTCATCGCGACGATGGGCACGTGACTGCCCGTTGGCTTTTCTTTCTCGCGGATGGCCACTGTGGCCTCGAAACCATCCATCTCAGGCATCTGTACGTCCATAAGCACAAGATCGAACTGGTCTTTCTCGAGCGCGATCAGAGCTTCCTGCCCATTGGTAGCGGCTACGACGGTGTGCCCGCGCTTCTCAAGCATGCGAACTACAAGCTTGAGATTTACGGGGCTGTCTTCAGCCACAAGGATATGCAGGCTACGTCGGTTCTCGCGCAGGGTGTGCTGCGTGATCAGCGTGTGGTCTTCGCGGTCTTGTCCCCTTGTTCCAAGTGTCAGCATAACAGCCTCCCAGAGATCATCTTGCTTTATCGGTTTCATGAGGTATGCGGCAATGCCTAACTCACGGCATCGGGCCCCGTCACCGCTCCCTCCACCTGAGGTGAGCATTATGAGCACGGTGTCGGCCAATGCCTTGTTACTCTTGATGTGTTCGGCCAGATGGAAGCCATCCATCTCGGGCATCCGACCATCTATGATGGCGATGGCAAATGGCTTACCCGTCTTTTGGGCTTGTTCCATTTCATCCAAGGCGGCCTGGCCGCTCTCGACGGCCTTCGGCGTCATGTTCCAGTGAGTCAGCATCTCCTCCAGCAAGCGGCAGCTCCGCGCGTTGTCGTCAACGATGAGAACCCGTAGCCCTTTGATATTGGCGAGCCCGGCAAGAGGTGTTTTCGCAGCCGGGCCCTTCTGCAATGGAAACTCGACTATGAAGTAGAAGGTGCTTCCCTTGCCGACTTCACTCTCCATCCCGATCTCGCCCCCCATCGTCTCGACCAACCGCCTGCAGATTGCCAGACCAAGCCCGGTGCCACCGTATTTGCGGGTCGTAGAGCCATCCACCTGAGTGAACTTATCAAAGATGACCGACTGGCGATCCTCTGGAACGCCGATGCCGGTGTCCCTCACTTCGAAGCGGACGGTGGCAGTGTCACCGGTTTCGCTATCCAGTTTGGCTTCGACCGAGACCTCGCCCTTCTCGGTGAACTTGACGGCATTCCCCGCAAGGTTTAGCAGGATCTGGCGCAGCCGGCCTGGGTCGCCACGGAGGCGCGTGGGCACATGGTGATCCACGAACCAGGTGAGCTCGAGGCCCTTCTCGCCGGCCTTTTGCTTGAGGACGTCACCGACGCTCTCAACCACACTCAGGAGATTGAAATCGATCGTCTCAAGATCCATCTTGCCGGCTTCGATCTTCGAGAAATCGAGAATATCGTTTATGACCGCGAGGAGCCCCGTGCCGCTCGAGTAGACAGTCTCGACGAAATCCCTCTGTTCCTTGTTGAGACTCTCATCTTCGAGGAGCAATTGTGAGAAGCCCAGGATGCCGTTCAAGGGCGTGCGGATCTCGTGGCTCATCATCGCAAGAAATTCGCCTTTGGCCGCGTTGGCGGTCTCTGCCTGCGCCGCCATTTCCTTGGCAAATTTGGAAGCCTTTTCGAGGTGCTGATTGGTATCCGTGAGTTCGCGGTTAGCCCGCTCGGCGCCCTCCTTAGCTCTCTGGAGTTCCTGCTCCCACCGCCTGCGCTCCGTGATATCCTGCGCCACACAGACAATCCCCTCAATCATGCCCTCGTCGTTGCGCATGACGGAGCTTGAGAAAGAAACGGGTATTCTGGTGCCGTCCTTGGCCACGTAGGTTCTCTCGACAAAGGTCTTGCCGAGGTGATCAGGCGCCCTGCCGGCAAGGCCCGGCACCCCCGCACGAGTGGCGGGCCCGCCCGGACCGAACTTGGCTCGGGACGGATCACCAGCGGAGGGCATGCCCGTAATCGGCTCGTCCTGGGGCAGCTGGTCTGGGCATGACTGGCCACTCGATGACTCGCCCGGGCCGCCCCCGCTGGTACCTTGTTGTCCCGCGAAAGCCTTGCCTTCCGATTCTTCAAGAAGGATCGCTCCGAGAGGCTTCCCGACCAGCTCTCCCTCTTCGTATCCCAGAAGATCCAGGGTTGCCTTGTTTACACTCTTGATCGTGCCGCCGGGAGTCATGATGACGAGGGTGTCCACCATGGACTTAATGATGTTGTCCACATAGCGCTTGGAGACAGTGGTCTTGATGAGTCCATCGGTCATAAGATTGAAGGATCCGACAAGATCCCCGATTTCGTCTGTGACTGAGGAAGGAATCTCTATCTTCTGATCAAGCTTCCCCTTTGCCACCTCTGCGGCGAGCTGCGAAAGCTTCTTGATCGGCACCACGATTCTACGGATGAGAAACGTGAGGACCATGAGCAGCAGCACAAAAGCCACTACTCCGGTCACGAGAGCCTTGAGCCATTGTACCTGTGCCGCCTGCGCAGTCGAGGACAACGAGCGCGCTACCTGCTCGCCGGACAGGATCGCCAGCCGATTGAGATCACCAACCAGCTTCTTCTCCAGCGTGATCGCAGCCTGAGAGTGTTCTACAATCTGTTGCTCGTCTGCTCGACGAAGCCGCGCTGGCTTCTCGGCAGAGTCCTGAACAAGATTGACATGATCCAACGCAGCAGCGTAGTAAGCATTGAAATCATCAGAGATCTGGCGGATCCGCGGCCGTTCGGCCTCGGGAATCGCGTGAACCAGCTTTTCGGCGTGTATCAGAAATGTCGCCTTCTCATTCTCGCATTTGGCCAGCATTGATCGGTCCTGTAGCCTTGCTGCATTGGCAAGGAGACCCGAGATATTCTGGAAGTAGTCAATCAAATGGAAGGCTTCTGTGTACTGCTGGAATGCCGAGAGCTCGACTTCGCGCAGCTCTGTCGTTACTTTTCTGGCCGTCGTGTAACTCATGAAGATCACGACGGCCATTGTCGCGACGAAGCCTGCGAGCAGCAGACCAAACTTAACCTTCAGTGGGAACCGAAGGCCGCCCGAACGGAAAATGTTGAATTTAGAAATGTTCAACCTAGAGATGTCCACCCGATGGCTCCATGTTGCACTTCGACTGCTTTTCGTCACTCGTTGCTTATATCGGCAGAAAGGAGGTTTCAGGATAGCTCTTTTGGGGGCCGGCAATCGGAGATTTCGCCTTGTCAGGCTGGGCTTGAAAGCGTGTAGCAGGCAGGTCCCCCGAACCTGAATCTATGCGCCCAGGTAGGCCTCGCGCACGCCGGGATTCTCGTGCAGGTCCTTGCCGGGACCTTCGAGGGTTACCTTGCCGGTTTCAAGAACGTATGCGTGGTGAGCAATCGAAAGGGCCTTGTGGGCATTCTGTTCCACGAGGAGAATGCTCGTGCCCTCCAAATTGATCTCCTTGATGATTGCGAAGATCTCATTGACGAGAATCGGGGAGAGTCCCATCGAGGGCTCATCCAGCATCAGGAGCCGGGGCTGCGACATGAGCCCGCGCCCCGTCGCGAGCATCTGCAGCTCGCCGCCTGAAAGCGTACCGGCAGACTGGGACAGGCGCTCGCGAAGGCGGGGAAAGGATTTGAACACGCGCTCCATGGCCTTGTCAATTCTCGGGCGGTCGCTGACGGTATAAGCGCCCACCCGAAGGTTCTCAAATACGGTGAGATTGGCAAACGGTTTTCTGCCCTCGGGTACGTGGGCAATGCCGAGGCTCGCCACTTTGTGACTGGCCAGATTGGTTATGTCTTTCTTATCGAAAACGATCTGCCCGGCCTGCGCCCTCACTACACCCGATATAGTCTTCAGGGTCGTGCTCTTGCCCGCCCCATTGGCGCCGATCAGAGCGACAATCTCACCCTGACACACATCGAGGGATATCCCCTGCACGGCATTTATCGCACCGTAGGAAACCCTGAGATTCTTTATCTCTAGAAGCTTCTCACCACGGTCCAATTCTCAAGCCCTTTCCGATTCCATCTTTCGTGATTCTCCAACGCGCGTAGCGGGCGGCACTTTGTCCGGCGCCTTCTACTCACATCTACCCTCCCACTCAAGCCCTGCCCCCCTGCTGATGGCCACCGATGTGGATCCCTGGCTTTGGCCACTTTCCCCGGCGGCCGCTCTTGGTCACTTTCCTCGGCCACTATCCCCTCTCGAGGCCTCCCCATTTCGCTCGAGCCCCAGGCAGCCTACAGCCTACCAGCGGCTCCTAACCTTTTCCCAGGTAAGCCTCTATCACCTTGGGGTCGTTCTGCACCTCTTTGGGGCTGCCCTCTGCAATCTTCTCGCCGAAATCCATAACCGCCACGCGCTCGCAGATCGACATCACCACCCGCATCTGATGCTCGATCAAAAGGATCGTCAGTTTGAACCGTTCACGAATGAAGTGAATCAGGTCCATGAGCTTCACAGTCTCCTGAGGATTCATGCCTGCTGCGGGTTCATCGAGCAAGAGCATCTTGGCATCGGTCGCAAGCGCCCGCGCAATCTCCAGGCGCCGCTGTTCCCCATAGGGCAGGCAGCGCGCGATCTCCTGGGCGCGCGCCTGGAGGTTGAGGAGCGAAAGAATCTCCTCAGTCTTCTCCTCGATCGCTTGTTCTTCCCGCACGAGTGGCCTGTTCCTCAGTATTGCGGAGACCAGCCCGTAATTGACATGCATATGCCGCGCGATCTTGATGTTGTCGGTCACCGTGAGATCATTGAATAGCCTGATATTCTGAAAAGTCCGCGCGATTCCTCTTTGCGCAATCTGGTAGGGCTTGAGGCCGGCAATCGACGTGCCGTGCAACACAATGTCCCCCTCGTCAGAAGGATATATTCCCGTAATCAAGTTGAAGATGGTTGTCTTACCCGCACCGTTCGGCCCAATCAGACCGACCAGCGCACCCTCTTCGATCGCAAGGTCGAAGCCCGATACAGCCTTCAGCCCGCCGAAGCACTTTGTCAGTCTCGTGATTCTAAGGACCGGTTCCATTTCTCTCTCGGCTTTAAGAAGTTGAACTCCATGCCTCCCCAGAGGCCCTTCGGCCTCAAGATCATCACTATGATGAGGAGCAGAGGATAGATCACCAGCCGCCAGTCCAGTATCTGCGGCGGCAGGAGGACACGCAGGCCTTCAAGCAGGAAGGTCCAGCCGATAGCCGCGATGATGGTCCCCGAGATACTCCCGAGACCGCCGAGCACCACGATCAGCAGGACATCTATTGATTTGAGGAAGTCAAAATTGGATGGATGGAGGAAGGAGTAAAGATGCGCATATAGCACGCCCGCAGCGCCGGCGAAACTGCAACCGAGAACGAACCCCATCGTCTTGTACCTAGTTGTGTTCACACCCACCGACTCGGATGCGATTTCGTCTTCCCGGATCGAGATGCACGCGCGGCCGAGGCTTGAGAACACGAAGTTCCTGATCGCAGCGACTGCGCCGAGGGCCATCAAGAAGGTCCAGGTGAAGTTGGTGTACTTGGGAATCCCAAGCATGCCGCGCGAGCCGCCGAGTTTCGGGATCACGGCGTCAGCGTTATCGAACAGGACTTTGACAATGATGCCAAAGGCGAGCGTGGCTATTCCCAGGTAGTCTGACTTGAGACGCAGAATAGGCATGCCTATGAGGAACGCAACCACGGCAACGACGGCAACTGCAGCAAGCATCGAAACGATGAACACGGGAATCCCACCCTGCGGGAAAGACTTGGTGATCAACGCGGAGGTGTAGGCGCCGATGCCATAGAACGCCGCCTGGCCAAGCGAGAACTGGCCGGTGTAACCATAGATGAGATTGAGCCCAAGTGCGGAGATCATCATGATCAAGGCGAATTGGATTATCTGCTGCCAGTAGGGGTTTATCATCTTCGTATACATGAGAAGCGTGATCAGGGCGTAGGCAAAGCCAACTGCAAGCCAGGGCACGAGCCGCCTGAAAAGTGAACTGCGCCCTCTTGGTGGGCTGCCCTTTTCTGGTGGGCTCGCCTGCCTTGGCGGGTTCCCCTTTTCGGGCGCGCCGCTTCCCGGCTCTCCCCTACACGGTTTCATGCCTTACACGCTTTCATACTTTCTCGATTCCCTTCTTCCCAAGAAGCCCCGTCGGTTTGACGATCAAGACTATTATCAAGATCGAAAACGCAATTGCGTCGCGCATGGTCGAGGAGACGAACGCCGAGGTCGTTGTCTCGACAACACCCATTATCACGGCCCCGAGCATTGCTCCCGGGATATTGCCGATACCACCCAAGACCGCTGCCACAAAGGCCTTGAGTCCAGGCATTATGCCCATGAAAGGATTTATCTGAGGGTAGGCGATGCCATAGAGGACGCCGCCTGCCGCGGCCAGCGCCGAGCCTATGCCGAAGGTGAGCGAGATGATCCGGTCAACATTGATGCCCATGAGCCCTGCTGTTTCCTTGTCGAAAGAGACGGCCCTCATGGCCATGCCAACCTTGGTCCGCTGGACGATATATTGGAGAATGATGAGCAGGGCGATCGCGACAGCGAAAACGATTATCTGGATGGTCGAGAAGTAGACACCGCCAACCTGGTAGGTGACCACCTTGAAGGGTCTTGGGAAGGCGAGATAGTTCGGGCCGAACACGAACTTGAGGCTAGTGAAGTATTCGAGGAAGAGCGAGACGCCCATTGCGGTGATGAGGGCGGCAATTCGCGGCGCAGCCCGCAGCGGCTTGTACGCGACTCTTTCAATCGTGATCCCCAGGATCGCGCACCCGATCATCGAGAAGGCCAGCGCAACCACGAAGGGAAAGTGGAAACGGAGTATGCCGTAATAGCCCAGGAAGGCGCCGACCATGAAGACATCGCCATGGGCGAAGTTGATCAGCCTGACGATGCCATAGACCATCGTATAGCCGAGGGCGATCAAGGCATAGACAAATCCGAGCTGCAGGCCGTTTATGAGCTGTTGAAGAAAATATGACATTTGATGGCTATGCTGATAGATGTCTGCTTACATATGCCCACGTACCGGTACCAGCCGATATCTCACTGCGCACTGAGGGGAGATGCTATCACGCCGGCAATGCCGAGACAACTTATTTGTCGCTGATTGCTGGGCTGCGGCGGCGCGGGGCGCGTACGTCGCAGCCCTCGTGTCGGATCTCCAAACTCCTTCTCTACCCATCTCCACAAGAGTGGTCATAACATCGGAATAGTAGAGGATTTTCTCGGGCACAAAGATGTGAGAACGACAAGGCGGCAAGCGCATATATTGAGCAGATGCGGCAAGGCCGTGCGGTGCCATGAATGCTGCATAAGATAAGGCGAGCGCGGGTAATCTCGAGGCCGCATAAGACCCACCTTGAGTTATAAAACAAGCGAAATCTGTTGAAATTGTAACGGTTGCCTGGTACCATGGATTGAGTTCACTGGCGACAGGAATGCAGTCCTAAGGCCGTTGGCACAGAACCGTATAATCCGTAGCTGGGCCTCTAACGATGTCGAGGCAGGCATTGCGGCGCGATCAGCACTTGGGCTGTCCGGCTAGATATCGCGGTAGCGAAGCGGCCCTCTTTGGGGCATAGCTCCGAGGGGCTCTGGCGCCGTAAGATTGCAGGGAGGAACTAGCGTGAGCACTAATAGCCGGCACTATGAGGATTACGTCAAAGAGCGCGAGCTTCTTATCCGGTATGAGCAGCAGGCCTACGATAATTATCAGAAGACCATCTTAACCTTGTCTTCAGCCTTTCTGCTGTTCTCTGTCTCGTTCCTCGGAATAATCAAACGTGATGCAGGAAGCCAGCCTGTGCTCCTGGCCCTGCATTCCGTCGGCCTGTTGGTCTGGGCCTGGATCTCTTTTGCATCGTCGGTTCTCCTGATGCTCCTGTGCTTCGCGATAGACGCTAAGGCACTGCGCACAGCAGTCGCAGACATCGAGCCGCTTGCCGATGGTAAGGCGCCCGAGAAACGGGCAGGGAAGTGGAATGTTCTCTGTCACCTCCTGCATACTCTGTGTGGAGTCGCCTTTGCCGTAGGTGTCATTCTGCTCTTGAGTTTCTGTGGGACTAACGTCCGTTTGTTTTCAGGAGGCAGCTAGCATGGCTAAGTCGAAGAAAACTAGTGGGGGCAGCACCCCCATTCGGAAGAGGTTGGCACCCAGGCCGCTGAAACCACGGCCGAAGGCTCCGCCGCTGAAGAAGTAGCACCAATAGAGGTCCGCAGGTCCGTGATCTTGCCTGGCAGGCCACTCGCCAGGCAGTTCATTGGCCGAACACCTATGAGGCCTCCCCAGGTCAAGGGAAATAATTCTCCATGAAGCCGGGGCGGTGCCGCCGGTTTCGCTTTTTCATCAAGACTTCACTGCCTGACTTAGTTTCTCATCATTTGGTGTGGGGAAAAGCTGTCCTACACAAACACCTATCGAGGTTCAGGGTTCCTCGAGAGGAACCTGCGAAGGGCAAGTCACTTCGCGACCTAGAAACGCATCGGCTCCCTCGTACCGTCCCAGTCAAGCGGTGGGCTGCACACGTGAGCATGCGCCAGTTAGTGTCGGGTTCGGGTGAGGGGCAGGACAGGCAAGTCTTGACTATATGATGATGGAGCGGAGCGGCCATCCAATCAAGTGCGAGAGGCTGCCTGAGAGATGCCGAGTACCGCAGGTGTAGTCCGAGCCACAAGCATTTTGGCACATTGCTGGTACCTGAGTGGCTTCTCATAGATGGCTCCAGTTAGGCGTCTGGCTTGGCCGCTCCCTCCGGATCAACTATTAAGAAACTGCTTCATATCGAAGGCTCGCTCTCTGGTGAGCATGAAGTAGACTGCCCTGCCCAGTCTGTGGGCAAGGATAGAGAGTGCCTTGCTCTTGCCATACCTGTGTTCCAGCCTCTGTTTGTATTTCATGCCCTGGGGATTACCCCTGAGGAAGAGTACCGCAGCCTCTGAGAATGCCCACTTAAGGTGCATGTTACCGATCTTCCTGCCTGAGGTGCCATAGTGCTTGCCGGCAGACTCCTTGGCACAAGCTACCAGCCGGGCATAGGAGACGAAGTCACCCACTGAGGGGAAGCGAGAGATGTCGTGGACTTCGTAGAGGATGATAAGGGACAGAACCCTTCCGATGCCGTGTACGGTCTGGAGGAGATAGAGTGCATTGGGGTCATGGTGCCTGGCAGACTTAAGTATGTGGAGTTCGATCATCTGGAGCAGTCGGGCGTAGTGATTGATGAGTTCCAGGTCTGCCATGACACTCATGCTGACGTCGGGATCGGAGAACTGCTCGGCCAGCCCGGTGCGATGACTCTTGTAGGCGATCTTCTTGCCGAATGGTGGGAGATTATACTGGCCGTTGGTGTTCTGGATGTGGGCCAGGAGATCAGCACGTCGGCGCATCAGGTAGTTGCGTCTGCGCAGTAGGTCCCTGGTGGCTCTCATCTGTGGGGGGTAGACATAGGCTTGGGGTATCATGCCAGCCCTAAGGAGTGCTGCGATCTTACGAGAGTCGATCCTATCGTTTCTGGCCTTGCCCCCATGTATGGCCTTCATGTATAATGCATGACCGAGGACGAAGGGGATGGATTCCCTTCCACAGAGGTCTGCGAGCCAGTACCAACTGAACATACACTCAGCACAGACGACGACATCTTCTCGGTATGGCTTGATGGCTTCGAGGAAGGCGTCTGGGTCTGTGGGCAGGTTGCGGTGTAGTGTGATCTCGCCATGCTGGTCGAGGATGCAGACGTACATGGACTTGACGTGGAGATCGACACCGCAGTAAAACTGATGCTCTTTGGTATAGAATCTCATTGAGGTCTCCTCCTTTCAGTGAGATGTGGCCCTCGAGTATATGCTCGAGGGCTCCCTAAGGGGAGGCCTCAATGAGTATCCAGTGGCTCGAGCGGACGGATGCTGCGGCGTCACGGCTCTTGCGGTGGCAGGACCCGCACTACCTCGCCCCGCCGCTCAGCTACAGCGTTGGCCTGGAATTGATGGAGAAATGGTACATCAGCACAAACAGCAATCCATTGAGGTCTGCCTAGGCTACTATGACGGCATTGAACATGGGAAGATAGTCAGCCCCTATCACACCGGAGATGATTTTCCTGAACTGACCGAGATGCACGAAGCCATACACGCTGAGCTTGCACTCGCAAACACAACTGACGTGCTAACCCGCCACTTCGCAGCTGTCCTGCGTCTCGGCAAGAATGAACTTCCGCCCGCGATCGTGACAGAGATCGAGCGTCTAATGGACGCGATGCACCAGCACTCGGCATTTGTGCATGAGGCAATCGCGACATACCTGAGTTGCCACGTGTACCATTCCTTCGCCCCAGGTCTAATCAAGAGAGTGATATCTGAACTGCCGCCGCGCTATGCGTCTGCGCTTCAAGCTGCGATTCTCGCCTTTGGATCCTTAGAGGAGGCTGCAGATACGCCATTTTCTGAGTACGTGGCCCCCTTAGTGTTTGGCGTAGGAATAGCGGCAATGAACATCTCCTATGATGATCTTCAACTCGATATAGCCTGTCTCAGTCCCTATGTCACTCGAATTCGCTCGGATCCGCCGAACAAGCGTTTCGCTGCCTTCCTAGGTAAGCTCGAACCGCCGTCCAGAGATGGCGTGCTAAGAGATCTGATTACTCAAGCAGTTGCTCATCAGTTAGACAAACGATCTAAGGAGACTGCATACCGCCCTGACCAGCCGTACTCGGAAATACAGATGCAACTTTTTGCGCGCTTGAGACGGCTGTGCCCGCATATCCAGTTTACATCATGCCGGAACGATGCGAGGCTTTGGTCCCAGGCCATCTACTACACCATTCGGCAGCAGGTTGAAGGTCTTGGCATGAACTTCATGGAGCGCTATGTTCTCTTTACACCCACGGCCCAGGATCATAGCGTCGAGGCGAAAATGGGAACAACCTTCATAAATCCTGAGCTTCCAGACGAGACCTTCCCGCTTGACGTGTCGCTGACGCGCTACAATCACCCTTTCCAGGAGGCTGAGCACCTTCAGGAAGTCGCTTCTGCGGCCCGCACCACGGACTTGCTCCTCCACTTGTTCATACTGCCACTCTCTGAGGATGAGGTGCCCAAGACGTTCAGATCGGGGAAAGGCACAATCTTCGCAGTTTCTTGCCTTGCCGAAGATCGGAAGACGGGACCTATATCCGAACAGGAGTCGAAGGCCAACGCCCGCTTTCGGCCCTTTTTCACCTTGATTAGCGTCGAGGATTTCGACTCCCTTGTGCCAGTCCTTCGTGAATGTGATGCCGTAATAAAAGCTGATGAACGCGCCATAGAGCCTCTACTCCCGCGTTTGCAGCGTTGGAGACTACCGTCATTCGTTCTTTTAAGGGACACAGCCATAACCCACATCATTGCCATCGCGTCGAAGATGGCCCAGGACCACACCATGGTGTTCGCGGGCTTCAACATCGGAGGTAAGGCCAATGCTTTGGTGTTTTGGGAGAAAGACAGCTACATCTACTACTGCACGCCCATTACCCTGAATGCGTGGGCGCTCCTTAAGAACAAGTTCGAAAGCGATGAACACGTTGTTTTCCCAACGGAAAAGGAGGTCAGAGGAGACGGTTCCATCGACGTTCCATTAGTGTCCCGGGTGTTGCGACTGTGCTTCGGGGCCGGCTGAGTCCCAATAGGAGAAGCAGTGCGGCAGGACAGAATCAGGAGTCGAGAAAGATGACCTTGGTAGAATTCGTCCAGGACGGCCCTTTTCAGTGTAACGTGTTAGTGGGATGGCCCTATGATTGGGGCCAACAAATGCGTCAACGCCTGCTTGGTCTTGCCGGCTGCCTTCAGCGTCCGCCAAGACCAAGTGGGTTCCGCACAGCGCTGGGTTCCATGAGAGAATAAGCGATGTCGTCACCAATTGACATGCACAAGTTGCTGGAGTGGGCTTCAGAGCGCTGGGAGAAGCGCAGTACCATAGCGATCGTCATATTCTTCCTTGCTCTTGCGTTTATCTGGAAGTTCTCCGGGTCAGACATCGCGGAATTGTCGCTGCCGGAAATTCTGTTGACCATCTGCGTTTGCCTGTTGGTCTACGGCTTCTGGCATATCGCAGTCAGGCTCCCGAAGTGTCCCCGCAACTACGTTGGGGTGGCTATCGCAATCGCAGCCGAATCGAAGGAAGAACATCGGGTTTTGGCCAGTGACTTTCTCGCCGCTCTCCGAAACCTTCTCAATCGGGGCGACACCACTCATAGGTTCTGTCTGGTTGAGATTCCTCAACATCATGCTACCAGGATCAACACAATTGACGACGCAATCCGGGTCGGCCGGGGCTGCCGCTGCCACTTCATGATCTGGGGAACTGTCAAGCTGCGGACTCTCGCAGGCAAACAGCAGCACATGCTGAATTTGGAGGGGATGGTCAGCCATTCGGCAATTCCCCAGCAACTCCAGCGGAGGTTCTCCGAGGAGTTCGGCGAGCTCTTTCCGCGGAACATTCACATCGATCGAGAGAACGATGTGATGAGCCTGGAGTTTACATCCGAGTGGATTGATTGTGTTGCACGTTACATTATCGGCATCGCCGCCACGCTGTCCGGGGATATCGATTATGCGCAGAGCCTTTTCATTACGGTTCTTCAGAATACGAAGCTCAAGGATTGCCCACTTCCGGCCATCCGGAAGATTCGTCAGAGAACTCCTGTGCGACTCGGTGAACTCCATGCCTTTCGTGCCGCGCTCGCGTATCGTAAGTGGCGGGACACTCAGGATCCCGCATTGCTGGGGGAAGTCCGCATGCACCTTACTGAACTGTCTGCCCTCCATCCTGCCAACTACCGCGGAAGGCTTCTGCGTGCCATCTACCATTTCGTGGCAGAGAGGAACATAGAAGCAGCCGAAGCGGAAGTCAAGAAGTGCCGAGATATTCGTGATGCCACGTGGCGCTATAGCTACGCCTTTTTGCTGGCCTACAAAGGAGAACTGCGCAAAGCACGGCGGATGTACAAGAACGCCTTTGCACACGAGTGCGCAGACTCGGTTCCATGCGAAACAGAGGAGTTCATCCTCCGCGTTCTGCAGGAAGAGCCCGACAAGGTTCAGTTGCGTTTCTGTCTTGGGCTCATAAACTGGCACGCCAAACAAGATAAAACTCAGGCCGTACAAGATTTCACGGCGTTCTTGGCCGCATCTGGCGCAGAAAGATTCCCCGAAGAGCAACGACTGGCGAGAACGTACATAGGAACGCTTGAAGGTGAGATCCTGAAAGAGGGTCGAACAGAACCCAACTAAGGGATCCTCGGTTACCCAGCAGGGCGCGGACGCGCCCACTGGTCCCGTGATCCCCACCGTTGGAACGTACCGTGGAAGCCACATGACCAATAGTGACAACGTTTCGAGCCATGACCCGGCTGCCGTTGACGTCTTCCAGGGAACAGCTCCTATTGTCAAGCGTTCCTTCCTCTCCCCTCTGCGGGGTCTGCCCCGCGAGTGGAAGTCTCTCGTGACCAAGTGCTTTGCCGCCCTCGTCGGCCTCTGGACTATCATTGAGGCAATTTCCTATTTGTTGGCTGCAGACCTGAGGGGCATGCGCGTACTTCTTGTCGCCCTGTTCCTATCAGCGATCCTTGCCCTCACCCACACGATATACCGCCTCTGGCATGCGGTTCCCATAGCTTTCGAAAACGAGTCTCGCGAAGCTCAACGCCTGGCTCATCTTCAGCCCCCGCTTTGGCAGTACCGCCTCGCCTATTCATTACTCAAGGTCAAGCTTGCCACAATTGACCCGTACCTTGCTGACTTGCTCGACGGGAGAGCATTTGTTGAGCTCACATCGATGCCCAGATTCTCCGAATACATTAGATGGCTTCGGCTTCGCCCCGACAACCTGATACGCATGATGGCTGTCGCAAAGCAGCTGATTCTTGTTGATCTTCCCAGGGCAATAGTCCCCAGCGACGGACGGGCCCCATCTCCCGAGACGATCCTGAGAGCGGCCGACCGGATTGAGAGGCTATACAGCGACACGTATCAGTTTGAGCTCGGGGCCCATCGAATAATGCCGCCGACCAAGCTTGCCTCCATCCATCAAATCCAACACACGTGGGTGCGATCCATTCGTGATGGCGTTCAACAGGTCATGGGCTTCCTCGAGCAATGCACGGACCTTGATCCCAAGAAGAGTCATAGAATCGAATACGAGATCGTCTTCAAAGACCCTGGAGGTATCGAGGAGTTCAATGGCGAGATTGCCAGGCTAGAGAAGCTTTCCCCCAGCGATATCATAGCTATGGAGCTTGAGTGAACACGGTGACTTTGAACAAGCGCACGCTCCGACAAGCGGTTCGAGCGGACGGAGCATCGGCGTCACGGCTCTTGCAGTGGCAAGCGCCGCGCCGCCTCGCCCCACCCCTCAGCCACACCGTCACCGCTATCGCAAGGAAGGGGAAGTAAGCTATGTCACCTGAAGAGCGCCAGAGCATCCTGAAGAAATGGGGACTAACGGAGGCCGAGTTGACTCAGATAATCAGCGAGAACCCGAGCATGAGGGGGCTCATCTTCGGGTACGTCGCAGAGTTCAAGCTCCGCAAGATGCATCTCTCCGAATTGCCGTTCCAGAGAGTCGTCAAACCTGATGACCACGACCGCTCGGCCAAGGGCGACCTTGTAGTGACTTACAAAAACCGCGATTTCAGAGTTGAATGTAAGTCGCTGCAGACCAACAGCATAAGACGTGTTGACGACCGGTATGAAGGCAAATATCAATGCGACGCAAGTGACCGCAGAACCGTCACCCTTCGCGGTGGCCGGCGCATTCAGACCACATGCCTGCTGGTCGACGAATTCGACATAATCGCGGTCAATCTCTTCGCCTTCGAGGAAGCTTGGCGTTTCGCCTTCGCGCTGAACGCGGACCTCCCGCGGAGCCTCTATCGCAAGTATTCCCCTGCTGTCCGCCGTCAGCTTCTCGCAACTCTGATGCCGATCTCGTGGCCTCTGAAACCGCCCTATATTGAAAGCCCAGTTCCGCTTCTTGAACGTCTGTTAGCTCATGCATGATATTGACTGAGTTCAGCTTCGATCTCGCAGCCCCCAGCTGAAAGACCAGGAAGTACGAGTGATTCTTTCGGGCATGCAGTTGCTTGATCACGCGCGTTACGCCAGGTCTGTTCCTTCGCATCATCACAAATATGTCTTTCGGGTAGTAGCCCAGCCGAATTAGATTCATGATAATCTCGACATGCGTCATACGTTGGATACCCGCGCTCACCTCGTCCTGGCATTTCACGATCAGTATCCCACCAGGTTTCAGGACGCGCTTCGCCTCGACTCCCGCACTGACGTATAACTCAAGCACGGCATCGTGCCACTTGTTTCTGAGGTTGGACGGCCGGTCGCCATTGGAGTAGTGATCCCTGAATGAGGAATGAGTTCCGTTGCCAGCCAACGAGTCGTCATCTCGGTATAGACCCTCCATGTACGGAGGGTCCAGCACTACACAATCAATCTCTCGAGCTCCGTATGGCAGTTTCCTGCAGTCGACGCCGGTCTTGATGTCAGTGGCTAGCAGCCGGTACTCGTCCCGAGCGATGTTCTTCCAAAAGACGCCCTTGCCGAATGTCACGTCGGCGACCTTCGCCCCAGGTGGCACATGTAGACTCAGCACGCGGGGAAAGATCTCGCTGTTGTCCCCGGAATAAGCCGAAAGCACCAGCTCAGTCGTGGCTTTACCGTCTGGAGACTTCCTTTTGTGTCTCATGCGATTATCGTACCTCGTCCTAACGCTTGCGCAAGCTATTTTTCTCGGACGCCGGGGCCTGCCTCTGCCAACCTTAGCGTATTCGCGGAGTTCAGACTCCCGAATCAGATGATCACGTCCGTACTTCGCGGATTGGAGACGCTTTTCGACAATCAGCTGCCGCACTCGGGCAGGCGTCACGTGAAGGTACTCAGCGGCGGTTTCAGTTGTATAAAGCTTGCGCATATGATAATAATTACCACAGGAGTGCGAGATAGAAAAGACAAAAGCGGCGAACCCGTGGCTCCACCCGTCAGTCCGGTTCGCGCCCCTGCGGGTGGGCCACGCCGTTGGATGCTATGGAGGCAACCATTGTGAAACGCGACATGGATCTTGTTCGCAGGATATTGCTTGCCGTCGAAGCGTGCGATAATCCTTGGGGGCCCCAGGACAGTCTCAAAATTGAAGGTTATTCTGATCAGATGGTCTCGTACCACGTCAAGATTCTCTCTGAGGCCTGCCTGATTGGAGCCCAAGACGTGTCCGGGATGGGTGCCGACGGGTTTCGTTGGTTTCCAGGGACTCTTACTTGGGATGGTCACGAATTCCTAGACGCAGCTAGGGATGACACTAGGTGGAACAGGGCGAAGAAACTGGTCCAGGACAAAGCTGGGAGCCTGATGTTCGAAGCTCTCAAGTTCGCACTCACACAGGGAATCAAGGGGCAGTTGTTCTCGGGGCCATAGCATGTGTGCTTGCCCGTTCCCTCGAGATGCCCTCGCTGCAATCAAGTTTGAGACCCCTTGTGCCGAGCCATATAGATAGCCATATAATTATATTGCTCCGTGCGTTCGCCGGGTGTATATTGGAGTCATGAGACAGGCCAGATTCGAGTGGGACGAAGCGAAGGACAAAGAGAATCAGGCCAAACACGGCGTGTCCTTTTCGATGGCCCAGGGGGCGTTCTTTGACCCTGAGCGCGTCATTGCAGAGGACAGAGGTCATAGCACCGAAGAGAAGCGGTTCTTCTGCATCGGCAGGGTGGGTGATGGGATACTGACGGTGCGATTCACAGCGCGCGCCAGCGTCATCCGAATCTTCGGTGCCGGTTATTGGCGAAAGGGGAAACAGATCTATGAAGAGCAGAATAAGATACACGGATGAACCCATGGGGGAGCCTAGAATCATTAAGGATTTCCTGCCCCCGCCGAGTCGTTTGACATTGAAAGAAGATAATGTGAAGGTTACGATTTCATTGAGCAAGGCGAGTGTGCGCTTCTTCAAGAGGCACGCGAAGGCGCACGGGACGTCCTACCAAAGAATGATTCGGCGCCTGATTGATCTTTATGCTTCTCAATACGGAGGCAAGATCTGACCGGGCGCTAGCACCTGACTATCCTGTGCAACAGTGCCCAGACTGTAGTTCACGGGAGATGACGATATGAGCATTTGGGACCGTCTATCGGGGCGCAAACACCGACGAATGCGATGCTTGCAGTGCTCCCAATGGATGTATCCGATCCCACGGTCGGAGAAAGACAGCGTAACCAGATTCTTGGACAAGACCTTCCAAGAACGAACGGGCTCGCCCCATAAGCATATCCACATGCGGTGCAAGAATTGCGGGTTCGAGTTCATGGCCCAACCGGACGTGGATCTCGCTGGGTAGGAGATGCCAAAGCAGAACCGGGTAACGCCGTTTAGCACGCTGATTGCAACCCCTGCCCGCGGAACCCTGATGGGGAACCGGGGATGCCTGCATGACGATCACAAGCGGATTCGGCGCCGGTTCCAGGGTAAACGGTGGATCATCTGCGTCCTTGAATTCAAAGGCAGGAGGCACCCTATAATGAAGCCTGGCCACTATACCGAGTTGTTCTTCCTCGACGAAGCGACTGCCCTGGCGGCTGGGCATCGGCCCTGCGCGGAGTGCCAGCGGGATCGCTTCAACCAGTTTCGTGAGATCTGGGCGAGAGCCAACCCGGAATTCACCAACGTGCCCCGGCCTACCGCCACCACCATAGACGCGATCTTACATCAGGAGAGGATCGCGCCGGGCGCCCAGCCGCGCAAGTTGTGTGGCTCACTTGACGACCTGCCTGACGGGATCTTTGTGACCAACGATGAGGAACACGCATATTTGGTGCTGAAGGACAACGTGCTGCTATGGACCCCTGCCGGATATGAGCGCCAAGCGGGATATGCCCTCACCTATCCGGCCAGGGTGCTGACCCCGGCTTCAGTTGTTCGCACTCTTGCCGCGGGCTACCCAGTCAGATTACATCCTTCAGCGGTGCGGGCGACTACTCCGTCACGGTGAATGCAAGAAGTCAGGTTGATTCCGGCAAGACACTCCTATAAAGTTGCAGACATGAATTGAGCATACGCAATCACCCTACTGGTCACATCGCGTGAGAAGATGCAGGATAATCGTGACAAACTAGGATGTGACACCGATGCTTCCCTGATGGGGCCCGCTGCAGAAAGGCACGAACATGTCCGAGCGTGATTCGCGGAGAAAGCAGGGGCGGGCGCGTCCTCCCGCCGGTCGGTACGATGCCCCCGGTGATGCCCCGCTCACGGTTCCGTCCCTCGAGCTACATGTTCACTTCGTGTTCGACGGTGCCCTGGCGCGGCGCCTGGTCCGACGCGAGGTGAACCCGAAGGAAGCCTTTACTGTGAGGGACGACACGGGCACCTACTTCCGCGCCACCCTCAAGGAACTCGGCAAGGACGGCGGAGTCGCCATCCCCTACGAGTGGATGCTTCGCTCGCCCGAGTCCGTTGTGAGGATCACCCTGGCCTGCGCCGTCCTGGCCCGGCAGCGGATGATCTTCGTCGTGCAGAAGGCGACGGAGCTCGGTGTCGCGCGCATCGTTCCTCTTCTGACCGAGTACTCCGTACCCCGTGACGGCCTCGAGCACGAGAAGGCGCACGCCTGGCCTGGACAGGTGGTCCGGGCAGCTAAGCAGTGCCGCCGGAGCTCGCTCCCTGAACTCCTCCCGCCCATGCCGCTCGATGCCTTCCTTACATCGCCGGCGGCTGGCGCGGACCTCTCCCTGTTTCTCGACGACCGTAGCGATGGAACCTTGGCGCCCAAGGGAACTCCGCGGCGGATCGTCCTCATCGTGGGACCCGAAGGGGGCTTCGCGGATGCCGAGCGGGAGGCGCTGACGGGCAGGGCTCTCCCCTGGGTCCTAGGAGGCCGAGTCCTCCGTGCCGAGACGGCTGTTCTTGCCGGGCTCACAGCGGTGCAGTTGGCCTGGGGCGACTTCCACGAGGACAAGGGGTAGCGGCCAGTCGGATCAGAGGCCGAACCACGAATTGTAACCGCCGGGCACGAGCGACAGGGGACCGCCCCGCGTGAGGCC
>CAYHHI010000002.1:0-141647 GCA_964356335.1 uncultured bacterium
GCTCTTCATAGAGAAGGGCGATGAGATCATAGGCATCGACGCGAGACCGAGCGACTCGATTGCGCTGGCCTTGAGGACCAAGTCACCCGTGTTCGTCTCAGAGGAACTCTTGAAGGAGCAAGCGGCAGATGAACTGAGCGAGGATGAAAGGGCCGAGGCCCTGAGAAGATACCTTGATGAGATGAATCCCGAGGACTTCGGGAAGTTCCCGCTATAGGGGTTTCTTGTGTTGGGAGTGTTCCCGCTTAATTGCGTTCCCTTTTTGGGGTCCTCCGTCGCGTATCTGTCCGCTGCCGAACGGAGCCGGCATAGGTGCCTGCCTTGACTGATTGGAAGGAGTTTCTTCACAGGAAACCCCAGATGGGTAAGGAGGTCTTCATCGCGAAGACTGCTTTCCTTGTGGGAGGCATTGAAATCGGCGACCGCGCCAGCATCTGGCCCGGCGTATCCGCGCGCGGCGACGTCAATTGGATCCGCATCGGCAAACGCACCAATGTCCAAGACAACGCTGTCCTCCACGTTAACCATGATACCCCGCTTGACATAGGCAACGATGTCACTGTGGGTCACGGTTGCATCCTTCACGGCTGCATCATAAAGGACCGGTGCCTCATCGGGATGGGCTCTGTGATTCTTGATGGTGCCGTTGTAGGTCCGGACGCCATCATCGGAGCCGGCTCGGTGGTCAAGCAGAACGATGTCGTTACTCCCGGCACGCTCTACCTTGGTGTGCCGGCCAAATACAAGCGGGATCTTACCAGAGAGGAGATAGCTTCTATCCTCGACTCCGCGAAGACCTATTCGGAGTATGCCCTCGAATACCTGAAATCATAGGTCTCGGAACCCTGTGAGACGCTTCCGGCATCGGCGATCCCTCTGATAAGCGCCGATCGGAGACCACCAATCAGGAGATCCGGTCAGCCTATGCACAGTGTCTGAGTCCCGAACAGTTCCCACTTCGGCCATGGGCCGTCTCGATTCCAGTCAAGTCTGAATATTGTGGTACGTTAAGAATGTTAGAGGCCCAGGTTGTACTGGATTGAGCCTGTTCTCTCATCGAAAACAATGGAACGTCGCTCGCCGGATCCGGAGAAGATGTCCGCGGCGTGAGGGCCGTTCTCGATAAGGCGGAGCCTGAATTCGCCGTTATCATCTGTTGTTGTTTCGAACGTGCCGTCGATCACCACAAGGGCGCCTTGACTGGGTTTGCCTCCATCGGCAACGCGACCAGAGATTGAGAAGGTTGTTTCTGCGTCGTCACTTATTCCCAAGTACCTCAGGACGCCACACACAATGGCATATGACCTCATCCATACTTGGCAAGGCTCCGAGAGAAGTGCGTCCTGCTCAACAGTAAGAGGAGCAAGAAATGTGACTTTGACTGCGGGGCAGCTGGTCTGTTGAAGAAGGTATTCGGCATTATCAGATATCGGAGCCTCCCAGCCCAGCGAGGTCTTCATCTCCTGTTGAAGGAATTGAGAAAGTCCTGCACCGCCGAGACTTGTTGGGTAGTGGCCTATCGCTACACCTTGGGTGTCACTCGCCGCGTGAGCGATTGACACGAGCAAGGCGGATCGGTGAGATTCAGCCTCAGTCACCCGTTCTTCTTTGGTTGTGTTACGGTCGGTTTCTCTCGTGAGGTATGTCTTGATGCCGATAGATTCAAGCAAACCCCGGAGTCTCCTGGCAACCGCGAGATTGAGGGTTGATGCGCTGATCCCCGTAGGGCCGACCCAACCGGTTGCCTCTCCGCCGCCTTCGGCATCCACGGTGACGCAAAGGTCGCGAGCGAGGCCGCGATAGAACTGATCAAGGCGGATTGTCGGATACTGTTTGTTGTCGAGCGTCACGTATGCCTTCCTGAAGCCCTGCCTGGTAACTGCCAGGCTACAGGGCGTCTCCTTGAGGGCGATCACGAAGAAGCCATTTTGATCGGTGATGGCTGAACCCCATGATACGCCCGGTGTTTGTGAGCTGAGTGCTGTCGCTCGGAGCGATGTATCTGAATAGGGTGAGGTGTCAGAACCCGGCGTCGTGGCAGAGGCTCCTTGTGCAGTTGAACTGGGGGCAGTCACGGTGGCATCTCTGAGAGGTTTTCCGTCACTGTCCACAACGAAACCTGAGGCATGACAGGGTGAGACCTGAGATGGGGCGGATGGGCCAACCTTGCCATGCGGCTCGGCACTCTGCCGGGGAGACACGCTCGATCGCTGGGCTACTTTGGTCTCACCGGAAAGCCCTGTGCTTGTTTTGACATCCCCACACCTTGCACTGATCTCGTCCACCCCGAATGGAATGTCTTTCCCGATATACACGGACGCTTCTCCAGATGATGTGGCGGTGCCGAGAGATCCGTTCTTCCACGAGAAGGTGACGGATGTTGAATCGATAACGTGGTTGCCGTTTCGATCGAGCACGAGGGCAGTGACCTTCTGAGGATAAACGTTACTGGCAACGGGTGGAGCGACGAGGAGGGAGATAATGGCGGGCTCGATGCGAACATCGAATTCTGACGCTGCCACGCGGCTCGCATTACCACCATAAGCCCTCGCACTGGCCTGGATGACGTGTTTCCCACCCCTCAGAGGTGCAACAGATGAAGCCAAGAAGCGATTGAAGACGGTGCGCGTGGAGGCGAGCCTGACGCCATCGAGTCTGATGTCAACAGTCGAAGCATCTACGAGCGTGTCGTCGTCAAATAGAACTTCGATCATCGGCACTTCGGTTCTCGCTGCACCTGCCGGTAGGACGCCGGCTATCCGTGGCACCCCCCTCGCAAAATAATCCGTCAGCGCGAGGAAATACACGGCGGCCTCGAGCCGTTGCTTCTCCGGCAATCTGATCTTGGCTTCGACTTCGGGATTGGTTATGAATGAAGGTTCGCAGAGCACCGAAGGGCAATCCGCATTGCGCAGGATGTAGTAGTTGCCTGGAACCAGTTGGTTCTTATCCTCGCCGAGGTTCCTGAGGAGATGCTTGGCGATCGCACGTGCGATGTCCAGTGATGGGCCATCATCCCCGAGCTTGTAGTAAACCTGTATCTCATTGAAGGTCGCGTCGGCCTTGATGTCAGCGTTGTGATGAAGCGATATGAAAATGTCAGGGTCAACGTCGTTTGCGATCTTCACTCTCGCCTTGAGATCGTCTCGCAAGCGGAGCGAATCGCCGTCGACGAAATCCCTGTCGGTTTTTCGCGTGAGGGTGACACTCGCTCCTGCTTCTTCGAGCAGTCCCCATAGATGAAGCGCGACGCCAAGATTGACATCAGCTTCATCGGTGCCGTAGATTCCCCTGGCACCTCTGAACACGCCGCCGTGGCCCGCATCGATCACGATCTTCTTTCCTTTGAGGGCCGAAAGATCGATACCCTCGAGCGGTTCCCTCAAGCCCTCGTAAAAACGTTTTAGGGTAGGGCGTGGGCCGGGCGCACATCCAAGCAAGCAAAGGACCAGAAGCATTGCCATCGTAGTGATCTGCATCTTCACCAAAGTAATCTTCTCCTTTAATACGCAAAGGGTTATAGATTTATTATCAGAATGCTATGCATAAATTCAACACAATTTATTGAAATCTATTGACTTGACGGATTTGTGATATTTTGCTAATTTGGCAATAAACTTGGAGGCCGTGGCAAAAGTGAAGCAAGGCCCGAATCCTGAGCTTTTGCGGGCGATCCCATCGGTGGAAAGCCTGCTCGAAGACCCATTGGTTGTGGGACTCGGGCGTAGCCTGCCACGATGGATTGTGGTAGAAGCTGTGAGAGAAGTGCTTGCGGAAACGAGAAAGGGTATAATGGAGGGGCGAATTGCCGACGAGCCAAAGACGGACCGCCTGGTTGAGCAGGTTAAGGCAAAGGCGGCCTTGCTTTCTGAGCGTGGAATAAGAAAAGTGATAAATGCGACCGGAGTCGTGATTCACACCAATCTGGGAAGATCGATTCTTCCTGAAGCCGCGATTGCGGCGGTAGAGGAAATCGCACGCTCATACTCGAGTCTCGAGTTTGACTTGGGCGAGGGAGGTAGGACTTCTAGGACGGGCAGGGTCGATGATCTCACTTCAAGGATCGTCGGCTCCGAGTCCGCCTTTGTCGTGAACAATAACGCAGGCGCAGTCCTGATCGCTCTCAACACGCTTTCAAACGGGAAGGAAGCGATTGTATCAAGAGGAGAGCTCGTCGAGATCGGTGGTTCGTTTCGGTTGCCGGACGTGATGGAGCGAAGTGGAGCAAAGATGGTCGAGGTTGGAACCACGAACCGGACACGGCTCGAAGACTACGAGGCCGCAATGACCGGGGAGGCGGCAGCAATCCTCAAGGTGCACCCCTCCAACTTTGCGATGACGGGATTCGTTGAGTCGCCATCACGCAAGGAACTAGCAGACCTCGCTCACAGGCACGACCTCATCATGATAGAGGATCTCGGCAGCGGCGCTCTTTTCGATCTCGCGAAGATCGGCATCGCCAAAGAGCCGATGCCTCAGGAATCTATCGCTGACGGAGTTGATATCGTCACTTTCAGCGGGGACAAATTGCTTGGTGGACCGCAAGCGGGCTTGATCGTGGGCAAGCGTGACCTGATCGAGAAGATGAAGTCAAATCCCCTGGCCAGAGCTCTGCGCCTTGACAAGATGACGCTTGCGGCTCTTGAAGAAACGCTGCGGCTCTATCTTGAACCGGAGAAGTTGCTCAAGCAAATCCCGACCCTGAGCATGCTGGCGTCACCGCTTAACGAGCTCGAACAGCGGGCACGCCGCGCGGCTGACTTTATATCCGCGAGGCTTCGCGGTGCTCTCGACGTCGCTGTCACAAAGGCGACCTCGCAGGTCGGCGGAGGCTCGCTCCCCATGGCAGACCTCGAAACTTTCGCGGTGACGTTGACGTCGCCCAAACACTCGCCGGATGAGATCGTGTCCATCTTGAGGGGGTGCGGAGTTCCTATCATTGCAAGAATAGGCGAAGACAAGGTCCATATGGATTTCAGAACTGTCCAGCCCAGTGAAGATGATTTGCTTGCCCAGCAGGTCGCCACGGCGTTTGCAGGAGGTGGAACGAGGTAGAGAGGAGCTGATTCAAGGTGTACGTCAGCAGGATTGAGATGGTCGGGTTCAAGTCGTTCGTGGAGAAAACCGTGGTCGACCTGGAACCCGGGATTACGTCCGTCGTAGGTCCCAACGGATGCGGCAAGACCAATATCTGTGATGCAATACGATGGGTTCTGGGCGAGGAAAATGTAAGACTCTTGAGAGGCACACGCGCCGAGGATGTCATCTTTGCGGGAACCGAGCTCCGGAAGTCCACGGGCTTCGCCGAGGTCTCGCTCACCGTCTCGGACGTCCGCGATGTCCTGCCTGTTGAATACACGGACGTCAAGGTCACCCGCCGTGTATTCAGATCGGGCGACAGCGATTTCCTGATAAACAACGTTCCTACAAGGCTGAAGGATATCGTCGATCTCTTCCTGGGTACGGGCCTGGGGAGGCGTGCCTACTCCGTGATGGAACGGGACATGATCGACTGGATACTCGATGACACATCCGGGCAGAGAAGGAAGATCATCGAGGAGGCCGCGGGAATAAGCAAATACAAGGCTCGCCGTAAGGAGACCGTGAGCAAGCTTGAACTCACGCAGCGGGATCTTGAGCGCGTCCAGGACTTGATCAGCGAGGTCGAGCGTCGCGTCAGACAGCTTGCACGGCAGGCTGCCAAGGCGAGACGCTACGAGCGCCTTACCAGCCGCATCAAGCAAGTCGAGACCTACGCTTCGGCGAAAGAATTTGCCGGCATGAAATCGCGGCAGGTCGAAGTTGAGAAGGAATTGGAAGCGATCGACACCCGGATGGCGGAGAAGGCGAGTCGGATCTCGACGCTTGAAGCCGAGATTGAGAAAACCAAGCTTGCGATAATCCAGGTTGAGCGCGATATCAACGAACATGGGAAGCGAATAGCCCAGACTACCCAGGATGCCCAGAAGCTCGAAAATGACAAGGGCGTGCTCGCGGAACGCACGCGGGCTATCGATGATAAGACCGCTGAGATCGCAGCGGAAAGAGGTGAGAAGCAGAGCCTGCTCAAGGAGAAGCAAGATCTTCTCGCCGCGAAAACCGCTGAGACCGGTGAGGCTGGTCAGAGACTCGAGTCCCTCTCCCAGACCTATCTTGAGCTTCAGGGCGAGTACCAGCGGCTTGATGCGGATCTCAAGACCCGCCGGGAAGAATCTGTCGCCTCTGCAAGAAAGCGGCTCGAAGACATGAAGCGGACGATGGATGCATCATCTTCGTTGACTGAAATGCGGGCGAAGAAGACCCATCTCGGAGAGATGCTTGATAAGTCCCGAGGCAAACGCGAGTGGGTCGCGAACCGCTTGGAGGAGTTGCACAGCGATATTGAACGGATCAAGGCCGACCTCGGGAAGGCGGGGACAGATTTTGCAGGTGAGGGTGCCGGGCTTGAAGAACTCACGCGCGTAATCGATGAAGTCAATGATAAGGTTGAGCGGATAAGAGAGGAGCTCCAGAGACTTGCCGAAGAAGGAGCGAGAGCCTCATCGCGCCATGACGTCTTCAAGGAGCTCGTGGAACGCTACGAAGGCTACGAGATGGGCGTAAAAGCTCTCATGCAGGGCGAGAGGGTGAGGGAGGGTGTGCAGGGTGTGGTGGGCGACATTGTTAGGTGCACCGAGCCGCGCTACGAGCCGGCACTTGCGGCGGCGCTTTGCAATGCTCTTCAGTATGTGATAATCGATGGCAAGGATCATGCGATTGATTCGGTGCGCATGCTCAAGGAAGAGAAGAAGGGACCCGCGACGCTCCTTATGCTTGATAGTATTCCCGAGCGTGAGGGCCACGGCATGCCGGATGTCGGCGGCGAAGGCATGATCGGGAGGATCGTCGATTACGTGGACTGTGAACCCAGGTACAGGGTAGTCGTCGATTACCTCCTCAAAGATGTTTTCATTGTCGAGAATCTGGATCGAGCCTTCTCTCTGTCACAGCGGCAGGGTAACGGCATTCACGATTTTGTCACCCCGGACGGCGATGCGGTCCTCGGGGGAAGTATCGTGAGGGCCGGTAGCAACGGCGATTCATCGGGTGTTCTGATCGGCCGGAAGCAGAAGCTCACGGAGATGGCGAGCCACGCGGAAGCCGTAAGGAATCTCTCGAAGGAACAGGAGAAGGCTTTCGCGGAGCTCAGGGCCAGCCTTGAAGAACTCAAGTGTGAGCGCGAAACCAAGCAGAAGGCGCATGAAGACGCGCGGCGGTCGCTGGCCGAACTCGAGAGGGTACTCGAGAACAGGACATCAGAAAGCGATTCGCTTGAGAAATCCAGGCTCGAGCTCGACAGCGAGATAGAGAGTCTCACCAAGTCGCTTGAGACGGTCGAGCGGGAGACCGCCAATCTCACTCGTGATCACGGGCTCGTGCCGATACCGCAGAGCGACCTCTTCGCCAAGATCGAGGATCATGATGAACTCGAGAAACAGGTGACAGGTCTTCAGAAGAGACTGGAAGAAACCAATCTCGAGGTGCTGCGGCTTGAGGCCAGCAAGGACTTCGCCCAGGATACCATAGCGCGCCTCAAGGCAGAGACCGAGTCTCTCAATAGAGGTCTTGCCGATCTTGACGGGCGCGAAAAGGATCTCGCTCGAAAGAAGCAAGAGATCTCTGAGAGCCAGGAGCATCTGGTGGCCGAAATCCATAAGCTCCTTTCAGTGCTTACCGAAATGGAACGTGTGCGGAACGAGGTCGTGGCGAGCAAGCGAGATCTCGAAGCGGTGGTCGAGGATGCTCGTAGGCAGATGAAGGCTGTGCAGGGACAGAGGGAGCAGATCCTCGCATTGAAGCAGGCGCTCCAGTCAGAGATTAGCCTGATTGGTGTCAAGGGCGATGCCTTGAAGCGACGGATGTTCGAGGAGTTCGAAGTGGACATGGATACCATTGACTTCGAAGCCCTCGAGGCCGTCGAAAACTGCGAAGAGGAACTCTCGAGCCTGAGGAGCTTCCTCAGGAATCTCGGGCCCGTGAATCTGGTGGCCTTAGAGGAATACCATGGAGAGAGAGAGCGATACGTATTCCTCAAGACTCAGCGCGACGATCTCACGAAGGCCCGCGAAAGCCTGGATGAGGCCATCCTCCAAATCAACCGGCGCGCACGGAGCGAGTTCGTTGAAACCTTTGCTAAGGTGAGGCAGGACTTCCGCAAGAACTTCCAGACCCTCTTTGTGGGTGGCGACGCGGACCTGAGGCTCCAGGACGAAAATGATCCCCTGGAATCTCCGGTTGAGATCTTCGCTCAGCCAAGCGGCAAGAAGCTCGAGCACATCTCGCTTCTCTCGGGCGGAGAGAGGGCACTGACAGCGATCGCGTTTATTTTCGCGGTTTACTATACGAAGCCGAGTCCGTTCTGCCTTCTGGATGAGGTGGATGCCCCACTTGACGATGCGAACGTGACGAGGTTCATAAATCTCTTGAAAGATTTCTCGGCGAAGACCCAGTTCCTGATTGTGACTCACAACAAGAAGACCATGGAGAGCGCGTCGTGTCTCTATGGCGTAACAATGGAGGAACCAGGGATCTCCCGCATAGTCTCGGTCAAGTTGGAGCGTACCAAGGAGAGAGTGCCTGAGGGGTCTGTGGCCTGAGCTATAAGATGAGCTCCGAATTGATCGGAGACCTGACTGGGAACCTGATTGGTCAGGAGGACGATCTACGGATTGAGCCGGAAGCCGATCGAGTATACTAGATTGAACTCAGTGAACCGATCCGTAACTTGATCTGTAACCTGTTAGGCGTATGGGTCTCGTGGTCATGGTTGACCTCTTTTCCAAGAAACTCCAGAGTTTCAGGGCAAGCCTCAAGAAGACCAGCGAGGTTCTCTCAGGCGGGCTCACTCGCATCCTCAGCTCGGGCGAAGACAAGAGCAAGCTTATTGATGACGTTGAGGAACTCCTGGTCGGTGCTGATGTTGGGGTTCGCACCGCGAGCGAGATCGTGGAGCGTGTGAAATCAGGCCAGGTGCCTGCGAGTGCCGACGCAATACGAAGCGCTATCAGGGAGGAGATCGTGAGGATCTTGTCAGGAGCTCAGCCTCACGCCCCGAAGCCGGGCAGCCCGGCGTCCGAAGTAAGACCTCACGTCGTCATGGTGGTTGGAGTAAACGGCACAGGCAAGACCACCACGATCGCCAAGCTCGCCTATCGTCATAAGAGTGAGGGCAGGAGCGTTATCTTTGCAGCAGCGGATACTTACAGGGCCGCTGCCATCGAGCAGCTTGAGGTGTGGGCCAAGCGAGTTGGTTCGAGCGTCGTCAAGCATAAGCCTGGAGCTGATGCTGCCTCCGTTGCCTACGACGCTTGCACCGCTGCCAAGGCGCGGGGGACTGACGTAGTCATAATAGACACGGCAGGAAGACTTCAGACGAAGAAGAACCTGATGGAAGAGGTCGCCAAGATCGGTAGGGTGATCGGCAAGGTGGTTGAAGGGGCACCACACGAGGTTCTGCTCGTCCTCGATGCAACCACCGGCCAGAACGCGGTCTCCCAGGCAGTGGCCTTCTCAAAGGCCTGCGGCGTCACCGGCATAGTGATTGCAAAGCTTGACGGCACCGCCAAGGGGGGCATCGTCGTCGCGATCGCCAAGGAGCTGGGGATACCCATAGATTATGTCGGAACCGGCGAGTCTCTAGAGAATCTTGAACCCTTCGACGCTGCCGCCTTCGCGGAAGCCCTGCTGGGCTGACCCCTCTTCAACTCAAAAGCCCACACTTGTGTATACATCAACAACCCCATTCCCTATGACTTCCGTTCTTGACAGTCTTAGGTCTGTGTGTTAACTTGGAATTTGAAATAGGGGCCTTCGGGGCGGGGTGAGAGTCCCCACCGGCGGTTAGAGCCCGCGAGCAGTTTGGAGCATGAACTGCAGATCCGGTGAAATTCCGGGGCCGACGGTAGAGTCCGGAAGGGAGAAGGTTCTGTCGAGTTGTGTGGAAACCCGAAGGCTGACTTCGGGTTTTGTTTTTTGAGGGAGGTGGCCGCGCGGCATTGGGGGGGGGTTGCAGAAAGAGATGATGCGCAGGCGTGGACATTTCCTTTTGAGCGGAGATTAGGATGCGCTGGCAGGAATGGCAGAAGGACGTGATGGGAACTGCCCTGGAACTCGCTCGGTTGGGGAAGGGCAGAACCTACCCTAACCCAGCTGTCGGGGCTGTCTTGGTCAAGGGTGGCGAAATCGTCGGGCGCGGGTTTCACAGAAAATGGGGTATGGATCACGCTGAAGTCGCGGCTATGAAAGATGCTGGGAAGCGTTGTGGGGGCGCAGACCTTTATGTGACGCTGGAACCCTGCTGTCATTATGGTAAGACCCCGCCATGCACTGAGGCCATAATCAGAAGCGGTATCAGGCGAGTCTTCACACCGACGCTTGATCCCAACCCGCTTGTGAACGGCAAGGGCATCGAGGCCTTGAAACGCGCTGGCATTCCTGTGCAGGTGGGCGTCGGGGCCGAGGCCGCCATGAAACTGAACGAAGCCTACTTCAAATTCATGAAAGAAGGTGAGCCCTTCGTCACCTTGAAGATCGCTCAGACGCTTGACGGCAGAATCGCCACGGCGAGTGGCAGGGCAAGATGGATTACATCAAGCGCTTCCCGCAAGATTGGAAGGGCCAAGCGCAGCGAAGCTCAGGCAATTTTGGTCGGCGCGAGGACGGTGGCTCTCGACGACCCGCTTCTTCTGCCGGAGCCTAGAAGAAAAGAGAACTACTTCAGGTGTGTGCTCGATACTCACCTTGGAATATCCTTACAAAGCCGGATTGTTCGCACGGCGCGGGAATTTCCTGTGATCGTTTACTCCGGTTCGCCGGAGGATCCGTGGCGAAGTGGGTTTGCTGTGGGTGGTACCGATCTCGCAAAGCGAACCAGGGGACTCAAGAGGCGAAAACGCCAACGTGAGAAAATGGGAGTGCTCGTAAAACAGGTCGGGATGGTGTCGCCGGGCTCGCTCAGTCTGCGGGACATTATCGATGATCTTGCATCAATGAAGATAATGCATCTGTGGGTTGAAGGCGGCAGCGCAGTGTTCACATCATTTATGGGAATGGGTGTAGTAGACAAGATCCTCGCCTTCATCGCGCCAAAGGTGATGGGAGATGGAGGAAGTCTCAGCGCATTCGAGGAGTTGGGAGTGAAGACTCCAGAACGGTGTTTTGGCTTCAGTGTCGATGGGATTGAGTGTATTGGGGATGATCTGATGGTGACGCTTTATCCTGCAGGCAGGAGAGGTGCGAAGGGGAGAGTGGCTCCGAACAAAGCCCCAGAGGCCTATTTGGTGGGGAGGAAAGGAGGGGGGTAGTATGTTTAGTGGGATCATTGCCGAAGTCGGCCGGGTCTCGGGGATCGCGAGGAGAGGAGGCATGATTCGCTTTACGCTGGAGGCTTGCGATCTCGCGCCGGAGCTCGAACCCGGCGTGAGCGTCAGCGTGAACGGGGCATGCCAGACTGTCACGGATGCAGAAGGCGACAGGTTCTCCTTCGATTCGGTGACCGAAACCCTGAAGAAGACCAATCTCGCACTCTTGACCAAAGGCTCGCCCGTGAACCTTGAGCCTGCGCTCAGGCTCAGTGACAGAATCTCGGGCCATCTCGTGTCAGGACATGTGGACTCGACAGGAGTGATTCGGGCAAAACGAAGCATCGGCTACAACAACTATGATTTCGCCATCCACCTACCTGATTCTCTCAAGCCCTACATTCATGAAAAGGGATCGATCAGCCTTGATGGCGTGAGTCTCACTCTTAAGGCGGTTCGTGGCTCCATGGTCGAGGCCACGGTGATACCCTACACCCTTAATAGCACAATCATCAAGCACTGGCGGGTCGGCAGCCTGGTCAATGTCGAAGTTGACCAGCTCGCAAAATACCTGAGTCCGAAACTGGGGGCAAAGTGAGGTGGCAAGGCGTGAACAAGTTCAACACTATCGAAGAGGCAATTGCTGACATCCACGACGGCAAGATTGTGATCGTCGTCGATGACGAGGACAGGGAGAACGAAGGCGACTTCATACAGGCCGCCGACAAAGTCACCCCTGAGTCAATCAACTTCATGGCGAAGCATGGCCGGGGCCTGATCTGTGTGGCGATGACCAAGCAGCGGCTTGATGAGGTTGGGCTGGGGCCGATGGTTGTGGACAATACATCCAAGATGGGAACGCCTTTCACAATCTCGGTCGATGCCGTCCGCAACACAACCACGGGCAGTTCGACTCACGATCGGGCAGAGACCATCAGAGTCCTGATCGATCCGGCGACCAAACCAACCGACCTCGCAAAGCCCGGGCACATCTTTCCTCTGGGGGCGATGGAAGGCGGGGTCTTGCGGCGGGCCGGCCATACCGAGGCTGTTGTCGATTTGGCGAAGCTTGCCGGGCTTTATCCTGCGGGAGTCCTGTGCGAGATCATGGATGAGGACGGCAAGATGGCGCGAGTCCCGAGGCTCTTGGAAATGGCCAAGGAGCACCGGCTCAGGATCGTCACAATAGCAGACCTCATAGAGCATAGGCGCAAGCGCGAGGTCCTCGTAAAGCGGGTAGCCAAGACCAAGTTGCCGAGCAAGTACGGTGATTTCGATCTTTACCTCTATGAGAGCGAGGAAAGCGACCGTCATCATGTTGCGCTCGTCAAAGGTGACCCGGCAAAGGCAGCCAAACCGCTTGTGAGAGTTCACTCCCAGTGTCTTACGGGCGACATCTTCGGTTCGCTCCGGTGCGACTGCGGCGAGCAGCTCGCCAAAGCCCTCGAGATGATTGAGGCCAGCGGTGCCGGCGTCCTTCTCTATATGCGGCAGGAGGGAAGGAGCATTGGCCTCGCCAACAAGATCAAGGCCTATGCGCTCCAGGACAAGGGCCGCGACACCGTTGAAGCCAACGAGGAACTCGGCTTCGCCGCAGACCCGAGGGATTATGGTATTGGTGCCCAGATCCTTGCAGATTTGGGCTTGACCAAGATCAGGCTTCTCACCAACAACCCGCGCAAAATCGTGGGGCTTGAGGCTTACGGGCTCGAAGTGGTTGAGCGAGTGCCGATAGAGGTCTGTCCGAATCCCAACAATGTTGACTACTTGGCCACGAAGCGTGCGAAGCTCGGCCATTTGCTTGAGAACATATCAATCGAAGAGTGAATAGGTGCTAAGGCCCTGCAGGATTGAGGGGCAAAGGAGCCAAGGGGGACCGGAGGGGCAATGGGGATTCTCTGGAGGACAAGTATGGATCAGGTGACAGGGCAAGGGTGGACTGACAAGGGAGATTTGCGGGAGCAAAACAGAGAGGAGGCATGAGATGGCGAAAGTGTTTGAAGGCGTGCTCGACGGAAAAGGCAGGAAGTTTGGGATCGTGGTCAGCAGGTTCAATGAGGCGATCTCGGTGCGGCTCCTGGAAGGCGCACTCGATTGTCTCATGAGACATGGCACTGAGGAGAGCGCGATCGAGATAGCATGGGTGCCGGGTTCCTTCGAGATTCCCCTGGCTGCGCGCAAGATGGCGGAGATGGGCGGCTATGATGCTGTGATATGCCTGGGAGCACTCATACGGGGCGCGACGCCGCATTTCGATATCATCGCACCCCAGGTTGCACGAGGCACCGCACGCGTCGGCGACAAGGCAGGCCTGCCGGTCATATTCGGTGTGATCACCGCAGACTCAATGGAGCAGGCTATAGAACGGTCCGGCGGGAAGAGCGGCAACAAAGGTTGGGACGCCGCCTTATCGGCCCTCGAGATGGCAAGCCTGCTTGCCACTATGAAGAAGAAAGCACGGTAGCGAGATCACGACAGGTGAACAACAGGAACCAAGCCAAGTCGCGGCGCACACAGCTCAGACAGGGTCAACCCAGGTGAAGCAAGAGACCTCAGTACCCCAGCACAAACGCCAGGCCAGAGAAATAGCTGTCAAGACCCTATACGAAATGGAGATGGGTAACCTGACACGGCAAGAAGCCGAGGTCCGCATAAGACGGAAGCTCCGGCGGGCTGAGGTCCGCGAGTTTGCCCTGGGGCTCATCAATCAAACCCTTGAGAATATGGACAGTATTGATAAGATCATAGCCGACGTCGCGGAGAACTGGGATATTTCGAGGATGGCAGCGCTTGACAGAAGCATCCTAAGGCTCGGAACGGCCGAGATTCTCTTCAGTGACGTTCCTGAAAAGGTAGCCATAAATGAAGCCATAGAGATCGCGAAGCGATTCTCAACCGATAATTCCGGTAGATTCGTCAATGGAATTCTTGATAAGGTAGCAAGGATGAAAAGTGATCTAAAGTGATCTACGCAATAATATCTGATATTCATGCTAATCTGGAGGCCCTTGAGGCAACACGTGCCGAGATCCGCAAGATCTCACCTGCCAGAGTGCTATGCATCGGCGATTTGGTCGGCTACGGTGCATCCCCGGTCGAATGCATAGACGGAACCAAGGAGATCGCTGCCCTCACGGTTGCAGGCAATCACGATTTCGGTGTGGCGGGCCTCACCGACATACGGTACTTCAACAGTTACGCCCGCCGTGCAGTGATATGGACGGCAGGAGCGCTCGACCAAGAGCACCTTGCTTATCTTGGAAGCCTCCCCTTGACGCATGTCGAACGTGACCTGTTCAGGATTGTCCATGCCACGCCTTCTGATCCGGCCAGGTGGAATTACATCTTCACACGCGAGCAGGCGCTGGCGGAGTTCGGCGCCTTCCCAGAACGGATCTGTTTCATAGGCCATTCTCATCAGGCCGGCATCTTTGAGATGCTTGAGGATGGAACCGTGGGGTCTGCCGGCGACCACATCAAGATCCGGAAGGGCCGCAGGTACATGATCAACGTAGGCAGCGTGGGCCAGCCGAGAGACGGCGACCCTCGGGCATGCCTCTGCATCTATGATGAGGACAAAGCCGAAGTGGCAATGACGCGGATCCCTTACGATGTTGAGAGCGCGCAGAAAAGGATAATCGAAGTGGGGCTTCCTTCGATCCTTGCGCACCGCCTCTCATACGGTGAATGACCATGCTCCGAATTCTTATGATCAACTGGAGAGACATCAAGAACCCTGAGGCCGGCGGCGCCGAGGTTCACCTTCGCGAGATTTCAAAGCGGATCGCTGCCAAGGGCCATGAGGTCACGGTGCTGGCCTCCCGGTTTGAGGGCTCACCGTCGGAGGAAGAAGTTGATGGTGTAAGAATCGTGCGGCGCGGGGGAAAATTCAGTTTCAATTACCATGTTCCTTGGGTCGCGAAAGCCCTCCTCGCCAAAGAAGACTTTGACATCGTGGTCGATGATATAAACAAGATTCCCTTTTACACACCGCTCTACATCAAGAAGCCTATACTCGCGCTTTCCCATCACCTCTTTGCGGAAACGATTTTCCTTGAGGCGGCTTTTCCCCTTGCAGCTTACGTTTACTTGAGCGAAGGTCTCATCCCGCTGGTGTATCGAAGGACAAGGTTCGTCGCCGTCTCCGAGAGCACCAGACGTGATCTGGTGAGGCGGGGCATACCTGCCGCCAATATTGAGGTAGTCCACAACGCCGTGGATCACTCGCGTTACACGCCGGGGGAGTTCTCCAAAGCGAGCGAGCCCCTCATAGCCTACCTTGGCAGAATCAAACGGTATAAGCGCATTAACCTTGTTCTGCTCGCTGCGAAAATCGTCTTCGAGAAGTTCCCGACTGCCCGGCTGGTGATAGTTGGATCGGGTGACTATCTTCCCGATCTGGTGCGCCAGGCAAAGCGCCTTGGAATCACTGATAGGGTGGATTTCACAGGCTTCGTCACCGAAGAGGAAAAGATTGAGATTCTGAGAAAGGCCCACGTTGTGGTCAACCCTTCCAGCAAGGAAGGCTGGGGGGTTACGGTGACAGAGGCCAATGCCTGCGGTACGCCGGTCGTAGCAAGCGATGTTCCCGGCCTCAGGGACGCCGTCGTCGATGGCCAGACGGGTTTTCTCGTCAAGTACGGCGACGTCACGGGTTTTGCTTACAGGATCTTGCAGATTCTCTCGGATGATTCGCTGCGCAAAAGATTGAGCCAGGCGGCGGTCTCTTGGGCTCGCGAATTCAACTGGGACCGGTCGGCAGACTCGATAATGAACGTGATAGTCAGCCTACTAAAATGAAACCTGTGAAGTACTTGCGGACGCGATATGCCAGGATTGTCATAAGCGCGGGCCTAATAATCTTTCTTCTTACCAAGCTTGACCCGGCCAGGACAGCCCATGCTCTGGTCACCATACGCTGGGACTGGCTCACGGTGTCGCTTGTAACCTTCGCCCTGTCGCTTGTGCTCGGCAACGTTCAGTGGCTTATGTTGCTCGCTCTCCAGGGCATTCACATTCCATTCGCGCGCGCACTTTCCTTCTACTTTGTCGGGGCCTTCTTCAACAACTTCATGCCTGCCAACATCGGCGGCGACGTGGTCAGGATCTACGACGTATATAAAGACTCGAGAATGCCCGACCAGGCCATAGCAGCCACCGTGACGGATAGGCTCTTTGGCATGGTGGCGCTTGCCCTCCTTGCCATGCCTGCCGGCGTGTTCGTCGCCTTGCGGTACGCGAGCCTTGGGCTTGAAAGAGACTTCGGACTCGCGAGCTTTGCCATCGTGCTTGCCTTTGTTGCCATCCTGACGCTGGCATCCATGGTGCTCTTTTCGAGGCGCCTGGCGCGCGTCTTTCGAAACATCGTCCGCCCCTTCCTTGTCCGCGGTCTTCACGACCGTTTCAAGAAAATATACGAGTCCTTCTATCTCTATAGCAGGACCAGCCGTACGCTTGGCACGGTTCTTCTGGTCTCGCTTGCCGTTCAGGCTATGAGGACGCTGGTGCATTACCAGATCGCCAAAGCCATGGGGCTTCCTATCCCCGCAATCTACTTCTTCCTTTTTGTCCCGGTTATTGCTATTTTCATAGCGTTGCCCATCTCAATAGGTGGGCTTGGCGTAAGGGAAGGCCTGGGCATCTTCTTTTTCTGTAAGGCGGTCCCGAGCCTGACCAGTGAACAGGCATTCACAATGGGGTTTCTTGCGTACCTGGTCGGGGTGGTTGTAAGCCTGGCAGGCGGTGTGATATATTTGGCACGGGGCTTGGCGCCGGCCCAGATTGGGCAGGAGTTTCGACGAGGGAGGCTCAATGATGGAGATGGAAGATAGCCATCACAGATGGAACATGATTGTCGGCGCCGCGGTCTTCATAGTAATCCTCTCCTGCTATCTTATTGTGATATCTCCTACAGTCTCCTTCTGGGATAGTGGCGAGTTCATCGCGACCTCTTGTATTCTGGGCGTCCCGCATCCACCCGGCACGCCCTTCTATGTCGTTCTGGGGCGCCTCTTCGCGATGCTGCCTTTCCATGAGGAAGCGCTCGGTGTGAATTTCATGTCCGCGCTCACGGGGGCCCTCGCGGCCCTCTTCCTTTACCTGATAACCGTGAGGATACTGGTGCTGTGGAGGGGTGTGCCGCGATCACGGCGCGAGAAGGCGATCATCTACTGTTCATCGGCTTGTGCTGCTCTTGCTGCCGCCTTCTCAAGCAGCCACTGGACAGACTGCATAGAGGCCGAGGTCTACTCGCCTGCCTCCTTCATCATGGCATTGACGGTCTGGCTGATGATAAGGTGGGGCGAGCGCCATAAAGAAGAAGGAAGCAGGAATAGCCTCGTCCTCATCTGTTATCTCCTTGGACTCAGTGTCGGGCTTCACCTGGGAACAGGACTTGTGTTTCCTGCTTTTGTGCTGTTTGCCCTCGTGATAGACCGGAGGCTCTTCACCGACCTTAAATTCATAATACTCGTTGTCTTCGTGGGTTTCCTCGGGCTCAGCAATCACCTTTACCTACCCGTAAGATCTTCGCTGGACCCGTCAATAGACGAAGCCGACCCTGAGAAATGGGCCGCCTTTCGGGATTGCCTCTTGAGGAAACAGTACAAGCCCATGACGCCTTTCATCAGACAGGCTCCGTGGTCGTTCCAGTTCGCCATGTTCTGGCGATATTTCCGTGAACAGTGGACCGGTCTTGGTGGAAGTTGGACCGGGCTGCTCATGCTTATTGGCGCTTTGGGTGGCTTCGTCCACTACCTCAAGCATAAGAAGACCTTCATACTGATGGGCAGCCTCTTCCTGCTGACCTCTCTCTTCCTCGTAGTGTACATGAATTTTACGGATCACGAAGTGAGGGAGAGGGATTACTTCTATGATCACGGCTTCTTCTTCTTCTGTGTATGGATCGGCATCGCCTTTGCGTATCTCATTGATCTCATTGCCACGCCTAAACGGCCGCGCTGGCTCACCTACGCGCTGCTGGTGGTATTCGTCGCTTTCACCTTCTCTTCCTACTACGTGAATTTCCGAACCCATGATAGAAGAGGTGATTACAACGCCCACGACTACGGCTACGACATTCTGGCCACCGTCGCGCCCAATGGACTGATCTTCACAAACGGCGATAACGATACTTTCCCGCTTTGGTTCATCCAGGAAGTCAAACGTTTTCGGAAGGATGTGCGTGTCCTCAATTTGAGCCTTCTCAATACGCCGTGGTACATCTGGCAACTTAAGCATCTGGAGCCGAAGGTGCCCATGAGCTTCACCGACGAGGAGATCGAGGCCCTGCGACCATACAGGGACAAGGGCGGCAAGATCGTGATGATCAAAGACATCGCTGTCAGAGACATAATTGCGGCGAGCGAGGGTAAGAGGCCCGTCTATTTTGCGGTCACGGTGGCTGACTTCATGGGCTATGATCCCCACCTGGTGCTTGAGGGACTCGCCTTCAGATACGAGCCGAAAGAAACCGGCCGGTCCATCGATGTCGATAGGACGCTCTACAATCTTTACAATGTTTACAAGTACCGGGGCCTCCTCAGGCCCGCGGACGGCAGTGTTGCCAAGGCGCCTGATTTCCTTGATGTCGGAAGGGCCGCGAGAACCGATAGTATTGACTTCAACACTGAATATGCCTACGACACCAAGGTCTATAAGGATGAGAACACCAAGCGGCTTGTCACCAATTACGCTGCCGCTCACCTCAAACTCTGTGTCTACTACCTCGAGAACCGCCAGTATAACGAAGCCGTGCGCGAGCTCGAAAGAGCCGTTCTGATTTCGCCTGATTTTGGAGGCTTCAAGGAAATTGCCGTCGCCACCTATGGGTATGCCGGTCGGGTCGCCAAGGCCGAGAGTCTCGCAATGTCCTTCATTGCCCAGGACCCGAAGGCTATCAATATCTACCTTCAGATGTTCAGGGTCTACAGGAAAGCTGACAGGGATCAAGATGCCGAAAAGATCCTGATACGCCTCATCAATACGCTCCCTGACCATCCTGACGCGTATTCGCTTCTTGCCTCATTCTATGAAGAAAAGGGTGACCACATTAGGGCAGCCGACGTCGTGCGGAAGTGGCTTTCGCTTCATCCGAATGACAAGTCCGCCACGAACCTGCTCCAGTCGTTGGAGAAAAAGGCAAGAGGTGAATAATCTCACAGCCTCTATGCGTAAAGTACTGGTGATAGGGCTTGATGGGGGCACTTTCGACGTCCTCATGCCCTTGGTTGAGAAGGGCCACCTTCCAGCTCTCAAGCGATTGATGCAGGGTGGTGCGTGGGGCAGACTGCGCACCGTGATCCCGCCTGGCACGGGACCTGCCTGGTCTTCCATCATAACGGGTCTCGATCCAAGCAATCACGGGATTGCCGACCTTATCGTGAGGGCAGAAGCCTCCTATGATCTTGCTTTCTTGAATGCCTCATCGCTCAGGGCACCAACCGTCTGGGACATTGTGGGCGGTCTTGGTGGTGAGGTTCTGGTCCTGAATGTTCCGATGACTTACCCCCCCCAACAGGTCAATGGTTTCATGGTGACAGGCCTGCTCACGCCCTCAGGAAGCAGCGAGTGCACTTATCCGCCGGAATTCCTGCAAGTGATAAGGGCAATCGAACCTTCGTACAGAATTGTCCCGGATGAGGCCTACGTTCCGGGGAGAACCGAGAACTTCCTGGGTGAGATGACCGAGCTTGTCCGAGGCAAGGCCCACGTCCTCACGGAGCTCCTCAAGAAGGTCGAGTGGAAGTTTGCGATGCAGGTCTTCAGTGAGACGGATTTCCTTCAACATGCCTTGTGGCACATAATGGACCGCGGGCATCCACGGCACAAGGCAAAGGACAGGGAGAGGTACGGCCAGAAGATCGTTGAGTTTTACAAGAGCATCGATGGCCTGATTGCAGATGCTGCCGAGGCCGTGGGAGAGGACGTACCGATCGTCATAATATCCGATCACGGCGCGGGGCCTCTTCATGAGTTCATCCATGCCAACAATCTTCTCCTGAAGAAGGGCGTGATGAAGGTGAAGCGAAGCCCTTCCTCGTGGATCAAGTACCTGCTTTTCCGTGCAGGGCTGACACCCCTGAATGTCTACCGTCTCGGCGCCGCAGTCCGACTCGGGAAGCTGAGAATGGGCTTGAGATGGACAAGCAAAGGGTATGGCCTGCTTCGCCGCTTCTTCTTCTCCTTCTCTGACATAGCCTGGGAGAGCTCCATGGCGTATGCCATAAGTGGTGGCGTTTACGGCGGGATTTTCGTGAATCTTGAGGGCAGGGAACCGACGGGAGCTGTTCCCAAGGAGCGCTATGATGAGGTGAGGAACGGCCTCAAGCAAATGCTCTTGGATGTGCGCCACCCCCGGACAGGCAAGCCGCTGGTAAAGGAAGTCTTGATGAGGGAGCAGGTCTATGGGGGTCGGTTTCTGGGTGAACTGCCCGATCTCTATTTTCTTCCCGGCGAGCTTACTCAGGCGGTCTTCGGCGACTTTGAATTCTCTTCCAATAAGGTAGTTGAACCCGCTTCAGAGGCTATCTCCGCACAGCACAGGATGGACGGCATCTTCGTTGCTAGAGGCCAGGGGATCAGGGGAGGTGCTGAAGTAAGCGGTATCAACGTGATGGACACGGTGCCGCTCATTCTGTATCTCATGAAGCTTCCGATACCCGAAGGCCTTGATGGCAGATTGCCTACCGACCTTTTCGAAAAAACCGAGATTGCGCGGAGACCTCCGACATACTTCAAGATGGAAGGTGTCGGGGACTTCGATCGAGAGCAGAGGCAAGCTACTGATGATGAAAGCATAAAGCAGAGGCTGAAGGGATTGGGCTACATATCTTGATCAAAGGCCTGGTCAGGAATCGCTGGCTCTGGGTTGCAGCCGCTGCATTGATGGTGGGTCTTCTCTTCTGGGGCCGGAACGACCTGGGCAAGATCGCATCGCTCGCCCCGCTGCCTCTCGTGCTATGCTTCGCATGCACGGCGGCCATTGCTCTTACGGCAGCGCTCAAATGGAAAGTCGCGTTGCAATCCATGGGCGAAGGGAAGGCCACGCACCTGGGTTCCCTCATACATTACTTTATGATCGGCAGAGCCCTGGGGCTCGTGGTTCCCATGGACATCGGCGACTTCGGTGCCAGGACAGCATCGCTTAAGCTGGACCACTCCATGCCGATCGGAAAAGCGTCGTATTCAGTCTACCTTGACCGCACATTTGATGTTGTTGTGGCCGGGGTTCTGCTGGTGCCATCGGCTCTATTCATACTGGGTGTGATCCAACCCGGCATCGGTCTCGTCATCTACTGCCTGGCGTTTCTCGCCGGTCTCCTGTGTTTTGTCTTTCTCGGCCGCCAAACCATAGAATTCCTGCTGGTCGTCTTTCATTATCTTTTCAAAGCCATCTGCAAGATACCGGGCATCCGCAACAGGGTGGACGTGGAGGCGGAACGCAGTCTGCTGTCTGCCTGCAGCTTCAGATCAGCGGCGCCCACGCTTTACCTTTTGAGCGGTTTGAAGTTCCTTGCCACGGCCCTGCGTTTCGTTTCAATAGCGCTTGCCATGCGGATGTCGGCTGGCGTGATCGACTGGCTGCTATTTGCCCCCGGTGCGCAGTTCGCTGCTGTATTTTCATTTACTCCGGGAGGCATGGGTATAGTAGATTGGTCTTGGTCAGGACTTCTTTACAAGATCGGCGTTGACAAGCGCGATATTGTGCCGTACCTGGTTTCCCTGCGGCTGGCTACATGGGTTTCGGTGCTTGTGCTTGCCGGCCTGTCAAGGTTACTTTACAGGAAACCGTCTTTGGAAAGGTAATAGGTCGGGCCCGAAGATGCCTGGACGCAAGGTCGCAGTAGTGATTCCGGCGCGAAACGAATCCGCTTCCGTGGGCTCTGTGGTCTCGAGGGTGGTACATCTTCATCCCGATTTTGACGTGCTTGTGATCGATGATGCATCCCACGACCAGACGGGGGAGATCGCAAGGCAGGCCGGCGCCAGGGTCCTGCGAGCTCCCATAAATCTTGGCTACGGCGGTGCGGTCCAAGCAGGTTTCAAGTATGCGTACGCGCGTGGTTATGACCTGGTTGTCCTTATGGATGCTGACGGCCAGCACGATCCAGACTATGTCGGGGCGCTTGTTGAGGCCGTGGGCAACTATGACCTTGTGGTCGGTTCCAGATTCAAAGGAGGGCTCTCCTACAGGATCTCGCCCGTCCGGCTGATAGGCATGAAGCTCTTCAGCAGGATAGCCTCAGCGATCACGGGCCAGGACCTCACCGACACCAGCTCGGGCTTCCAGGCGCTCACACGGGAGGTTTTCTCGCTCTTCGCCCTGGGTTCATATCCTGTGGACTTTCCTGATGCCGACACCCTAATATGGGTGGCGAGGCACGGTTTCAAGATTGGAGAGGTCAATGTTGTGATGCGCCAGAGGGTCGCAGGCAAGTCGATGATCTCCGGGATTGGCTCGTCACTCACCTATGCCCTTAAGATGCCGCTTGCCATTCTTGTCACGATCTTGAGGATTCCGTCCGTGGAGAAGGGAGGGGATGTCTAGTGAATATGCACATGAGAGTGATATCCTTGATAGTAAGCCTGCTGTTTGTGGCTTACGTAGTCTGGCTCGTGCGCAACAGGAAACTCCGCGAGACGGACTCGATAGTGTGGATATTGGCAGGTCTTGCTATCTTCGTGCTGGCAGTCTGGGTGAGGCCCCTGGTCCTCATAACTAACTTGATCGGTGCGAAATATCCGGTCTCAACCCTGTTCTTCAGCGGCCTGATCTTCCTGACCTTCATAGCACTCTGGATGACCACACGGATATCAAAGCTGAGCGAGGAAGTCAAGGAGTTGGCCCAGAGAGTGACACTTCTGTCCGAGGAGAAACCCAAAGAGTGAGCGCGAAGAAATCAGAAAGCCACAAACCAGAAAACGGCAAGTCAGACCGCGACAGGCCAGAGATCAATAAGCGAGCCAACCAGGAACCAAGCAGCGAGCTCGAGCCCGGTGTCGAGCAGCAGCCCTGGAACCAGGCCACGCTCTTCGCCGAGAAGGCCACGACCTACTGGCTGCTGGTCGGGCTTGTTTTTGCGGCAGCGATCTTCATGAGGCTGGCTTTTCTGGCGGCTGATCCACCCTGGGACTACACCTGGAGCCAGGACGTGTTTACGGATGGTGCCAGAGTAGTCGATGGGGCGAGGAATAAGATCCTGTTTGGCCAGTGGATCACCGATCCGCGTTCCCCCGTGATTCTCTTCTATCCCATATCCACTCTGATTGCCTGGGTGATCTTCAAAATCGGCGGGGTGGGACTGGCCCAGGCCAATCTCACGGGCGTACTGCCCGGACTGGCATGCCTGGTGGTCATGTTCTACATGATGCGGAGATTGGAATACAGACTGGGTGGGCTTGTTGGACTGATTGCCCTCGCGTTCTGTGGTGTACATGTGATCTTCAGCAGAATCCCCCTGGTGGAATCGCTGCTCCTGCTGATGCTTCTGGGCGCCTTCTGGCTTGCCCTCGGGGGCGGGAGGCGTGACTTGTTCCTCTCGGGCCTGCTTGTTGGGCTTGCTTCGTTCATGGTCAAGCTGCACGCGCTTCACTTCGCTCCGGTGGTGCTCATCTTTCTGCTGGTGGGTTTCGAGCGCAATAGGGAAAGCAGTCCGAGGAAGTCCCACCTTGCCTTGAGTTTCGTTGGCGGGATCGGTGTGGCGCTTGGCCTGTGGCTTGCCACAATCTATATCGAGCACCCTGCAATCGTAGCGAAGTACTTCAAGTCCAACATCCTGCTTTCGCAGAGTGCGGACTACCAGAACCTCACCTTTATCCAGATGGCTGAAAGGCGCCTGTCAGGCTTGATGCATGTCGGGGCCGGGAGAGACGGCTATTTTGTCAAAATACCCGAACTCGCCATTATGGCATATCTTGGCTTGATCGGCCTGGTATCCCGGTTCTCTTTCAGGAGACCTGCGGCGGCCCGCTGGGAGGTGCTCTCGGGCATATGGTTTGTGGGGCTGGTTGTGGCCATGAGCGTCCTGGGCTATCGGCCGCTGCGCTATCTTGTGCTCTTCACGCCGAGCCTCTGCCTGCTTGCTACGTCCTTCCTGCTTCGCCTCAGCAGAGGAGAGCCATGGCTGGCCTCGCCCAGGCCGCACTGGTTCGTATATGCCTTCGGAGTCTGGCTTGCCTGGGTTGTGCTTCACATCCAGCAAGACATAGTGTTTCAGATAATGACCGGAGGCAAGAGCATAATCCTGGGAAGCCTCAATGAATTCCAGAAATCCTTGTACAAGTATCAGTTCTTGATTCTGTTCCAGCTGCTGATATTCGGCGGTGCGGGTTTTGTCATCACCTTCATCTATAAAGATAGAATCATGTCGGCAAACACCAGCATACCCTGGCGGATCGCCAAACGGCTCTTCCTTGTGGGCGTCTTCCTCGTGGTCGGCCTGAACACCGCTAAATTCGTGGAGTATGCTGCGGACAGAAAGTACTCGATTGTCGATACGGCGAGGAGTATGAAAAGGATCCTCTCGGATAACGTCTTCCTGGTCGGTGATTGTGCGAACACGATTGTGCTTGAGACTGAGTTCAAGAGTCTTGCCGCCTATGGGGACCTCATCAGGTACAACGAGAAGACAGAGTTCGAGCAGTACCCCATCACTCATTTCCTGCTCCGCTTTCCGTCGCTCTATGAGTACCTCTCGGATGCCTTCCCTGACTTCAGAGAAGGTGCAATGCCCGTCCGGCTTTACGGACTCTGTGGGAGGGAGGCCACCTTGTTGAGGTTCGAAGGGTGGCCTGGTTACAGCACGGCCGGTTACAGGCCGAGTGAGTTCGAACACGCCAATGACCTCCTCAATCAGGGCGATCCCGAGGGGGCAATTCCCATATACGAAGACTTCCTCGAGCAGAATCCGTCGTCCTATGAGGCGCTATGGGGGATAGCTGTGTCCCAGCTGGAATTGAACAAGGACGATGAAGCCAGAGCCTACATAGAAAGAGGTCTTGAACTCACCAAGACCGATGCCTTATCCTACGAAGTCTACGGCGACGTACTGGCCTCTCTTGGCCAGCACGGCCAGGCGCTGAACTATTGGGGGAAAGCGCGGGAGTTCAATCCTGGCAGCAAGAGGGTCGCGCGCAAACTGGGCCTTGTGGAGACCGAAACGCATGAGTGAGATCTCAATCGTTGTGCCAGTCTTTGACGAAGAAGGCTCGTTAAAGGAGCTTCATCGCAGGATCACCGAGGCCATGAACCGGTTCGGCCGGTCCTATGAGATAATCTTCGTCGACGACGGCAGCCGGGACAAGTCTCCTGAGATTCTCGAGGAGCTATATGGTGAGGACGCGAACGTCAAGGTACTGAGCTTCAGGCGCAGGTATGGAAAGAGCGCGGCCCTTGCGATGGGCTTCGAGGAGGCTCTTGGTGAGATAATAGTCACGCTTGATGCTGACCTTCAGGATGATCCGCGCGAGATACCGAACTTGATACGCGAGCTCGAACGCGGCTATGACCTGGTTTCAGGCTGGAAGAGGCACCGGAAGGATCCCCTTTCAAAGACCATTCCTTCCAGGATCTTCAACGCTGTGACCGCGTGGGTCACCGGCCTCGAGCTGCACGACATCAACTGCGGGCTCAAGGCTTACAGAAGAGTGGTCACCGATGAGATAAAGGTCTATGGCGAGTTGCACCGCTTTCTTCCCGTATTCGCCTATAAGGAAAGCTTCAGGGTGGGCGAGATACCCGTTACGCACCACCCGCGCAAATTCGGGAAAACCAAGTACGGCCTGCGCAGGTTTCTTCATGGCTTCCTGGACCTTCTCACCGTGATCATGGTCACGGGCTATAGAAGGAGCCCGCTTCACTTCTTTGGCATGATAGGCCTTACGCTTTCGTTCGTGGGTTTGGTGGTCAACTGCTACCTGATCTATCTCAAGGCCATCCATCACAATATACAGGGCCGCACGCCGCTTCTCATGCTGGGGGTGCTTTTGATGATTCTGGGCTTCCAGCTGATATCAACAGGTCTTCTGGCGGAGTTGATAACTAGGGCAGGCCACAAGGGCAAGAAGGAGTATAGCCTCAAAGCCAGGCTTTCGCATGGTGAGACAGACGAAGCGAGAGAAACCCACACTCAATGACAGCCCAACGCGCGGACTCTCGCGCGGACGCAGACTCGCCGTCATACTGCTTTGCCTCTGCGTGGTCGCCGTCTTTGTGGGCATCATTTCATTTGACAGGCTGCCGTCCACGATCGGGGACAATGCCGAGTTTGCAATCCTTGCAAGAGGTCTTGCGAGTGCCCATGGCTTCCGTTACCTGAACCACCCAGATCTTAAGCCCTCAACCAAATACCCACCCGGATTCCCCCTCTTGCTTGCCATCTGGATCCCGCTTTTCGGCGAGTCAATGGTAGTGATGAAGATCGTTGTGCTCGCCTGCTACGTGCTTGCCGTCGTGGCCGCGTTTCTCCTGGGAAGGAAGCTGGTTGACGAACGCCTCAGCCTGGTTGCCGCCCTCATGATTGGCACCTCGGCGAGCATCCTCCCGTATTCGCATGAGGTGCTTTCGGACATTCCTTACGCCCTGTTCAGTCTGGTGGCTTTGCTTCTCATCATGGATGTCAGAGTCGGGCGCCGAACCCTCCTCGTGGGTCTCGCTATCTGTATGTGGGCATATGTGGTCAGGACCGCGGGCGTAAGCCTTGTACTCGCAACCGCTCTTTATCTCTTCCTAAAAGCGAGAAGAAAAGAGGCTTATGCTCTGGGTTTGGCTTTCATCCTCTTCTCGGCGCTCTGGGCCATCCGTAACCATCTTGTGGCCGGTGAGGGGAGCCGCTATGTCGGCGTGCTCCTTGCCAAGAATCCCTATAATCCCGACCTCGGCCCTGTAGGGGTCGCAGATCTCGCAAGGCGGATCTTGACAAACCTGAGCGCCTATGTCGGAGGTCTTCTGCCGCTCAGTTTTCTGCCCACGCTCGTGGGCTATACAAGTGACGCCTCATTGCAGGCACTGGTCTCGCTTGTGATCCTTGTGGTTGCCGGCCTGGGCTGCTTTTCGCTCAGGAAGAGAGGTTTGCTTCCGAACCTGTATATCCTGGCCTACATGCTTGTTTGCCTTTTGTGGCCGGAGGTGTGGCGGACGGAACGCTTCATGCTGGCGATTGCACCTCTGGTTGCCATCTATCTGGTCGCAGGTGTCCAACGCATTTGCTCGTATGTGGGGCTCCGACGCCTCGCCACATTGGTCATCTGCATAGCCATCGCCGCCACCAATCTCTCCTCGCTATCCAAGTACGCAACAAGGATGAGGGGTTATCCGCCTGGCTGGAACAACTACTTCGCCACCGCAACCTGGGCGAAGGCCAACACCAAGCCTGACGCCGTGTTTCTGTGCCGGAGCCCATTCCTCTTCTACGTGGTGAGCGAGAGAAAGACCATCCAATATCCTTTTACTGCTGATGCTCAGGCAATGCGCACCTACCTCATAAAATCCCATCCCGACTATATAGTGTTGGATAGTGTCGGTTTTCCACAGACCCGGACCTACCTGGTGCCGGTTATTCGCACCATGCAGGAGATGTTGAATACGGTTTACGAGACTCCGGAACCCGTCAACGCGGTGGTCAAGTTCTCACCCGAAGGAGGAGGCGGCAAGTGAAGGGGAGGCTCCGAATCCTTATGCCCACAATCTACTTCCCACCGCGAGTGGGCGGCATTGAGAGCCATGTTTACTACCTCGCGCGGGAGCTTGCCCGGCGAGGCCACGTTGTCGAGATCGTGACTACAAGAACCGAGAAGGCATCTCCCGCGGCTGAGGTGCTTGAAGGCATAAAGGTCAACCGGTTACATTCATTCGGTAAGCACCCGGTCGGATGGGTCTTGAGCAGCCTCCTCGCTGTTCCCAAGGTTCTGTCGCTTGCCGGCAGGTGCGATGTCATGCACTGCCACACTTTTGCCTTTGCACTGAGCGGGAGCGTTGCGAATCTTCTCTTCCGGCGTCCTCTGATCGTGACGGTTCATGAATCGCATTTCTTGAGATTTGCCAAGAAGAAGTGTATGCGGCCGTTGCTGCGGCTGCCGCTGATGAGGGCTGCGATCTTGCTTTCGACAAGCAAGGAGATTGACAGTGTCACAAAAGAGCTTCTCCCGAAGGCGCGGACACTGCCCATCGTCAATGGGATTGACACCGACATGTTCAGACCCGGTGCGCCGGCCTTGAAGAAGGCCGAAGGCGAATTCCTGATCGTGTGCCCCAGGAGACTTGTTGAGAAGAATGGCGTCGAGTTTCTGGTAAGGGCGCTTCCGCTTCTCAAAGGCAAGTTGAGGGCAAGGGTCTATCTTGCCGGTGACGGCCCCCTGAGGAGTCACCTCCAAGGTCTGGCGCGCGATCTTGGCGTGATGAACGAGGTGGTCTTTATGGGATCGATTGAGAACACCAAGATGCCTTCGGTCTTCTCGTCTGCCGATCTGGTCGTCATACCGTCGCTCGTTGAGGCGACCTCGATTGCCGCGCTTGAAGCGATGGCCTGCGAGAGGGTGATCGCGGCCTCGAGGGTCGGGGGTCTTCCGGAGATCATAGACGGCCGGGTGGGCGTTCTCTTCGAACCCGGCTCGCCCCAGGCAATCGCGGACGCCATAGGTGCTGTGGCTGGCCGGTCTGACACGGCTGAGATGGGACGGGAAGCCAGGCGGAGAGTTGAACAGAACTGGAGCATATCCAGAATGGCGGATATCCATGAGAGGCTCTACTTCGAGCTAGCAGGGCGCAGGCCTGGCTCAAACGGGGGCGCAGATGCTTAAGGTTGCACTTGTAGTAGGGACGAGGCCTGAAGCCATCAAGATGGCCCCTATCATGCTCGAGATGAGAAGGCGGCCGGAGACGAAACCCATCCTCGTGCTCACGGCCCAGCATCGGGAGATGTGTGACGACGTGCTTGAGGTTTTCGGACTGGAGCCGGACTATGACCTGGACATAATGAAGCCGAATCAGTCGCTTTTCCAGGTGACGTCGAGCCTCGTGGCGGAGCTGGAGGGTGTTCTGACCAAGGAGAGGCCCGACATCGTGCTCGTCCAGGGCGATACCACGAGTACTTTTGTGGGGAGCCTCTGCGCATACTACCTGCGGATACCCGTCGGGCACGTCGAGGCGGGCTTGAGAACTTACAAGAAATACAGTCCCTTCCCTGAGGAGATCAACAGGCGCCTCACCAGCGTGATAGCCGATTTCCACTTCGCGCCTACTAGGTTCGCTGCCGCTGCCCTCGCAAAGGAAGGCACTGCCAGGGACCGGATATTCGTCGTGGGAAACCCTGTGATCGATGCCTTACTTCATGTTGCCGGCAAGCAATATGTTTTCAGGAACAGAACCCTTCGGAATCTCGACGTCCGGGGCAAGCGGGTGGTTGCCGTGACCGCACACCGCAGAGAGAGCTGGGGAAAGCCCTTTGAGAGGATGATGCGGGCGCTCAAGAAGATTGCCTCGACGCACGATGACGTAGTGATCGTTTTCCCGGTTCATCCCAATCCCAATGTCAGGAAGCCTGTCGAGAGTATCTTGCGTGGAACCAAAGGGATAGTGCTTACAGAGCCCCTGGACTACAGGGATTTTGTGAAGCTTCTCAAATCGTGTTATTTCATCATAACCGACTCTGGCGGCATCCAGGAGGAAGCTCCTTCGCTCAGGAAACCTGTGCTGCTCATGCGTGAGGTGACTGAAAGACCTGAAGCCGTGAAAGCCGGGGCGGTCAAGCTGGTCGGCACGGACTTCAAATGCATAGTGAGCTCCGCCGCCTCGCTTCTTGAATCGGAAAAGCAATACAGGCACATGATCATCAAGAAGAACCCTTACGGCGACGGCAGGACTTCACAGCGGATAACAAGCCTTCTTCTCAACCGGCTAGGCATGCCTGGGGGACAGCGCAGTTGAAGATCACTTGGCAGAAAGTCGCCGGTGTCGGAGTGGCATGCCTCATTCTCTTCTTCATCGTTAAGAGCCTGTGGTCAGGGCTCCATGAGATGGGCCATTATCGCTTCACCATATCCCCGTGGCGCATCGTAGGCGCCTTTGGCGCATTCGCTCTCCTTTTTCCCGCCTATGGGTGGTTGTGGCAATACATCATGGGCAAGTTCGGTTACAGACTCGGTTATGCCAAGAGCATTAAGATCTGGCTCCTGTCCCAGGCGGGTCGATATCTACCCGGCAAGGTGTGGTTCGCCCTTGGCAGAATTTACCTTTCCGAACGCGAGGGCGTCCCGAAGAGCGTGACCACTATAGCAACCGGTCTCGAGCTGCTACTGGTGCTTGGAAGCTCGATCGTGGTCTTTGGGCTGGCCTCGCTGGTGAAGCCATCGATGGGCAGCCGGCCTTACGTCTGGAGTGTCTGGCTGGTTCCGGTGATTATCGTCGGCGTGCATCCCAGAATAATCAGGTTCATGCTTGCCCAGATGCGTAAAATCGGGGGACGGGCATCAAGTGCCATTGTGGGGGCTAATGACGCGAGGGCGTTCACGATGAGTTACGCTGACATCCTCAAGATTCTAGGCACTTACGTCATCTGCTGGTGCATCTATGGCATCGGCTATTATCTGATCGCGACATCCATTGTTTTGAAGGCAGACGTGGTCTCTGCTCCCACACCTCCCGACTTCACTCTTCTACCCGAGATGATCGGCATCAATGCGCTCTCTTGGGCCGGAGGCTTCATGAGCCTGATCACGCCGGCGGGCCTTGGGGTCAGGGAGGGCATCTCCACTTTTTTGCTTTCAGGGCTTCTCGATAAGCCTTATCCTTCACTGATCCCTCTGGTTGCAAGAGTATGGGTCACGATGTCGGAGGTCGCAGCAATAGGGTTGGCGCTTTTGATGAGGCGTGCCAAATGAAGATCAAGCATATTGCCAAGTACGTTACCAGGTGGGACTGGTATGTGGCAGCGGCGATGGCTGTCCTGGTGGTCATCATCTTCGAAGGCTTCGTTTTTTCCGACAAGATGATTTTCGGCACCGACATGATTCCCATGGGTTACATGATGCGCAAGGTGGTGGCCGATTACTGGCGATCCAGTCATAGCATCCCCCTGTGGAACCCCTACATCTTGTGCGGACTTCCCGTCGTTGACGCGATGCACGGCGATGTTTTCTACCCCGCCGCGCTGGCGTACCTTTTCATGCCGCTCCACAAAGCCCTCGGTTACAAGATTGTGGTGCACGTCTGGCTTGCCGGAGTGGCCATGTATGCCCTCTTGAGAACCCTTGGGCTCAGGCGGAGGTCGTCGCTCCTGGGTGGGGTCTCTTACATGGTCGCGCCATATTTCCTTTCTTTGATCTATGCGGGGCATGACGGGAAGATGTTTGTGACCGCCCTGTTTCCCCTTTGCGTAGCGGCCCTGGAGCTCCTCATCAGGCACGTAAGGTATATCTACGCAGTGCTCTTCGGCGCTTTGCTGGGCCTGCTGTTTCTCACATCGCATCCGCAGATGACCTATTTCGCGGCCTGGGGACTCGCCATCTATTTCGTCTTCAATGTGCGCCGCCTGGTAAGGACGAAGATGCTCGGCAAGGGGCTCCTGTTCCTGGTTGTAGCCCTCCTGATCGGTATCGGCATAGGCTGCGTTCAGTTCCTGCCGACTTACTACTACACGACCAATTTCTCGCCCCGAACCGGTGGAGTCAGTTTCGCATTTGCCTCGAGCTGGTCGCTTCACCCTGAGGAGATAGTGTCCTTGCTTTACCCGATGTTCGGAGGCTACCAGGATTTCTACTGGGGCAGGAATCCCTTTAAGCTTAATGCAGAGTCACCCGGTCCCCTGGTGCTCTTGATTGCCATCGGCGGGTTCCTGTTTTGCCTCAGACGCAAAGAGGCCTTACCCTGGCTCTTTCTGTTTGTTTTCTGCCCGCTTTATGCACTCGGTGCTCACACGCCGCTTCTGAAGGCAGCATTCTATGCCATACCAGGAGCCAAGTTCCTGCGAGCACCCAGCATCATCATGTTCATGTTCTCTTGCGCCTCAAGCGTACTCGCGGCCTTTTTCGTCGATGGGCTGCTCTCAAGACAGGTGAGCCCATTCCAGAAGAAGCTCCTGACGGGTCTGGTGATCTTCGTCATCTTCATGACTTTCATGCTCACCGTGGCAAGGACCACATCCTACGACATATGGCAGACGATCTACGGGAGGCTTGGAGAGGGTAAGCTATCCATAATCAAGGCCTCCGGTGCTCTACTGACCCGGGACGCCATCATTCTCGGCCTTTTCGGAGTGGGATTGTTGCTTCTGGCGGGCAGCCGCTACAGGACATGGAGAGAGGGAGGAGGCTTGGTCGCTCTCGCCGTCATGGGCATACTGGCAACCAGCCTGCCTCATTCCGTGCGCTTCATCCAGTACGTCGGGCTCCGCGACTGGCAGCGCTCCGATGCCGTGATCGATTACATAAGGAAGGATAAGGATATCTTCCGGGCCCTCCCTGTGACAGGCTCCAACTTCTACAACAGGAACTATATGCCCATCTTCGGCATCGAGACCGCCAATGGCTTCTATGACAACAGGATCAGATACTATGAGACCCTGGCGGGCGCCAGTCAGGAGAACCTCGCCAATCCGAACATCATGCGCATCACCAATGTAAAATATGTGGTCACGGCCGAGAAGGTCGAACACCCACTCCTCGTGCTTGAGCGCGACTTCGGAAAGGCGTTCGTATACAGGAACGCGGGCTTCCTGCCGCGGGCCTTTCTCGTCCATAACGCTGTAGTCGCCTCGAGCGATTCGGCAGCCCTCAACATCATCAGGAACGCGGCATTTGATCCTTCGACAACCATTGTCCTGGCAAGCGGAGAGCCGATCTCGGGTGAGGCCGCCGGCGAGGAGGGCGTCAGGATCGAGACTTACGTTCCTGACAAAGTCAGGCTGAGGGCCACGGTCACCAGCCCGGCCTATCTGTATTTCAGCGAGAACTATCTTCCTTACTGGAAGGCCTATGTGGATGGAAAGCAAGTGCCGCTGGTGCGGTCGAACGTAGCCATGAGAGCCGTATACCTTGAGCCGGGTGAGCATACGGTCGAGATGAAGTTCTTCTCGAAGTGGTATAGGGCCGGCGCGTACATATGTCTCGTGGCGTGTGCCGTTGTAGTTGCCAGTGGAGTCGCTTTCTGCAGGCGGCCGGTACGGAGGCGCAAAGATGCCTAAGACCAGTATCGTGATCCCGACCTATAACGAGCGGCAGAATGTTCCGGTTCTGATATCGCGCCTTCTCGACCTTGGTCCCGATATTGACATATTCGTGGTCGATGACAATTCGCCTGACGGTACTGCCGATGAGGTGGAAGCGATAGGTCAGGGCAATCCGCGAGTGCATCTGATCAAGCGCCCCGGAAAGCTCGGCCTTGGCTCGGCCTATATTACAGGCTTCAAGACTGTGCTCGCTCACGGCGCGGAATTGATCGTTCAGATGGATGCCGACCATTCCCACGACCCTCAGTATATTCCGAATCTGCTTGATGCCGTCAGAGAACATGATGTTGCAATCGGATCGAGATATGTAAAAGGAGTCAACGTCGTCAACTGGCCGATTACGAGGCTGCTCCTGAGCTACTTTGCCAACCTCTACACGATGATCATAACCGGCCTACCGGTACACGATGCCACATCAGGATTCAAGTGCTTTAGAAGAAAGGTGCTGGAGGCTATCAGTCTGGACGATGTGATCTCAGACGGTTACTGCTTCCAGGTCGAGATGACTTTCCGGGCATGGCGCAAAGGCTTCAGAATAGTCGAGGTGCCGATCGTATTTGTCGACAGGACCTCCGGGGCATCCAAGATGTCGAGACACATAATTTGGGAAGCCATGTGGAAGGTTTGGTGGCTGCGGCTCGAGGGCATCCTGGGCCGCCTGTAGCAGGTGACCGAGGAGGCGCTGGAAAGACCAGGGATCATGGAAGAGATGAGACCTAAGGAAGTCTCGATCATAATCGTGTCCTACAACACGCGGGACTTCATCAAGACGTGCCTCAGAGCCTTGGCTGAGCGTACCAAGGATGTTGCATGTGAGACGATCGTGGTCGACAACGCTTCGCGAGATGGAAGCGTTGAGATGATCGAGAAGGAGTTCCCGGAGGTAAACCTGGTCAAGAATGCCGCGAATCATGGATACGCCAAGGCTGTGAACCAGGGAATCAGCCGGTCACGCGGCCGCTATTTTCTGATCCTCAATCCTGACATTGAAGTGGCCGAAGGTTCCGTCAAGAATCTCTGGACATTCATGGAAGGAAATGCCCGGGTGGGAATCGCAGGTGCCAGGCTGCTCTATCCGGATGGCTCCCTCCAGATGTCTTGCCGTACCTTCTATACCCTGCCCACTATGCTTTTGAGACGCACCTTCCTTGGCAAGGTCTTTCCCAATGCGAAAATCGTGAGAGAGCATCTGATGCTCGACTGGGACCATAATTCCGAACGCGAAGTTGATTGGATCCTCGGTGCATGCATGATGGTGAGGCGCGAAGCCTATGAGAGTCTGGGTGGCATGGACGAGAGGTTTTTTCTCTATCTTGAGGACGTGGATTGGTGCTTCAGAATGAAAAAGCACGGCTGGAGGGTGTACTACGTACCGCAAGCCGTGATGACGCATTATCACAGGCGGGAGAGCGCGCGTTTCCTTCCTGATCGGAAGCTCCTCTCGCATCTTTTCAGCACATTTCGCTTCTATGACAAATGGAACTCGGCCATCTTTGCCATGAAACGTGAGAGGTGGATTTTCTGGCTCCTTGGCACCATACTCGCCGATGTCATCCTCATAAACCTTGCTTTTGTCTCCGCCTACTATACGAGATATGCTTTCAGGGGTCTTTTGACGAAGCCGCTTTACGGCCTGGGGATCTATAAGGGTCTGATCGTGTTTGTCAATGTTGTCTGCCTTCTCTCTCTCGTTTACTCAGGATTCTACAGGAAGCGCAGACCCACAACTTCCGTGAGGGATTTGGTGGGCATCTCCCGGGCCATGCTCCTGAGCTCGCTTGTAATCATGGCCGCGACATTTCTCACAAGAACAATCACCTATTCACGAACTATCATCTTGATCTTCTGGCCGATCTCGACTGTGTTGGTGACTCTGGGAAGGGCTGTGGCCAGAGGAGTCCATCACGGGTTGAGAAGGAGCTTCTTTGATCTCAGAAGGATAGCCATAGTGGGTGAAGATGAAGACGCGATAGATCTCAGGGCGCGACTGGTCACCTCCCGAGGAAGCGAATGCGACTTTGTAGGCTATATCGCTCCCGCGGGCAGGGACGTGCGCCCTGATATGAGACCCCTGGTCGGTGACACTCGCAGCACGGGGAACGTCGTGATTGAACACCGGATAAACGAAGTCTTTGTTTGCGACAAAAGACTCTCGCGAGCCGAGATCGGGCCTGTTATCGTCGCGGCCAGAAGGGCAGGGGCAGAGGTCAAGGTGGTTTCAGAGGTGACTGATATTTTGATCCACGGATCCCAACTGGAAGAGATCGGCGGCATACCGGTAGTGGTCTTTCCACCGGCAAGCCTATCAGGAGTAAGGCTCTTGACCAAACGGGCCAGTGATTTCTTCTTTTCGCTGATAGGTATCGCCTTACTGGTTGCGGTCTCGCCTCTGGCACTGGTATCTCAGACGCTTACCTATCGCAATTACACTCCCTGGACAGATTCGCTCAGGGGCCTGGGGCTCGTCCTTTACGGCAAGATGAGCCTCGCGGGACCGGGCCAGTGCATAAGTGGAGAGCGCCTGAAGCCGGGAGTGATAGGGCCCTGGCTTGGCGCTGAAGGTCTTACTGGCGAAGAGAGGGACAGACTTGATATATACTATGTACAGAACTGGTCACTATCGTATGACCTGGAGATCATGCTTGAGAGTCTGAAACGACTCGGGAACTTGTTTAGGAACTCGATCGAGACGCGGAAATGAGTTTTCAGATGTGAAGGCCGGATGACACCTGAAACTCCATGAGGGAGGTAGGGCATGAAGTATTCGATTCTGTGCATCATGGGTATCCTTTTCATTCTCTCGACGGGTCTGGCCGGCGACTGGGAAGTATTCGTCAATTCCAACAGGGTGAGCACGTTGTGGTTAGATACTACAGGGGTGTGGTGGGGTTCTCAGGGCGGCGTGGTCTCCTATGACCCTGAGGCCAAGGGGTCGCAGGACTCAATAGTGAAAATAGTTAAATCGGTTGGAGGGCTGCGGAGCAACAGGATTGGTGTGGTTGCCATTGACACGGCGGGCGCGATCTGGATAGGAACGGCCCATGACGGCGTGTGCATAAACGATCATGGCACATGGAGGTACGAAAACACTCGGAATCTGCACCTCCTGAGTGATGATGTGCTTGATATGGCCCGTCTGGGGGGGAAGACTGCCGTGGGCACTTCTGGCGGCCTGTCGCTCTTTGAAGGGACCGAGTTCATAAGATTCTTCAACGGCAACGACTGGGCCCACTCGGGCTGTGATTCTGTATTGGCGGTTGCGATCAATGACCAAGAAGCCCTGGTCGGAACCGTATGCGGCCTGTTTGCCTACCTCTTCACGGAAGGTACCTGGAGGGAGCTAGTGCCTGGAAAGCGAGCCTATCGTATCGCGTACAATAACCAAGGCGTTTTCTGGATTGTGGCGGGCGATTCAATATATACATATGATGGCACTGCAATGCAGGTGGCATCCAAGAAGTTCATAGATGGTGAGATCATCAACGATATCGGAGCCGCCGGCTCGGATGTTTGGGTTGTAAGCAACCGGGGGCCATCCAAGTATGACCTCCGGAAGCAGTCCTGGGACCACAACAGGAATGGCATACCTGAAGACCTCCGGGACGTGCAACGGGTCCGCATTGGCGAAGGTGGCGCCGCCTGGATCGGCACCAAGGACGGTGCGGGCTTTCTCCGAGACACCACCTGGGTGATCGTAAGATCGCCGGGGCCTGCCGGCAACTATGTCGAGGATCTCTGTATCGACGGAACCGGCATGGTGTGGTTCACGACAGGCTACAGAAAGGCGGGTCCTCCCCTGGAGACCAACATCGGCATTCTCCGGTACGACCCGTCAAGGTTGGTATGGGATCGTCTTACGGCCCCGACTCAAGTGCCTTCTAACGTGTCTTTCCCCTGCGAGACAAACCCTGTTGACGGGGCGGTCTGGCTTGGCTTCTGGGAAGGGACTGGTAACCTCTTGAGGTATGATCCATCTGACTCAACCTGGACATCTTACGCGGACAGCTTGAAAAGACGAGTGATCTCCGACATATACATAGATCACGAGGGAAATGTAGCGTTCGCTGAATATCAGTGGGGAGTAGGAGTGCGCTCCCGAGACGGCAAGTTCATCCACTATTCGAAAGATGATATCGGGACATGCATAATGAGCATATGCCCTACGGCAATCGGCCCGGGGCCAGGTGGTACCTACATGATAGGCAATTACTACGTCTCAGGGGAAGGTTGTGCGTCTGAGGTTGTCCGGCTTGGCCTGGGCGAGGATTTCTCTAGCAAGAGTGACGACCTCTGCCAGAGGTGGATTGGCGTAGACGGCTGGCCTCAAGGAATCGCAACCTACACTTTTGCGCTCGACTCATATGGAATCGTCTGGCTCGGCAGTGGTGGAGGGTTAGGTGCCTACGATTTCAAGAGCCCGAAATGGACCCGCACCAACACTCGGCTTGGTTCAGTGTGGGATATCAAGGTGGATCGCGACAATAACAAGTGGGTCGGTTGTGACGATGGACTCTATGTTCTCAAGGGACCTGGCATGGACTGGGATCGTTTCGCGGAGATCGAATTCTTCAACAGCGCCAACAGTCCTCTTGAGGCAGCGCCCGTAAAGGCCATCGACTTCGATGCCGATGGAGCACTGTGGATAGGGACGGCCGGAGGGGGCATATACAGGTATACTCCTACGAGGGCACAGCCCGAGCCGAGGGCCTGGATCGACGTCTATCCCAATCCTTGCTGTATGCCTGAGCCTTGTGCTCACTCCCAGCAAGACTGTAGCAAGGGGATAGGGTTCTTGGGTTTCTTGCCGAACTCGACCATAAAGATCTTTACTATCGCGGGTGATTTCGTGGCCGAGGTTGACCCTCTCACAAGATGGGATACCAGAAACGCGTCGGGTAGGGAGGCAGCCTCGGGTGCATATATCTATGTTGGGCGCGCCGAGGACGGCAGCGACTTCAAGGGTACATTCGTGATCGTAAGGTGAAACGCAATGAGAATTGAGGCGAGGAAAATCCTCCTCACGGGGGGTGCGGGTTTCATCGGCACGCAGCTGGTGAAGCGGCTCGCGCCGACCAACAAGATCGTAGTCTACGATAACCTTCACCGGAACGCCCTTCGGTACACCGATCTCAAATCTTATCCCAATGTTGAGCTCATCGAGGGAGATGTGCTCGACAGGGAGCGTGTGTTCTCGGCACTCGAGGGCTGCGACATAGTGATCCATCTGGCTGCGATTGCAGGTGTTGATACGGTGATGGAGATGCCGACGCTCACCATGAAGGTCAACTTCCTGGGGACCTTGAACGCTCTCGATGCGGCTGTCGCTGCGGGTGTCAAGAGATTCATAGATTTCTCGACCAGCGAGGTCTTTGGAAGCCATGTATACATGGCCGAAGAGCACAGCGCGACGGCCCTCGGTGTGGTCGGCGAGTCAAGGTGGACATATGCGGTCTCCAAGCTTGCGGCTGAGCACCTCGTCAGCTCCTACCACAAGGAGCACGGCCTTGCGACGGTGACGGTAAGGCCCTTCAACGTCTATGGTCCCCAGCAGGTCGGGGTGGGCGCGATCCATTCGTTTGTCGTTGATGCTCTCCAGGACAAGGACCTTGTGATCCATGGGGACGGCAACCAGATCAGGTCATGGTGCTACGTTGATGACATGGTCGATGGTGCCGTGCTCTGCCTCGAGAAGGATGAGGCCGTCGGGCATGTCTTCAACATCGGCAATCCCCGCGGGACGGTCACAGTGGCAAATCTGGCGCAGCTTGTCAGGAGGCTCTGTAACTCCAGTTCGAAGATCGTATACGGATACAAGGACTATGTGGACGTTGAGCTGCGGATCCCGAGCATCAAGAAAGCCCAAAACCTCCTGGGTTACTGGCCCAAGGTTGATCTTGAGGATGGCCTCGCCAGGACCATCGAGTGGTACAGGAAGCAAATCAATGATCAGACTCACCAAACCTGAGATAGAAGGAGCCATCGGAGCGATAGGGTCTGTGCTTAAGGATGGCTTCCTGGTCCAGGGCGAGAAGGTTCGGCGCTTCGAGGCCATGGTCTCAGCCTATGTTGGAAGAAAGCATGGGGTGGCCGTCAATTCTGGAACCTCAGCCATCCAGTGTGCCCTGATGGCTATCGGTGTTGGGGATGGTGATGAGGTGATTGTGCCGGATTTCACGTTTCCGGCGACTGCCAATGCCGTGGTCTCATGCGGGGCGACGCCCGTTCTCGCAGACATCGATATCGCCACATTCAACCTGTGCCTGGAATCGGTCGAGGGAAGCCTCTCGCCGAAAACGAAAGCAATCATGCCCGTCGATCTCTTTGGGCTTGCTGCTCAAATGGAATCGATCAGTGAGCTCGCTCGTCGCCTTGGCTTGCTGGTGGTTGAAGACTCGGCCTGTGCGCTTGGTTCGACCTTCGGAGGAAGGAAGTGCGGCTCTTTTGGTGACGCCTCAGTGGTGAGTTTTCATCCAAGGAAGATCGTAACCACCGGCGAAGGCGGCATGGTGCTTGCTGATAGCGGGACTTATGCCGATACCGTGAGAAAACTCCGGAACCACGGGATCAACGCACGAGGAGGCAAGACCGAGTTCGTGCTCGCCGGCTATAACTTGAGAATGAATGAGATCGAAGCGTGCTTGGGAATCGCCCAGATGTCCGACATAGAGAACCTGATCGAGAGAAGAAGGCGTGTCGCGAGGCTTTATGACAGCCTGCTTGGTGAGATCGCCGAGATCAAGACTCCGATTGAGCCTGAAGGCTGCTTCCACACCTATCAATCCTACGTGGTGCTTGTAGATACCGGCATAGACAGGGACGGTCTGATTGCCTTCATGAGAGCCGGTGGGGTGGAGACGGCGATTGGGACCTACGCCATTCATCTCGAGCCCTTCTATCGTAACAAGTTCGGCTATGAGCCCGGAAGCCTGCCTGCATCAAGCAACGCTTTCAAGCATTCGCTTGCCCTGCCGATATATCCTTCTATGGAGGAGGAGACTGTGGCAGAGGTGGTCTCAGTCCTCAAGAGGTGTCTCCACGCGGCCCCGGCGGGAAGCTGAACTATGGAGATAGTCCGCATTCAAGGAATAGAGGACCAGTGGGATAGGTTTGTGTGGGCGAGTCCCGGGGGCACAATCTTCAGCACCCTGAGGTTTCTGAATTACCATCCTCCCTTGAGATTTGATTTCCTCAATTTGGCAGCGCGAGAAGGCAGTGACCTCGTCTCGGTCATTGCCGGTGGCGATGTGGAGCGCACCGAGGGCAGATTCTTCAGGGCACCCCTGGGCGCCTCCTTCGGCGGATTCGTTTTCAAGGACGGCTGCGGCCTGAGACAGATGCTGGATGTGGTGGAAGCGATCACAGCAAGAATCGAAAGCCTGGGGTATGCAGGTATCGAGCTGGTTCTCCCACCCCCGTGCTATTCCACCAGTGACCAGAGTCTTCCATTTGTGCTTGGCAAGGTGGGATACCATCTTGCCAAGCGGGATGCAACTTTTGCGGTGCCCCTTGACGCGGTCGAGAAGGAAGATCTCGACCCCGTGCTCCTTCGCAACCTGCGTAAGGCAGAAAAGGGCGGGATCAATGTGCATGCCGCGACGGGGCTCGAGGGTTTCTACGATGTGCTGGTCACCAATCTCGCCGAGAAGGGGGCAAAGCCTACGCATACGCGTGAGGAGCTCGCAAGCCTCTTCTCGCTGTTTCCTGACAGATTGATTCTGCTTGAGGCAACCCTGGGAAGCGCGGTGGTCGGAGGCTGCCTCCTCATCCTCTGCAATTCCCGGGTCGGGTTGGCCTTCTACATATGTGATGATCGTGCTTACAGCCAATTGAGAGTTGCCGAGGCTGCACTGGTGAGCGCTGCGAGCCTCTTGAAAAGGATGGGCTACAAGTACTTTGATCTTGGAACTGTCTCAACGGGAAGTGACGTCAACTGGGGACTCGTGAGGTTCAAATCCAAATTCCGTCCGGCAACCTATGTGCGGGAGCACTACATCCTGAAGTTCAGGGGGCCACCAGATTGATCATAGACGGACATATACATGCAGGCAGATGGAGTCCGACGCAGTTTCTGGGGCGGGGCGTGCCATTCGACGAACTTGAGGATTGCCTTTGCCAGTGCGGCATTGATGGTGCGGTTCTCACCTCTACCGATCTCGGAGAAAACGTTCTGGTGGAAAAATTCGTGCAGGAGTCCCGGTCGAAAAGATACTGGTTTTTTCCCTGGGTCAAGCCCGACCAGAGCGGTGATCTTTCATATTTAAAGGGGCACAGGAACACGATCCACGGGATCAAGCTTCATCCATCGTGCGACAGGATAAGGATCACCGACCCCCGGGTAGAGCCCTTCTTGAGTTTCGCTCTCGACGAGAACCTGCCGGTGATGGTCCATTGCGGCAGATGGCAGGAGATGGCGAGTTACACCTTTGCCCTGGAGGCGGCCGACAAGCATCGGGGCGTCAGATTCATCCTTTCGCACATGGGCGGCGATATACCGGAGCTTGAGATCGCAACGATTGATGCAATCAGAACGTCCGGCCTCTCCAATGTCTTTCTTGGAATCGAAGGTGTGAGGGAGTATTGGGCTGTGCAACGCGCCATTGATCAGTTGGGCGCAGAGAGAGTGATCTTCGGAAGCGATTATCCCTTGGGACATCCCCGGATGTACCTGGGGCTTGTGGATGCCCTGAGCATATCTGGAACGCAACGGGCGCTGGTTCTCGGAGGCAACATATTGCGGCTGCTCGGCGAGGGGAAGTAGATGCTCAAGATCCTCCATCTGTGCGATCAGAATTGGGTGGGAACTGCGTCGACCTTTGTGAAATATCACAACAAGCTGGGGAATTACGGCCGCATGGTCACTCTGTCCCGCTGCAGGACCGCCTTTGATGAGGACATATGCCTTGATCTCCCCTTGATGCAGGGGGGACGGTTCGACATGGCCCTGAAGCGGGTGACCAATCTCATGCACGCAAATGCGCCGAGGAGCATCGAGACGGAAGGGATTAGACAGTGGAAACCGCGGAGCAGATTCGAAGCCTTCCTCTTCACAATGCGTGACACGATAGCGGCACCCAAGATCTATTGGGCGATCGAAAGGTATGATCTCCTGGCCTTCGATATCTACCATCTCGAAAGCGGTGTGGAGTTCTTCAGAGATGCCAGGATAGTGAAGAAGCTCAAGGCGATGGGCAAGCGGGTGGTGTGCTACTATCTCGGCACGGACCTGAGGGACAGGGGAGTGATCCCGGAGATAGACAGACTCAGTGACCTCAACATCACTACCGAGTTCGATCATCTGAAGCTCCGGCCGGGGCTGAGATTCAGTTTCCTGCCCTTTGAGGTCGGGGCCTATGAGCCGAGGAAAACTGAGAACAAGCGTCTGCGAATATGCCATGCTCCCAGGAACAGGCTCTTCAAAGGCACAGCCAGAATCATACAGATCTGCAAGGACATGGAGCGAAGACACGGCATAGAATTCGTGCTCATAGAGGGGAGGCCCCACAGGGAAGCCATTGAGATAAAGCAGACCTGCGATATTGCCATAGATCAGATCGGTGATATCGGCGGCACCGGATATGGCGTCAACTCGCTTGAGACGCTTTCGATGGGGATACCCACTCTCACAAGTTTCACGCCGGAATTCGAAGCCTTTCTTCCCGACCATCCCTTCATAGTCGTCAATGCGGAGAGCCTGCCCGAGAAACTCGAGACTGTGATTCTGGACCGCGACTTGAGAAGGCGCAAGGGCGCCGAGGGCAGACGATTCGTCGAGAGCTACCACGGCGCCGAGAAGGTGGTGCGGAGTATTTACGCCCTCTACAGGGAATTGGGCTGGGTGAATGACGAGGGCAATTTCGTACCGGGCACAGGCGGCTCATGGCAACGGAGATAGGCGCTTTCGCAAAGCACACCGGCGTGTATGGCTTAGGTACTATTGTAGGCGGGATCGCGCGGGCCGCACTTATCCCCATAATCGCCAGGTATGTCCCCATCGAGGAATACGGCAAAGCATCGGTAGTCTTCATATTCGTGACATTCCTTACAATAGTCTCCGAGCTCGGATTGTCATCGTCCCTCATCAAATTCGTGAACCAAGCCCAGACCGAGGATGAGAGAAAACGCGTGGTATCCACAATTCTCGTGGGCTCCCTCGCGCTTGCCCTGCCGATCGCCGCCGCCGCGAGCCTCCTTTTCGGTCCCCTGTCCAGGCTGCTTCTTGGCTCGGATCGATACGGCGCGCTTATTCTGGTGGGCATCGCCGGAGGCATCGGCAACGCCATTCTCCAGGTGGGCTTGTCTTTCGAACGGGCATTTGCAAGGTCGTTCAAATACTTATTCTATACTTTGGTCAAGGGCGGGCTTTCGCTTGTTTTATCGATTGGCCTGGTGGTTTTCTTGAGGCAGGGAGCCAAGGGCTTGCTCTTGGGCGCGGCCCTTCCGCCGCTCGCGATCGGCATAGTGATATATGCTCGACTTTTCAGTCGTTGCGGGGTCAGGTTCTCTAAATCGACCGTGCGATCAGTTTTTGAGTTCGGCGGTCCGCTGGTGCCGATGAATCTGTTCATGTGGGTGCTTGGCTCTTCCGACATATACCTCTTGCGGCGCTTCGCCGTCACTGCAAAGGCCTTATCCGAAGTGGGACTCTACCAGTATGCCCAAGAGATTTGTTTGCTGCTGGTGCTGCCCATCACGGCCCTGAACCTGGCCTGGCCGCAGTTTCTATTTGCCAACTACGCGAAACCCCAGGGACCGGAGCTCTTTCGACGCGTGCACTCGTATTTCTCCTTCTTCCTGATAGAGATCGGTTTCCTCTTATCCATCTTCGCAAGCCAGATAGTCGGCGTGGTCGGCAGCGCCGGCTATGCCGGGTCCGCCCAGGTCATACCTTTGCTTGCCGGGTCACTGGTATTCTACGGGTTCTCCATAGTATTCGCTTCAGGGCTGTATGTCACAGGCAAGACACGGATTCTGGCTTCAATCGTAGGTGTCTCGGCAGGCTTGAACGTGATCCTCAACGTAGCCCTCATTCCCCATATGGGAAAGCAGGGTTCCGCCCTTGCAACTCTTATCACGAACTTGGTGATGATGGTCGCCATCCTGACTACGGCCCAGGCGCGGTTCAAGATTCCCTTCCGCGTTGGCCCAAGCTTGCGGGGAGTGGTCCTCGCCGCGGCCGCAATTGGCGGCTTCGCTCTCCTCTCGCCATGGCACGCGGCACTGGCCGGTGTCCTTCCCAGGCTCTTGGCGAGTTGTGGCTTCAGCCTGGCTCTTTTTGCCATTCTTGACATGAAACCTCGCGACATAAGGAATGCGGTCAAAACCCTGGTCTCAATCGCGAAACCAGATCCCACCGCCGCGAACCGTAAGGTTTGACATAAGCGTCTAATTATGGTAAACTAGCTATCGTGGTGGACCAAACACAGCTAGGAAAAAACATCCTGCAAGCAAGGGGGTTAAGCATGTCGTCTCTGAGAACAGCAGCAGTGCTTGCCATACTCTGCATCATCTTGGCCTTCAGTGTTTCTGCATCGGACAAATTGCTTACCATCGACAGTCAATACTGGAGCGCCACTAAGGATGCCGTCCGGGCCATCGAAGCCTATGGCGGCCATGCCAAGTTCGTAGTCCCACCCCATTTCATAATAGCTGACATTCCTGATGGTGTTGAATCGGAGCTCCTTGCGGCAAGCCCGATCACGGCAGTCTATGCCGGCGAGCTCGAGCCGGGCGACTTTGCCGCTTACGGTGAGGACGCCGCCCACATTGTGGCTGCCTGGAACAACGTCTTCATGGGGAAGGCCCGCCAGGCAGGCCTCGAAGCTGAGCCGAGTCCCGATCGCATGCCGCTGATCAACGATGCCGATGTTTTGGACAAGTATGTGCTTCCCCTCAAGCCGCCTGGAGCAAAGTTCTATGACGTGAGCGAGTACATGCTCGGCAGTGTCGCCGTGGGCATCATCCTTCCCGAAAGCAACGGCTCGATCGATCCCAACCAGGAAGACTGGACCCAGGCCGAGAAGGACCAGGTCACGAGCGAGATCATAGGCGGCCTCAACTGGTACGTGACCAAGGCCGAGTGGCGGGATCTCACGTTCTACACGGTTTTCACCTACTCGGTGCCGACAGGTTATGAACCGATAAACAGGCCGTCCAGTGATGAGTATCTCTGGGTCAACCAGTGTTTCACCGCCATGGGATATGCCGCCACCCACCCGGGTTATGGCTATGTCAGTTCTCTCAGGGATTCGATGGGGACCGACTGGGCAACATGCGTTTTTGTCGTTGACAGCAGTGTCGATACGGACGGCATGTTCACCGATGGGAGGTTCGGCTATTCTTACCTGGGCGGACCGAAGACCACCATGACGTACGATAATGATGGCTGGGGAATCGCCAATATGGATGCCGTGCTGGCCCACGAGATCAGCCACTCTTTTTATGCTCTTGACGAGTATTTCGATGCTGGCCACGGCTGCACAGAGAAGTCGGGCTATCTCGCTATTGAGAACCAGAACAGTCAGTATCCCTATGGCGGCGGTGGCTGTGCACTGAACATAGTGTTCTGCATCATGAGGAGCACTACATTGGGTAGTGCACGGGTCTGCACGTACACCAAGGGTCAGCTGGGTTGGGATGACGCGGACAACGACAGCCTTCCTAACATTCTCGATACCGACCCCGAAACGGTTCTCAACGTTTATTCGCCCGATCCTGACACCACGGCGACGCCCATCTATTCAGGCCAGGCGAACGTGACCAAGTTGGACAATCTGAATCCTTATGGTAAGCATAATGACATAACTCTCAACCGCATAGCCAAGGTTGAGTGGCGGGTTGACGAAGGCATCTGGCAGGATGCTCTTCCGACAGATGGCGCCTGGGATGGAGGCACCGAGGATTTTAATTTCACATCCACGCCGCTTGAGAGCGGCCCTCATGTTTTCGAGGCAAGAGCTTATCATACCTATGGTAACATCGATCCAACGCCTGCGGTTGACTCCCTCACGATTAACAGGACCTCTGGAGTGGTGGGGCCACGAACCGCCAAGGTGGACATCAGTGTCGATACCTACCCCAATCCTTTCGGGCCGAAGGTGGAGATCAGGTACAGCATCCCGGGCGAGTATGGGAAAGCAGTTCCGGTTTCTATGTGCGTCTATGATGTGAGGGGGCGCCAGGTAGCGAGACTGCTCGAAGAGATGCGTAGCCCCGGCCCCGGGAAGCTTTCATGGGACGGGACATACCGAAGCGGAAGCCTTGCGCCTAGTGGGATCTACTTCGTCGAACTCATGGCCGGTGATTCGAGGGTCGTGACGAAGCTGGTGCTGACAAGATAGAGAAGGCACAGGCCTCTCCATAATAGGTTACGGATTGAAACAAATGCCAGGTTTTGCTATAAATCCTGCCCGGGATTTCCCACTCGAGCATCGTCGGGATGTTCGGCGTCTGTTTAATCGAGGAGGCTAAGATGCGCAAGGTCGGACTGATTGCTGCTTTCCTGCTCCTGGCGGTCAGCCATTATGGCTACGGCAAGAAGGCGGTGATCGCCGGAGGCGGCAATTTCGTTCTAACACCGGATGATCTGCGTTCTGAGGTCTACAATCTCGGCCCAAGCTACACTTTCAAGGACACGTACCAGGACAGGAAGGCCCTGGTGGATGTTCTCAGTACGCGTTTCTTCTTGACCGAGGAAGCCCTTGAGAGGGGATACGGTGAGGAGGGTCTTGCGGATGAGGTCAAGTCGGCCGAAGCCGCAGCCGTGGGTGAGGCATATCGTAAGTGGAAAATCGAGAAGGCTGTGCGGGTCCCCAGAGTGGAATCCAAGCCGGTGCTTGAGGAGCTTGACCGGACACTGCATCTCAAGCAGATGGTTTTCGCAGTCTACCCTATAGCGGAGCAGGCGCTGCGTGAGATCAAGGCAGGAAAGGCCTTCGAGAGCATGGCGACAAGCCTTGCCGGCAGAGAAGATGTCAGGGTAATTGATGAGGGATGGAAGGTGTGGAAGAACTTCGACCGCAGCGTGGCCAATGAGGTCTTCCAACTCCACGTGGGCGCCGTGACCGGTATCCTTAGAGGCAAACAAGGGTACAGCATTTATTACCTGGTTGAGGATGCGCGTGCGGGAGCCACCCAGGAGCTGATCTACATGAGATCGAAGAGGTTTGTGCGGGCAATAAAGGAGGCCGATCTCATTCGGAAGGAGCGAGAGGAACTGAGTCGAGGGTACCATGTTCGGTTCTCCGACGATGGCCTTGGCGCCGCGTTGAGAGCCTTTGCGATTGCTTTTGAGGGAGACAGACCACCCGATTCCTTGCTCGCTTGCGTTTTGGCGAGCCACGACCTTGGAGGCGTGACAGCCGCGCAGATGTTCACCTACTATTACACGTTGCCGGCTACGTCGCAGCCATACGTGGGTGACTTCAACGCCATCAAGGAGTTCACATTGGATACGATTTTGCCTGAGCTGGAGGCGGCAGCCGGTTACTCCTTGAACCTCGACCGGCTCCGCGAAGTGCTCTGGAGCGTCAAGAAGGCGAAGGAGGAGTTCCTTATACCCAAGATGGAGGAATTCTTTGGGAATCAGATCACCTTGAGTCCGGACGATCCCATCACCTACTTCAACGAGCACAGGAGCGAGATGGTCACGCCCAAGATCTACAAGGCCCGGAGGATTCTGGTTGATTCCGAGGAAGCAGCTCAGGAAGCAATGAAGGAGCTCAGATCCGGGAAGGAGTTCGCCCAGGTCGCCGTGGAGCGATCTCTTGATAAGTACAGTGCTAAGAAGGGTGGAGATCTCGGTTACCTCGAATACGGCATCATCACAGCCTATGACTCGATTGTTGTTGATCTCAAGCCGGGCGAGATAAGCCGGCCGTTCACAACCGGTGATGGTGTGGAGATTGTCAAGGTCGAGGACATGAGTGAAGCGAGAGCGCTTACGTTTGAGGAAGCCAAGTCTTTTATCGAAGGCACCATCGTGACTTCGAGAGGCAACAAGCTACTGGCAGACTGGGTCGGCGCACGGAAGAGCGGGGTCGGATACACGGTTGACGAAGCCCTGCTGAAGGAGGTCGAGCTCCCGCAGCCTGCGTGGAAAGCAGGCTTGGTTAAGGAGAGTAGGCCTGAACGTGAGGCTGAAGGCGGCCGCCAGGCCTACTGAGTCCCAGATCCCGGCCGTTTGACGAGCTCCAGGTTGCGCTTGGCGGTTTGGTTGGAAGGGTTTACGGCGAGGGCCCTCTGCCACAAGCCTGTGGCTTCCTCCGTCAGGCCTTGCTTGGCATATATCACACCGAGATTAACCAGGGCACCTTCGTGGAACTGGTTCTCTTTCAGAATCTCTTCGTAGAGTTGTTTTGCCTCCTCCGTGCCGCCGCTCGCCTGAAGTATAACCGCCCTGTTGTATTTGAGATTGGTGTCGCCGGTGGGTTCGGTCCCTAAACGTGCCAGAAGCGAACGCGCAACATCGAATCTCCCGCTTTTCGCATGAAGGGTTGCCAGAGTCAGGATGACATCCGGATTATTAGGATTGATCTCGATGGATTTCTGATAAGCCTCAATTGCCTTCTCAGTGTTCCCCGTCTCCTCGTAGGCGCTCCCTAAGTTGGCAAGGGCGCGCCAGCTTGAAGGGTTTATCTCAAGTTCTTTCATGAACGAGGAAATAGCTTCCTCGGTTCTGCCCTCTCTTGTCTGGATGGAGCCCAGCACGTTGTAAGCGTCCTCGAGGAAAGGAGCCCGGCTGAGCGCCATCTCGATCGCTTGCCTTGCCTCGGCGACGTTGCCTTCGGAGAGATAGATCATGGCAAGAGCTCGGTAAGGAGTCGCGAAATCCGGCCAGACCTGGGTCGCCTTGACGAGCAGCTCCATGGCCTGCTCGTTATCGCCGGCCTTCATCTTCATGAGCCCGAGCTGCTCAAAAGCTTCGCCCCATCCTGGATTGACCCTGATCGCCCTGTCGAAATACAGGGAAGCCTCCGCGTCCTCTCCCATTGAGGCGTACACCTTACCCAGGGCACAGTAAGACTGTGCGAAATCGGGAAGCCTCTCCCCTGTGACGTTGATGTTCGTGATCGCTGCAGCGCCAGCCAGGCAGGCAAGATAAATCCCCAATCTCGCCAGCCTCCTGGCACCATAGAGGCTCAAGAGGTAACTCACCAGACCTCCGGCGAATACGAACATGAGTGGGAGGGAGGGCAGCCGGTAGCGATCGCAGACAAAGAAGCCTACTGTGCCCAGGAAAGATGTTACGAAAAGCCCGTAGCCAAAGTAGAGTCTCTTGGCCTTGCGCCAGAAGGCGAGAATGCCAACCAGGGCGAGCGGCGCCACAGTCCCGAAAGTGACCAGGGGATTCTTGAGGATCTGCGAGTAGAGCTTCATGAAATTGTAGTCCTGGTTGTTGGGAAACTCCGTCGAGCTCCAGAAGAGGGCGGTCTTCTTGAGCATGAGTCGAAGCCACTGGAGAGGGTGGGTCCTCATGAAGGCCAGCCCCTTCTGGGTCCAGTAATCGGAGACCTCATTATAGGTGGGCTCTCTTCCCAGGACGCCGCGTGGGATTGCAATCATGTCGTTATATCCGCCCCACCAGTCCTTTCGCACCTCCGGGCTCGTGGCACTCCATCCCGTCGATGCCGCGTTATTGCCGAGGTAGAAGTTGATGCCACCCTGCCACACCAGTGGGATCACCTCGCCCGAGACCACGTAGTTGTGGACAGTGACGGGAGCCAGGGGAATCATGATTCCGGCAACAAGGATGAGGCCTGCTATGAGCCTTCGCCTGGAGAAGGCGATTGCCCCTGCCACGGCCAGGGGCAGGAAGAGGGAGATATTGGGTCTGGTTATCAGGGCGAGTCCAAGGGCAACGCCGCCTCCGAACCACAGCGACTTGGCTTGCCGCTCTCTCGCGATCTCCACAGCCAAGAGCCCGAGCATCGAAAGGAAGATGAACAGGGTCTCTGTCAAGAGCTCGCCATCAAAGTAGATCAGCACCGGGTAGACCGCGCAGAAAAGGCCTGCCACCATGCCTGCGAGAAGTCCGAAATATCTGTTGGCCAGCCGAAGAGTGATGACGGCGGTCAGGCCGCCTAGTGCAAACTGGACTATTCTCGGGATGAGATAGGAGCCTTTTGAAACCAGATATACCAGCGCCAGGAAGTACGGATAAAGGGGAGCTCTGAAGAATGGCTCGCCGCGGCTTAACTTCCCGCTGAGGATTTCCCTTGCCCATGTGTCATGGTAAGAGGCATCCATGATGGGGTGATCAAAAAAAGGAAGGCTCTGGAGATGAGCGAGATAAACCAGCCTCAGGCCAAAGGCGAGAGCGAAGATACAAAACGACGCCACACCCAACTGGCGTCCCGAGGCAGATTTCAGCACATGGGGCCTCTCTTGAGAGATCTTCCAGAGACCTATTATGCATGCTGCCGGCTGCCTTGTCAAGCAAACCTGGAGACTAAGGCGCCCCATGCCATATCACCCAAATTCAATTCCGCACACCTATAGTTGCACTATCAGGAGGGTCAGCCCCGTGACACAATGCGCAAATAGAGCGTGACGCTACCCGGCGCCGGATTCGCACCTGCCGCAAATAAGCCCTAAAGATGGCCAACCCCTTTTCCGATATTCAAGAGTGCTTTAATGCGGCCTCTCGATGCTTTCCGTGAAGACGTGAGAGGGGATACACGTGGGTTCGGAAGTGGTCAAAAGGAGTCGTTTCGGGGCAACAACAATCTTGTCTGGAAGGGGGTGAGCCTTACTAGGTCTTTGTCGCAATTTCAGGCTTCCTTCGAGGCTCGAGAGCAGATCTCGGAGGATGTTTCAAGAGAAGGAGGAAAGAGATGAGGCTTTACACGGTTTTGGCACTGGCGCTTGTGCTTGTCATGGCCGCGTCTGCATATGGCATGGAGAAGAAGGCGTTGCAGATGAGGGAGGACTTCGGCACCGAGCCGCTTTACGACTGCTACATGAATTACTACTACTACATTCCTTGCCCGACCTACTCCTGGTTCTGGTCGTTCTCTGGCTGGCTTCAGGGACAGGTCGTTGGCGAGTGGTTCAAGGTTGGCGACCCCAGCATGGGCAGAGTTGCAACTTGCCCTCCGTACGCAATATGCGATCCGTGCAATGCTCACACGATAGAGCAGATCCGTGTGCTCGACTTTGCGGGCTACGGGACGACCTACCCTGGACTGTTCACGGTTGACTTCGACATCTGGTGCGCCAATGAGGATGGCTGCCCTGTTGGGCCGTCGCTGTGGTGCAGCGGTCCTGCGGAGCTTTGCGTTGGTGGGTGGAACTATGTGCCTGTGACGCCGAATGTATGCGTCACCAAGTGCTTCACCGAGAATCCTCCGCCGTGCTATCCTCGGTTCCTGGTCACGGCGCAGCACATTGGTTCGAGCGCCGTATATCCGCAGTGGGGAATGGACAACATCTCCATGCCGCTAAGTCTGGCTTGCAACATGCACGATACTGGCTGCTGCCCGGCTCTCTATCCGAGACCGCAGACCAGCTATTACGGCGTGATGCACTCCGGGGACTATGGCGTGAGCGCGCCGCACGTTGTGAATTGCCCGCCGTACTGGGTTCTGAACCCTGGCGACACGACTGGCAACGTGTTTGGCTGCATCGAGTTTGCGTGGAGAGTGTATCTGAAGAACATTCCCACGACTACCGAGTCCAGCACCTGGGGTAACATCAAGACAATGTATCGGTAGAAGTTCAGTAGATTTGAAGGGGGTGCCTTTTGGCACCCCCTTTTCTTTCATGGCAGATGGGGCCTCATACATCCAGAACATCCGCTACCCCATCGTCAGAGGCCAGACCGGGGTGGCCCCTCAGGCCCTCCATACAAAACGCCTAATTCTCTTGACACGGAATGCGCACTTGTGGTATAATGTAAAGCGTCGAAGGAAGTTTAAGGTCTAGCTTCAGCGAGCGGAAGTTCGCTCGAAAGGAGGTGAGCTCAAGCGTCTTTGGCATGTCGATTCTCCAAGGAGACTTGAGTTTTAGTTGGTAGCAAAGCCTCAAGAGAGGGAGGAAAAGCCATGAAGGTTATTACAGTAATGGCGCTCGTGCTGGTTCTTGCTGCGTCTGCGTATGGTCTTGAGAAGAAGGCCTACCAGATGAGGGAGGACTTCGGCACCGAGCCGCTTTACGACTGCTACATGAATTACTACTACTACATTCCTTGCCCGACCTACTCCTGGTTCTGGTCGTTCTCTGGCTGGCTTCAGGGACAGGTCGTTGGCGAGTGGTTCAAGGTTGGCGACCCCAGCATGGGCAGAGTTGCAACTTGCCCTCCGTACGCAATATGCGATCCGTGCAATGCTCACACGATAGAGCAGATCCGTGTGCTCGACTTTGCGGGCTACGGGACGACCTACCCTGGACTGTTCACGGTTGACTTCGACATCTGGTGCGCCAATGAGGATGGCTGCCCTGTTGGGCCGTCGCTGTGGTGCAGCGGTCCTGCGGAGCTTTGCGTTGGTGGGTGGAACTATGTGCCTGTGACGCCGAATGTATGCGTCACCAAGTGCTTCACCGAGAATCCTCCGCCGTGCTATCCTCGGTTCCTGGTCACGGCGCAGCACATTGGTTCGAGCGCCGTATATCCGCAGTGGGGAATGGACAACATCTCCATGCCGCTAAGTCTGGCTTGCAACATGCACGATACTGGCTGCTGCCCGGCTCTCTATCCGAGACCGCAGACCAGCTATTACGGCGTGATGCACTCCGGGGACTATGGCGTGAGCGCGCCGCACGTTGTGAATTGCCCGCCGTACTGGGTTCTGAACCCTGGCGACACGACTGGCAACGTGTTTGGCTGCATCGAGTTTGCGTGGAGAGTGTATCTGAAGAACATTCCCACGACTACCGAGCCCAGCACCTGGGGTAACATCAAGTCGATGTACCGGTAGTAGTTCAGTAGGTTTGAAGGGGGTGCCTCTCGGCACCCCTTTTTTTGTTGGGCTTTGCCGTGCCCCCCTGAGTGTCAGCCCCCTCGGCAGGCCGTTGCCCTCGGTCTTTGCGGTTCTTGAGATTTCGCTTGCCAAAATCGGCAAGCCTCCGTAAACTGTCCTCCAAGTCTAGGTATCTACACCAACCTGACAGGGGAGACCTATGCCAAAACGATCCGTCTGGCTCTTGTGCCTTAGTTTTGCCATCCTGGCGCTTGTTGGATGCGCACCCAGATACACTACGGTAACCGAACCACCTCCAAAGGATGCTGTTCCTGCTGAGGTCGAGACCGCCCTCGCCAACGCCAACTCGGTCTACGAGACGGGTGTTGACTTCTTCGTCAAGGGCGAGTACGACTCGGCAGCCTCTTGCCTCGAGCATGCCGTGTCACTTCTCAGCCAGGATATCGGGTGGTCGGCTTCTAACGCCACGCTCAGCGAGCGGAGGCTTCTGCTTTACAAGTGCAGGTATTTCCTCGAAAGGGTGCCCGCGAAGGCCCCTGAGGTGAGCCCCGAAGCCGAGCTGGCGAGCATTCAACCTTTGAAGCCTCAGCTTCCGCCCATCGAGATCGTTGATAACGAAAAAGTGCAGAAATGGATGCGCTACTTTACATGTGATGTCAGGGAAAACTTTCAGACCTGGATAATAAGGTCGGGCAAGTACAGGCCTCTGACCCTGAGAATCCTCAAAGAAGAGGGAATGCCCCTGGAACTCACCAATCTCGCCATGATCGAGAGCGGGTTCAATCCCAATGCCTATTCCAGGGCTCATGCCGCCGGCATATGGCAGTTCATAAAGGGCACCGGGCGCCTCTATGGCCTGAGGGTAGACTCCTACGTAGATGAGCGGCGCGACCCGGTGAGGTCATGCAGGGCGGCAGCGAGGCACTTGCGTGACCTGTATGAGATGTTCGGTTCGTGGCCGCTTGCGCTTGCGGCCTATAACGCTGGCGCGGGGAGTGTCGACAGGGCCATAAAGCGGAACCGGACCTCCGACTACTGGCGTCTGAGCCTGAAGCGTGAGACCAGGGACTATGTTCCCATGTTCATGGCGGCAGCGATAATCATGAGTGATCCGGCCGAATACGGCTTTGACTGCCGGTATGAGCCGCCGCTCGAGTTCGACGAAGTGGAAATCGAGGGCAGAACCGACCTCAAAGCGATAGCTCGGTCCTGCCAGGTGGAACCGGCAGTGATCTGGGAGCTCAACCCTCACCTGTTGAGACACTGTACCCCCGACGGTGGGTCTCGCTTTGCCGTGAGGGTGCCCAAGGGCATGGCCGACAGTTGTGTCGCGGGGCTTGCGCGCATACCTAAGGAAGAGCGAACAGCCAAAGCCTATGTGGCTGCCGACTTCAGTCACACCGTGAGACGGGGAGAGACACTTTCGAGGATTGCAAAGAAATATGGGACCACAGTCTCAGCCATCGCCGGGGCCAACGGCATAAAGAACTACCACCGGCTTAGAATAGGACAGGTGCTGGCCATTCCTGGCGAGGGTTACTCACTTGCTCCTCAGAACCCCGGTATCCACACGGTCAAGAGAGGTGAGACCCTGAGCGGCATCGCCAAGAGATACGGAGTCAAGATGGATGACCTTGCGGCGTGGAACGACATGCCGCCAGGCCGTACGCTCTATGCCGGACAGAAGCTCATAGTCGCAGCCTCGGAGGCTCCGCAGGCCCGTGTGATCGTCCACAAGGTCAAGCGGGGGGATACCATGAACGGCATCGCCCAAAGATATGGGACTTCAACGGGGGCGCTACTTAAGACCAATGGCCTCAAGCGCAGCGACAAGATCTATCCCGGCCAGAAGATAAAAGTGCCTGTGAGAAGCTGATTACTCTGAGAAGGATCAGTTTCGCCGTCAGACCAGAGTGTTGCCGCTTTCCACCTGAAGCGGCCTGTCAGTACCCCTGGGCGTTTGAACCAGACAGTTTCTGCCAATCACCGAGTCTGCGGGGATGTGGCTGCCCCTGCCTATCAGGGTGACACCGCTTGCCATTATGGAGGAATGCTCTTCATTGGGCCTGAAGTCCACGCCGCAACCGATCTTGGCGTTGCGGCCTACTGAAACGTGCTTGTCCAATATTGAGAGGTTGATCTTGACGCCGCCTGAGATCGTGCAGCCTGCGCAGATGATCGAGTTCCTTATCACCGCCCCCTCCTCGACGATCACCCCCGGGGATATGATCGAGCTCTCGATCGTGCCATTGATGACGCAGCCGTCACATATCATTGACTCGCTGACGTGCCCCAACCTGAGGAGCCTTGCCGGAGGCAGATCCTCGAAGTTGGTGAGGATCGGCCACTCGGGATCGTCAAGATCTATCGGAGGATTGGGATGGAGCAATTCCATGTTTGACTCGAAGTAGGCGTTGATCGTCCCGACGTCCTGCCAATAGCCGTTAAACTCATATCCGCATACTCTTCGATCCCCGATCGCCCACGGCACTATGTCTCTTCCAAAATCATGGGAGGAATTGGCGTTCTTCGAGTCCTTGATCAGGCAGTCAGCCAGGGCCTCGGTGTCGAAGACATAGATGCCCATCGAGGCCAGGTTGCTCTTGGGATGCCTGGCCTTCTCCTCGAACTCGACTATCTGTTTGTCTTCATCGAGAAGGCATGTTCCGAACTTGGTTGTCTCTTCAGGTCTGACCTTCTTCACGGCGACAGTGAGGTCGGCCTTCTTCTCCTTGTGAAACCTGAGCAGCGGTCTGTAATCCATCTTGTAAACGTGATCGCCCCCGAGGATCAATACGGTTTCGGGCGATCTTTCGCGGATGAAGTGAAGGTTCTGATAGACCGCGTCGGCGTTGCCTTCATACCACTTGGATTCCGAACTCCCGACATAGGGTTGAAGAATCATCATCTCCCCTTCGAGTCTGTCGAGATCCCACGGCTTGCCGAAATCAAGGTGCCGCCAGAGCGAGCGCGGCAGGTACTGACTCAGAACGAAAACGTGACCGATGCCCGAGTTGACACAGTTGGAAAGGGCGAAGTCTATAATCCGGTAGATGCCGCCGAATGGCACAGCCGGCTTAGCCCTGCGCTCCGAAAGGAGAAGCAGCCTCTTGCCCGCGCCGCCCGCAAGCACTATAGCGAGATCTTTTGCCAAGTCTCCTCACCCAGAATGGTTTCGCCGCACACTATGTCCCGGCCTGGTATTGCCTCTGGCGGGAGTTCCCGCCCGATAAGGCAGTTTCTTCCAATCCTTGTGCCATCAGGAATTGTGCTTCGCTTTCCGATCACGCTTATTCCGGAATTGACTATGTCGGGATAAAGCGAATTGGGGCATGTCGGATTCCCGAAGCCTACGAACGCGTCACGGCCGACCCTCACCATCTTGTCGATTATCGACGATCTCAAGGTCGCGCCTGCCGCAATGAATGAATCCGAAAATACTATGGAGTCCTCGATTCTCGCACCAGGCTGAACCGTCACACCCGGGAATAGGATCGATCTTGTGACCTTGCCTTCGACACAACATCCGTTTGCAATCAGAGACGACTCGACATCCGCATTTCTTCCGACGACCGATGGAGGTCTGACGCCGGTATTGGTGAAGATGCGCCACGACGGATCATTCAGATCAAGAAGATCAGGTTGTCTTACGAGGAGCATCGAGGACTCGTAGTACTCTTCAAGCCAGCCTACGTCCGCCCAGTAGTTTTCGAAGACAAATGCCCTTGCCTTTGCCTCTCTTACGAGGGGCATGAGGACGTCGAATACTATGTCATGCCTGCCCTCACGGGCAACGGAGAGCCTCTCGACGAGCACGTCCTTTCTGAAGGCATATACTCCCAGCGAATAGAAGTTGAGGGCCTCGTGCTCAGGTTTCTCAAGGAAGGTCCGAATTACGCCGTCCCCGTCGACCTCGACACCGCCGTATCTGCCGGGTACGAAGCCCTGTGAAGGCTTGACGGCCACCGTCACGTATGACCCGTGCGAGCGGTGAAAATCGATCAGGGAATTGTAGTCCATCTTGTAGATCTGGTCGGCGGACAAGAGCAGAATGTCATCGCACTGGACATCTTGTATGACCTGGATGTGCTGCCAGAGCGCATCTGCGGTTCCACGGAACCAGCTGGAGTCCGTTCTGCCCATGTAGGGCTGAAGGATCATGATCCCGCCCTTGCGCCTGTTGAGGTCCCAGGGCTTGCCGCTGCCGATGTGGGCGATCAGAGAGGCTGGATTATATTGGGCGAGTACCCCGACATGGTACATTCCGGAATTGACGCAGTTGGACAGGCAGAAGTCAATTATGCGGTACCTGCCGCCGTAAGGCAGCGCGGCCTTGGACCTGTGGGCCGTGAGGACGGGTAGCTCCCTGCTCGCCCCGCCTGCAAGAATCATGACCAAGGTGCTCGTCATTTCCCAACCGCCTTCAGATTCTCTCTGGCGAGCTCGTTCGCAGGATCGAGACTGAGAGCTTTTTCCCACGTCTGGACCGCGAGACTGATGCTGTCCATCGCGGCATATACGGTGCCCATGTTGACCAGGAAATCGGCATTCCTGGGGTCGAAGTTGCTCAAATCCCTGAACTGCTTCAGGGCATCAGGGTATCTCTCTGCACGATAGAGCGAATTGGCGAATTTGAACCTGAGCGCCATGTTCCCAGGGTCGATTGCGAGTACTCGAGAGAGCACATCGCACGCCTGGAGATACTGCCCCATCTTGTTGTACGCATCGGCAAGCTGCATGGCGACGCCTGTGTCTGAGGGGTTCAACTTGGATGCAGTCTCGAGCCAGCCCGCTGCCAGGCCGAATTCACCAAGCCCGAGATGCGCCTTTCCGAGCGCGGCGTAGGTGACGAAGCTCCCGCCTACATAATCGAGTTCCTTCTGGAGCTGGTCTATTGCTCCGTGGATGTCACCCTTGGCGAGCAGGCTGATTCCGATTATCTCGTGCAAGCGGGGTTCATAAGGATACCTGTTCTCGAAACTGCGAAGCAGGCTTCCTGCCTCGTCCGGCTTGCCCATGGTGAGCAGCAGGGACGCCTTCTCGATATTGAGCCTTGGGTCCACGCTTGCCGCACCCTTCGCCTCAGAAAGAACGCCGAGCGCCTCGTCCGGCTTCCAGGCTGTGCTGTAGATCTTCGAGAGTGAAATGTAGGCCGCGGGCGAAGCAGGAGAGAGGCCTATGGCCTCTTTGTAGGCATCCTGGGCCTTGTCGAAAATCGCTTCCTCCCTGTAGATGTCTCCCAGAATGACGAGCTCCCTTGCCTGGTCCACTCCTCTGTGCGGAAGAAGATAGAGCAGCGCGCCCACAATGCCCACGATCAGGATGTACGTCACCGACTTTGCCGGTCTGGCCTTCTTGACACCCAGTATCACCTCGCTTACCACGGTTGCGCCGAAGATCGCCAGAAAAGGCACGACCACCATCTTCTCCGTATCGCTCACGAGGCAGAAAGAGGCGGCAAGCGAGTACAGGATCACGAAGACGGCGAAGCCGACGAGAGTGCGTCCGCGCCTCATAAGCCCAATCAGGCCAAGCGGCGCGATTATCGCAAATGAAAAGAGGGCGTTCTTGAGGAAGAAAGAGTACCTCGACACGAAGCGCAGGTCCACGTTTGCGGGTGGCTGGGAAGGACCCCAGAAAATGCCCAACTTGGTCAGGTAATTCCCGAGATAGCGCCGGGGGCTTGACGCGAAGTCCCTGATAGCTCTTGCTCGCCAGTGACGGGATGCGGGGCCGAATGAGAGATCTCTGCCGGTCTCGACCTTGGCCAAGCGCAAGGCATCCCTCTGGCCGTCCATCCGGTCAGGTGCGACGATGGCCCTGTAGGTTTCCTGGTCTGCGCGTACCGGTACGTCATAGCGCGGCTCTATTGTGCCCTCGCCAGCCTGGCCGCTTCCCAGGAAGGCCTGCCAGCTTACTCTCAATGGAACAAATGGGTGTTCCTTCGCTTTGACAAGCAACACCTGGTAGCAAAGCGGCAGTACCATGAACCCGGCGATGACGAGGATAGAAGCTCTCTTGAGCCTGGCATCCTTTGCCAGGAAGAGATGGACGATCCAGGCAGGCAGAGCTGCGACGCTCGCAAACTGCGTAAGAAAGGATGCCCCGAGGAGCAAGCCTGAAAAGCAGGAGTTGATGTAAGGCCGTGATCTTTCAGCCCTGAGCAAGAGATAGCCGCTTGAGACGAGCAAGAACACCAGGAGGGTGGTCTCGTTGATCTCTGAGGTGAAGAATATCGCCGAACTGGACAGGGCGAATATCACACCCGCCACAATGCCCGCGAGCCTCCCATAGAGCATTCTTGCCGACCAATAGATCATGAGTGCCGTGATGCTGCCGAGCATGCCCTGAACCAGTCTGGCGATCGTCAGACTCTGCCTCAGGACCGTGTACACGGCGGCAAGGAAATAAGCATACAGCGGCTCTCTGAAGGCAGGCGTGAAATCAAACCAGCTGGTACTCTTCTTGAAACCAGCCCATTGGTCGAAAAAGCCCGAGTCGAGAACCGGATGGTAGTAGAAGGGAAGCCGTCGCGTTTGAAGCACAAAAATGAGCCTTATCAGGAAGGCTCCGATTAAGATGGCAAGGGCGATAGCCCTGTCCGTTCTTGGCCGCATCACTTCCTCCTCAACAGGCCATGGAAGATCTCGTCGTTGCCGAATTTAGGACTGAACCAGATGGCGTGCACAGCGTTCTTGGTGGGAGCAAGCGAACAATACCGTGACATGGCTTGTCCTCTTGCGATATCCGCAGGCTCGCTCCATCTGCGGCCGTCATAGCAGCGCATCAGGAGAAGATACTCACCCTTGTCCCTATCCTGATCCTCCCAAGCAACCATCAGGTTATTGCCATCAATCTTTGCAGAGGTGGCATAGAAACCATTCTGACCCGTGTTCACGCGGGTCTGGCCATACCAGGCTTCGCCGTCAAAGAACTTCGCCAGAACGTCAGTGCCCTGGGGCGTCTGGTCAAACCAGGCCAGCGCCCAGTTTCCTGGTGCGAGATCGGTCACGGAAAGCCGCCACTCACGATTTTTGTTGGTAGCGGCCAGCGTTTCCTCGCCCCAGGCCTTTCCGTCCCAGAGCCGTGATTCAATGTCCAGCCCTGCGAACCACACAATCAGCACCCTGCCTTCGGCGTCGACTGCAATATCCGGTCGGAAGCCAATTGCCTGCCTGCTGCACATATCCTTCTTGGTGACCAGGCTGTCACCGACGATTTCGCCGTAGAATACGGTGGTCATATTATATGGACCTTCATGCCATGCGACATGAAGGGTTTTGTCAGGTCCCACGGCGGCCGCGGGGCAGCCGGCATCGAGGAGACTGGAGGTGATTTGCCTTCTTGCCACCTCCTTACCGTCTGCAAGATGGAGGTAGTATATCTGGAAGGTCTTTCCCACGGATTCCTGCCAGAGGATGTAGACGTTGTTGGATTGATTTGCGATGCAGGGGAAACTTGACTCGCCCTGGGTTCTTGTGAGCCTCATCTCCTTGAGTTCATTCTTACTCGTTAAGGTCGCATAGTATATCTCTACATTGCCGTCTCTATCATCAGTCCAAACCATGTGCGCCGTGCCCTCAGAATCGACGCAGATGCAGCGGGCGTTATCCCTCGCCGTTTGGGAATTGCCGGCCGCGTTGGTCACGCGCGTGATCTTCTCGACCGAAAACCCGCGTTCCGCCGCTTGAACGCCATAAGCCATTACGGCCGACATCACCACAATAAATATGAGCCTCACGCGCCTCAATCTCATGACACTTCTCCTTGACCTGCGGAATTATACCTTAAGACCTTCCTACTGAGCAAGAACCTTGTGGAGGTCACGGAAGTTCCCCTGGGGCCACCGCTAGGCTCTATGGCTCCCATGCCCGCACAGGCCATGGCATAGGAGGCTCCGGGCGGAACATCCAGACCTGAACTTGGCGAGAGCCCTATTCCCTGTCCTCCTTTCTTGATTTCTTGACACCGGAGTCGATGCACGAGATGTTGTCAGGGTATCATCTTCTTAGCATCTCTTGACAATCTTCGGCAAATCCTGGCGCAGAACAGAGTTATCCGATTCCTCACCCAAGCGTCTTCTTTGGGCTTCCGGGCACGGGTGTGGTTGCTATGGGCGGAAGCGTCTGTTATAATTCATGTAAAGGGACGCGCGGACACCGGTTCACCGGAGGGGTTTGTTTGATGAAGGGACGAAGGTGTACTCTGAGGATTGCATCTGCGGTTTTTCTCCTGCCCGTTCTCGTGTTGCTAGGCTGCGGGTCTGAGAAAAAGCCTGAGAAGGCCCAGGTGATTGCCAAGGCCACCGCGTCTTTGGGTCGAGTGATCGTCATAGGATTTGATGGTCTTGAGCCGACGTTGGTCAAGAAATACGTCGCACAGAATGAGCTTCCCAATTTCGCCAGGATCATTGACCAGGGAGCTTTCGGCACTCTCATGTCCACGCTGCCGCCATCATCGGCTTCTGCCTGGACCTCGGCCGTGACCGGAGTAAACCCGGGCAAACACGGAATCTATGGTTTCATGGGGGAGCCGAAGCCCGATGCGTCAGGGGCGGTGGTATTCAACACTTCTCTGCAGCGAGGCTTCAAAACGGTTTGGCAGGTCTTGAGCGACTACGGGAGAAGGTCCATTGCAATAAACATACCGCTTACCTCTCCTGCCGATAGCCTCAATGGTCTCATGGTGGCCGGCTTTCCGCATGCATCCGATGATAGTTCTGCATACTATTGGCCAAGATCGCTTCAGAAGGAACTCGCTGATTACAGTTTCGATGCATTTCGCGTGATATGCGCGAAGAACCGAGAGGACAGGTTCATCCAGAAGATGAATGGCATAGAGTCCAAGCGGCTTGAGGTCGGGCTGCGGTTATTCGACAAGAACACCTGGGATCTTTTCTGGCTGGTCTTCACGTTCACGGACAGATATCAGCACTATCTGTGGAAATACACGGACAAGAATCATCCCATGTATGACCCCATCGGTGGTAGCGAGTATGGTGGTCAGATAGAAGCTTGTTATGTCCAGGCCGACACCTATCTCGGCGAGTTCATGAAAAGGATGAGGGACGATGACCTGCTCGTCGTGATGTCGGACCATGGGTTTGGCAGCCTGTACTATACCGTCAACGGGCAGAACTTCCTTTACCGCACCCTTGGCGCCACGCCAGACGTGACTTGCGCTGATTTCTTCGGCGCGAAGTTCAAAATCGATGTTTCAGGTCCTAATTCCGAGGAAAGATACGCGAGTATCAGGAATAGACTGATCGAAGGCCTGAGAGCACTCAAGGACCCGGCCAAGGGTGTTCCGATCATCGATTCGATCTATGTCAAGGAGCAGGTTTACAAGGGGCCTTATCTCTCCTCTGCACCCGACATAGTCTGTATGGAGAATCCTGATTATCTCTTCTTCACATTGCCGCGGACGCCGGATCTGCGAATAATAGATGCAGGCCCCAGCCCCGACAAGGCTTTCTCCGGGTTTCACAGGAGGCCGGGGACAATATGTCTTTACGGAAAACTTGTGCTCCCCGGCAAGCAACTTGCGGCAAGGATAGTGGACGTCACGCCTATCATACTGGCCTATCTTGGTGTGCCTGCACCAAGTGAGATCGACGGAAGACTGCCTGCTCAAACATTCAAGGCCGGACCTTCAGGTGAGCTCCGGTTGGTCAAGTCGAATGACCCCGGGTACAGGACGCGGACTGGTTTCCTCACTCAGGATTCAAAGAAGATGGAAAAGCAGCTCCGGGCTCTCGGCTACATGCAGTAGAGGTGCTCACAAGTGCAGCCATGAAGACCGAAAAGATAAGCCTGCGGCATCTCCTCAATAAGATTCTCACGAGCGACGCGGCGGACACTGAGCTCAGGAAAAACCTGCTCAGGACACTTGCTGAGCCTGACCCCTTGATCGCCTGGGAGCAGGCCCTCGAGATCATGCATGCCATGTCCAAGTCCGGCAGAATCAGGTGGCTTGGCGTCAGCGAACGAGACGGCGAGAAGTACCTGCGTTTCCAGGACCCGCGCAACATGGACGTTTTCTCACTCAGGGAGCCTCCCACGGTCAAAGCGGAGGTCGTGCCTTTCCTGCCGAGGGGCTTCGTGCGCAAGGAGGATGCCGACAAGATCGAGATGCTTTTCACCTCGATTGCCACCTGCAGGTCGGAGGATGAGCTGGGTGGGGTCCTCAAGCGGATGCTCAGAACCATACGCGAGATGGTCTCGGCCGACTACTGCGTCATCCATTTCACGGACGAGGCCATCAAGAATGTCATGGAGAGAATCAGCGACGGCTCCCCGTCTGCCCCCAAGCGCTTCGCCCCGGCGATCACCGACAAGTGGGTCAAAGGCGAGGGCCTGTGCGTCAACGTGCCTGACTTGAGGCGCGAAGCCGAGCTCGGCAAGTATTCTTCCGATGGGCTTTTTTCGTCGGTCGTGGTGATGCCCTTGAGGTGCAAGGGAAAGACCTACGGCGTGCTTGAGACCTGGAGCAGGCTCGCCGCGAATTTCGCACCTGATGATCTTGGCTTCCTGTCTCTACTCGCAATGCTTGCAGCAGGCATGATAAGGAATGCCGAGCACCTCGAGACCTTGATCTTCAGAGATCCCCTCACGCACGTTTACAACCGCGGTTACCTTGAGGATCAGCTGGGGCGTGAGATAGAGAGATACAAGCGCACCAACGAACCTGTTTCGTTTCTCCTGATTGATGTGGACAATTTCAAGCAGGTCAATACCAACTTCGGCCATCCCGTAGGGGACCTCATACTGTCGGCAATTGCCCACTTGCTCGAGGATAAAGTCAGGCAGGTCGATGTGGTGTCGAGATACGGCGGTGACGAGTTTGGCATAATCCTCCCTGACACAATCGGGGAACATGCCTTCATGACTGCAGATCGTTTGAGGGGTGTGGTCGAGGCCAATGACTTCGCCGCGACCTGCTCCGCCATCGGGGACATGAAGATCACGATCAGCGTCGGCGGAGCGATCTGTCCTTTTGATGCCGCCACCAAAGAGGATTTGATCGAAAAGGCCGACAAGGCGCTTGCCCAGGCTGAGCGAGCCGGGAAGAATCAGGTGGTGTTCTTCAGTCTGCCCTCGGGGGATGGTGAGAGATAGCATGCCTTATGAGATCTCTACCGAGGTGAGTTTTTCCGCAGCCCACTATATCGCAGGCTATGAAGGCGACTGCGCAAGGATGCATGGGCACAACTGGAGAGTGAGGGCTACGCTGCGGGCCGATGGCGGTCGAGGCGGTGCTCCTCGGGCAGGTGAGCAGGGACCTGCCGGGCTCACCTACGACTTCAGGAAGCTGCATGCCTTGATGGCCGATGTCGCGCGCCTCGTTGATCACACGGTGCTGAACGATCTCTCCCTCTTCAAGCACAAGAATCCTACGGCCGAGGCCATAGCCGAATGGTTCTATGGCGAGATCGCCAAACGTATCGAAGGCGAACCTGCGCGCATTGCCAGGGTAGAAGTGTGGGAATCCCCGTTTAACTGCGCCGCCTACTTCAAGGAGTGATTTCCTAAGGGTGTCCGAAGGGTGATTGTCAAGGAGTGACGCTTGAAGACGATTGTCTTGCTCTCCGGCGGACTTGACTCGGTTGTCAATCTCAAGTGCGCCCTTGACGAGGGCGATGTGAAGCTGGCCATCACTTTTGATTACGGCCAGGTGGCGTTCGAGAATGAGGCGAAGGCAGCTTCCCTCGCGGCCGCGCGCTTCAAGGTGCACCATTGTATCGTTTCGCTTCCATGGTACAAGGACATCGCCGCCAATCCGATTGTGGGGAAAGGTGACGTCGCCGCTTATCCCAAGGGTGTGCTTTCGGATGCGGCCACGCTTCTCAAGGAGGCCTGGATTCCCAACCGCAACTGCGTCTTCCTAGGTATCGGCGGTGCTTATGCCGAGGCGTTGGGAGCGGGAGGGGTTGTGGTAGGCTTCAACAGGGAAGAGGCCAGGGTATTTCCCGACAACTCGGTCGCCTTTCTGGAGAATATGAACAAGGTATTGGGTCTCTCCACACTCTCAGGCGTTGGAGCGATATGCTACACCATCGGCTTGACCAAAGATGAGATAGTGGGACTCGGGTTGAGCATCTCGGCGCCTCTTGATCTTGCGTATTCATGCTACCGGCGTTCTCCGGACCAACGGATGTGCGGACTCTGCCAGTCGTGTCTGAGATTCAAAGCGGCGCTGCGGTCCCACGGGGTGCTTGAAAGGTATGCGGAGAGGTTTGAGGGATGAAAGCCAGGTTCGTCGAGGAGAGGGTTGATTACACGGGCAAGGAGCTCAGATCCGGCTGGCTCGCGGAGCGGTTCGGCGTCGAAGCCGACGCCATTGTAGCCTTCAGGGGAAAGTGCATGGTGAGCGGGCATGATCTGGTGGACCTCGAGGACTTTGAAGCCGGCAACATCGTCGCCGCTCGGGACATGCTTCATTTCATTGCCGAGATCTCCGGGCTTTGCCTTCTGGGCATCACCTTCGCGCAGCGCCTGCTCTGCACGATTGCGCAGGAGGTCCTGAATTCGGCGACTGCGGACTGCCTTGTCGAACGAAGGGGCGACGATCTTTATGTTGGGCCTGGAAAGCTCTCGGTCTCCGTGGCGACCGTGTCGCCTGTCTCCGGGCTGATCCATCTTGGCCTCAACATCACGGGGGATGGCGTCCCGGTGGAGGCAGCGTGTATCTCAAGTCTTGGAGTGGATTCGGGGTGGCTTGCGGATCAGGTGCTTTCAAAGTTCGCAGGCGAAATCGATTCGTGCATCAGGGCTTCGCGTAAGGTCAGGCCGGTCCCATAGATATGGCACACGCGGACATGTCATCTGCTTATATCAGTGAGATCTTCACGTCCGTCGAGGGCGAGGGCGTTCACGCTGGCCGGCCGGCAACTTTCATCCGCTTCTGCGGGTGCAATCTTGCGTGTTCCTATTGTGATACCAAGTACGCCCGGCAGAACTCCGAATTCATGGTGGTTCATGGGCTGGCAGACCACCGGGGGGCAATCCGCCGGGGGGATATCGGGGGAGAAGCAGCCCAGGGAGGGCCTGAAGCCTGCGAAATCAGGAATCCTGTGGCATCCGATCACTTGGTCTCTCTGGTTGGAGAGAGACTGGGCTCTGCGTCCACGCTGGTCTTGACGGGTGGGGAGCCGCTTCTTCAGCATGCCTTTGTCCAAGTTGTGTGCAGCAGGCTTCGCATGATGGGCTATGAGATCCACCTGGAGACCAACGGTACGCTGGTCGATGCCTTCAAGAGCGTGAGAGACGTCATAGATTTTGTGTGCATGGACCTGAAGCTGCCTTCGACGCAAGATGGCAAGAGCCTGATGCACGAGCATCGTGGTTTTCTTGGAGCCCTCGGAGGAAAAGACGCAGCCGTGAAGGTTGTCGTCACAGGCGAAGCAGGTCTCGATGAGATCGTGGAGGCCGTTGAGGTTGTGGCGAGCGTCAATCCCCATCTGCCTGTGCTCTTGCAACCGGCATTTGCGGGGTCACGACCGACTGTCCAGGCGGAGTGGCTCCTCAAGGCTCATGCCTTGGCGCGGCGCAGGCTGCCTGACGTCAGAGTCTCGATTCAAATGCACAAGGTGCTTGGGATGAGATGATGAAGCGGTCGGAAGTGGGCATAACGTCAAGCATCCCCATAGAAGTGGTCTATGCTTCAGGGGCGCGTGTGATCGATCTCAACAACGTCTTCATCGAACGGGAGGACAGCTGGTCACTGGTCGAACAGGCTGAGCGCAGGGGTTTTCCGGAGTCAAGCTGCGCCTGGATAAAGGGCATCTATTCGGCGGTGAAGCTCAGAGGTGTGGAAACCGTCATCGCCGTGACCCAGGGTGATTGCAGCAACACGCACGCCTTGATGGAGGTGCTTGAAGTCGAAGGCATTGAGACCATTCCTTTCATGTATCCCTACGATCGCGACAGGCGTTTCCTGAGACTTCAGATAGAGAAGTTGTGTAAAGTTCTCGGGGTCCGAGCAAGCGATGTCGACAGCACAAGGGTCCGCCTGGATGGCATCAGAGAGAAAGTGAGAGAGATAGACAGGCTGACGTGGGAGGATGGTAAGGTCGGGGGCTTCGAGAACCACTATTACCACATATCTTGCAGTGACATGAAGGGTGATCCTGACGGGTTCGAGAAGGAAATCGATGACTTCATTGCGGCTGCCAGAGACCGCGAGCCGTTTGCCCGCGACCTGAGATTGGCCTATGTCGGGATTCCACCCATAGTGAACGGCATCTACTCCTTGGTCGAAAGCTACGGCGGGATGGTGGTCTTCAACGAGCTCCAGAGGCAGTTCAGCATGTTCAATCGCTGCGATGATCTTGTTGACCAGTATCTTCTTTACACCTATCCCTACCACATCCGCAACAGGCTCGAAGACATCAAGACGGAGATAAAGCGGCGCGCGGTCGACGGCATCATCCATTATGTTCAGGCCTTTTGTTTCAGGCAGATTGAAGACATCATCATAAGAAAGGAAATCGGTTTGCCTGTTCTGACCCTCGAAGGCAACAGGCCAGGCAAAGCTGACTTGAGATCGCGCGTGAGGATAGAAGCCTTTCTCGACATGCTGCGCTCGCACAGAAGATGATAGCAGGCCCGCCATAAGAGGATTGACTGCCCCTGCCCGGCGTGTTACCTTTCGAGTCAAAGACGGACAACGAGGAGCAGATGATGCAGACACGGTACGACCCTCATAAGGCTGAGCAGACATGGTATGATTTCTGGTCAGCAAGGCAGCTTTTCACGCCACAACCTAGGGCCGGTAAGCCCTTCGTCATAGTCATGCCTCCGCCGAATATCACGGGTCCGCTGACGATGGGGCACGCTCTGAATATGTCGCTTCAGGACGTCCTGGTGAGGTGGAACATGCTCAGCGGGAAGGAATGTCTGTGGCTTCCCGGCAAGGATCACGCCGGCATTGCGACGCAAGTAGCGGTGGAGAAGCAGATCGCGCAGGACGGCCTCACGCGGGAAAGCCTGGGCAGGGACAGATTCGTGGAGCGGGTCTGGCAGTGGAAAGAGGAAATGAGCGCGAAGATCACCGAGCAGATCAAGCACCTGGGGTGCGCCTGTGACTGGTCGCGCGAGAGATTTACCCTCGACCAGGGGCTTTCGCTGGCTGTGAGAACCGCTTTTGTGACCCTATTCAACGAAGGCCTGATCTACCGCGGCGAATATGTGATCAACTGGTGCCCACGGTGTCTGACGTCGCTCTCAGATGAGGAGGTCGAGAGGGAGGACCTCGCGGGGAATCTCTGGTACATACGCTATCCACTCCAGGATGGCGGCCACCTGACCGTGGCGACGACAAGACCGGAGACCATGCTGGGCGACGTTGCCGTAGCCGTGAATCCGCATGATAAGCGATATGAACACGCCTGGACGAAAATGCTTGTACTCCCGCTGGTTGGGCGGCTCATGCCTGTGATCAGAGATGATATTGTTGATCCCGAGTTTGGAACAGGGGCCGTGAAGGTCACGCCTGCCCATGACGCCGATGATTTCGCGATTGGCGGAAGGCACGTGCTCAAGCCGGTGGTGGTTATGGATGAAAGCGGGAAGATGAACGAGAACGCCGGAGCGTACGCGGGCCTCGATAGGTTCGAAGCCCGAAAGCGCATTGTCGAGGACCTCGAGAAGCAGGGCCTCATCGAGAAGATCACTGCTTACAACCTCTCCGTCGGCCAGTGCTACAGGTGCAACACCCTGATCGAGCCTTATCTTTCGAGGCAGTATTTCCTGAAGATGGAACCGCTCGCCGGGCCTGCGATAGAGGTCGTGAAGCAGGGACGGGTGAGGTTCCATCCCGACCGCTGGACAAAGGTCTATTTCAACTGGATGGAAGGCATAAGGGATTGGTGCATATCGAGGCAGCTCTGGTGGGGCCATCGCATACCTGTCTGGCATTGCCAGGGTTGTGGCCGTATGGTGAGTGAACTCACAGATCCCACCGAATGTCCCGGCTGCCGCGGTCCGCTGGTGAGGGAAGAGGACGTGCTGGACACGTGGTTCTCGTCCTGGCTCTGGCCTTTCTCGACGCTCGGCTGGCCTTCCCAGACTGCGGACCTCAAACGCTACTACCCGACGTCAGCGCTGGTCACGGGACCCGACATCATCTTCTTCTGGGTCGCGCGCATGATAATGGCCGGGCTCCATTTCATGAAGGAGATCCCCTTTGAAGACGTCTATCTTCACGGCCTTATCAGGGACGAGCTCGGGCGGAAGATGTCCAAGTCGATAGGCAATTCACCTGACCCGTCGGATCTGATAGATAAGTATGGTTCCGACGCGCTGAGGTTCACTATGGTCTCGCTCACACCCAGGGGCTCCGATGTTCTGTTTGCAGAGCGGAACCTCGAGACCGGCAGGAACTTCGCAAACAAAGTGTGGAACGCTGCAAGGCTCGTCAAATCTGCCGGTGAGGGTCACGATGGAGTGGGAAGTGCCGAGGGTCACGCCGGGGTGCGAAGTGGCGGTGCGGGTGCCGCGGGTTTGAGCTCCACCAGCCCGGACATCTGCGACAGGTGGATAATCAGCCGGGCGGCCGGCGCCACGGCGCGCGTCAAGGCGCATATCGATGATTTTGCCCTGAACGAAGCCGCCAAGACAGTCTATGACTTCGTCTGGCACGAGTTCTGTGACTGGTACCTCGAGTTGGCAAAGGAAAGATTCTATTCGCCTGATCCCAAGGCCAAGAGTGATGTCATGGCGGTGGCACGCAGGGTTTTGGGGAGATGTCTTGAGCTCCTACATCCCTTCATGCCGTTTCTCAGCGAGGAAGTCTGGCATGTGGTGGGGCTTGATGAAAAGAGCCTGCTCGAACAGACGTGGCCCGCCGAGGACGAGTTCCAGAGTGACGCTGATGCCGAGACTATCATGGCGTCGGTCATGGGCATCGTCGAGGCCGTGAGAAACATAAGGGGAGAGATGGGCATTCATCCCTCAGTCAATGTCGCACTGCATCTGGTTTTCTCGGGCGATCAAGGGAAAGACGGTATCCTCGGTGCGGCGTCGTATATAAGGAAGATGGGAAAGGTGTCCCATATTGAGACAGCCAGGCCCCGAGCAAGCGGACCTGTCGCAACCAGCATCGTTGGTGGGATCGAGGTCATAGTCCCTCTGGCGGGGGTGATCGACGTCGATGTCGAAAAGGCGCGCCTTGAGAAGGAGATCGCCAGAATCACCAACCTTCTCGAGAGGTCCAGGGTTAAGATCGCGAATCCTGAATTTGCGGAGAGAGCACCTGCACAGGTGGTGGCAAAAGAGAGGGAGAAGATAGGGACACTCACAGAGACCAAGGCCAAGCTCGAGAAAACTCTTTCCACGCTGCTTGGCTGACAGGGGGTGTTGGTATGAAGCGCACTCACATGAGATGTGTGCTCGCCGGGCTTGTCGGGCTCTTGGTTGTGTCCGGCATCGTCTACGCCCGAGACCTACGGGTCACGGTGTACAACAGCAACCTGGGCGTGATAAAGGACATACGTTCAACCAAGCTGGAGCGAGGCACGAACCAGATATCGATGGATGAGATAGCCGCCGAGATCGATCCGACCTCGGTCAGATTGAACATAGAAGGAGAGGGGGACATATCCATACTTGAGCAGAACTTCGAGTACGATCTGGTGAACCCCGACAAACTGCTCCAGAAGTATCTTGAAGAGCGCCTGAGCATCACGACCGAAGACGGTAAGCAGTACGAAGGTAAACTGATAGGCTTCGACGGGAACAATCTCGTGCTCGACATGGACGGAAGCGGCGTCGCCATCGTGTCACGCGACAAGGTCAAAGACATTGTTCTTCCTCCGGGTGTGAAGGGCCTTGTGGTAAAGCCGACCCTCTTCTGGCACGTGAACGCATCAAGGAGCACTTCGGCAGAGATGGAAATCGCCTACCTAACCGAGGGAATGAACTGGCATGCCGAGTATGTGGCAACGGTGGCCGAGGAAGAGAAGAGCCTGGGACTTGCCTCCTGGGTCTCCATCGAGAACCAGTCAGGGGCCACCTATCCGGATGCGAAGATCAAGCTGATTGCGGGAGACATCCACCGCGCGGAGAAGAAGATGCCCATGCCCATGTATGAGATGGCCCGGGGGGAGGGTGCACCTCGCCTGGAGGAGAAAGCCTTCTTCGAGTATCACATGTACACGCTTGAGGGCACATCCACCCTGAAGGAAAAGGAGGTCAAGCAGATCCAACTTTTCCCGGAGACCACCGTGCCCGCGACCAAGCTTTATGACTTTGATGCGTCCAAGGGGACCGGCGTCAGGGTGGTGATGAAGTTTGATAACACCCAGAAGGGCGGGCTTGGCATACCGCTTCCCGCAGGCAAGGTGAGAGTCTTCAAGGCTGATGTGGACGGCAGCCTCGAATTTCTCGGCGAGGATGAAATCGACCACACGCCGCGAGATGAAGAAGTCAAGATTTACGTGGGGGACGCATTCGACGTGGTCGTCACCCGCGAGCAGAAAGACTTCAACAAGGTGAGCGACAGGGTCTTCATCGAGACATATGACATCGGGATCGCGAACCACAAGGACTTGGACATCACCCTTACTGTAACTGAGCACATCTACGGGGAGTGGAACATAAGGACCTCGTCGCATCCTTACAAGAAGATACGATCTGACACCGCAGAGTTCGGGGTTCCGGTCGGAGCGAATTCCAAAGTGGTTCTTACCTATACGGTGAGAAGAGAGATCTGATGGACGGGATCGGTGAGAGACTCAAGAGAAGGCGCGAGGAACTGGGCCTTTCGCTCGAGGCCGCTGCCGAAGCCACGAAGTTGCGGCCGGAGCTGATCGAAGCGATCGAGGAAGGCCGTGTCGGTGTCTTCTCTGCCAAGGTCTACCGGCTTGCTTTCATAAGAGCCTATGCCACTGTGCTCAAACTGGACGCCGATGAACTCATAAGGGACCAGAAGACTGAGGAAGAAAGGGCTCAGGAAGCCCTGAGAGGCATAAGAATCGGGCCTCCGCGAGATACCAGGTTGCGGAAAACCTTGATTGGCATTGGCGCAGGCGTTCTTGCCGCGATCGTCATTTTCATCGTCTTGGACCGTGCCTTCCAGACGAAGAGGAGTCCCGTGGGCAGGGCAGCCGAATCGGCCGAGAGCTCCAAAGCAGACCTCCCCGGCAGCGGGCGCGCCGCAAAGGGCGCTCCGAGAATGATCCGAGTCGAGAGCAAGGAAGGAAACCAGGCGCCTGGAGAGAGCGTGGTGGGAGAGCGAGGGCAGGAAGAAGGTTCTGTGGTCGGAGTGCCGGCTGTGTCCCAGGGAAGGGGCAGCGTCGATACCTCGAGGGCAGCGGCACTGCCAGTGGCCCCTCCTCCAAGCACTCAAGCCCCCGAGGGCGGGGAGCGACCGAGAATACTTGAGGTTAGCGCGCACGGTGGGGCCCTGCTGACGATCGCCAGCGGAGACAGCATTCTGATCGAGGGTTCGATAAGCGGTGGTGACAGGAAAGTCTTCACTTCGCGCAAGCCATTTGTCCTCGTATTTCTTTCCGATAGGAACGCGGTCTCACTCACCCTGGACGGTAGGCCTGTGAGTCTGCCGGCATCAAACAAGCGGCAGATTTACGACTACGCGTTACCGTAGCACCACGAAAGCCGGTGGGGCGATGGAGTTCAAACTGGCTTCAAAATTCGAGCCGGGGGGTGATCAGCCTGAGGCCATCAGGGAACTGGCCGAGGGCGTCAGGCTCGGCAGGAAGTGGCAGACGCTGCTGGGTGTCACGGGTTCAGGCAAGACCTTTGCCATAGCCAATGTGATAGCCCAGATGGGGCTGCCGACGTTAGTGATCTCGCATAATAAGACGCTTGCTGCTCAGCTCTACGGTGAGTTCCGGGGTTTCTTTCCCGAGAACGCCGTCGAGTACTTCATCAGCTACTATGACTACTACCAGCCCGAGGCCTACATTCCCTCGACCGATACTTACATAGAGAAAGATGCATCCATTAACGAAGAGATCGACAAGTTGAGGCTGAAGGCAACCGCGGGCGTGCTTGAGAGAAGGGACGTGATCGTGGTCGCCAGCGTCTCCTGCATATATGGAATAGGCTCACCCGAGGATTTCAAAGGGATGCTGGTCACCCTTGGCAAAGGGGAGACAATCCCGCGGGATGCGCTCTTGAGGCGGCTTGTGGACATCCAGTACACGCGAAGTGACTACGACTTTGTGCGCGGCACGTTTAGGGTGCGTGGGGACACCGTGGAGATAAGGCCCTCCGACCAAGAGAATGCGGTGAGGGTAGAGATGTTCGGAGATGAGATCACCCTGATCTCAGTCGTAGATACGATCACCGGCAAGATATTGGCTGAAAAGGACAGAGTGAACATATATCCGTCAAAGCATTTCGTGATGCCCTATTCGAGGCTTGAGAAGGCGCTCAAGGACATCGAAGCCGAGCTCGGAGAGATCTTGAGGGACCTCAGAACGCATGAGAAGCTTCTCGAGGCCCAGCGGCTGGAGACCCGGACAAGGTACGACATCGAGATGCTCCGCGAGGTCGGCTACTGCCCCGGCATCGAGAACTACTCCAGGCACCTGAGCGGCAGACCGCCCGGCGAGCCTCCGTGCACGCTTATAGATTACTTCCCGGATCAATTCCTCCTTGTCATTGATGAGTCCCACGTGACGGTGCCGCAGATAAGGGGCATGTACGAAGGGGACAGATCAAGGAAGGAGACCCTGGTCAGGTACGGCTTCAGGCTCCCATCCGCCCTCGATAACAGGCCCCTAAAGTTCGATGAGTTCGAGCGTAAACTCCACCGGGTGATCTTCGTCTCGGCGACGCCGGCGCCCTATGAGATTGAGAAATCCGGCGGTGTCGTCGTGGAGCAGATCATAAGGCCGACGGGTCTGGTTGACCCGGAGACGGTCGTGCGCCCGGTCAAGGGCCAGATCGATGACCTCTTAGGCGAGATAAGAAAAGTGGTCGCGCGGCATGAGCGCGTGCTTGTGACCACGCTTACCAAGCGGATGGCCGAGGATCTTACCGATTACCTCATCTCCCTGGGTGTGAATGCCCGTTACCTCCATTCTGACATAGATGCGATAGAGAGGGTGGAGATCCTGCGGGGCTTGAGGCTCAAGGAGTTCGACGTGATCGTGGGGATAAACCTGCTGCGTGAAGGCCTGGACCTTCCCGAGGTCTCGCTTGTTGCCGTACTGGACGCAGACAAGGAGGGCTTTCTCCGGTCAGAGACTTCCCTGATTCAGGTATCAGGCAGGGCCGCAAGGAATGTCTCGGGAAGAGTGATCCTTTACGCCGACACCATCACGGGTTCCATGCAGCGAGCCATCAGTGAGACCAAGCGGAGAAGAGACATTCAGCTGAAATACAACAAGAAGTACGGCATTGTGCCCCAGACCATAGTCAAGACCACGGAGGAGATCATCCAGGCAACCTACGTCGCCGACTCGGGCAGGGAGGCCGGGACCGGAGCCCAGGAAATGCTCGAAAGCACGTCTTATGATGAGATCCTGGTCAACCTGGAGCACGAGATGATGGATGCTGCCAGGAATCTTGAATTCGAGAAAGCCGCTTCCTTAAGGGATAGAATGGAAGACGTGATTGCGATGATGGCGATGGAAGGCAGGAGGCCTGAGCGCGCGAGAGCCCGGAGAAAAAAGGTTAGGAGACCATGATGTTCCCGTTTCGCGTGAAGGTTCGCGACACTTACCTTCGGAAAACCGTCTTGGACGCCCTGAGAGAGGATATCGCCAAGGGTGACATAACCACCAATCTCACGGTGAGCCGTGGCGCAAGGGCCCGTGCCGTCCTCAGACTCAAGGATGATGGGGTGATCGCAGGGCTCGAGGTGTTCAAGGCCGTGTTTGAGGCATATGATGCCGAGGCCAGAGTAGCACTGAGGGTGAGAGAAGGCGCCCGGTGCAAGCGAGGCACCGTGCTTGCCACGGTCACAGGAAGGGCCCGCAGCATTCTTTCATGTGAGCGAGTGGCGCTCAATTTCGTTCAGCGGCTCTCGGGGATCGCGACAATGACCAGGGAGTTCGTGGATGAGGTGCGCGGGACTGGAGTGAAGATCCTCGACACGCGGAAGACCACACCCAACCTGAGACTGCTCGAGAAGTACGCCGTGAGCGTCGGCGGAGGGTTCAATCACAGGCCTACTCTCGCCGATCTTGCTCTGATAAAGGACAACCACATAAGAGCAGCAGGGGGCATACGTGAGGCGGTAGCGAGAATAAATGAAGCCAGGCCGAAGGTGCTCGTCGAGATCGAAGTGGCACCCGACGTTGATCTCAGCAGCCTCAGCGATCTCGATATTGACATCCTGATGTTCGACAACTGGCCCCCGGAGATCCTGAGAGAGGCGATCCATAAGGTGAGGCGATTCCGATCGAAACCTCTTGTCGAAGTCTCCGGGCGGATAAGGCTTGAGAACGTGCGGAAGATCGCCCTTTCGAGGCCGGACTTCATCTCGGTAGGCTATCTCACCCATTCGGCCCCAGCGCTTGACATCAGCCTCGATTTTGTGGGTGACGCACGGGCATGAAAGATCTTGAAGCCGATATCGTCCTCAAACTCAAATCCTCCCGGATGTATGTCACAAGGGATGATCTCGGCAAGGCCTGCGGCATCGATCATGAAGATGTCATGAAGGTGGTAGATAGCCTGCGGCTCAGGGGCTACCGCATCGATGAGGTGCCGGGTGAAGGTTACAGGCTGGTTACTGCGCCGGATGTACTTGACGGTTGCGAGATCAGAGCGGTACTCAGGGGATCTACCTTTGGCAGGGAAGTGCACGCCTTCAAGGCCGTTACTTCGACAAACGACGTCGCGCTTGTCCTGGCCAGGCAAGGTGCTCCTGAGGGTACGGTTGTTGTTGCCGAGGAGCAAGCCAAGGGAAGGGGACGCCTCGGCAGAACGTGGCACTCTTCAGCGGGGCTCGGGCTCTGGTTCTCGCTTGTCTTGAAACCCGACATGCAGGCGCGTGCATCCTCGGCCATATCCCTGGCCGGAGCTCTCGGAGTCGCTGGTGCGCTGAGAGAAGAGTTTGGCATCAAGGCGGAGATACGGTGGCCGAACGACGTGATGGTCGGATCGAAAAAGATATGCGGTGTGCTGACCGAGGGTGAATTCGCCGACGGAAGGGTCAAGTTTGTCGTGCTCGGGATCGGGCTAAATGTTCTGCACAGACAGCGCGATTTTCCTCCGGATATAAGAGGGAAAGCGACCTCCATTGGTCTCGAAGCCAAGCGCGAGATCAGGCGCCTGGAAGTCCTGTCAAGTGTCTTGATGGCGATTGAAGCCAAGTATGTGACTCTGCTTGGCGAGGGGTTCGCAAACCTGAGGAAGGAATTGCTTGCCCTTTCCCCGCTCGTGGGCAAACTGACACGACTGGTCACGGGAAAGGGCGAGATCGAAGGCATGGCGGTCGATATTGACGATACCGGAGCCCTGGTCCTGAGAACCGAAAGCGGCCAGCTTCGACACATAATCGCTGGCGAGGTCGTCCGAGTCATATAGGAGGATGCTCATGATCATATGTGTTGATCTTGGCAACACATCAACGGCATTGGGAGTGCTTGAGGGAACAAGCGTGAAGCGGTTCTGGCGCATCATGACTCAGGAGCGGAGCAGTGATGAATATGCTCTGCTGATCGGGTCGCTTCTTGAGAAGGAGGGCATAGCCAAGGGCACTCTGAGAATGGCCGGTATATGCTCGGTGGTTCCTTCTGAGACTCGCCACATGATCGATGCCTTTCGAGTGAACCTTGGAATCCGCGCCGAGGTTCTGGATGCCGGCCTCAACTGCGGCATAAGGGTGCTCACCGACAATCCTGCCGAAGTCGGGACAGACAGGATCGCAAATGCAGTGGGGACATTCTATGAGTATGGCGGACCTGCCATTGTTGTGGACATCGGCACGGCAACCACGTTCGACTATATTTCCGATAAGGGCGAATACCTGGGTGGCGTGATTGCGCCCGGCATGCTCGCCGGAGCTAAAGACCTCTGGCACAGGGCTCGCATGCTACCTGCGGTCGAGGTCAGGAAGCCTTCGAAGGTCATTGGAACCTCAACCGTCCAATGCATGCAGTCAGGCATATTCTACGGCAACGTAGCCCAGATCGAAGGTGTTGTCAGAAGGATGTGGGGTGAGATCGGAGGCAGGTGCCAGGTGATAATGACCGGAGGATGGGCGGGCCTCATCTGGAAGCATCTTACCTTCGAAACCCTATTCGACCTGCACCTCACCCTCAAAGGCATTGCCTACGCGCTTGATGGTGGCCTCAGGAAAAAGGGGACAGCCGCCCTTTCGGGCAGACCGAAGAAAGGCAGACCTGGAAAGGCGATGAAGAAGAAAGGGAAGGAATAGGGGTGGACCAGAGGCGTGTTTTTGCTTGCGCGGGGCACGATGAGATTGTATTCTTCCATTTGTTAGCAGCCTCAGAAGTCGAGTGCTAATCGTAAAAGAGCTTGCTCGGACCTCGTTTGTAATTCTGGAAGGAGGACCACGATGGCGAAGCAGGTAGAATTCGGCACGCATGCAAGAGCACATCTTATGACCGGGGTGGAGAAACTGGCTGATGCAGTCCGGATAACCCTCGGGCCGAGAGGAAGGAATGTTGTCATCGACAAGAAATTCGGCGCGCCCATAATAACCAATGACGGCGTGACCATTGCAAAGGAGATCGAGCTTCAAGATCATTACGAGAACGTAGGGGCTCAGATGGTGCGGGAGGTTGCCACCAAGACCCATGATGTGGCCGGCGACGGGACAACGACTGCGACAGTTCTTGCTCACTCGATGATCGCCCACGGCCTTAAGAACATCACTGCCGGAGCAAACCCCATAGCCATGCGCCGCGGGATGGAGAAGGCTGTTGCGGTGATCACCGCTGAAATAGCCAGACAGGCGAAACCCATTAAGACAAGGGAAGAGATATCTCAGGTAGCTTCGATCTCTGCCAACAATGATCCCGAGATAGGAAGCCTCATTGCCGACGCCATGGATAAGGTAGGCAAAGAGGGCGTGATCACGGTCGAGGAAGCCAAGACCATGCAGACTTCACTTGAAGTTGTCGAGGGTATGCTGTTTGACCGTGGCTATCTCTCGCCCTATTTCATAACCGACCCGCAGAAGATGGAGTGCGTGCTCGAGGACTGCTTCATCCTGATTCACGACAAGAAAATAAGCGTCATGAAAGACCTGATTCCGGTTCTCGAAGCAATCGCGCAGACCGGCAGTCCACTGCTGATCATTGCTGAGGATGTCGATGGCGAGGCCCTGGCAACACTGGTTGTCAATAAGCTGAGAGGCACGCTCCATTGCTGTGCCGTCAAGGCGCCGGGCTTCGGAGACAGAAGGGCAGCGATGCTCGAGGACATCTCGGTGCTTACCGGCGGCAGATTGATGTCCGAGGATCTGGGTTTCAAACTGGAAAACACCGTCCTTGGCGATCTGGGACGTGCAAGGCGCGTGAAGGTGGACAAGGAGAACACCACGCTTGTCGGCGGCCGGGGCGATAAGAAAGAACTTGAGCTCAGAATCAAACAACTGAGGAAGCAGATCGAAGGTGCAACTTCAGATTATGACAGAGAGAAGCTTCAAGAGAGGCTGGCGAAGCTTGTCGGCGGGGTGGCGGTGATAAGAGTGGGGGCGGCGACAGAGACCGAGATGAAGGAACGGAAAGCACGTGTGGAAGATGCGCTGGCTGCAACCCGGTCGGCGGTCGAGGAGGGAGTTGTGCCCGGAGGCGGCGTCGCCTTGCTGAGGACTATCCCTCTTGTTGAGAAAATGTCCATTCCTGCGGATGAGCGCGTGGGGGCATCGGTCGTAGCTAAAGCGCTTGCGGAGCCGGCGCGCCTGATCGCTGACAATGCCGGTCTTGAGGGTTCGGTGGTGGTTGAGAAGATCAAGGCCAAGAAGGGAGCTTGGGGCTTAAATGCAGCGAAGAATATCTACGAAGATCTCAGCGCCGCCGGGATAATAGACCCTGCGAAAGTGGCAAGGTGTGCTCTCCAGAATGCTGCCAGTGTTGCGGCATTGATTCTTACTACAGAAGCGGTGGTTACCGAAAAGCCTGAGGAAGAGGAAGAAGCAGAGAAGTAGCCGGGACCGCAAAGCCGGCAGGGCCGTGAGAGCCTCAGGATCTGCGGTATGCCATGACACCGAGCACGGGGACCAAGAGACAGACCAGAACCGCCAGAGCCGCTCCCAGTCCCATAAACGTCGCGACTGCGGGGGCTGCAACTGCCGCAAGGGCGGAGCCGGATTTCATCAGCATGTCCCTCACTGCAAACACGGTGGCCTGTCTGCGAGGCAGAGTCTCTTCTTGAATTGCGGTCTCACTTGCAACAAAGACCGGACCGGCGGCAAAACCGGCTAGTGCCATCGCAAGGCCCGCGACTAGAAATCCCTGCGTGAGTCCGACAGCGGCAAGAGGCAGGATGGAACACAGGGTCCCGACCATGACAATCTTCTCCCTGCTTACGTGGTGAAGGACTCGCCCCGCGAAGTAACATCCCAGGGCCATCCCTGCACCGGCGAGACTTATGAGAAATCCTACGGTCATCGTGCCGCGCTCGCTCCTGGCTTCTATCAACGCCACCCCGAGCACATAGGCAATGGTGCCCGCCATTATGAGAACCGGCGGAATCAGGACTCCAGCCCTCGCTCCCACAGACTTCCTTATCTCACCCAGGGCTTCTCTGACCGCGCTCAAGTACGATACCCTGGGGGCAGGCTCATTTCGCGACCACTCGGCCCTGGGCACCAGGAGAGCAAGCGCTCCCGCCGAAATGAAGTAACTGGCGGCGTCGATTATGAGGGCGGCTCTCCAACCGGCATGCGTGACGACGATTCCGCCCAGGCCGAATCCGACAATGGTTGCCAGCGTAGCTCCGAGAGACAGCATCGAGTTGGCTCTCATGAGTTTTTCGCGGGAGACGATCTCCGGAACGATCGCGCATCTTGCGGGCAAGAAGAAAAGGTTAGTGAAATAGAGCAGTGCCACCACTCCATAGACGGTCCACATCGGCAGTGCGGGTCTCAAGAAGGGCACCGTCAGTACGGCGAATCCCCTCACCACATCGCTGGTTATCAAAACCCGCTTCCTTCGGACGCGGTCGACAAATGCGCCCACCAATGGCCCGAGGACAAGCGAAGGCAGAGTCATTGCAAGGGCGAGCTTGGAAAGCTCAAATGCGGAAGTGGTCTGGCGGAATCTTCCTGTTTCGATCGAGATCAGTTCGATCAGGGCGATGTTGTTGAGCCTATCACCCATGATCGAGATGATCTGGCCCACCAGAAGGGCCGTAAAGGAAACCGTGAACAGCCGCCCAGACCCTGAATCCTTCGAGTTCCCGGCATTCATCTCGCTATTATCGCTTTTTCATTCCGCTGGAAGCTTACTTACAAGTCTCGCGTAGATGTCTTCTACGTTCCTCGCGACCTGGGACCAATCGAACTGGCTTGCCTTCCTGTGCCCTCTGGTTCCCATTGCCAACCGCAATTCCCGATCCTCAACCAACCTTTCCATGGCTTCCACCAGCGAGGCGGTATCACCGGGTCTGACCAGGATGCCCTCACCGCCATCGGTCACGACCTCGCGGTATCCGTCGATGTCGGTGGCCACGACCGGCTTCCCGGCTGCCATTGCTTCGAGCAGCACTATCCCGAAACTCTCGCTGCCTGAGGGCACCGAGCAGAAGACGTGGGTGGAGTTGTAGTACTGCGGCAAGTCCTCCGGCAAAACGGAGCCTTTGAAGAAAACGCTCTTGCCGACGAGGGGGAAAGCGGCAATCCTGCATGCAGGCTCGGTAAGACCTTTTCCGATTATAATCAGCCTGCAGTTACGATTCCTTGAATAGAGCTTCTTGAAGCTCGAAACCAGCCACGGCACTTGCTTGCGCACATCCAACCTTCCAACAAACAGGATGTTGATCTTGCCGTCCATCAGTTCGCCGACCTGTTCGGTCTTGTTGGTGAAACGGCTTAAATCCACGCCGTTAGGTATCACGGCGTATTCGCCGGGGAAATATCTCAAGGCGAACCTTTCGGCGGTACGAGACACGGCGATTCTGGCATCGAGACGCGACGCCTGTTTCAAGAGAACGGGCGAGAAGACTTCGTACGCACGCGAAACTCTGGCAGCCATGTGAAAGGTCCCGACAACAGGCAGGGCTATGCTTCTGGCAGCTGCGAGCGCCGCCAACGGCAGTGTGGGCTCGAGCGGGCACTGAATGTGGATGACATCGAAGACGCCATTTGAGAATTCCTTCCTCAATCTCTTCCCAAGATTGAACCCAACGGTCACGTTTACCATCGCCCCGTTTATTGGGAACAGAGCGTTCCTCCCGATGCGAACCGTTGAGTCTTCAACGTCTGCAGGAGGACCCGAGGTGAACACAGTGACTTGGTGTCCGAGTGAGCGGAGTGCCTTGCTCAGGCAGTGAACGTGCTCCGTCACGCCCCCGAGCCGGGGATAATATGACTGAGTCACCATTGCGATTCTCATCTGTCCCTCTCCCAGATGGTGCGGAACATGGACCACTGGCCGGGGTTACGCCTTATGAAATCCTCCACCACCGCCAAGAGCCTCCTGGTCACACCCACCTCATCCTCGCCCTGGGTCGGGATCGGGTCTTCTATATATATGTGTATCTGGCTCCTCGAACTCCTCACTGCAAATGCCGGCACCAGAGCGGCGCCGGTCCTCATGGCGAGGGCCGCTGGACCTCTCGGCATCACAGTTCTTCTTCCGAAGAAAGTCGCCTCAAGCCCACCCATATACTGATCCCCGTCGATGTGAAGCGCAACAATTTCACCTCTGCGAAGCGCCCGGAACAGCCTCAGCATGCCTCCCTGGGCAGACGTGACCGTTATGCCGTACTGTGCCTTGATCGCCTTAACCGAAGGAGAGAGCGCCGGCATAAACTGAATTCCTGCAACTGTCGTGATCTTATATCCCATCCTGGCAAGTGTGAACCCCCCTAGTTCCCAGCTTCCCAGATGCGCTGTCGCGAGCACAATGCCTCTGCGTTTACCGGCAAGCGACCGGAGATCTGCCTTGTCGGTGACCTGGACGTGGCGAGCGAGGTACGCATCGTCCAGGTGGGGAACCAGCAGAGTCTCAACGATGCCCCTTCCGAAGTTTAGCATTACCCCAAAGCCCGTGGCTGCAAGCGTGCGCTCGCTGGGGTTCCCCAGAGCGACCCTCAGATTGCCGTAAAGATTCCGCCGTCGCTTTGTCAAGAGTAGGAAACCCAGCACGCCGAGCGTCTCACCTATCAGATAGGCAAGGCGATGCGGGAGGATGCGCGCAAGGCCTGAAAGCAGAATATAACTTATGCGTCCCAGGTTTGGCATCTACGGTTGCCTGTATAAGCCACAACAAAGGCTTTGTCAAGATTGAGTATGGCTATTATTATTTGGCGCTTGACAATTTCCGCGGCATAAAAGTAACCTGTCGCAGGGGTGGGAACAATGGCTAAGGAAAAGATTGTACGGTGCAAGGTCTCAAAGCCGGATGCGGGCAAGATGCAAGACTCTGTGAGATTCGTGCCACTTGAGGTTTTCCACCTCTGGAAAGATCTTATGACGCGGAAGCACAATTTCGCGGTCTGTGAAGAATGCGTCTCGATCTGGTTCGACATAGACGGCGATCCGAATGTCTCATATTCAGACGCCAACTACGAAAAGGTGCTCAGGTTCTCAATGCTGGTGTATTCTGAGAGAGATGGAATGTACCACAAGATAACACGCTACTTCCCCACGGATGGGTATGAGGAAATAAAGCCGCGCGTTCTTTCCCACTACGCGCAGTACTTCGATTCACCCCAGTTTCCTCCGCGGATCGAGGAGATCTGCGGTGTCTGGCTCAAAAGAGACGATTAGCAATTCGGAATGCATTCTGCCGATCTCGTTGCCGCATGCAACCCGGATTCGATTCTGCACGCGCTCGCTTTTTGCACGGATCCTTATCCCCTTAGAAATCAAGATGGTACCGGGCATGGACTTCTGCCCCGGTCCGCTCCTGCTGGCATGCTTGTTGCTGTTACTGACGCAGCGAAGGGTATGACAGCACACAGACCGGGGAGGGTCGGCGATGGTAGTCTTCAATTACTCCGGCAAAGAGATAAACGCGAAGGTCGTTTACTACGGGCCGGGATTGAGCGGTAAGACTACCAACCTCGAGCACATCTACAGTAAGACCGCTGCGCATCTGCGCGGCAAGATGGTCTCGATGAAGACCAAAGCCGATCGCACCCTCTTCTTTGATTTCCTTCCGATCGAAGGTGGGGAGATAGCGGGTTTCAACATCAGGTTTCTGCTCTACACCGTGCCGGGACAGGTTTACTACAATGCCACACGCAAGCTTGTCTTGAAGGGCGCAGATGCGATCGTGTTTGTGGCTGATTCGCAGTCCGAGGAGCTTGCGGCCGACAGAGAGAGTCTCAAGAATCTTGAGGCCAACCTGAGCGAATACGGTAAGAGCCTCGGCGACATCCCATGGGTGATCCAGTACAACAAGCGCGACCTGCCGACAGCGCTGCCCGTGGAAAAGTTAGAGCAGGAACTCAACCCCACCAGAATCCCGATGTTCGAAGCTGTTGCCACGGGCGGCACGGGTGTCTTTGAGACGCTCGCTGCAGCAACCAATCTGGTGCTCGGTGCGCTTCGCAAGCAGCTTCTCCAGGATCATGACGCAGACCAAGATGTGGGTGGGCACGGAGATTCATGCGGTTCTGTCCCGCAACGAGACCGGATGCGCGGGACAGTTGGAGAGGGCCGCGAGGTTTCTTCCACGATCACGGATACGACTCCAAATGTCCCCTCCCCGGGTGAGGAAGCCTCAGGTGCTCTTGTTACGGCCGATGTCTCGTGCCCATCCGCTCAAAACAGTGAACCCGAAGGAAGAGTAGGTGCCGATCCTGCATACGCTGCAACCGTCGACGTTGGCAGGGTGGATGCGGGGCACTTCGAACCCATACGGACCGGAGTCCGTCTGCAGCAAGACTACTCGGCGGGCACGCCGGGAAAGAAACTCACGATCCCCATCAAAGTGACAGGCAAGGGTAAGCCTGGCCACCTAGTCGTAAATCTCGCCGTCGATGTTGAAATCGTCGTTGATGAAGAAGACAAGACGGTTTGACACCGATCCAAGCCTGTGATACCTTTCTCCAGACGGAGGGGGTACGCCCAGGCTAATGGTGCTTGAGAACAAGATCAAAGCCCTGAAAAACGACCTCAAGAAGAAGCCGGATGACTGGCGGACGCTTGCCGAGCTGGTGAGTCTCTTGCGGTCGGCAGGCAAGTTCGATCAGGCAATATCTCTGCTTGAGAGGTATCTTGCCGAACATCCGGACGATTTCAACGTCTTGATCACATACGGTGAGGCATTGCTTGATCTTGAGGTCTTCGAAGATGCCATAAGGGTCCTGAGGAGGGCTTGCGACATAAAGCCGTGTGCGCAGGCTCACTTCACCGTTGCGAGGGCGTATGACCTGAAGGGCATGCACGATGAGGCGATATGCGAGCACAACATTGCCATAGCGGTTGAACCCGAGTGTGCCGAAGCCTACTACCGCCTCGGGGTGACTTACTCGAGGAGCGGCAGCTACGATGAGGCCCTGGGGGCTTTCCTGAAGTGCCTCAAGTATGACAGTTCGTGCGCAAAGGCCCACAGCGAGATGGCCCTGATCTACGACAGGCTCGCCAAGAAAGAGATCGCCATAAGCGAACTCAAGAAAGCCATAGACAAGGATCCCCGCAATGCCCAGTGGCACTGCAATCTCGGTGCAATATACGGCGACACGGGCATGTATGATGAGGCCATCCAGGAGTTCAGGACCGCTATTCTGCTTGGTGGTGGGGGGGCCGACGAGCACCATAATCTTGGGATGGCGTTGAGTAACCGGGGTGACCTTGAAGAGGCAATATCCGAATTCAGGAAGTCGCTGGATATTGAGCCTGACTCGGCGAAAACCCTCTTTAACCTGGCGCTGGTTTATCTCAAGAAGGGGCTTCACTCGAAGGCGGCCAAGTGCCTATCGAGATGCCTCGAGCTGGATGCCGACAATGCCAAGGCCTATTTCTATCTTGGAAATGCCTGCCTCGGCCAAAATGATGTGGAGGGAGCCATAGCCTGTTTTGAAAGGTCGGTAGCTGTCCAGCCTCATGACTGGCGAAGCTATTACTATCTTGGGGTCGCATACGATCACAAGGGTGACACGCCCAAGGCGATGGAAGCATACAAGAAAGCCGAGAGCCTTCGCAAGTGAGTGCCCCGCGAGTGAATGCCGCCCGTTCGTTTTCCTACGCGGTGATGCTTACGAGGCCGCACAACTGCTTCATTGCGGCGCTGTCCGTGGCCGTGGGCGCCTTCCTGGCGAGCCACGGATTTCCTCACCGTTCGGTCGCGGCAGCTATCATGGCATGCTTCGTCTGTGCGGGTGCCTATGCGCTCAACGACTTCTTTGACGTCGCAACTGACAAGGTTGCGAAACCGTGGCGGCCGCTTGCGAGCGGCCACTTGAGGCCGGGGCTAGCGCTCAGGCTGGCGATAGGTCTCTGGGCGGTTGCGGGGGGCTTCGCCGTCCTGGGTGGCAAGGAAACCCTTGGCTTCTACGGCGCCTGGGTCCTTCTTGTCTGGGCCTACTCGTGGAAGCTGAAGGGACGAGGCCTGTACGGACACATTCTGGTCAGTGGTGTCGCATCTTCGGGGTTCATCCTTGGGGCGGCGAGTGCCGGGGATCTGAAGGCCGGCATACTGCCCGCGAGCGTGGCCACGGTGATTCACCTGGCACGTGAAATCGCGAAGAGCACTGCGGATCTCAAAGGCGACACGGCGGCAGGTATACGCACGGTTGCTGTAAGAATCGGTGGTCGCAGCGCTATGATCCTTTCACTCTGGTGTATCGGAGGAGCGGTGCTCCTGAGCCTTCTGCCCTTCGTGCGCAAGATATACGGTCTGCCGTACTTTCTGCCTGTTGCTGTTGTGATCTACCCGATCCTCGGCATTTGCATTCGCCGGATCATGCTGGCACGACGTAAGAACCAGGATCTGGAAGCCGCTGCCAGGTCTGTCGCGGTGATGCTCAAGTTCGCGATGATCGTGGGTCTCTTGGCCTTCTTGCTTGCGGGGATTTGAATGGCCCATTTTGGAGATGTTGCAAAGGCAGCTCTGCTTGGACTGATCCAGGCCTTGACTGAGTTCCTGCCCGTGAGCTCAAGCGGTCATCTCGTGCTCGCCAAGTCGCTTCTCAAGGTGAGCGAGATCGGGATAACGATGGAAGTCGTGACCCATTTCGCCACCGCGGTGGCGGTTGTCATCTATTTGAGAAAGCGGATCGTAAGCATAATTCGGGCTATCTATCTCCGGGTTCGGGTGGGCGGGGAGAGGATGGCCGAACCAGAGGCAGGGGACTTCCGGCTCTTCATGCTGCTTGTGCTTGGGACTCTGCCAGCCGGCATTCTGGGATTCGCCGTGCGGGGCTATGTCGAGGGACTTTTCCAAGACGTTTCGACGACTGGGGCAATGCTCGTTGTCACAGGTGTTTTTGTCTGGGCGACAGGCAAGCTGGCGCGGGAGAGGACAACCTTGCGACTCCCTCAGGCCCTGATGGTCGGGGTGGCCCAGGCCATAGCAATCATCCCGGGAATATCGAGATCGGGGCTCACAGTGGGCACGGGTCTGGCCCTCGGAGTCAATAAGCGAGAAGCCTTTGAGTTCTCGCTCCTGCTTTCCATTCCCGCGGTTCTTGGGGCGACCCTCCTGGAAGCATTGGGGGGCAAGCTTGGTGGCGAGCCGATCCCAATCGTGGCTGCAGCGGTCACGGCTTTCGCAGCGGGCTATCTCGCCATAGCCCTGCTTTTCAAAGTGATCGTCAGAAACAGATTCCACGTATTTGGGTACTACCTCATTCCCTTCGGGATAGTGGTGATCTTGCTGACACGTCTGACGTAGCACCCTGTGCAATGATCGCGAGACGCGGCTGCCTCCCTGCCTTTCACTTCGCCCTTGGGAGAGGGTGCCGGTCAATAAGAGCAAAATGTGTTGACCATGTCCCGGAGCCAACTTATCATAGGACGTGCCCTTCTCCGTGTTCTCCTGAGGGAAGATTCGAGGTTATAGCACGTTGAAAAAACTGGCTGTTTCTCTCACCGCGTTCCTTTCGATCCTCTTGTTACTCGCGACTCCCGGCACGGTTCTGGCAGAGCGGACCGGCTCAGACAGGACCTCGGATTTCGCGACATATCTCAAGGACGCTAATCTGCCGGCCCTCTATCTCGCCGAGCTCAAGAGCCTGTGCCTCGAAGAGGGCGACCTCTCGGCATGCAGGGAATGCGGCAACCTCCTCGGCGAAGAGGGCAGATTCGATGAAGCCACCAGCTTCGCGGACAGGCTTACTTACCGGCGCCGTGACGTGGACCTCACCGCACGTCTCATCAAATCCTACAGTCTATTTGGCGCAGGGCATTACCTGCGCGGGGTCTCTGTTCTTGACAGCCTTATTGAGATGCTTCCACCGAAGGACACAATGGTCGAGGCTGTTCTCCTGAGAGCCAAGTGCCAGCTGAGCTTCGGGCTGGCCGATGAAGCCCTTCTCAACCTGAGATCGATCGAGCCCCGGGTGAAGAGCGGTCAGCGCCTGGCTTATCTTGTGTGGCGCGGTAAGGCCGAGGAAGCACGCGGTGATCTCGCCAAAGCGACCAGGCTGTACGAGGAGGCATGGAAGGGAGGTGCCGTCGAGGCTGCTATTGGCCTGGTGAGATGTGATCTCAGAGACGACAAGATCGATGCCTGCCTTGCTCTTCAAAGGGAAGTGTCGAAACGAGGCCTGGCTCTGCCGCCGAAGGACGCGTGCGATCTTGCCGGAAGCTTCGGAGAGGTCCTGCCTGTCCTCTGGCATGCTCTCGTGAGACCCGTCATTGAAGACACCGCTTTTGATGTCAGGGCATGTCCTGACATCATCGCCTCAATGGTGCGCCTCGCCGAGGCTGAGGAAGACGTGAGTCCCTATTGCGCTGCTTTGCTCGGCCGCGATATGCCGGCAGTGTCAAAACAGAGCCTCAAGTATGCCCGTGCCTTGTCCTATAAGGAGCCGCGCATTGCCGCGGACAGCCTCACAGTCCTGGCAAGAGAGGTCTCCGACCCGCTCCTGGAGATGAGATGCCTCGGTCGTGCCATGGCGCTTGCTCCAGACAGAAGGGAAGCCCTGCTCAAGGACCTGGGCTCGGGAATACGTCCCCTCCTGGGTCGGCTCATGCCTGATGAACGGCTTTCGCTCTCCCGGACCCTTATCGACTGTGGCCTTAAGGAGATGGCCCTGACCGACATCGAGCCCATGCTCGAGGGGCTCAAGGTAGGCCATGACGACGAAGCCATCGCCGAGATCGCATCCCTTATCGAGAAAGCGGGGGATACAAAGGGGGCCCTGGTGCTTTATGAATCGGTGGCTCAGTCACCTTTGCTGTCCGAGACCGGTCTCCGATGTGAGAGGCAAGCCTTCCTGCTCAGGAATCTGGTGCATCCGGAGCTCGATATAGCCAAAGAGGTCGAGAAGATCGCGAAGAAGGGTGCATCTGATCTTGAGCTCGGTGATCTTTTCATGGAGAAGCTCAAGGACTATGAGCGAGCTGCGACCTACTACCGGGCGGTGGTGGGCTCACCTCCCAAAGGTGCTGACGTTGACCGCATAAGGTTCAAGCTTGCCCAGGCCCTGGCTCTTGGAAGCTTGACGGCGAATTCCGACGCCGCCAGGGCGGAGGCCCTTGACTTAGTGGCTTCCCTGATAGCGTCCAAATCCGTGAAGCCGGACGAGGTAGTCGCAGCGGTGAAACTCTCAACCGATTGGCTCCAGACTGACAGGCCACGGGTGGCTCAGATAGCCACCGGCTTGAGCGAGCGTAAGGATCTATCCAGTTCCTCTCTATATGGTGTTACAGGTCTTCTATATTACCTCTTCCTGCAGGGTGACCTTGCGGTTTACGACAGATGTGCTGCCCTCCTCAGCCGGATCGTTACCGAATCGTCTTCTTCCAAGCAGGCGCCGCCTGCAGCTCTGGCGCTCGCGCGCCTCAAGTTCCTTGCGGGCGATTACGTCGGTGCCCGTGAAGCCTACGCGATGTGCGCGGAAAAATGGCGGGACCCTGCGATCGCCTCGCTGTCGAACGTCGGAATAGGCGAATGCTATCTACATTCAGGGGGGATTTCAAAGGGAGTGAATCATCTCAAGAAGGGCAGCGATTCACCGGAGACCTGTTACAAGATAGCAAGATGCTATGAAATCATCGGCCAGCCGGACTCCAGCATCACCTACTATCGAGCATCGCTCTTGAGGCTTGCCTCTTCGGCACTGATGGATCGCGTGAGATTGAGATTGGCACTCAGGCTCCTGGAGAAGGAAGGAATTGAAGCTGCGCTCGGAGTGCTTGACTCGCCGCTGCCGGAGGTGAGGAAAAGGCTCGATGATCCCAGACATATCGTGATTGGCTCTGCTCTCTTCGCTTCAGGCTATTACAGGATCGGCACCGACATCCTCGAGAAGACCGCCTCAGGCTCATCACCATTCGCGTGCGAATCTGCTCTTATTGCGTCCCGGGTTGTATCGCGTGACGATCCTGCTCTTGCGCAGCAAATGCTCATAACCGCTAGACCCGCTCCGGATGATGTCTTCGAAGAGTATGCCCTGCTGCTCGACCGGGCACGATATGGATGCTCATCATCCGAGCCCGGACTCTGTACCGAGCCCAAGCAGCAGTTCAGGAAGCGGTTTCCGCTTGATCAGGACTCCTTCACGGAACTCAACCTGAGGAGGGCGTTGGTCATCTTGGAGGAGGCGCCAAGTGACACACCCGAACCCATGGTAGATAGCCTCATCACTTCCGGTGTGAAGCATCCCCTCATGGCTGAGGTGCTGTACCGCAAGGGCATTGGCCTGCTTGTCCGGGGTGACTATCCGGGCGCAGAGAAAGTATTCAGGCGGATAGGAGATACCTATCCCGACTCTGATCTCGACCGTGACGCCTGTTTCAAGCTCGGGAGCACTTACTATCTCATGGAGAAGTACGACTCATCCGCTCTCTATTTTGGCCTTGCAGCCCTGTCAAGCAAACCCTCGCTGGCGAGAGATGCCCTCTTTAATTACAGCCTTGCGCTTGAGCAGATCCGGGAGTTCGCCAAAGCTGCCCAAGCCTCAAACCAGCTTTCGGTACGGTTTCCGTTCGCGGACCAGTTCGAAAGATCGTTGGTAAGGACCGGCTTCTGTCTCCAGAGCGATGGCAAACCCTTTGAGGCCTTAGCAGCGTACAGCGGGGTGCTCCGCTACACGGAGCAAGCTGAGACCATGGCCGAGACCAGGTACTGGATGGGGGAATCCTTTTCAGAGATGGGCGATCACCTGCGGGCTGCCTGCGAATTCCTGAGAATCGGCTACCTTTATCCAAAGGAGGGACAGTGGGCGGGGACGGCATCGTATATGGCAGGTGCTGAGTGTGAGAAGGCAGGTTTGACCGATCACGCAGCAGCCATATATAGACAGAATGTCCGCAAGTTCGGTAAGACTAGCGATTGGGGCAAGGCTTCTGACGAGAGATTGACGGAACTGCTTAAAGCGAAGGAGACCTCTAAGCGGATCCAGCCCCTGGGAGAGAAGGAGCCGCCAAAGGACAAGGAAGCGCCTGGGGCGAAGTAGGGATAAGTAATGCCCAAAGATCACATAGTTGTACGGGGTGCCCGCGAGCACAATCTCAAGTCCATAGATGTCAAGATCCCTAGAGACAAGATCACTGTGATCACAGGCTTGAGCGGCTCCGGCAAGTCCTCGCTTGCCTTCGATACCATTTATGCCGAGGGACAGCGGCGTTATGTGGAATCCCTCTCCACCTATGCGAGGCAGTTCCTCGGGCAGACGGAAAAGCCCGACGTCGATTACATTGAAGGCCTCTCACCCGCGATCAGCATCGAGCAGCGCACCGCAGGCACCAATCCGAGATCAACCGTTGGCACCATAACCGAGATCTATGATTATCTGCGCCTGCTCTTCGCGAGGGTAGGCGTTCCCCATTGCTTCAAGTGCGGCAAGGAGATCTCAAGGCAAACCGTCGAGCAGATGGTCGATGGTTTACTGGAACTCAAAGCCGGCACGCCGGTCCAGATTATGGCACCGCTTGTGAGGGGCCGCAAGGGCGAGCACCGTAACCTCATAGAGAAGGCACGGAGAGATGGTTTCGTCAGGGGCAGAGTCGATGGCGTGCTTCATGATCTGGATGGAAGAATCAAGATAGACAAGAAGAAGAAGCATACAATCGAGGTGGTCGTTGACAGATTGAAGATCGGAGCGGACATCCGCTGGCGCCTTGCCGATTCAATCGAGACTGCCCTGAAGATGGGTGGCGGAATCGTCTCGGTTGCCATCGGCAACAGGGAAGAACGGCTCTTGAGCCAGCTCTTCGCATGTGTTGACTGCGGCGTGGGCGTCCCCGAGATATCGCCTCGCACGTTCTCCTTTAACAGCCCCTATGGTGCATGCCAGGTGTGTGATGGTATCGGCAGGAAACTTGAGATTGACGCCTCGCTTGTTGTCCCGGACGGTTCCATCTCGGTTGCGGACGGTGCCGTCATACCGTGGGGCAAGACGCGAGCGAGTGTCACGTGGGCGATGGTCGAGTGTGTTGCCAAGCGTTACGGCATTCCCCTTGAGAAGCCCTTTACCTCTCTCTCCGAGGCACAGAAGCGCGTCATGCTGTACGGTTCAGGCAACGAAGAGATTGTCTTCAAGCTTGCCACAAAGCGCGGCCACGCTGAGTACCTGTCGGCCTTTGAGGGTGTGATACCCAACCTCGAGCGGCGCTACCTCGAGACGGAATCTGAAGAGATACGCTCATGGCTGGAGCAGTTCATGACCATGAAACCTTGCCCCGCATGCCAGGGAACAAGGCTCCGTCCCGAGAGCCTCTCAATCAAGATCGCGGGGAAGTCCATAAGCGACGTCACGGACCTTTCCGTAGATCATGCTCTCAGGCTTTTCGGCAGCCTTGAAGTCCCGCTCACTCTCAAGAAGATCGCCTCTCCCATAGTGAAAGAGATGAAGGAGAGGCTCAGGTTCATGGTTGACGTGGGGCTCGGTTATCTCACCCTCGCGCGGTCCGCATCGACCCTTGCCGGCGGGGAGCTTCAGCGGATCCGGCTCGCGACTCAGATAGGCTCAAGTCTGGTGGGAGTCCTATATGTGCTCGACGAGCCCAGCATCGGGCTACACATGCGCGACAACAGGAGACTGCTCAATACCTTGAAGCGGCTGAGGGACATGGGCAACACCGTCATAGTGGTGGAGCACGACCGGGAAACCATAATGGCAGCTGACTACCTGATCGATCTCGGCCCGGGTGCCGGCAAGGATGGTGGTAGGGTGGTTGCGGTCGGAACGCCCGATGAGGTGAAAGCAAGCCCCAATTCTCTCACGGGCAGATATCTGAGCGGCGAAAAGTGGATTCCAACCCCTGCCGCAAGGCGAAAAGGAAGCGGCCAACACATCGTGATAAGGGGTGCATGTCAGCACAATCTCAAGAACATCGATGTAGGAGTGCCGATCGGCACGCTAACCTGCGTGACCGGTGTCTCGGGCTCGGGCAAGAGCACACTGGTGAACGAAATCCTTTACAGGGCGCTCGCGCGCCACTTCTATACATCAAAGGAGGAACCCGGCAAACATGCAGGCATCGATGGCATCGACCTCGTCGATAAGGTGATTGACATAGATCAGTCACCCATCGGGCGAACCCCGAGGTCCAATCCCGCCACCTACACGGGTTTCTTTGGCCCCATCAGGGACGTCTTTGCCCAGGTGCCCGAAGCCAGGATGAGAGGTTACAAGGCCGGCAGGTTCAGCTTCAATGTCAAAGGCGGGCGGTGCGAGGCCTGTGAAGGCGACGGGGTCATAAAAATCGAGATGCATTTCTTGCCTGATGTCTATGTGAGGTGCGACGTCTGCAAGGGCAAGCGCTATGAACGGGAAACCCTGGAGATAAAGTACAAGGGCAAGAACATCGCGGAAGTCCTGGAAATGACCGTGGCAGAGGCACGAGAGTTTTTCGCGAACATCCCCCCCGTGAGACGGAAACTCGAAACTCTCTATGACGTCGGCCTGGGCTACATCGGGCTGGGCCAGCCTGCAACAACCCTGTCAGGAGGGGAGGCCCAGCGCGTGAAACTCGCCAAAGAGCTCTCCAGAGTGAGCACGGGCCGCACGTTATACATCCTGGATGAGCCGACCACAGGCCTTCATTTCGAAGATACCCTGATGCTGCTGGACGTCCTGAGAAGGCTCGTGGACAAAGGTAACACAGTGGTCATCATCGAACACAATCCTGATTGCATAAAAGTTGCCGACTATATAGTAGACCTGGGGCCGGAAGGTGGCGACGCCGGCGGCTGGATTGTTGCCGAAGGAACTCCGGAGGAGGTCGCAGCCTGTCCCAGATCCCACACCGGCGATGTCCTCAAATGCATCTTCGACGAAGAAGCCCAGCGCTACAGGCTTGAAAAAAAGGTGATTTCGGGGTAACTTTACCTGTTCTGTGAAATATGGACTGAACGCAAGGAGAACGGAAAATCATAGCAATCGAGATAGAGAAAACGCCACTTTATTCAAAGCATGTCGAGCTTGGAGCCAAGATGGTGTCCTTCGCAGGTTTCTACATGCCGGTGGAGTACTCGGGTATAGTGGGCGAACACCAGAGCGTGAGAAAAGAAGCGGGAATATTCGACGTTTCCCATATGGGTGAGATATCCGTAACCGGGGAAGATGCCCGCGGTTGGCTCAACCAAATGACCACCAACGACGTCTCGAATCTTGCGCTTTTTCAGGGTCAGTATACGACAATTTTGAACGACCGCGGAGGTGTGATTGACGACCTCATAGTCTATAAGCGGGCGGACGATTACCTGCTGGTCCCTAATGCATCCAACAGCGACCGCGTTTTTCAGTGGCTGGTGGGGAAAGCGGCCAACGGGGTGAGGCTTGAGAACCAGACAAGAGCCACAGGGCAGATTGCCGTCCAGGGTCCAAAGGCCTTTGATCTCGTTGGCCGGCTTTTGAGCAATGACGTCTCCCATCTGGGCTACTTCCACTCAATGCTTTCGCGCATCGGTGATGTGGACTGCTTCATATCGCGAACGGGCTACACCGGGGAGGATGGCTTCGAGATTTACATGGACGCCGCCAAGGCCGAGCGAGTCTGGGACCTCATCATGGATGGTTCTCCCAGGCCGCAGCCGTGCGGTCTAGGCGCCAGGGATACCCTGAGGCTCGAGATGGCTTACCGGCTTCACGGCAGTGACATGGATGAGACCACAACTCCCCTGGAAGCAGGGCTCGGCTGGGTTGTCAAGATGGATAAGGGGGATTTTGTCGGCAAGGAAGCGCTTCGGACTCAGACTGAGCATGGCGTGTCCAGGCGCTTGATCGGGCTCCGCTCCGATTCAAGGCGCGTTCCCAGGCACGGCTGCCCTGTCATGGTGGAAGGCAAAGAAGTCGGCAAAGTCACAAGCGGTGGTTTCTCGCCATCCCTGCAGTGTGGCATTGCCCTTGCCTATGTCGATTCGGCATGGGCGAGCCGGGACAGGGCCTTCAAGATTGACGTAAGAGGCCAGCTGATAGACGCAGCTTTCGAGAAGGGGCCTTTCTACAAGAAGGCATCGCACAAATAGAAAGGAGACTTGCTGATGGTTCAGGATGGCCTGCTCTATAGCAAGGAGCACGAATGGGTCAAGGCCGAAGGTGACATCGCGATCATAGGCATAACTGACTTTGCGCAGAATCAACTCGGCGACATCGTCTATGTTGAACTCCCCGCTGCTGGAGCCAAGGTGGAATTCATGAAGGCCTTCGGCACGGTGGAAGCTGTCAAGGCCGTGAGCGACCTCTATTCCCCTGTCTCAGGCGAAGTGATTGAAGCCAATGCCACACTCGGCAGCGACCCTGCCGTGATCAAATCATCGCCCTATGGGGATGGCTGGATGATCAAGGTGAGAATGGCCGACAAGCAGGAGCTCACGCGGCTCATGAAGGCCGCCGAGTACCGGCAGATTGTAGGGGAGTAGGCGAGCATGGATTTCGTGCCTGTTGGTGACCGGGAAAGGGCTGAAATGCTTCGTGCGATAGGCGCAGCCTCTTTTGACGACCTGCTCACCGATATACCCGAAGAACTCAGGCTCAAGCGCGGCCTTCGCCTGCCGCCACCGCTGTCAGAGCTTGAGGCCAGACGGCACCTCAAGCATCTTTCCGAGACCAATGCGTCGGCTGACCAGTGGCTGTGCTTCCTTGGCGGGGGAGCCTACGACCACTATGTCCCGAGCGTGGTTGACGAGCTGAGCTCACGGGCAGAGTTCTATACTGCGTACACGCCTTACCAGCCCGAGGTGAGCCAGGGCACGCTCCAGACCATCTATGAGTTCCAGTCCTTGATCACGCGCCTCACCGGCATGGAGATCTCGAACGCATCGCTCTACGATGGCGGAACCGCTGTGGCCGAAGCCGTGCTTATGGCCAATGCCATAAATGGAAGAAGCGAGATTGTTGTCAGCGGATGCCTCAATCCGATGAAACTCTCGATACTTGGCACCTATCTCAAGGCAAGTGGAATCGTGATGAGGCGAACCGGCTGGAAAGGTGGTTCTACTGATCCGGATGAGGTGAGATCGCTGATAAACGAGAAGACCAGCTCGGTCGTCATCGAGACCCCTAACTTTTTCGGCGTGGTGGAAGATTCGAAGGCGATCGCCGAGATGGCCCGGCAGAAGGGCTCCCTCATTATAGTCTCGGTTGACCCGATATCTCTGGGAATCCTTGCGGCGCCTTCGGAATATGGGGCCGACATTGTTGTCGGCGAAGGCCAGGCGCTGGGCAACCACCTGAGTTTCGGAGGACCTTATCTGGGTTTCATGGCCACTAAGAAGGAACACATCAGGCGAATCCCGGGGAGGATCGTCGGGAGAACGGTGGACAGAGCCGGCAAGATCTGTTTCTGCCTGACGCTTCAGACGCGCGAGCAGCACATAAGAAGGGAGAAGGCAACATCAAATATTTGCACCAATCAGGCCTTGATTGCTCTTCGGGCTGCGGTATATCTCTGCTGGCTTGGCAAGCAAGGCATCACGGAACTGGCGACCCTGTGCCTTTCAAAAGCTGTCTATGCTCAGAAAGCACTTGCTTCGCATGGCTTCAATCTTGATTTCAATAAACCGTTCTTCAAAGAGTTCGTGGTCCGGCTCCCGCTGGAGGCCAGCCTGCTGGCTGGCAGGCTTGTCGGCCAGCGCATACTCGCGGGAATCCCTCTCGGCAGATTCTACCCGGAGGCGCCCAATTCGCTCCTGGTCTCCTTCACCGAGAAGCGGACCAAGGCTGAGATAGACATGCTTGTGGATACCATGGCACGCACGGTGCGAGGCTGGGAGGTGTAGGCATGACTCAGGGGGTCACAATATTCGAGAAGAGCAAACCCGGAAAGAAGAGTTATTCCTTGCCTGCAGCTGACGTGCCGTTGGTGAAGCCCGAGGCCGTGTTGTCGCGTGATGTGCTGAGGAAGAGTGCACTCAGGCTTCCGGAGGTCTCAGAGCCTGAGATAGTCAGGCACTTCGTGGGCCTCTCGGTCCTGAATCATCATGTTGACAAGGATTTCTACCCGCTTGGATCGTGTACCATGAAATACAATCCCAAGGTGAATGAGCAGGTGGCAGTCCTTGAGGGCTTCTTACAGGTTCATCCTTTGGTGGACCACACCCTCGCTCAGGGTGCCATGGGTGTCATCTACGAGCTCGGACGGGCTCTCTGCGAAATAGCGGGTATGGACGACATAACGATGACTCCGGCTGCGGGTGCCCATGGGGAGCTGACGGGAATGCTCCTGGTCAGGGCTTACCATGAGGATCGTGGCAAGACGAGGAAAAAGGTGCTGATCCCCGATTCGGCGCATGGCACCAATCCCGCGAGCGTACGCATCGCCGGCTACGATGCAGTTGAAGTGAAATCGGACTCAAATGGCAGGCTCAGCCCCGAAGCCTTGAAGCCCCATGTCGATGATGAAGTCGCTGCGATCATGATCACCAATCCCAATACCCTCGGCCTCTTCGAGACCAACATATCCCGTATTGCCGAGATGATTCATGATGCAGGCGGTCTGGTTTACATGGATGGAGCGAACATGAACGCCCTTCTGGGCATATCAAGGCCGGGAGACTTCGGCTGTGATTTGGTGCACCTCAATCTGCATAAGACCTTTTCGACGCCTCACGGAGGGGGAGGCCCGGGATCGGGCCCCGTCGCTGTGAAGGCGAACCTTGCCCCGTATCTTCCTGTCCCGCTTGTGGAGAAGAGCCGCGGAGGCTATCACTTCGTCCGCGAGAGGCCGAAATCAATCGGAAGAGTCCACACCTTCTATGGCAACTTCGCCGTGATCGTGAAGGCTTATTGCTATCTTCTCATGGCGGGAGGCGAAGGCCTCAGGAACGTCGCTGAGAGTGCGATAATCAATGCGAACTACCTCATGGAACGGCTCAAAGCGAGTTACAGTCTGCCGTACGACACCATCTGCAAACACGAATTTGTGCTGTCGGGCAAGGACAAAGTCGGCGGTGGTGTCAAGACGATTGACATTGCCAAACGGCTGATGGACTACGGCTTCCATCCGCCCACGGTCTATTTCCCACTGATTGTCGAGGAGGCTCTGATGATCGAGCCGACCGAGACCGAATCCAGGGAGACACTGGACAGGTTCGCCGAAGCAATGGAGAAGATTGCTGCCGAGATAAGAACAAATCCTGACCTTGTGCGGGGGGCGCCCTACACTACGCCTGTGGGCAGGGTAGATGAAGGGTTGGCAGCCAGGAGGCTTGATGTCGCCGAGTAGGGACGGAGTCGCGGATGAGGCTCCACGGGAAGCCTGCGCCGATGTCCGGGTGGCGGCTGGGGAGGTTCCACTGGAGTGGAGTGTGAGGCCTTTCAAGGAAAACGTCAGGCGCTCAGCGATCGTTGTCATCGTGATAGGCGCAATAGGGTTTCTGGTTTTGGTGCTTTTCAAAGATGTCTTCCTTGCGGTTTTGTCGGTTCTGATTCTTCTGGCTTCGCTCCACACTTATTTCGGGAGAACCACGTATCGCCTGGATTCCAACCAAGTCACCGTAAGATCCTCTTTCGGTACTGCTATCAAGAAGTGGTCGGCCTTCAAGAGATTCTATGCTGACAAGAAGGGGGTGACCCTGTCGCCCTTTGATAAACCTTCGAGACTTGAACCCTTTCGTTCATTAAGATTGTTGTATGGGGGCAACAAAGATGAGGTTGTGGCCTTTATTTCGAAGAGGTTCGATCGAGACTCCGGGGGCGGGGCTGGATAGCGGCGCAAGCGGCGATGCCCAATTCGGACCCGAAGATGAACTCCTGATGGGGAGAGTGGCGGAACGTATCGTTCGCATGCGAATGAGCGTGCCCGCGATATTTTTGCTTGAATCAAGCAAACCTCTTGCTTTTTTGGGTGGGCAACTGCTAATTTTTTTAGAACCTTTTGTGCAGACCCTGTTCAACTTCGCGCAGTACCAGCGATTTGCTCTGTTAATGGAAGACAGGGATAACTGGGAGCGTATGGTAAGAAAGATCGAGGATCTCGAGGCCGAGTACACGGAGAAGGAAAAACAGGAAAAGCGGGAAAAGAAAGCCAGGAGAGCAGAGAATAAGAAGGCGCGTTAGCATGAGGTGGTAGATTGTGCACAAGGATGCAAAAGAGATTCAAACAATTATCGCCACTGACTGTGGGAGTACCACAACCAAGGCAATATTGATTGAGAAGCGCGGTGAGGAGTACCGCCTGATAGTAAGGGGTGAGGCTCCTACAACAGTGGAGGCTCCTTTTGAGGACGTGACCTGCGGGGTCCTGAACGCGGTTGCGGAAGTCGAGGATCTTACCGGCAGGACTTTCTTGAAGGACGGCAAGATTCTTTCTCCCAAGCAGGGCGATGCAGGAGCCGACCTATATGTTTCCACCTCATCAGCCGGCGGCGGACTTCAGATGATGGTTGCCGGAGTCGTGAAGGAGATGACCGCAGAGAGTGCGCAGAGAGCTGCTCTTGGGGCCGGCGCGATCGTCATGGATGTGATCGCATCGAACGACCGACGGGCTCCTCACGAGAAGATCGCAAGGATAAGAAGTCTCAGGCCTGACATGATTCTCCTGTCCGGCGGGATTGACGGAGGAACCACCACCCACGTTGCCGAGTTGGCGGAGCTGATAGGGGCTGCCGACCCCAGGCCCAGGCTTGGAATGGGCTATTCTCTTCCGGTCATTTATGCAGGCAATGTTGATGCGAGGGAGATCGTCAAGGAGAGACTGGAGACCAGGACCAGTCTCACGATCACCGATAATTTGAGGCCCGTGCTGGAGAAGGAAAACCTCCAGCCTGCTCGCCTCAAGATCCAGGACCTCTTTCTCGAGCATGTGATGATGCATGCTCCCGGCTATAAGAGACTCCTGGACTGGACGCCTGTTCCCATCATGCCCACGCCTGCGGCGGTGGGAGTGATAATGCAGATCATCGCCAAGACGGAGAAGATCGATGTGGTCGGTGTCGACATAGGCGGGGCTACCACCGATGTGTTCTCCGTCTTCGGTGAGGTATTCAACCGGACCGTGAGTGCCAACTTGGGCATGAGCTACTCAATATCCAATGTGCTTGCGGAGGCAACAGTCGCAAACATCGTGAGATGGGTGCCGTTCGATGTAGAGGAAGCGGACCTGAGGAACAGGATAAAGAACAAGATGATAAGGCCCACCACTGTTCCCCAGACGCTTGAAGAGCTTATGATTGAACAGGCCATATCCAGGGAGGCCTTGAGACTCGCCTTCGAACAGCACAAACTTCTTGCCGTCGGCCTCAAGGGTGTTCAGCAGGAGCGGACCATTTCAGACACCTTCGAGCAGGCTGAAAGCGGACTCACCCTGGTTGACATGATGAGACTCGACATCCTCGTGGGAAGCGGCGGAGTGCTTTCACACGCACCGCGAAGAGTGCAGGCCGCATTAATGCTGATCGATGGCTTCAGGCCCGAGGGGGTGACCCAGCTGGCCGTGGACAGCATCTTCATGATGCCGCAGCTGGGAGTACTGGCGCAGGTCCATCCCAAGGCAGCCCTTGAAGTCTTCCACAAGGATTGCATGATAAGACTCGGCACTTGCATCGCGCCCGTGGGCATTGCCAAAGAGGGCAGCCCCTGCGTGCATGTGAAAATAGACATGCCTGACGGAAAGAGTGAAGAGAGATCCTTGAACTTTGGCCAAATGACTCTTATGCAAGCGGAAGCCGGCCAGAGAGTCAAAGCGACCATAAAACCCGCGAGGGGGTTTGACGTAGGCCTCGGCAAGGGCAAGGAGGTTCACACCGAGATCAATGCCGGCGTGGTCGGGATAATCATCGATGCTCGGGGAAGGCCTCTTCGTCTGCCCGCGGTGAGGGATGAACGAGTACGGAAGCTCAAGGAATGGAATGAAGCGCTTCATGTATATCCTGAAGCCTGAAGAATGAAGCCAATGGAGGTATGAGAATTGGCACATGCCTACACGCCCGGACTCAGGGTTTCAAAACAGACTGAAGTGAGAAAAGAGCGAAGGTTGCCCTTGACTGGCGAGGTTCTGGTCAGGGTCGGTGACCGCGTGACGGCCGAGACCATTGTTGCGCATACCAAGCTTCCCGGCAATGTTCAGACCATCAATGTGGCAAATAAGCTGAGCTTGCTTCCCGAGGATATCCACGGTCACATGACGCACAAGGTGGGGGATTGGGTTGATGAGGGAGACATCATCGCGCAGAGCAAGAGCTTCTTCGGGCTTTTCAAATCCTACTGCAAGATGCCCGTTGGAGGGACCATCGAGTCCGTGTCCAAAATAACGGGTCAGGTGATCATAAGAGAGAAGGCCATCCCTGTCGAGGTCAATGCCTACATTGACGGGGACATCATGGAAGTATACGAGAAGGAGGGTGTCCTGGTACGCGCCAATGCGACCTTCGTCCAGGGGATTTTCGGGATTGGTGGCGAGGCCGTGGGCCTGCTCGATGTGGTGGTCGATAGACCTGACGAGGTGCTGAGCGCTGACCGCATCAATCCTTCTCATAAGGGAAAGATCCTCGTGGGCGGTTCGCTTGTGACGATGGACGCCCTGAACCGCGGCCGCGAGGTCGGCGTGAGGGCCCTGATCGCAGGCGGCATGGATGATGCCGACCTGAGGGCCATTCTTGGTTATGATCTCGGTGTGGCCATAACCGGATCGGAGGAGATTGGACTGACAGTGGTTGTCACCGAAGGCTTCGGCAAGATGACTATGGCCAAGAGGACCTTTGATCTCCTTTGCTCGCGCAGGGGCATGAAGACATCCATCAGTGGTGCCACCCAGATAAGAGCCGGTGTGATAAGGCCGGAAGTGGTGATTCCCTTGGACGGTTCGAGTTCTTCCAAAGGCGAGAAGTTCGGGGGAGATTCGCCGTCGTCCGGACTGGTTGTGGGAAGCCCGGTGAGAGCGATCCGCGAACCCTACTTCGGCAGGATCGGGAAGGTCGCGAACCTGCCCCCTGAGCTGCAGAAGCTCGAGACAGAGGCGATGGTTAGAATCCTGGGCGTTGAGTTCGACGACGGCACCATCGCCATCATACCGAGGGCCAACGTAGAGCTGATCGAAGAGTAGGAGTTTTGTGAATCCTGCCTCAACCAAACGGCTGCTCTGGCTGCTCTGGCTGCAGATTTGCGTTCTTGCGGTGTTTCCCATCCTTTGTCTTGCTGCGAGCACGGTCACGGTGAAGGATTTGCCGAATGACGACGGCACGTCATTGAGGATCTCATGGACAGGGGAACTCGCCGGAGCCGGCATGCTCAAGGTATCAAGGGCCACATATCCCGACTCGGTCTGGCGCCAGATAACCACCGTGGATGCTGGGCAGGGTGAATACATTGATGCAGGGCTTTCTCGGGATTCGCTATATTCATATAGCCTAACCTCAGAGGGCGGCTTGACCGCGATTTCGAATTCCGCGCGGCCGCGGGCCTCCGTCCTGAATCGCTCGAGGCTCAATCAGCTGGTCATGCTCGTCATCTTCGTCATCTTCGTCTTGGTCTACATCAGGCTCGCCGGGTCGGGGAGAAAATTCTTTGTCAGAAGGATAGCGGGGTTCAGTGCGATTGAAGAGGCGATAGGCAGGGCCACCGAGATGGGCAAGCCGGTGCTCTATGTTCCCGGCATAGACGACATGGATAATATTCAGACCATTGCGAGCATGGTGATCCTCAGCGACGTGGCACGCATTGCCGGCACCTATGAGACTCCCATAATCGTTCCTGTTTGCCGTCCCTTTGTAGTCCCGGTCGCAGAGGAAGCCGTGAAACAGGGCTTTCTCAACGCCGGGAGGCCGGAGCTTTATAATCCCAATAATATTAGATATCTCTCGGACGAGCAGTTTGCTTTCACGGCGGGCATAAACGGCATAATGATGAGGGAAGGGCCTGCTGCCAACCTCTACATGGGTTCCTTCTTCGCCGAGTCACTGATTCTGGCGGAAACAGGCTTCTCGGCAGGTGCCATACAGGTTGCGGGTACCGCCAATGTCCACCAGCTGCCGTTCTTCGTTGCAGCGTGCGATTATACCCTGATCGGCGAAGAGCTTTATGCTGCCAGTGCGTACCTCTCCAAGGAGCCCAAACTCCTGGGGACGTTGAAAGCGAGTGACCTTGCGAAACTCGTGATCCTTGTGCTCTTGGCCATAGGCGTCATAGCCGAAACCATAGGGCTCACGGCTTTCGCAGAGTGGTTCACTCCGAGCTAGGCGCGAGCGCCGGTGGAGCAAGAGGCATGGAAGAGGTAACGAAATGAGGACCGAGGTTCCGGTTGCTATCGCATTCGTCGCAGGAATGTTGATGATAGTCTCGCTCTTTGTGCCGCACCCTTTTATCGCTGAGCCCGCAGCTGTCACGAGGAGCTGGGCGATAATAATAACGGCGTTTGCCTATGTCCTCGGTGTTGCCAACATCGCAAAGATCAGCCTCGGCACCGTGCGGAAACGGTCAAAGGATTGGGAATACAAGGCAGTGCTCCTCGCCGCTCTCATCGTAATGATCTTCCTTGGCATAGGTCGGGGGGTTGCGAGCGGCGGGACTTTCGACTGGGCATACCAGAATCTCTATATCCCTATGCAGGCCACGATGTTCTCGCTCCTGGCCTTCTTCATCGCCTCCGCGGCATACCGGGCCTTCCGCGCAAGATCAGCCGAGGCGACGCTGCTCCTTGTTACCGCGGCCATCGTGATGCTCGGTAGAGTGCCCGTGGGCGAGCATATCTGGAGCAAGTTCCCCGATCTGACCGAGTGGATAATGGAAGTACCGAACATGGCCGCCAAGCGGGGCATCATGATAGGTGCGGCTCTGGGAGCGATATCGACCGGCCTGAAGATGGTCTTGGGACTCGAAAGGTCCTACCTGGGTGGTGGGTAATGGCAGATAACGAGAGATATGGGGTCCTGATCCGGCTTTCTCGCATCGACAGGCGGATCCTCTTCATCATCATCTTCCTATGCGTGGCGGTGCCTCTCTTGACCGGCGCCAGGATGAAGATGTCGGTGACCCAGCCTGTGAAGGGTCTTTACGACGCCATAGACAAGCTGGAACCCGGCTCATACATATGGCTCGCTGCCGATTATGATCCCGGTTCGATGCCGGAGCTTTACCCTATGAACATTGCCCTCATCGACCATCTGTTCTCAAAGAACATCAAGGTGATTTCGGCTTCCCTCTGGGCTCCCGGTCCGCCTCTCACGCAGAGAGTCTTCCAGACCGTCGGTCCCAAGTATGATAAGACCTACGGGGTCGATTTCGTCAACCTGGGTTTCAAAGAAGGCAGAGAAGCCGTTATGCTCTCGGCCGCCGATGATATCCGGAAGACGTTTCCCCGCGATTTCTTCGGCACACCCTACGAGACGATCCCGATGCTTCAGGGCATACGGAACCTCAAAGACGTCAAGATGATTGTCGCGATCTCCGCAGGCTACCCGGGCATAAAGGAGTGGATACAGCAGGTGGGCACTCGCTACGGGATGACGATAGGGGGTGGGGTGACCGCGGTGAGCGCACCTGAGATGTATCCTTACTTGCAGTCGGGACAGCTGGTGGGTCTGCTTGCCGGCATGAAGGGCGCGGGTGAATACGAGCAGCTGGTCGCAAGGCCCGGCCTCGGAACAGCAGGAATGGTTGCCCAGTCGAGCGTGCACCTGATGGTGGTCCTGTTCATAGTTTTTGCCAACGTCGTGTTTTTGATTGAGAAGGCGAGAAAATGAAACTGCTGAAACTGGCTCTAATAGTGATTGTGCTGGCCGTGCTTGCATCGGCAGTAGCTTCCGGGCACATGTCGCCGAGAACGCTCGGCACGTGGGTTGCGGCGCTTCTCACGATATCGATCTTCAGTTTCCTCTACAAGGATAACCGCGTCTACAAGCTCGCGGAGCATCTCTTCATAGGTATTTCCGCCGGCTACTCGGTGTCGCTGGAGTACTGGAATGTCTTCAGGCCGAACCTCTGGGATCCACTGGTACAGGGACTTGGCCAGGCGACCTTGAGCGATGCGTTTTCGATAGGCGGATTCTCCGTGAGGCTGCCGCATTTCCCCGGCATGCTGTTGCTCTTTCCGTTTGCGCTCGGCATTTTGCTTTTCACGCGGTTCTCGTCCAGGCTTGCCTGGCTCAGCCGCTGGTCGATAGCCGCCATGGTCGGCTCCTACGCGGGGCTCGCCATGATCGGTGCCCTCCAGGGCGATCTCGTTGCCCAGATCAGGGCGAACATGATACCTCTATTCGCACCCGGCAGTTTCGCTGCTCTGCGGGCAGGCGGGAATCCAAATGGCTTCGTCTTTGCTTTTCTCGGGTTGCTCTCGAACCCGCTGATCATCTTTGGCCTGGTCTCGACGCTTGTGTACTTCTTTTTCTCGCGGGAACACAAGGGCAGTCTCGGCGTAGTCTCCCGGATAGGCGTGTGGTTTCTGATGATATCCTTCGGGGCATCGTTCGGTTACACGGTAATGAGCAGGGTCTCGCTCTTGATTGGAAGACTCCATTTCCTCCTGAGTGACTGGCTTCGGGTTATCCCCTGATGGACCATTCCAGAGGCCTGAAGGTTGTCGAATTCGGCTGCAATGATGCTGGCCACAACATGGCTCTGGATTGGCATCTTTTCGCCTCCTGTGAGCAAGACCCGCGAGATGCCTTCGTGCGCTTCTACACCTGGTGTCCGTCTGCCCTCTCACTCGGTTTTTTCGAGTGCCCGGACGCGATCGATCACTCGAGAGCCCAGCGGGAAGGAATCCAGATCGTTAAGCGGCCGACCGGAGGCAGGGTCGTGCTCCACAAGGAGGATCTTACCTATACCATTGTACTTCCGCGCAAGCCCGGGGCGACAGGCTCTGAGACCTACATCATGGTCTCGAACTGCATAGTAGATGGTTTGATCTCGTTGGGGGCCAAGGTGGAGATGGCGAGAGGCTCGCCAGCCAGGTCTGCATCGAGGACGAAGCCATGTTTCCTTTCGGCGGCGCGGCACGAGATCATCCATGCAGGAAGGAAAGTGGTTGGCAGCGCTCAGAGGATGGGTCGGAACGCCGTGCTTCAACACGGGAGTATTCCTCTGGGCCGAGGTTATCTTGAGGTCGTGAACTACTTGAGTTGCGGCGAGGACGAGAAGCAGAGTCTGATCAGTGACATGAAGGCTGCGACGACCTGCCTTGAAGATATCGTCGGCAGGGAGGTTGAGCCGAGCACGGTGGCATCGGCACTGCTCGATGCTTTTGCTGGGAGATTCGGAGGCCCCGTGAGGTATGTTCCGGATCACGCCCACGCCGACGAGATATCTCCAAATGCGCCGAGGCTCGGGGGCGCCAATCGTGCCTGAACCGCCCTCTTGGAAGCAATTGGAATCGGGCGGCAAATCCTTGCACCGCCACGGAGGATGATAGCACTTGACAGTCTCTCTTGCACTTTCGTATAGTAAAATGCGGTAAGTAACGTAGAGATTGATGCAGCGAACTGACATACAGGAGGTCCTGACGATGCCCAGCTTGTTAAAAGCCATAGGAGTCTCCCTGCTCGTCGCATTCCTGCTTTCCACCTCGCCGGCTTATGCCGCAACTGGAAAGATCGCCGGTACGGTAATGGATGCCAACGACGGCAAACCTCTGCCATTCGGAAATGTCCTCATCGTCGGCACGGGCATGGGAGCGTTTGTCAAAGAGACCGGCACGTTCGTGATCGACAACGTGCCCGAGGGCGCCTATACGGTCAAGGTTACGATGATGGGTTACGAGGCGCAGACCAGAGAAAACGTCGTGGTTACGGCCGGCCAGACAACGGATCTCGCCTTCCAACTGAAGACCGTAGTGGTGATGGAGGTCAAAGAGGTCGTTATCGAGGCTGAGAGGCCCATCGTTGATACCGAGAAGACTCAGACCTCGCGAACCGTTACTACTGAGGATGTCAAGGTCAGGTCGATCAACACGGTCCAGGAGGCCATCGCTACCCAGGCAGGTGTAGTGCTTGAGCAGGGCCAGCTTCACGTAAGGGGTGGAAGAGCGGGTGAGGTGAAGTACCTCAGTGACGGTCTTCAGATAAGTGACCCGTTTGTGGGAGGCAATGAGGTTGGGATAAGCCTTGCCTCGCTATCCGAGATAGAGGTGCTTTCCGGCGGGTTCGAAGCGGAGTACGGTAACGTCCAGTCTGGCGTCATAAACCTCAAGACCAAAGAGGGCGGAACCAAGTACTCCGGCGTAGTCAAATACATGACCGATGACTACGGGGCCCCTGACAAGACCTACTTCAACAGTGACGACTTGGCAGTAGGCATCGGAGGGCCTCTCGTCACCACAGACTTGAGGTTCTTTGCCTCGGGCGAGGTCAACTTCAGCGATACCCATCTCAAGACGCTTGAGCCGAGGCAGCAGAAAAAGATCTGGGGCATCAAGTTCAGAGAAAGACAGAACAACCAGTATTCGGGCCAGGCCAAGATCAGCTACAAGTTCTCGGAAATGAAGAAGCTCGCCGCAGAGCTCCTGGATTCAGGCGATAAGTATGATTTCTACCACCACGGTATGAGCCGCGTAGGCTACTGGTCGGATGAACGTAGAAGGACCAACCAGCTTAACCCCTGGTGGTTCGAGCCGCTGGATTCGACCTACACTCTCTATGTGGCACCTGCGCACACGCCTGATATCCGGAATACAAGCAGACAGATCAAGTTGGTCTGGAACCACACCCTGAGTTCATCTGCATTCTACACCCTGAGGGTGGGTAGATATACAACGGTCCATACCGAAACCGTGCTTGACAAGAAGCCTTACCAGTATGAGCCATATAACTTCAATGAGGATGTCGATCCTCAGAACAAGTACTACGTTACGGCTGGTGACTATCCGCACTGGCAGCGCTATCACACCACCATGTGGACTGCCAAGGGTGATATGGTCGTGCACAGTTCGACCACTCATCAGGTCAAGTTTGGGGCTGAGACAAACCTGTATCGGCTCGACATGAGGGACTTGAGTTATCCCTCGCTGAATAGCCCGCTTGGCATATTCCACGACATCTATTCGTTCCATACATGGGGACTCTCGGCATTTGGCCAGGACAAGATAAGGTTCGAGGGCATGAACCTCAGCCTGGGTATGAGGCTTGACATGTTCGATCCCGGCTCGGAAGCCACGGCATCATACAACAACTTCTTGAAGGACATAGGAGCTGGCACAAATGAGAGCGCGTTGTTCAAGCGTACCAAGTGGCAGCTGAGCCCGAGGTTGGGAGTATCCTATCCGGTCTCCGAACGGGATGCCCTGTATTTCAACTATGGCAGATTCTATATGGTACCTAGGCTTGAGGTCCTTCTGCAGTCCATCGGTGGCATAGAGAATAGCTCGGGGCCTTACGGAAACCCTGCGATAGATGCCGAGACCACGATAATGTACGAAATCGGCATCCAGCATCAGTTCTCAACCAATGTTGTCGGTGACGTTGCCATGTTCTACAAGGACATCTTTGGGCTCACCGGTACCGAGCTGGTGCAGGCCGCCGACACTTCCGCCTGGAGAAGAACCGTCTCAGCCACGGGAGATCCTGTGGTTTTCACGAATCTTGATTACGGGTCAGTGAGAGGGATCGAGCTCAAGATCTCTAAGCGTTTCAGCCACCGCTTCTCGGGTAGCATCACTTATACTTTCTCAAAGGCGACTGGCTCTAGCTCCAGCGAGCTCCAGGGCAATCAGGCAGCAACCGGTGGCCTTGACAGACCGCCGATTACGGAGCTCCCGCTTGACTGGGACAGGAATCACGTGATCTCTGCCAACCTCTACATCAGTGAGCCGGGTCTCTGGGGCTGCAACGTGGACTGGAGCTATTCTTCAGGAGCACCTTATACGCCGGTGCAGCCCAGGGAGAGATTCCAGAAGGCGTCTCTCATAAACTCGGAGCGGCTGCCCGCAAGGACGACCGTGAACCTCAAGGCTGATAAGAGATACAGGATTGCGGGACAAGAGATCTCGCTCTTTCTTGAGGGCGAGAATCTCCTTAACAGAAAGAACATAGCATCGATGAATCCGGGGAACTGGCCTGGCGGCAATGGCAACTACGTCGCATACTACACGAGAGAGGGCAAGGTCGGCGGCGCGTATGACCAGGGTGAGCTGGCAGGGCTACCTGACGTGAATTACATTGCGCTCAATGATCCCCGGGTCTATTCACCACCAAGGAGTTTCCAGGTCGGCGTATCATTTGACTGGTAGAAGACGTACGGAGGGCTCTGATGAATGCTAAACGGTTCCTGCGCCGTCATGCGCGCGGTGGGCTTCTGGTAGCCTGGCTTGTTGCGAGTCTTGCCCTGTTCTCGACATCGTTCGGTTTCTTTGAGGGCAAGGCGACCCGCGCGGGCTCTGTACCCGAAAACGGGATTGTGAGGTTCAGGGGCATTTACCACAACGTGAACAAGATGCTTTTGCATGCTTCAAATCTGGGTTTCTTTGGGGACTGGAACTCAGATCAGTCGGCTCCATCAGGCGAATGGCCCGCCGGAAGCGGCATCGAATGGCTCTTTGCCGGCGGATTGTGGGTTGGCGGTGTGACGTACGATGAAATGAGAAGGCCCGACACGCTTGTTAGTGCATCAGTCTATGAGCTGGAATTCTACCCTAAACCCGATCCCAGGGACGTCGTTTACATCACATCTGAGGGAGCGCCGGGTGGGGGCAGGCTGCTGGACGACGACGGCGACGGCCTCCTGGACGAGGATCCACTGGATGGCTATGACAATGATGGGGACGGGTTTATAGATGAGGATTTCGCCGCCATATCCCAGCAGATGTTCACCGCAGTGTACTATGATACGTCCAGTTCGATGAACCAGTCGAGGACCCGGGATTTCCACAGGCCCCTTGGCATCTTGGTCAGGGAGGAAAGCTATGCCTGGACAAGTTCTGCCGTCGAGAACTTCATAGGTATAGAATACAAGGTCACCAATATCGGTGATTCCACTATATACAAAGCATATGTCGCTTTGATGGTGGACGAGGACATTGGTAACATAAGAGTCTACCCGCAGTCCTACTCGGATGACATGGCAGGCTATGTTGATACCACGGTGACCCGCAAGGAAATAGACGCAACTGGGTCTGAGGTGGATGTGAGGTACCATTTGACCGTAGGATACATGTACGATTTCCCCGGTGGTCAGGATGGGAATGTGGCGGGATACTTTGGTACCATGTTCATGGGGCATACCACTGATCCGAACGGCAGGCGTGCCCCCAAAGAAGTGGGAATCCACATGTTCAAGCAGTGGTCCGGCGGTGAAGAGGACCCCGAAAGCGACAGGGAAAGATACCGGTACATGAGGGGCAACTCTGACAACGAAAAGACAATCGATCCCAATACGGTCAAGGCTGCGGACTACAGGTATCTGGTTTCTGCGGGACCTTTTGACCAATTGGCCCCCGACAGCACGCTTGTCTTCCAGGTGGCCTTTGTCGCCGGCGGAACGTTTGCGGAATTCTTGGATAACGCGGCGAATGCTCAGAAGGTTTACAACGGAGGCTATATGATGGGGCCAGGTGGCATACAGATCAAGGTCAACTGGCTGGGCTCCAGTCCGCCTCCGCCGCCCAAGCAACGCTTGATAGGCGGAGATGGAAAGGTGCTTGTCGAATGGGATGATTATTCCGAGACCACCCCCGATCCGCTTCAGCGCCTATTTGATTTTGCCGGCTACAGGATTTGGAAAGGTGTCGGTTGGAAGCATGAAAGCTCAGTTCCTTCATCCGATCAGTGGCGGTTGATTGCCCACTATTGGAAAGAGGATCTGCCGAAGATAGATACCGGCCTGATCGGAATCGGCAAGTACCGCTATGTGGACGAAGACGTGCACAATGGGCTGCCTTACTGGTATGCAGTCACCGCTTTCGATGACGGGAGCGCTGAAAAGATAATCAATAAAGCGACCAACAGGGTTGACTCGATTCCACGATACGGCAGTTACTCTCAAGCCATGCAGTTAGTATACCCGCGGGGCACGCCCCAGACGGTAAAAGGCAAGGTCCGAATCGTGCCGAATCCTTATCCTGGCATGAGTCGGCAAGCACGGGTGACCGGCAGATCTGTTGGCGATATGGTCGAGTACGAGGGCGACCCATCGGGAAGGCGGGTGAGGTTTCTCAACCTGCCTGAGAAGGCGACCGTGCGGGTTTACAGCTTGACCGGTGATCTGGTCTGGACCGGATACTTCGACAATCCGCTGGATTCCCAGGGCGAGCCGCCCGGTTGGAACCTCGTCTCGAGAAACAACCAGGAGATTGTCAGCGGCACTTATATTGTACACATAGAGTCTCCATTGGGTAGCGAAATGACCAAGCTGATAGTCGTCAGGTAAAGAGTGGCGTGAAAGGAAGGAGGACATCAAATTGAGAAGGAGTTTGGTTGTCGTCGTTGCGGTCATACTGCTTGCAGCAGGTCCATCTTGGTCCAGGGAGTGGTTTGAAAAAGTTGGAACTGTTGGAGCCCAGTTCCTAAAGATCGGTAGCAGCGCAAGGGGTGTGGCAATGGGTGAGGCCTTTGTGGCGGTCGCCGACGATGCCTCGAGCACGTACTGGAATCCTGCCGGCATCGCTGCGCTTCAGGGCAGCCATCTGACACTGAACCATTCGACATGGCCTGCGGGGTTGAGCCATGAGTATGCAGCGTATGTCTTCGCGTATAAGTTCATACCGGGCGTTATCGGCGTGAGTGCGACCGTGCTTCAGATGGATCCGATGGCTGAGACCACCGAATACAAGCCGGAAGGCACAGGATACCAGTTTGACGCCGGAAGCATGGCCTTTGGACTCACCTATGCCCGAATGCTGACTGATAGATTCTCTTTTGGCGGCACCGTCAAGTGGATTCATGAGGGCTTGGCGGACTACGCTGGTGAAACGTTTGCGTTTGACCTGGGCACCCTGTATGACATAGGCTTCAGGAGCATAAGAATAGGCATGTGTTTCCAGAACATGGGTTCGGGCTATACCTTCCGTGACGGTGGCAAGGAAAGCCCGATGCCAGTGATGTTCAAGGTGGGAGGGTCGATGCCGTTCCTGAGCACGGCCGCACATAAGGTGATTGGTGCTGCCGAGTTCAATCATCCACCCGATGGAGCTGAGAGAGTCAATGTTGGAGGGGAGTACATATTGCAGAAGTATGCTCCCTTCGAGGGCGCATTGCGCCTCGGTTACAGATTCAACAGGGATGAGGAAGGCCTGACGGCGGGATTCGGTGTCAAGTTTCCCTTCGTCCGGATCGGATTGGTGAGCAAGCCTTCGGCCTGGAGTATAGATTACGCTTATTCTGATTTCGGGCTTCTTGGGATTTCGCACAGGATCTCCCTGAATGCTTCCTATTAGTCATTTATGAAAAGAACACTTAAAGGGGTCGGGGTAGCCGAGATGCGGCTACCCCTGATTCTTTTGGTGCTCGTTGCCTGTTGCCTTCCCAGGGCTTGCTTTGGGTGGAACGAGGACCAGGATGTGCCCAGCCCCAGCCAGGGCGACATCATCTTCAATGTCGACATCGTCACCTTCTACGAAAGCCCGGGCCGTAATCTTGAGGAGATCTATTGCATGGTTCCCAATGAGCAGATACGCTACATACAAAAGGACGGTGCTTATGGGGGCAAGCTCCGGTACGAGATCAAGGTTATCGGCGAGGATGGCAAGACCGTTGAGGCTACTGAGAAAACCATAGAAGTGAATGCGTCATCGTCCCAGGATGCTTTGGATAGGACTGTCGTGCAAGTGCTCCAGTCCGAGATTAGGGTTCCGCCTGGCATATATGAGTTCAGGGTGACGCTCGAGGACCTGAATGCCCGCAAGAAGACGCTCCTGGCATATCTCTTGAGGAGGCACAAGACCGGCACAAGCGAAGTGGTTGTCGAGTCGAAAGAGTTCAGGGAAGGTGAGTTTTTGCTGAGCGACATCGAGTTCGCAAGGAGCCTTAGGCGGACGTCGGAGGGTATGTTCCAGAAATCGGGCTATGAGGTGGTCCCCAATCCCCAGCGGCGTTACGGGCGGCTACTGCCTGAGTTGGCGGTGTTCTTCGAAGTCTATGACCTCAGGAGAACGCCGGGCACTGACAGCGTCGATGCCACCTATTCGATCGTGAATAGAGAAGGTAGCACCATATTCAGCAATGAGATGCCCATGGCACTGCATGGTGCTAAATTCGGGGCGACGGCCCTCTTCGATGTCACATCACTCACCGGTGGAAGCTATGCGCTTGTTTTGACCGTGCGCGATGGAGCAGGCACCGTTCTTGCCGCCTCCGAACGGAAATTCGATGTAGTCTGGTCGTTCCTTTCCTGGGGCAAGTACGACAGTGAGAAGATCGAGGAGATGACTTACATTTTCAACGATAAGGAGATGGAAGAGTTCAAGTCCATCTCGCCGGGAGAACAGGAGAAGTTCCTGGTGAATTTCTGGAAAGTACTTGATCCCACACCTGGAACAGCTGATAACGAGGCGATGGTAGAGCATTACAGAAGAGTTGCCTACGCCGACGAGCATTTCGGCACTGCTGGCGTGAGGGGTGCCCTGAGCGACAGAGGAAGGATATACATCAAGTATGGGCAGCCTGATGATGTCCAGAGTTTCTACTCGGATTACGAGTTTGTAAGAGACAAGCACGACATGGAAGGTGGCACCAATCCGGTGCCAACCGATCCTTTCTCTCGAGTGGGGATAAAGGCGAGTCAGCAGTCGGACGAGGCGTCTTCGGATCAGCGGGGAGGGAGCACCGTGCACGGCAAGCCATATGAGACTTGGACTTACGACGGGCCGGGCAACCCAGTCAGGAGGCTCAGCCAGAGGATGCCATCATCCGCAGGGATGCGCTTCATGTTTGTCGACGAGAGGGGAGTCGGCGATTTCAAGCTCGTCTACAGCAGCGAGAAGCAGGAATACTAAGAAATGATTGACAAAGCATGGGGGTGGTATTAGGGTTACCTGAGCCGGTCTGGATGACGGCGTGGTTTCGACCTTGTAAATCTGAGTCCGAATCTGCCTGGATCACCTCTGACCTCAACCAGGAGAGGTTTGCGGGGTCGTTTAGAGGGTGGGGGCTGGTTTGGGCTGGTTTGGTGTTTGTTGGGCAAGCAATTGGCTTGTTTTTGCGGCATATGTTTCACTAAGGAAGGAACCCCTGGCAGCTGGACTGATGATGGCAATTCCGGTTCAGCCTTCCATAATTGTCTGATATCTACGGCAGAGTGTTGTGTGCGAGACACGGAAGAAGCAAGTACTGATCTGGTGAATGTGCCTGTGACCACTTGTGTTTCCGCGAACAGGCTCGTGCCAGGAGAGGGGAACGAAGCTGCTCCCACGGAAGCTTGAGAAAGTTGACGAGATCCCGCGTGTCTCTCTCGCTGACATGGCTTTTCTCGTCCTGATATTCTGTCTGGTGTGTACGGCCTTTGCGGTTGAGGAAGGCCTTGGTTTGCAACTGCCGAGCAATAACACCATCGGCATAACGGGGTTTCCGGACGGCCGCATCGAGATAGATGGCAGGCCCGTGTCACTTGACATGGTAAGGCCGACGGTAGAGGCAGCGCTTATTGGCAATGATCGGCTTGTTGTTGTTATCGAGACTGATACTCAATCTGAGCATGGGCTCTTGGTGGACATTCTGGACAGACTTGAGTCTGCCAAGGCCTCGAGAATCTCGCTCAAGGAACATGGAAGGTAGGAAGCAATGTTCCGTTCGGATTTGCGCTGCCGGACTGGAGGCTCGCGGTGTTCTCCTCTTTGGCGTGCGGGAGATTGATGAACAAGTTCTGCGATTTGGTCTCAGGTGAAGCGGGTCGGCAGTCGGGTGACGTCGGCCCTGGCTCGAATCACGATCGTGCACCAGGAGGATAGGCATGGCAGATCTCCGGAATTTCGGGCTTATATTCTCAAGTCCAAGTGCGGTGGCCAGGAATCTAGGGGAGGCCCCGGCCTGGTATCTTCCCCTTGTTGTGATCATTCTCGTAACCGTGATCTTCACATTCAGTACCCAGACCTATCAGCTCGAATACCAGCGGCAGATGTTGGAGAAGATCAAGCAGCACACCGGCCGTGACTTTGATATTGAGGCCAGGCTCAAGCCCTCTGCCGGCAAACTGGCTATGTCGGGCATGGGTGCCGCCGTAGGGGTCGGATTCTTTCTGCTTGTTGGGGCTGCAATTCTGAATGGCATCGCAGCTGTCATGGGAGGCAGGGGTGGTTTTCGCAGGATGTTTACTTTTTACGGATATGCTTCGCTGGTGACTTCACTTGGCAGCTTAATAAAGATACCGCTTGTATTTGCCAAGAAGAGTATCGACGTGCGGACCAGTCTGGCAGCATTTGCCCCCGGCGTACCCTTTGACTCACCCGTTGGCATATTGCTTGGATCAACTGACATATTCTCCATCTGGGCGCTTGTTGCCACCATCATCGGTTTCAACGTCCTTACGGAGCTGGGTATGAAGAAGTCGATTGCAGTCGGTATTGGACTCTACGCCCTGTTTGTTCTCTTCTCAGTCAGCATGGGTGTACTGCGCGCAAAGACAATAGGATAAGCCATTCGGAGGGGTGTAGGTATGAGCGCACGACCTAAGGGGATCGCATTTGTACTGTTACTAAGTGGCTTGGTTCTCGTCAGACCTGCGGGCGGTGTGGAGCCTGGCAGCCCGCTCAAGCTTGATCTCGACAAGTGCGTCCAGATGGCGGTAGAGGGTAACACCTCTGTCCTCAAGGCAGAATATGGCCTGGACCTTTATCGAAATGGAGTGATCAGCTCTGCCTCCAATCTTCTGCCATCAGCCAGATGGCGGTCGAGCAGTAGCAGATCGAAGTCGGCCACTCCTCGGCTGGTGGACGGCCAGTTCGTTTCAGGAAGCAAGAGCTACAGTTCCTCATTCTCGGTTGATGAGGGACTCTCCGCCGCGAGCATTATGGGTGTGTTCGAATCGCTTGCGAACAGGAATGCGGCGGAGCAAGACGTCCGAGCAATGAGACAGGATGTATCTTACAATGCCAAGAAGACCTACCTCGAGGTGCTCAAAGCTAAGAGGCTGCTCTCGGTCAAGGAGGAGACCTTTTCTCGGAGCAAGAAGCGCCTCGAGAGAGCCCAGGCGATGCTCGACGTCGGCTCAGGCGTCAGGTCCGATGTCCTGAGGGCTCAGGTCGAGATGAGCAGCAATGAACTCGATCTCATAACGCAAAGGAATAACCTGAGGCTTGCCGAGACCGCCCTCAAGTCTTTTCTGAGAATACTGGATGACCAGGCGATAGAGCTGGACGACATCCTTGAGGCCGGTGAGGCCACTTATGAGCTGGAAGCGGCGCTCGCCGACGCCATGGAGATGAGGCCGGATATAAAGGCCGGAATGCAAACGGTCAGAGCAGGCAAATCAGGGGTGTGGAAAGAAAGAGGCGGTTGGATTCCTACGCTGTCATACGGGTGGGCGCGTGATTATATGGGTTCGGGATTCCCTGAGAGAGCTCTTGACATCTGGGATGAGGCGGGATGGAAGTGGGGCCTGGGCCTTAGTGTGAACCTTTTCGACGGGTTTGGGACCTTCAGCCGGGTGAGAATGGCCAAGGCTCAGCTCAGGTCGGCGAACGAAGATCTCAACCAAATGAAGCGAGATGCAGCACTGGAGGTCAAGCAGGCATTCTACAATGTGGAGGAGGCACGCCAGCGAATCAAGGTGAGCGCTGAGACGGTGAGCCTCGCCCAGGAGGAGTTGAGACTTGCGGAAGAGAGATACAGGCTTGGCGGCGGGACCATGCTCGAACAGATAGATGCCCAGGTAACCCTGAGCGAGGCCGAGACTTCAAATATCCAGGCTCTCTACGACTACCTGCTTTCGCAGGCGGCGCTTGTGAAGGCAATGGGAAAGGATTGACCGCAAGATGACCAGGAAGAAGGTAATCATTCTCGCCGCCGCCGTTGTCGGCATTACTGCCATCGTGATTGCCAACCTCAAGCTGTCCTATGAATCCGGGGTGACTGTCGAGGTGGCTGAAGTCAAGAAGGGGCCGATAATCGAGAAGGTGTCGGGACCGGGTGTCATCTATGCCGAGGCTTCGGTCAAGATCAGCTCGTCCGTGATGGGAAGGATTACCAATCTTGCCGTCAAGGAGGGGGACATCGTCAGGAAGGGAGACATTCTCATTGAGATAGACGACTCCCAGTACCAGGCCCGCCTGAACCAGGCTGAGGCCAATCACCGGGCGGCTCTTGCGCGAATGGAACTTGCCAGGGCGAGACTCGAGGATGCGCGCAGGGAGATGGACAGAGTGGTCACCCTCTCCGCATCCAAACTTGTTTCTGACAGAGAAGTGGAGACAGGTAAGACCGCTTCTGCGGTGGCGCAGGCTGACTTCGACGCCTCGAGCGAGGCAGTCCATGAGGCCAAGGCGGGCCTCATGGCAGCCAAGGACGATCTTGAGAAGACAACCATAGCCGCACCCATCTCCGGGACCGTAACGAGCCTGAACGTGGAGACGGGGGAGATCGTCATCACCGGAACCATGAACAATCCCGGCACGGTTATCATGACAATCAGCAATCTTGACACAATGGAAGTGAGAGCGGACATAGACGAGACCGACGTGGCCAAGGTCCGACCCGGCCAGAGCGTTGAGATAAGTGTGGACGCTTTTGCGGACACCTTGCTCGCAGGGGTTGTCTCGGTGGTCGGGAGCTCATCAAGCTCCGCAAAGTCATACACCGCAAGCTCTCAAGAGCGTGCGACCTTCGAGGTCAGAATAAGGATAAAGGCCTATCTGCCGGGTCTGAGACCGGGCATGGCGACCACCGTGGACATTGTGACCGCGACCAGGGACAGTGCCACCTACGTCCCGATGCAATCTCTTGTCTCAAGAGATGTCGGCGAGGGAGACAAGAAGAAGGAGACTGAAGGGATCTTCACGATCGAGAAATCAAGAGCGAGATTCGTCCCTCTGCGCACGGGTATATCGGACGACAAGAATATCGAGATCCTGGGTGAGCTCCGTCCCGATCAAGATGTGATCATCGGACCCTTCAAGACGCTACGGGACCTTGAAGATAGCACCAAGGTGAAGGTGACCGCACCGAAAGCAACCAACGGGAAAGTAACCAAAGCAAAAGCATGACGTTCCTTGATATGGCGGCACTGTCCTCTGCCGCTCTCCTCAAACATAAGCTGCGCTCAGCTCTCACACTTCTGGGCATCGTCATAGGCATAATCTCCGTGAGTTCGATCACATCTGTGGTGCGGGGCGTGGACAAGTATATGGCGGCCCTCTTTGGCAGCATGGGCTCAGAGGGTTTCGCGGTCACCAAGATCGGAATGCCTGGGAGTGAGGAGGAATTCCTTAGATCCCTTAAGCGCAAGGACATAATACCGGAGGTTGCGGCAACCATAAAACGTGAGTGCCCGTCGGTGATGCATGTCGCTCCGTTCGTGCGGGCCGCTGCAACGGTGAAGAGCGGACGGTTGAGTGCGGAAAACGTTTACATAGAAGGTACCTCCGAAGATGCCCAGTACATGACTGAGATCGGGCTCGATGTGGGCAGGTATTTCACTCCGTATGAAGTCCAGCACGCCAGCGCGGTTTGCATCGTCGGGTCTGACGTCGCGGAGAAGATCCTTGCCGGTTCGGATCCGACCGGAAGGATAATTTATATAAAGGGCCACAGGTTCACCGTTATAGGGACGCATGCCAAGATGGGCAGCGTGCTCGGCATATCGCGCGATTCCTTTGTCCGGGTGCCTCATACCACCTTTGAGCGGGTCTTCGGCCGTGGCTTCGATGCTGAGATCTCGGTGCGAGCGATAGGTCCTGAGGCGGTAGGCCAGGCAACCGAGGAGGTCAGGGGTGTAATGAGGCGGGTGAGGAAACTTGGGCCGCACCAGGAAGACGATTTCGGCATAATCACGTCCGACTCCCTCCTCCAGATGTGGCGCCGACTTTCGGCGAACATCTTCCTCGCGGTCGTGGGGGTCGGAAGCATCTCCCTCCTTGTGGGCGGGATCGGCATCATGAACATCATGTTTGTCTCGGTCAAGGAGCGAACCAACGAGATAGGTATAAGGAAAGCCACGGGTGCCACGAGAAGACAGATATTGCTCCAATTCCTCACGGAATCGGCGATGCTCTGCCTCATGGGTGGAACCCTTGGCGTCGCCGTCGGTGTCGGTGCCGCCAAGATCCTGGCATGGAGAACCAAAGTTCCCGTGGCTGCGGAATGGTGGACGGTGGGATTGTCGCTTGCGGTGGCGATAGGGGTCGGACTCTTCTTCGGAGTATACCCTGCGGTCAAGGCCGCCTCCCTGAAACCGGTCGATGCCCTGAGGTATGGACAGTGAACTGGTTTGGCGGGATCGTACGGATTGCCCTGCAATCACTCTGGGCCAATAAGCTGCGGACTGTGCTGACCACCATCGGAGTAGTAATCGGGATAGGCACCATCATAGGGATGCTATCTTTGATTAACGGCATAAACCAGTCTGTGGCGCAGGAATTCAAGAAGCTCGGGCCGAACGTGATCTATGTCACGCGGGATGAGCCGGGCATCCATGTGGGCATGAGAGGCGAGAGAGAAAGGAAAGAGATAACCCTTGACGAGGTTGAAAAGATCAAGAAGAGGTGCGGATCAATCGAGAAGCTTTCGATAGTGGCCGGTGGCCGGACCGAGGTGGGGTTCCAGGGCAGGCGCACAGGCATGGTCACGGCGAGAGGTGTGGGCTCGGACTATGCCGATGTCGGGAAGGTGGCCATAGACCAGGGCAGATTCTTCACCGATGCCGAGGACCGGAGGTCGATGGTTTGCGTCCTGGGGGCAGGCATTGTCAATGGCATCCTCGGCAAGGTCTCGCCCATAGATAGGGAGGTCGAGATCGAGGGGAGGAAGTTCCAGGTGGTGGGTACTCTCGAGGCTACGGGCGCGGTCTTCGGCGAGAGCAGCGATGACATCGCCCTTATACCATATCGGGCGGCGCGGGAGGTCTTCGGCGAATTCCGTGAGGTTATGGTGATGGCCCTTCCCCGTCAAGGCGTCAAGGTCGAGGACGCGATGGATGACCTGAGAGTGACCATGAGGGTGATCCGGAAGATTCCTCCCGCCAAAGAGGATACCTTCGCGCTTTCCACTCAGGAGTCGCTCCTGGCGACGTATAACAAGTTGACAGGCTCGATCTACTGGGTTATGAGAATAGTAGCGTCAATAGCACTCCTGGTGAGCGGCATAGGCATAATGAACATAATGCTCGTTGTCGTGATGGAGAGGACAAGGGAGATCGGCCTGAGGAAAGCGATCGGAGCTACAAGGACGGCAATCATGGCCCAGTTTCTGGTGGAGGCTGTGGTGCTCACTCTGATCGGCGGTGCCGCAGGGATAGCCCTCGGTTTCCTCATCCGCCTTGGTGTCGCTTTAGGTACTCCGCTTCCCGCAAGCGTTCCCATATGGGCAGTGCCGATGGCGCTTGGAATATGCTGCGCCGTCGGCATATTCTTTGGGTTCTATCCGGCATTCAGGGCGTCAGGGCTCGATCCCGTTGAGGCATTACGGTATGAATAGGCGAATTGGACCATTGGTGATACTGGCTCTTGTGGGGCTCGCTCTTCCATCGATTGGCTATGACTTGGAAACCGGCGGCCTCTCACTTCCTCGCTGCTCTCCGCTTCCGCCTTATTTTTGTGCGGACGCATCCTACTTCCTTGCGGACAGTTCCTACATGGTCGAAGTCTACTTCAGCGTCTGCAACGAGGGCTTGCAGTTTATCAAGACAGACGATGGCTACAAGGCTACCGCTGACGTCTCGGTGGTACTCCGGGATGGAAAAGGCAATCAGATCGCGGGCGATACTTACAGGCTTAAGCTCTACTCGCCGAAGTATGCCGGGACGACGTCCATTGATTCCTGCCAGACGCATGTGGTCGCCTTCACGGCAAGGCCGGGCGATTTCAAAATGGGGCTGGGTCTTTATGACAGGGATTCGCGCGCCAAGAGCTTGCTTGAAGCGGCGATCCACATACCATCCCTCATGGGCTACCCCTCACTCAGCGACATAGAGCTGCTCGAGCCGTCGAGCGGGGTACACGAGGGTGAAAGGCAAGGTTTCGCCCCCAACATCAGAAGAATTTACGGCGCCGACCGGGACAGCATCCGGTTCTATTACGAGGTCTATCATGGTGAGAAACACGATACGCTGCGCGTCTTTCAGGAGATCCTGGATAGCAACGGAACTAAGATCCTCGAAGTATCGAGAATATCAACAGGCAAGGGCCGGGCGGCTCATCTTGAGACGCTTCCCGCAGATAGCCTCTCAAGCAGGCGCTACACTCTCAGGATCGGCATAAAGACGCCTGAAGGCAAGGTCCTTACCTCAAGGTCAAGGGACTTCGAGGTCAGGCGTGAAAGCTTCTATTCGGGGAGGGATGTGGATGATGGGGTTGCGCTTCTCACGTACATCGCAACCAGCAGCCAGATTGATGCTTTCGCAAAAGCGAATGAAGATGAGAGGAAGAAGATCTGGGAAGAGTTCTGGCGCGAGAAGGATCCGACTCCTGGCACTCCGAGGAACGAGTTCTTGGAGGAACACCTGAGAAGGTTCCGATACGCAAACGAACACTACGCGGTCCCTATGACAGAAGGGTGGAAAGCTGACAGAGGCAGAATCTATATCCTCTATGGGGAGCCTGACCAGATAGATTCCTATCCTTTTGAGATGGGCAGAAAGCCCACAGAGGTATGGTATTACCTCAGCAAAGGCAGGCGGTTTGTCTTTGTTGACGAGACAGGCTTCGGTGACTATGTGCTTGTCGGAGGCGGAGGATAGATACGGCGGGACAGGCGTAGTCTTGTGCCCGGTTGCTGGCTTGAGGTCGCGGCCCAACCCTCGCTCGGAGCTGCTTACGCAGGAAGTGTTTGGCAGGCCCGTCCGTGTCGAAGATATAAGGGGTGACTGGGCGCGGTGCATCTTTCGTGATTCCTCCCAAGGATGGTTGCCTCTCCCTTGCTTGTGCAGTAATCCCGCTTATAGCCCGAGCCACGTGGTAACCAAGAGATTCGCCGCTGTGCACGTCAGAGGAAAGACCGACCTCGTTCTTCCCATGGGCAGTCTTGTTGAGGGATCGGGTAAAGAGGGTGACGTGCATACGGTGAGGCTGCCTGATGGCGGATCTGGATGGATGCCAAGCGGGGCACTGCGCGAGATCATGTGCCGGAGGCGCAGGCCTGGGCGTCTTGCGCCAGTCACGCGTCGGATGCCGGGCATGAAACATTTTTCCCAGGTGATCAAGGAGGTAATCGGAGCTCCTTACCTCTGGGGTGGAAGGAGCACCTTTGGCTTTGATTGTTCGGGGTTGGTCCAGTTCTTGTTTGAGCCCTTCGGCATAGACCTGCCTCGGAATTCCTGCGAGCAGGCTCGCTCCGGAAGCCTGGTGAGAAGCCTCAAGCGTCTGCGGCCTCTTGATTTGGTGTTCTTTGGAAAGGACCGGGTCGTCAGCCACGTTGGAGTTCACCTTGGCGGGCTGAGGCTGCTTCACGCCTCGGGTTATGTCAGGGTCGAAAGCCTCGATCCGGTGTCGCGTCTCTTTAGGGACGATCTGTACGCCAAATTCCAGTGGGCACGAAGGATCATGCCATGATTAAGGCTGAGAGGCTTGCGATTCTTGCCGAAGGAAAGCTCGGTGTGATTTCCTCAAAGACGGCAGCCTGCGTGATACGCTACCAGCCCCAAAGAGTAGCCTGTGTGATTGACAGCGCCAAGGCCGGGCTCGATGTTCAGGATGTGCTTGGTTTCGGCGGCGCTATACCGGTGGTTGGATCAATTCGCGACGCCTTGAGGTTCTCGCCGGACTCGCTCCTGATCGGAATTGCGCCACGGGGAGGCCTCCTGCCAGACGAATGGCGGGGTGTTGTCCTTGAGGCCATCGAAGGCGGCCTCAACATCTTGAGTGGACTTCATACGATGCTCGGCGATGATCCTGAAATATGCAGGGCGGCGATGCTCAGAAACGTAGGCATATGGGATATACGGAAACCGGTGCTTCCCGACGGGGTATCCAGGGGACTCTTACCGCATAAGCGGGGTAAGGTGATCCTCACGGTAGGCTCAGATTGCTCCTCGGGCAAGATGACAGTTGCATATGAGTTGACAGCATTCTTGAAGAAGCAGGGGGTAAGGGCGGAGTTCGTTGCGACCGGCCAGACCGGTATGCTTCTTTCAGGATGGGGTCAGGCGGTTGATCGCGTGCCTGGCGACTTCATGGCCAGAGTTGTTGAGGACCTCACAGTCCATGCCCTATCATATTCGGATGCGGCGATAGTTGAAGGCCAGGGGTCCCTTATCCACCCGGCATACTCGTGCGTTACGCTTGCAATCCTTCATGGGTGCTGGCCTGATGCCATGATCCTTTGCCACCAGCCGACGCGGACACACATCGAGGATTTCGAGATACCTATTCCACCTATGACCAGCCTTGTCAAGATCTATGAGGGGGCGTGCGAGCCCCTGTTCCGATCGAGGGTGGTCGCCATAGCCCTCAACACCTTCGATCTAAACGATGCCAGGGCGCGAGAAGAGGCTGCCCGGGCCGAGCACGACACGGGGCTTCCGACCACCGATCCCGTACGATGGGGATCTGGGAAAATCTACGAGAGCCTCGAGGGGGTCCTATGAATATCAGAACGAGCACATACGACCTAAACCTCGAAGTGCCTTTCGCCATCGCGCGCGGCACCACCTCTGCACACAGGATCTGTGTTGCCGAGATCGAATACGCCGGGCTCACGGGTTACGGTGAGGCCTCCCCTTCGGCCTACTACGGAGACAGCCTGGAGAACGCCATGGCGACCATAGAGGGAGCACGTGCGATCGTGGGCGACGATCCGTTTGCCATTCGCTACGTTTCCGAGCGCCTGAAGCAGCTTTTCCCGGCGAGCCCCTCAGGCAGGGCTGCGGTAGACGCCGCACTTTACGATATCATGGGCAAACTGGCCGCCCTGCCGCTTTATAAGCTTCTGGGTCTGTCGCGCAAGGCGCTGCCTCTCACGTCCTTCACGGTCGGCGTCGAGGACGTGAGCCTCGCCGAGAGCCGGATCGAAATCTTGAAGACCTTTCCTGTGCTCAAGGTCAAAGTTGGATTCGGAGAGGAAGAGAGCCTCCTGAGACTTCTGGCACGTGAGACCGGGGCAGTCCTCAGGGTGGATGCTAATGAAGGGTGGCGAGCCGATGAGGCGATCGAGAAGATCAACGCCTGGAAGAAGTATTCGATAGAGTTCTTTGAGCAGCCTCTGCCAAAACAGGACAAGGATGGATACAGCAACCTAAGAAAGGCAACCGAGGCAACCATATTCGTCGACGAGGGTGTGGCGTCCAAGGAGGACATTCTCCAGTGGGTCGGCCTGGCCGATGGCATCAACATCAAACTGATGAAATGCGGCGGGATAAGTGAAGCCCTCGATATGATAAGTGTGGCCCGTGCGGTTGGACTGAAGACGATGCTGGGTTGTATGGTGGAGAGTGCGCTTGGCATCACAGCGGCAGCCCACATCGCCCCTCTGGTTGACTACTGCGATCTCGATGGTAATCTCCTTATCACCAATGACCCATTCCTCGGAGTGAGAGCCACGGGGGGCATCATAAACCTGCCCGACCTGCCGGGTTTGGGCGTAACCCCGCGAATGTGACGGACAATCCCTCAAGAACAAGCACTCGCAAGTAATCTTCAAATTCCGCTAAAGCCCGCGAAGCGGGTGCCGATACCGCCATAAGAGAAATCATGAAAGAGATAACTCCAAAGGAGAGGTGTGTGATGCACAGAATCGGATTATTTGCAGCTCTTGCCATTTCCGTGATTTCACTGGCCACGAGCGTCGACGGTGGAACCGCGGGCAAGATCGCAGGCATGGTCGTTGACAGCGAAACCGGTGAACCCCTGGTTGCGGTCAATATAACGGTGGAGAATACCCATATGGGGGGCATCTCCAACATCGAGGGCCGGTATCATATTGTCAACCTCCTGCCGGGGACTTACGCGGTCAAGGCCAGCATGATGGGCTATCAGGCGATCGTCAAAGACGGCGTCTCAGTGAGTTCCGATCTTACCAGCGCGATCGATTTCGAACTGAGTCCGACGGTCCTTGACATCGTTCCCGAAATCGTGGTCACTGCAGAGCGGCCGCTGATAAGAAAAGACATGACCTCTTCGGTGAGCATCATCGAACACGAAGAGATATCGATGCTACCGATAGAATCTCCATTCGATATCGTGAGCTTCCAGGCGGGTGCAGCGGTGGACAGAAGGGGTGTGCACGTCCGGGGTGGCCGAGATACAGAGATATCCTACACCGTAAACGGCGCGTCAATCATCGATCCGGTCTTCTCCAGGGCATCAGCCAACTACGACGAATCCGCCATACAGGAGATGGTGGTGCTGAGTGGTGGGTTCACCCCTGAGTACGGCAATGCCCAGTCCGGTATCGTCAATATCGTGACCAAAGAGGGGGGACTCAACTTCAAGGGCGAACTCGAGAAGAGCTTCTACCTGCCCCTGGAGGCCCTCTGGAAATCCGCAGATGATGCCAAGCAGTATGATACTGGCCTAGGCAGCACAAAACTCACCCTGAGTGGGCCTTTACCGTGGATCAGCCGGATCAAGTACTTCATATCCGGGGAGACTTCGCAGTGGGACGACTGGGATCCACACGTCTACGTGCTTCCGCATCAGGAGCGAAACCTCGACCAGCTGACCTGGAAGGTGACGGGCACGCCAAGTCCCAACCTGAAGCTCTTCTTCGAAGGTTTATTTTATGACACGCAGTACTACAAGTGGGATGCCCAGCGCCAGAAATTGCCTGAGACCTTCTTGAAGTATGATCGGGAGACCGAGGTCGGCGTTTTGGGCCTGAGCCATATGATAAGCCAGGATAGCTACTACGATGTTTCCTTGTCGCGCTTCGATACTCGTTATCATGCGGCACAGCCGGGTAAATGGTGGAATCTCAATAAATCGCAGGAGTGGAATACGACCCCGGTGGACCAAGGTGGTGGCGGCATCAATATCTGGCCGGAATACGATGAGGACAATTTCATTGTCGGCGGCGACAATCCCCTGTTCCATCACTCACAGTCGGTGATCTATGGAGGCAAAGCAAGTTTCACCAGTCAGGTGAATGAGCACCATCAGGTAAAGATTGGTGGCGAGCTTTACAAATATGACACGGTTCACAGAGAAGTCTATGCACCTGCCGGAAACGTTTATCGGAACGACTATCACGTGAAGCCGGCGTACTCCGTAGGCTACCTTCAGGATAAGGCGGAGTACAGCGGGTTGGTTGTGAACATGGGCTTCAGGGTCGATGCATTTGATCCGGAGTTCAAGGTCCCCTCAGATCCAAAATGCCCGTGGGATTCGACCAGCCAGGTGGGAGGGGATGGATGGGGCGGGCCGGACAAGACCGAACCTCCACTCTGGCACCTGAGGGACGCAACGGTGAAATACCAGGTCAGTCCAAGGCTGGGGATCTCGCATCCGGTCTCCGAAAAGACGGTCCTCCACTTCACTTATGGGCACTACTTCCAGCTGCCGGCCTTCCGGTATATGTACACCAACACCAAGTTTGACATGGGTGGACACTGGCCTCTGATAGGCAATCCGGACCTCAAACCTGAGCGTACCGTCTCCTACGAGGTCGGAGTGGAGAACCTGATCTCCGAGGATCTCATGGTGGACCTTACAGGTTTCTATAAGGACATCGATAATCTAATCTCCACGGTGGTTGTGAACGACAGCCGCGATCCCGCGACACCCGGGTGGGCAACCGAGTACACCACCTATTCCAACACCGATTGGGGCAATGCCAGGGGATTCGAATTCGCGCTTCAGAAGAAGTTCAAAGAGGACTGGATGGGGCGGGTCAGCTATACCTTCATGATAGCCAAGGGAAGAAGCTCGGATGTAAGTGAGGGCTATATTAACCGCTTCAATGGCAGCGTGCCGCCAACGCGAGAGTACTATCTCGACTGGGACAGGAGGCATTCGCTTGTCCTCGACCTGGGTTACGGCCAGCGGCAGAGCTGGGCCATCAATTTCCTTGTGAAATGTGCTTCGGGATCTCCGTATACGCCTGCTGAGAGCTCGAGATCACAGCAGCCTGAACAGAATACTTCCAGGTTCCCGTCAACGTCCGTGGTCAACATGAAGGTCTCGAAGGACCTGCACCTGTATTCGATGACAGAGAAGGTCTTCCTCCAGGTAGATAATCTGTTCAACAAGAAGAATCTGGTGGCTTTCGATGACAGCAACACCGACCTGATGAGATACCTGAGATTCCATGGGCAATATACGGGTCCGTTCAACGATGTGACCGTCTTTGGTTCGCCGAGGGAAATCAAAGCGGGTATTGAGTTGTTCTTCTAGAATTGGAGGTATGCGATGAAGCCCAAGTGCACGATTGGTCTGGCGATCCTCATTTTGCTGGCGCTCTGTGCGAGCGTCTGGGCATGGGATGAGGATGCGGTAGCCAAGTTCGGTATGCCTGGAGCGAGCCGCGACGGCCAGCTACAGAATGCGACGCTTTCTCCATGCGTGTCGGCCAACTTCGGCTATACCATAGGCGATCTCTGGTTCCCGGGCATCTACACGGTGGGCGTCTGTCTTTACACCGGCTATTATCCGGGCTCTGCTGAGAACCAGCAGATCTTCCAGACTGCCCCGTGGGCAGGAGGATACGTCGAGGGTGCCCCGAACGGAGAGGTTTGGACTGCCATCGGCACCTTCGACCAACTTGATTTCTTGAGATATGACTCCGTATGCAGCGGTTTCCAGATAGCCCAGCCTGGCAAGAGCTCCATCGAACTTGAGAGCACCTTTGACACGGGGCGCTCGCCCAAGGACCTGGGCATGGTGGTCACGTTGCGGTATATGATGTGGGCCGATCCGCGCTACGGCGACTTCGTCCTCATAAAGGCCGGACTCAAGTTCAAAAAGGCCATAAGGCACTTCTGGTGGGGTTGGATGACAGACTGCGACGTAGGCAACAATACGCTTCCGGATTACTACTACGATGACCTTGTCGGCTACGACGAGATGCGGGGCGTTGCCTATATGTATGATGATGACGGAGACCCGGCAGTCCAGAGTGACCCCAAGAGCAATCTTCTCTCACCGACGTACATAGGGCAGGTTCTTCTGTCGGCTCCTCCAGCCGGTGGACGCATAACCGATCCGGCGACCCCGAGTGCCTCGTGGGAAACATTCACGTGGTGGGACTGGAACAATGATGTGACCGGGGCTGCCTCGGCATACGACCGGATGTCTCAGGGAACGCTAAAGTATAATCCCCCGGACCAGCCCTTCGATTACAGAATGATGACGGCCATAGGGCCCTATGAGGTTGAAGCTGGTGACTCTGCAACCGTTTATCTTGCTCTGGTCTTCGGCGAGGGTTTTGATGCCGACTACTGGTCACGCAGGGCCAAAATGGGTGGCACGGTTTCCAACCTGGGCTCGCTCGTGGAACACGTCGAGAACCTCAAGGCCCTGTTTGCAGATGGGCTCTTGATCGCAGACCCCGCTCCCGAGCCGCCCCTGCTCCATGAACCTCTTGCCAACGGCAAAGAAGTGAGCCTGAGGTGGGAATCCGCTGCTGAGGAAGATAACGACTTCGCAGGCTATCGAGTTTACAAGAGCATAGTCTCAAACGTCGGCCCCTGGGACCTGATCCAGGACTTCGGATCAAGGCCGTATGCCAATGCGTGCGTCGATACCTTGAAGATCGGCTTCCCGACCTTCTACCTGGTGACCGCGTATGACCAGGCCGGCAATGAATCGACCAAAGGCGCCGCGAGCACCAAGACACTTGAAGGAGTCTATGCCACGACGATTCCCTCGGATTACGACGGCGACTGTGAGGCCGCATGCCAAGACGAGTGCCAGGGCTGCCCGGAATGCCTCGAGACCTGTAAGCGAGAGTGCATGAGGCGCAAGATGGAACATGCGCTCGACGGTGTGTTCGTGGCTCCAAATCCATATCGAGGCACCGCTGATTGGGAGAGACTCGATTATGAGGGACGGTTGACCTTCATGAATCTTCCCAAGTATTGCGCGGTGTACATTTACTCTCTTACAGGCGAAACGGTCGACGTCGTTTATCACAATCTGCCCGGTGATGGCTCGCCCGATCCGGCCGGCAACGAAACCGGGGGCGAGAGCTGGGATATGCTGACGTCTAACAATCAGTCCATTGCGAGCGGCATTTACCTCTACCGGGTGGTGAGTCAGGATTATGGCGAGAAGATCGGAAAGTTCGCTGTCATAAAGGGCGATAGATGAGAAGAACAGTGGGGGTACGAGAAATGAAAATCATGAAGATGGTTGTCTTCGGCATCTGCATTCTGGCGATCGCTGCCCCGTCTTTTGCCATGATAAGCAGGGTAGGGACCGCTGGTGCACTCTTCCTCAAGGTGGGGATGAACGTCAGAAGCGTCGGCATGGGCGAAGCCTCCAGTGCCCTCCTCGGCGATGCGTCGTCGGTTTTCTCGAATCCGGCAGGATTGGCATGGCTTGACAAGAAGCAGATGCTCGTCAGTGACGCAGAATGGCTTGCCGACATAAGGTTCCTGGGTGGAGTCTATGCTTTTCCCTACGGAGCGAACGGCGCAGCGGCCGTGAGCGCAGTCTGCGTGGATTATGGCGAGATCCCTATGGTGAGGGAACAAGAAGCTGACGTGGTGTCGGGAACCTTCAGCCCCAGGGACATAGCTCTGGGGGTATCGTATGCCAGGAAGTGGACAGATCGGTTGACGGTTGGAGGGACGTTCAAGTACCTGGATGAGGTCATAGCCGATTATCATTCCCGCGGGGTGGCCTTCGATTTCGGCACCCTGTATTTCACCGGTTTCAGGTCGCTCCGGCTCGCGATGTCCACGACCAATTTCGGTCCGGACATGAAGTTTGACGGCAGCTACACGGACAGGTACTACATAGGCACAGCCTACGTTGAGCAGGCAAAATTCTTTGGAGGGTACGATCTGCCGCTCAGTTTCAGAGTGGGCCTTGCATACGATTTCGAAATGTCGCCCACGAGCATGCTCACGACGGCGGTTGACGCGACCCATCCCAACGATTACTCCGAGAGGGTGCATTTCGGAGCCGAGTATTCGTGGGACAGGACCGTCTTCTTGAGATGCGGTTACATCACTAACGCTGAGGAAATGGACTTTTCAGCCGGCTGCGGCTTCAATCTGAAGACTTCCCTAGGATCTGCATCAATAGACTACGCCTACACCAACTTCGGGGTCTTCAAGGCCGTCCACAGATTCGGGATTTGCATGTCTTTCTAGGCCGGAGAATCGTTAGGCTCGCCTCGCCCGGGTGATGAGGTTCGCGCCCCTCGAGCTGGGGGCGTTCAAGAGTCTAACCCTCGGACCCTAGCAGGATCCCAGGCGGGCGCCACGCATAGAGTTGGTGCCGCGCTCTTGCGGCACGGGCCCAACCATCTGCCACCGCATTTCTTGACTCCCCAAGGGCTTTGTGTTACATATCGGATGTTCCGCTCATGTGGTAGATCATGTTTGCCATGGGTCGCGTCAGCGCTCAAGGAGTTTGCGAAAGTGAGTGAACAAGTCTTTGATATTGTGGTAGTTGGCGGAGGGCCCGGGGGCTATGTTGCCGCTCTGAGGGGGGCCGGCCTCGGGGCATCGGTTGCGCTTGTGGAAGAGGATCTTGTGGGTGGTACCTGCCTCAACAGAGGTTGTATCCCAACAAAGGCCTTGCTTGAGAGTGCGAGACTCGTAAGGCATGCATCACGAGCGTCGGAGTTCGGCGTTAGCATCGAAGCTGTGAAAGCCGATCCCGAGAGCATGGTCGCTCGCTCTCACGCAATAGTGAGGCTAATGCGGAAAGGTGTGGAGGATCTCCTGGCAGCAAGCAAGGTCAAGGTTTTCCAGGGAAAGGCCGGCCTGAAATCGGCGAACCTGGTTGAGGTATCGGGTGCGGCGAGCGGCCAGATTCGCGCGAAAGCGGTCATAATTGCCACGGGATCGAGCTGGATTACGCTTCCAGGTGTCAAGGTGGACGGCGAGCGGGTGATTACAAGCGATCATGCCCTCGAGCTCAAACGTCCGCTTGGGAGCATGGTGATCGTCGGTGGCGGACCGGTCGGCTGCGAAGTGGCGGAGATCTATAGTGCCCTTGGCACCCGGATCACCATCATCGAAATGATGGACCATATTCTGCCCATGGAGGATCAAGAACTTGCAAGAAGGCTTGAGGCTACTCTAAAACGGAAAGGCATCGCGCTCCTTACTTCGGCAAAGGTCGCGGGCATAGATCAAGTGGGAGATCAACTTGAGGTTAGGCTGGAGGGCGGCAAGCCGCTTCGTGCCGACAGAGTGCTTATGGGCATCGGCAGGAGACCAAACACCGAGGGCCTCGGGCTTCAGGAGGCGGGCATTGGTTTTGACAAGAAAGGGATAGGGACCGATCCACACCTGGCAACCAACGTACCCGGCGTATATGCAGTGGGCGACGTCACCGGCAAATACCTTCTTGCCCATGTCGCGACCGCCCAGGGAATAGTGGCCGCCGAGAACGCTTGCGGAGTGGCAAGCGTGATTGACTATACCGCGATCCCTCGCTGCGTCTATACCGACCCCGAGTTTGCCGCGGTCGGTCTTGGTGAATCCCAGGCCATAGCAAGCGGCGCTGAGCCTCATGTATACAGGTTGAGGCTCGGGCGCATCGGTAGGGCGATCACCCTGAGGGAGACCTTCGGACTCGCCAAGCTGGTCTGCGACGGGCCCGGGGGCAGGATCCTGGGTTTCCATGTACTGGCCCCACATGCATCGGAGCTGATAGCTGAGGTGTGCCTCGCGATCAAACAGGGCCTGGGTGCCAAGGATCTGGCCGATGTCATACATCCTCACCCGACATTGTCCGAGATAGTGTGGGAGGCTGCATCAGGCGCAGCGGGAAAGCGAATCCACGGCGATTGAAAGCCTGCTCTTACCTCTGGATCCATGGGACGCCCGGCCGCCCTCTTGGCTTTAGCTTGACACAGCCCTGCCATGATGATAGAAAGACAACCGATGACAGAGATTAAGAAGATCTACAAGCTGAAGCAGGGGCGCGTGATTGATGGGGTCTGCGGTGGAGTCGCCGTATACGCTGGAATAGATGCGATCTGGGTGCGGATAGCCTGGGTGGTGGTAGGGCTGGCCGGCGGGATCGGCGTCATCGCATACATCATAGGGATGTATCTGTTTCCCAGGCATGATTCAGAAGAAGTTGTGGAACATCCTCTCTCGCGGAAAGCCTCGGCCGTGTTGCTTGTAGGGGCTCTGCTTTTCGGCTTAGGGATATTGATCGTCCTGAGGCTCACCGGAGTGCTTGAGTACGGCTTCTGGGGGGCATGGCATCTTGCATGGGTAGTGCTGTGGCCTCTCTCCCTGATCGGCGGCGGGCTGCTCTTGCTTTTCGTGTACTGGCGTGAGACTTCTCAGGGTGCACCCGCGCTCAAGCGATCGGCCGATGAGAAGATGTTCCTGGGGGTCTGCGGTGGGTTGGGACAATATTTCAAGATTGACCCCAATATCGTGCGGTTCATTTTCGCCCTCGTGATGATTCTCTCAAGAGGTGTAGGCCTTCTTGTCTACATCGTGATCGGCCTGCTTGCACCCAGTGCCACTGATGAGGCTCAGGGAGCCTGAAGTACATCGTTGTTGCTCCCGGCGTTCGCCTTGTGATCCCAGGAAGGAGGCTCGTGAGTTGAGGAAAGCAAGGAGAGCCACGCAGCTCGCGATCCTGGCCTTCTTCATGTTTCTGATTTTTGTGAACGCCTTCCCCTACGCCTTTTCGTATCCCGTGGACTTGTTTATGAGACTCGATCCTTACACCTCGTTCGCTGCGGCGATCGCATCGCGTCAGCTGATCTGGCGGCTCTTGCCTTCGCTTGTCGTGCTCGCTTCGGCCTTCTTGGTGGGTAGAGCCTTCTGTGGCTGGTTCTGCCCTATGGGTACTACGCTTGATTGCTGTAGCAGGCTCTTCAGGCTGAAGTGCAAGCCTCTCAGATACAAAGGGCTTGCGAACCTCAAGTACTTCATCCTCTTCATGACCCTATCGGCTGCCGTATTTGGGGTGACACTGGTCCACTTCTTCGATCCGATAACGATTGCCGAGCGCAGCGGCATCTTTGTGGTACGCAAGGCGGTTTCGGGAATTCTCCTGGGCGCTGGGAATCTCGTACCTTCTTCAAGCAGTCTTGGAGCGCTGATCTCGAGCTCGCCTGTCGAGGATCATTTCTACAGTCTGGCCGTGCTGTTTGCCCTTATCTTCGGCGTGCTGCTCCTCGCCGAGGTTCTAAACAGACGGTTCTGGTGCCGATATCTCTGCCCGCTCGGCGCATTGCTGTCGCTGCCCGCGAGGGTTGCACCCATCAAGCGGCTTGTCTCGGGATGCGAGTCCACAAACATATGCAAGAAGGCATGCGTCTTTGGAGTAATAGGGGAAGATCCGCGGACCACTAGGCAGGGCGAGTGTACCTTGTGCATGCGGTGCGAGCCGATCTGTCCGCATGACGCAATATCCTTTGGCTTCGGCCCTCGAGAGTCTGAGGGAATCTCACTCGACCGTCGTGCGGTGACTGCCTCACTGGTCGCGGGCCTGGTCCTCAGTATGGTTCCTGGAGGCAAGAACCTCTCCAGGCCCCCTCGCAAGCAGCCCATGAGGCCGCCGGGCGCGATACCCGAAGACCGGTTTCTTGCCGCGTGCACGAGATGTGGTGCATGCATAGGTGCATGTCTTACGGGTGGGCTGCAACCTGCTTTTCTCGAGGCCGGCTTTGAAGGCATGTGGACGCCGATTCTCGTGGGGAGGTTAGGCGGGTGCGAGGCAGAATGCAATCTATGCGGAAAGGTCTGTAACACTCAGGCTATCCGGCACTTGCCCCTTGAGGAGAAGAAGAAATTCAAGATGGGTAAGGCTGTGATTAATCGAGATCTCTGTCTTGCCTGGAAGGAAGAGCGCGTCTGCTATCTCTGCGATGAGGTTTGCCCTTATGGTGCGATAGGGTTTGTCAAAGACCAGAACATCGCTTTCGACAAGCCGGTGATTTTACCTGACAAATGCACCGGCTGCGGTCTGTGTGAATGGAAGTGCCCTGTAGATCCCCCTGCGATCTATGCCGTTCCCTTGAGTGGGGGGACCTCATAGATCATCTGTGCCTGCTTGCCGGCCTATAAACAGCCTCTGCCTTTGAGCGACGCAAGCACTTCATTCTCGTTAAGGAGTTTCACGTCCACACGCATCTGAGGCCGCATCTTGACCTTGAGGGTACACGGGCTGAACAGCCCGTTGGACCGGGAGGCACCGCTCTGCTTCAGGAGAATAATCTGCGGCATGAGGGGATCGGTTGTTGAAACAAACCAGAGGACCACGGTCTCATCCTTCTCAAGATCCAGGGGGACCCGGATCTCATATGCTCCTGCCATCGTAGTATGCGCAACCTGAACCAGCTTGCCGTCAGCAAATAGCTTGATGGCGACTCCGCCCAGGGATTTGCCCCCAGAGTCGGTCACATTGCCCGATACCATCTGCTCGGGAAATGCGAGCGGCGCACTCTGCGCCTGGGGTTGAATCAGAGGCTCCTTGCCGGTCTCCTCAGGCTTGGTCGTAGGTTCTGCCGCGTAGGCCGATCCAGCGAGGAAGGCCGCGATAAACAACCAGATTAGGATGGCTCTGTTCATGTCTCGTCCTCCTTCCTAACACCATCGGCAGCCTATCAGATAGGCCGTGGTGTGTCAATAGCACTCCAGAGGTTGATTTATTTCGAAAGACCGGTTATTTTACGTAGCGAAGGAGGGATCGAGATGCCCACATATGATTACAAATGCGCCAAGTGCCATCAGAGTTTCGCGGTTGAGCAGAGCATACTTGATGCGCCCCTCAAGAAATGCAAGAAATGCGGCGGCAGGCTAGAGAAGCTCTTGCCGAAAAATATAAACCTGATATTCAGAGGCTCCGGTTTCTACGCGACCGATTATAAGAGGACGGGCAGAAGACAAGACTCGAAGAAACCGAAAGACGGCGAGAAGGGAGGGACGGAATAGCATGAACTCTCTTAAGACCGCAGTTTTGATGGCGGGTCTCGCCGGAATACTCCTGGCGCTGGGATGGTTCTTCGGAGGAACCAACGGAGCAATAATCGCCTTTGTGATCGCCATAGCGCTCAACTTCACCTCCTATTTCTTCAGCGACAGAATGGTGCTTGCCATGTATAGGGCCAAGGAAGTCTCACGGGGCGAAAGCCCGGGGCTCCACGAGATGGTGGAAGAGCTCGCCGCCCATGCGGGGATACCTAAGCCCAGGGTCTTCATTGTGCCGACCGGTGTCCCAAATGCTTTCGCGACGGGACGCGACCCGGCACATTCGGTGGTTGCCGTGACCGAGGGGATCTTGAGACTGCTTAAGCGAGAGGAGCTTAGAGGCGTACTCGCTCACGAGATGTCACACATAAAACATAGAGACATCCTGATTGCCACTATTGCCGCCACGGTCGCCACGGCCGTCACAATGCTTGCCAGCATGTTAAGATGGACTGCATTCATGGGTGGGATGGGGAGAGGCGAACGTGGCAGAGGGGGCATTGAGCTTATCCTGTTGGCGATACTTGCCCCGATTGCGGCAATGATTGTTCAGTTAGCAATATCAAGATCGAGGGAATACGCGGCCGATGATAGCGGGGCAAGGCTATCTGCCCAGCCGCTAGGGCTTGCAGATGCTCTGCTTAAACTGGCCAGGGTAAACGAAGCTTCGCCTGGGATGGCCTCTCCTGCGACCGCTCATCTCTTTATCGTGAACTCCTTGCATGGGGCCAGCTTTGCCTCGCTCTTTAGTACGCATCCACCCATCGAGGAGAGAGTGAGAAGGTTGAGAAAGATCGCAGGGATGTGACAGAGCCGGGGTGCCCCGCACCCAGGATGTTGCAGAGTCGGGACCCCTTCCTGCCTTGTGGGACTTCGCAGCGATCCGGGTCTATATTGCCCAGTGCTTTTTTGATATCTCAGCAAGAATCTTCTCAATCTGCTCTTTGATCCTTGCTTCGGCACTGGGTTCGAAGAAGGCTTTCTCCACGCGACCCAGGCTGTCTTTCTTGACGTAGCGCAGAGCCTTGAGGGCTTCCATAGGGATCAGAATGTCCTTGGAGACTCGTACCTCGAGGGCGTCCCCATCGATGGTCACTCTGGGGCTGTTATAGGGGTGCATCCCTAGATTCCAGCCATGGGCAAGCATGCCGCAGAGTGCGATGCGGATCTTCTGCCAATCGGCCTTTGAGATGTGAGGCATTTCGACGATCAACTTATCAATCAAGCCATCAACCACTGAAGCCGCCTGCTTGGAGATTCTCTCGTCAAGCGGAACCTTTACCAGATTGATAAACATGTGGCTTATTATCTTGGCAGTTTCCGACATGGTCTTGTCCGATCCTCCCTATGAGGTCAGGATTGCTGCACCCATAATCGTTGGGCTCTTACATACATATTCGGCAGAGTATGGCGGCCCGTTGAGCAAAATCAATTTGACATAGCGCCCCGAATGTTGAAGAATATCATGGCACGTTGGTGGGCATTGTCAAGGATTTAGACAAACCTGGAGAGTTGTGATGACAAAGATACTGACTTTATCTCTGGTTGTGCTGATGTTGCTAGGGCTGTGCGCGGTGCGCTCGCATGCCGAGACATATCCGACTAACATCCAGCTTGTCGAGCAGACCGTGAAGGCTGCTGTGGCCTCGATGAAGGTCGCACCTACCCCGGGGCAGAGCCATGACCTGGAGATGGAGGCAGGAACTGGCAGTGACGCCGCGTGGCTGGTTGAAAACATTCTCAAGGAAAAGCTTATTGGCATGGGCTGGGCAGTGAAGGCGAAGCAGGCCAATCCGGATTCTGCTTCAGGTCTAGACCAGACGGGATTTGTGTTGAAGATGCGGATTGCGGATTTGGGTCTGATATATGGCAAGAGCTGGAGACGCTATGTGATAGTCGGGAAGAGGGTTGAGAGAATCGCGAGAGTCTCGATCTTCTATGAGCTCGTGGACAAGGCTGGAGGGACCATCAATACTACCTCCAATGCCAGCGCCGAGCTCCGGGACAAGGTCCCTGTTTCTCAACTGGCAGCCTTGAGCGACTCGAAGTATCCGTTCGCCTCGCCCGTGCTTGAAAAGAGTCAATGGGATCGTTATGTTGAGGGGGGTCTGGTGATCGCTATCGTTGGAGTGCTTGTTTACCTGTTCTACTCAAACAAGACCGCTTCGTGATACGCCCTTGAGAGAGGTCGCGTGGTGAAAAGAAGATTGTTGCTGACGGTCCTGCCTCTGGCCGCCATGTTTCTCGCTATGGCGTGGCTATCATGCTCGCGACAGCAGGCCGGCATGGTGATGAAGCAGGAGGACAGGCTCACACTGGCTCAAGATCTCGCGTCTCGGGGCAAGTGCGCCAAGGCGATTCTGCAATATGAAAAGCTGCTTTCGGAGTTCCCGAAACCCCAGATAGCCGAGACTGCTAAGTTCAACCTCGCCCGGTGCAGAATGGAAATTGGCGCATACGACCTTGCCATAACGGAGTTCGAGGATTTCACGAATGCATATCCAAGAAGTGATCTTGTTGATAACTCCATGTACATGATCGCACTTTGCTATCTCAAGCAGTCGCCGCGTGTTGAGCGAGATCAAACAAAGACGGTGCAGGCGCTGGACGAGCTGAGTCTTCTTCTGCGGAAATATCCGGACACGGATGTGAAGAGCGATGTCCAGCGCAGCCTGAACGAAGCACGGTCCAAGCTGGCAAAGAAGGAGTACATGAACGGCGATCTTTACCTTAGGCTCGGGGACTACAGGTCGGCCCGAATCTACTTCGATTACGTGATCTCGGAATATCGGGATACGCCGTGGGCGGCTTTGGCACTCTTGGAAGAAGGCACAGCGTTTGAACGCGAAGGCAGACCTGACGAAGCCAGACGTGTCTACAAACAGGTGATCGGAGATTTTCCGTCGAGCAGTTCAAGCGACAGAGCCACGCAGAGATTGAAGGAGCTCGGAGGTGGCAGCGACACAGAGACCGAAACCTCTTCGCAGAAGTGACGTCAAGCGCCTCGGCATATTCGGCGGCACTTTCGACCCAATCCATTACGGCCATCTTGTCTCGGCAAACGAACTCAGCGAGTCGCTGGATCTTGACCTGGTGATATTCGTTCCTTGCAGCCGGTCACCGCACAAACCCCGCTACATACCTGCACCTGCCAGAGATAGAATCAAGATGATCGAGCTTGCCATGCACGGATGCACGGGCTTCACGATCTCCGACATCGAAGCCAGGCGCGGCGGCACGTCCTATACCGCGGATACCCTCCGGCAACTGAGGAAGCGTCTTGGCAAGGATGTGGAACTCTGGCTCTTGATGGGCATGGATGCTTACCTTGAGATTCCTTTGTGGCGAGAACCGGATGCCATCATCCGAGAGTGTTTCCTAGGTGTAGCCTGCCGTCCGGGCTACCGCGATCGGCACCTCCTCAAGGTTGCCGCGCAAAAGGCGCGCTTTGTCGAGACAACATCCGTCGATATTTCTTCCACCGAGATAAGGAAACGTTTGCGTCTGGGGCGGAGCATAAGGTTTCTGGTACCCGATCGGGTGGAGACCTACATAAGGCGCAATGCGCTTTATGGTTCTGGCCGCGTCCACGAGGGATGTCGAACCAGACGGACTTTGCAGGGTATGCGGGCCTCAAGGCGGGAGGCCCGGTGATACGCCCCATAGCCGGATTGACTAAGCATCTCCTATGTGCTAACTTAACAAGGTTTGTGCCCAACGCGAGATGATGTGGCGCTGGAGGAAATATGGCTGAGGTGAGAATAACCCAAGCGCGATGTAAAGGCTGTGAGCTCTGCGTCCTGTACTGCCCCAAGAAGATCCTTCGGATGTCATCGGATTTGAACCCGAAGGGATACCATTTTCCAGAGTGCTTTGACGGGGACGCGTGTACGGGCTGTAAGCTCTGTGCCATCATGTGTCCCGAAGTCGCCCTGGAGATTTACAAGTAGAGACCAGCGGAGGATGTGAATGCCTGAAGAACGTGTGCTCATGAAAGGCAACGAGGCCATAGCGGAGGCCGCCGTCAGAGCCGGCTGCCGCTTTTTTGCAGGGTATCCGATAACTCCCCAGAATGAGATCCCTGAGTACATGTCCTGGAGAATGCCCGAGGTGGGCGGCACCTTCATTCAGTCAGAGAGTGAGTTGGCTGCGATCAACATGGTCTATGGGGCCGCCTCGGCCGGGGCCAGGGCGATGACATCTTCATCGGGGCCCGGGATCAGCCTGAAGCAGGAAGGCCTCTCGTACATGTGCGGCTCGGAACTTCCGTGCTTCTATGCGAATATCATGCGCGGCGGGCCCGGCCTTGGTAACATCGCGCCGGCGCAATCAGATTACTTCCAGGCTACACGGGGTGGCGGCCACGGCGATTACAGGATTGCAGTGTTTGCCCCGAGCACTGTGCAGGAGCTGGCCGATCTCACGATGTTGGCCTTCGATGTCGCCGACCGCTACCGCAATCCTGCCATGGTGCTTGGCGACGGTATCCTTGGCCAGATGATGGAACCGGTCGTCCTCGGGGAAATGGTTGAATATGATCCCGGAACCAAGGCAGCATGGACCCTCGGAGACTCCTCGGGGAGGAAGCGTCACGTCATAAACTCCGTGAGGCTGGCACCGGGGACTCTCGAGGTGCACAACATCAAACTGCTGAAGAAGTACCGGGAGATGGAGGAAAAAGAGCAGCGGTGTCAGCTCTTCCAGGTTGAGGATGCCGACGTCGTGATCATTGCTTACGGAACCAGCGCACGTATCGCCAAGTCAGCCGTTTCATTGGCGAAGACCAGGGGCGGCATCAGGCTTGGAATCATTCGGCCGATCACGCTCTGGCCGTTTCCGAAGAAGGTGATACGCGAGATCGCAGCGACAAAAGAGAATTTCCTTGTCGTCGAAATGAGCTTTGGTCAGATGTACGAAGATGCGCTCTTGAGTGTTTGCGGAAGGGCCAAAGTTTCCCTCCTTGCCCATACGGGCGGGGGACTTCCCAATGAAGAGGAAATAGTGGACACCGCCAAGCGTGCCATGGTTTCCAAGGATCAGATCGAGGTCTTTCCTGGACTGGACTGAAGCATACCGGGGGTGAAGATTTGGAAAAGGTGTTCGGCAGGCCTGAGAGCCTCAGTGAGAAGCAATTCACCTATTGTCCCGGCTGCGGCCACAGCCTGATACATCGTCTCACGGCCGAGGTGATAGACGAGCTTGGCATAAGGACACGGTGTGTTGGAGTCGCATCGGTCGGGTGCTCGGTGTTTGCGGATGAGTTTTTCGATTTCGATTTTGCGCAGGCGGCGCATGGCAGGGCACCGGCTGTTGCCATAGGCATAAAGAGGGTACACCCTGAGTGTGTGGTGTTCACCCATCAGGGCGACGGCGATCTGGCCTCCATAGGCACAGCCGAGATGATCCACAGCGCCAACAGGGGCGAGCAGATAACGGTGATTTTTGTGAACAACGCGATCTACGGCATGACCGGCGGTCAGATGGCCCCCACCACGCTTGTCGGGATGAAGACCACCACGTCCCCGTATGGCAGGGACCCGCGGCTTACGGGTTATCCGCTGCGTGTTTGCGAGCTCTTGAGCGGGCTCGGCGGTGTCGCCTACATGGAGCGGGTCGCCGTCAGCAGTCCTCAGAACGTCATGAAGACAAGACGGGCTATCAAGCGAGCCTTTGAGACCCAGATGAAAGGCCTCGGCTTCACGCTTGTCGAGATTGTGTCGCAGTGCCCCACGGGTTGGGGGATGCGTCCCGCTGACGCCGTGAAATGGCTCGAGAAAGACATGATGGAGTATTTCCCGCTCGGAGTCTTCAAGGACATTGGGGCGAAGGAATCCCAGGAAGCACGAAGGTAAGATCAAGGGGGATTTGATGACCACCAAGGTGATAATGGCCGGTTTTGGCGGTCAGGGCGTAGTTCTCATTGGAACCCTGCTTGCCTATGCGGGAATGACTGAAGGCAAGAATACAACCTACTTCCCATCCTATGGCGCGGAGATGAGTGGCGGGACGGCAAATTGCTCGGTCATAGTCTCCGACGTCGAGATCGCCTCCCCTGTCGTGAGCCACCCGGACTGTATCGTCGTAATGAATGTTGCAGCTCTTGACAAATTCGAGCTGAGCGTGAGACCCGGCGGCACCATATTCGTCAACTCGTCGCTCGTCGAGCGAAAGGTGGGGCGACAGGACGTAAGTGAGATCAGGATTCCGGCAAACAAGATCGCTGAAGATCTCGGGAGTTCAAGGGCTGCCAACATGGTGATGCTCGGCGGACTCGTCAAGAAGACCGGAGCCATCAATCTCGACTCGGCTATCCAAAGCCTCGGCAAGGTACTCTCCGAAAGGGCGATGGCGCTGCTGGATGTGAACGTGAAGGCTCTCGGCAAGGGATTTGAAGAAGTCTCATAGGCCAGTGATTCTGGTATTTCGCGCTGCTAACGTCTCCACAGTGAG
>CAYHHI010000003.1:0-97305 GCA_964356335.1 uncultured bacterium
ATACAATAGGTCTCCTCTCTCATGGGGTCAAATGATACGAACTTACGATAAGGCCTAATAGTAGATAGCATCAAACGGCACCATGAGGCTTTCGGTTCCCTAAGGCGGGGCCGGGAGCCTCGTGCGCCTAATACCAAACATCACGAGCCCAACTTCAGGCAAGGAATGCAGGATGGCTGTTTCTTGAAGGACCTGGGCAAGGCGCTCATGCTATAATGTCTATAGCTAAGGATACGGAAGCGAACGTTGCATCTTCGGTCGGTGGGGACTCGGTGACGGTGATGGCAAATCTGCGGCGCCTTAAAGGGCTTCCAGCCAGGGTCGGAGCTGCTCGGCTGGTGATTGTGCTCGGCGCCATCGCCGCTCTTACGGTCTTCGCCAAGCCCGCCCCCGCAGAGATCCAGGAAGTCAGCGGGAATCTTCTTGACGAGATTGAGGCTGCGCGCGTCAACATGCCTGGCAGAGGCAGCGAGGGATTCGTTCCTCCAACCATGGATGAGCTCGATCTGTGGCGCTCGATAGTCGAGTCGCTGCTAAGTGAGAACGCAGATACTGTCGACAGCCTTCTCGCCGTCTACTTCCCGGAATACCGGATCTTGCTGTTCACTGATACGGGCTATGATAGCTCCGAGTACTATCTCGTGAGGGAAACGTTGCCGCCTGCTCTGGGTTGGGGGACGTTAATCCTCAGGATCGATCCTTGCCGGAAGATCGCAATCGAAGTAGCTCATCCCCTCTATGACATCAATACCGCTTCCGAGGGAGGGGACATCTTCCGTCGCGTAGGTGCAAGGCTTTTCATCATGGCAGGCACTCACCGCTGTGCCAATAGCGCGCTCTCACCTTGTGACGGTTCCACCGACGTCTGCGGTGACGGTCACTACCATGAATCCGACATGGGTCATGTGACCGAGGCCGTGTATCAAGTGGCCCATGAAGTCTTCACGACGTGCTACCCGGATGGATACTCCTTCGGCATCCACGGGAATGTCAGGAGCAACTGCGAGGACATATTCTTGAGCAACGGGCACGCCACGGACTCACAGGAGATCCTCTTTGAACTGAGGGACCACATGATTGCCTCCAGGAATATCACGGTGGGTATCGCGGGGGATGGCACTTCTTCCTGCCCCTTATACGGAAGTACGAACGTTCAGGGTCGTTATACAAATGGCTCTCCGGATCCCTGCTTCCAAGGGGTCTCATCGACCACGGGTTTCTTCATCCACGCGGAGCAGCAGCGACGGGTTCGCGACAGCCCATTGGTTTACTCGAAGCTGATCGATGCTATCAGGGATGCGATTCCTGCCGTTCAGGCATCTGTCACACCGGCGACCGGGCATATGGCAGGCATCGAGATTTCGGTCGCCTGCCCCAATCCTTGTGCGTCTCGTGCCAGGTTCTTGCTGAGCGCTCGGGACGCTCGGAGGGTGAAGGTGGAGATCTTCAATCCTCTAGGTAAGCGCGTTGCCCTCCTTTATGATGGCGCTTTGATTGCCGACCGGCCGATCCTGCTTGAGCTCGATGCCGCGAGGCTACCCAGCGGTGTCTACTTTGTGCGGGCGTCAGGTGGGGGAGCGGTCTCAGTCCGGACTTTGACTGTCGTCAAATGAAGGTGCAAGAGCTGTAAGCGGTCCCTTCCCGCTGTGACTTTGGTCAGGCGCCGCCGCCGCTTCGGCTTCACCCGTTCTTGTTCATATGTCGATGCGCAAGTCGATGGGGGCTGACTGAGGAGAAATCAATTCGAATCGGCTTGGTGGGCCTACCGCGGGTTCTAAGCCTTGCTGAAGCAGAGACCGGCCACCTTCCGGCCATCTTCGGATCTGACGGTCCCGATGGCTGCCTTGAGCTTCATCCCAATCTTTGGCTCCTCAACGAGCAGCCTGCCAAGCGCCTTGAAACCGTTTTCAAATTCGACTATGCCGAGGGTTATGAAACGATCGGTGTAGGCGAGGGAAAGCATGTGGACCCGCGTGAATGTGAGGAGTCTCGCCGTGCCCTCGAGTGGGACCGCATCGAACTCTCTCTTCCCGCATGACGGACAGCGTGCATGGCGGGGATAGGTCTTACGACTGCATGCCTTGCAGACAAATCCTTCGAACTGGGTCATGGCTCGTCACTTTTCCCTGGTAAGAACGAACGCTACCACGTTGTTTCCAAAGCCTCCGAAATTGCAGGAGAAGCCTACTCTCGCACCCTTCACCTGTCTCTCGCCGGCTTCGCCCCGAAGCTGCCAGCTCAGTTCGGCGAGTTGAGCGACACCGGTGGCGCCAACCGGATGGCCTTTTGCCTTGAGGCCACCTGACGGGTTTATGGGGATCTTGCCCGTGAGGGACGTCTCTCCCTTTTCGAGGGCGATGTGCCCCGTGCCTTTCTTGAAGAAACCCACCTCTTCGCTTTCGGCAATCTCAAGAATGGTGAAAGCATCATGAAGTTCAGCAACGTTGACGTCCGACACCTTGAGCCCAGCCATCTTGAAAGCCTTCGCGGAAGCCATTCGCACAGCCTTCAGTTCGGTTGGATCCTCCCGCTCATGAACGGCGTGCGTGTCAGTGGCCTGGCCGATGCCGGCAATCTTGACAAGGGGCTTCGAGGCCTTCCTGGCTACTTCCTCCGAGCAGAGCACAAGTGCCGCGGCCCCATCGCTCACGGGGCAACAGTCGAACATTCTGAGGGGCTCGGCAACCGGCGGATTGTTGACCACAGCCTCGGGCCTCAAGAGGATGCCCTCCATCGTGACGGCCTGGCGTATGTGCGCGTAAGGATTCTTGAGAGCATTGGAATGGTTCTTTATGGCTACCATTGCAAGATGCTTGTGCTCGACGCCGTACTTTTCCATGTAGAGTCTGGCGAACATGCCTGCAAGGGAGGGCAGAGTCACACCGTATATGTACTCGACCTGGGGTTGGGAGAGGGTCGCCACGAAGTCAGTGGATTCCCAACCTGTGACATCCCGCATCTTCTCACCGCCCACAACCAGTGCAATGTCCACCAGGCCTGACGCAACGGCGCAGGCGGCGACCTTTGCGGCGGAACCGCCGGAGGCCGGCCCGTTCTCGACGACCTCTGCTGTAGCCGGGTAGAGGCTCAGCCTATCCACAACGGCGGAGGCCAGGCCCGTCATGTGATTAAGGATACCGGCTCCCATGTTGGCAACGAAAACGCTTTGGATTCGAGCCGGGTCGATCCCAGAATCGTCGATGGCTGCCAGCGAGGCCTCCTCGATGATATCGAGAAGGTCGCCTTCACTCCTGCCAAAGCGGGTCATCCCGCATCCTGCTATATAGACATCTCGTAACATTGGTGCCCCGTCGTGCTTTCTTCTATTTTGGCTTGCCTGAGACCTGGGTTATCAAGGCCTCTGCTCCGACCAGCTTTATCTCTCTCGCCGCTGCCACGAGCTCGTCAGCAACCGGGCGCTCGCCCACCACCAGCCTTGGCTTTGCCGCGAAGTAGAGATCCCGCGTGAGCGCCCATGACATCACGCCGCCGAGTTCGTGATGAACCTGGGGACGCTCTACGAGAGGGTATTCGATCATCCAGCGCCTGAAGCCGATAGGACTCTCGGCGACTATATAGACCTCCTCCTGCCCAAGATACTCGATGTGGTATTCCATCTTGGCAGCAAAGAGGTGCGCCCCTACGCGAAGGCCACGTTTCATCGCAATGGTGTGGTAACTTACGCCGATCTTCTTACTGAGCGTGCGGCCGTTCACCAACCCGACAAGGATACCGTCGATCAGCCCGACAAGGCAGTATTCGTCCCTCACGCGGTAGCGCATCCATCCCAAGAGCTCGGCATAGGTCCTCGACGCCACTATGTCGTAGAAGTCGCGCTCAACGGTCGTGAGCGGTCTCACGGCCTCGAGAAGAATGGGCACTTCTTCCCGCTCAGCCTGCCTCACTACCATTTTCTCTCCGCTTGCAAGGTATATTGACTTGGCGGGGTAGGGTGGTAGGTCCCTTTCCGGGGGTCTCAAGACTTCTTCGAGTTGTTTCATATTTGCCTCTCCGAAAAACCTTGAATCTCAAGGAATTTCAATCTACCCTATTCGAGACGGATTTGCAAGAGTATTGAATCGGTCGCGTCACGTGGTTTTCCCGGTTTTCGGTGGTATGACCGTGCTTCCAAAATTCGCTTATCTTAGATCGGCGACCTGTGACGAAGCGGTGCGGGCCTTGGCGGATTATGCCGGTGAGGCTCAAATTCTCGCTGGCGGCACCGACCTGCTTGTCAATATGAAGGATGGCGTCACAAGGCCCAAGTACCTTATTGACATCAAGCACATCTCCGAAATGCGAAGGATCGAAGCCGGCGGCGACGGTGGCTTGAGAATCGGGGCCTGCGTCACAGTCAATGAGGTGCTTGAATTCAAGAACCTTCCTCCCGGCATGCATGCGCTTCACGAGGCGGCATCGTGGCTCGGGACAAACCAGGTAAGGAATCGGGCAACAGTCGGCGGCAATCTCTGCAACGCTTCGCCGGCCTGCGACCTTGGGCCGTCTCTTCTTGTCCTCGATGCGCGGCTGCGGGTGTTATCAGCCAAAGGCGAGAGGACCGTACTCCTCACGGATTTCTTCACGTGCCCAAAGGAAACGTGTCTTCTCCGGCATGAGCTCGTCACCGAAATCCTGATTCCTTCATCTCCGGGGACCCTCTCGGGCTTTGCCAAGCGCACGAGGATAAGAGGGCATGACCTATCGGTCGTGAACGCGGCGGCTGCGATCCGCGACGGCAAGCACTTGAGGATCGCGCTTGGAGCCGTGGCGCCAACACCCTTGCTGATTGACAAGTTTGATAACGTCAGGCTGGAGGAGACGGAGAAGATTCTTAAGATTGTTCTCGCTTCGATCGCTCCCATAGATGACGTGAGAGCATCCGGCCTTTACCGAAAACATATGGTCGAAGTCCTTGTAAGGGACGTCATTCATAAACTGAGCGATAAGGCTGGGCTGGGATGATGAGTCCTGCACGAGTCATAAGCTTCACAGTAAACGGAGAGAAGACCTCGCTCCATGTCGAGGATAATTGGACCCTCTTGAGACTCCTGCGCGAGGAGCTAGCCCTTACGGGAACGAAGGAGGGCTGCGGCAAGGGTGAATGTGGGGCCTGCACCGTGATCGTTGATGGGAAACCCGTCAACTCCTGCCTTGTGCTTGCCGTTGAGGTCGATGGCTCCGAGATCTTGACCATAGAGGGTGAAGGAAAAATGGTGGGCAATGTGGGGGGTAGGGGAGTGGATAAGATGAGGGGCAAGGGAGCCGATGGGGACGATTACAGGACTAGGGCCACGGGCAAGGGTACAAGCAGGGGTACAAGCAAGGGAGATGGCGGGAACGAGGGCACCGGCCTCAGCCCGTTGCAGCAAGCCTTCATAGACCACGGCGGTTTCCAGTGTGGTTTCTGCACGGCGGGAATGATAATGTCGGCGAGAGCTCTGCTTATGCAGAATCCCGACCCTACAGAAGACGAAGTCAAAGAGGCGATCTCGGGTAACCTCTGCCGGTGCACGGGGTATAAACCGATCATCGAGGCCATTCTTGACGCCGCATACCGCGAGCGTGATGAGGGAGAGCGGGTTCGAGACGTGAGCGGTGTCTAAAGAGATCGTATGAGAAATCGTATGTGCCCCTTCTTTGTGGGGAGCATGGAGAACGAGTTGAAATATGAGGGATGATCTCATCGGCAAGTCTGTTCCACGCATAGATGGCCCCGAGAAGGTGACTGGGAGCGCCACCTTCACAGCAGACATGAAACTGCCGGGCATGCTCTATGCCAGGATGCTGCTGAGTCCCCACGCCCACGCCAGGATTCTCAGCATTGATACTGATAAGGCGAGACAACTCCCGGGCGTGAAGGCCGTCCTCACAGGCAAAGACCTTCCGTATCGTGTTGGGCTCTACATGGTTGACAAGCCGATCCTGGCCGACGGCAAAGCGCGCTACTGCGGAGAACCTGTCGCCGCCGTGGCAGCGACAAGCGAGGAGATCGCTCTTGAGGCAGTGAGTCTCATCAAGGTTGATTATGAAGTTCTTGAGCCGGTGCTCGATGCGAGAGAGGCTCTCAAACCCGGTGCACCGCTTGTTCACGAGTTCCTGCACACGTATGAATGCGTTAAGGGCGTTTTCTGCCCGATTGAACATACCAATGTCGCGAATCATTTCCGGCTGAGAAAGGGCGACGTCGAGGAAGGCTTCCGGAAGAGTCATAAAGTAATAGAGAACACCTTCTACGCTCCACAGGTTCAGCATGCCCCACTTGAAACGCATGCGACGATTGCGCACTGGAAGCCCACCGGCGAGATCGAGATATGGACCTCGGCGCAGTCACCATTTGCCGTCAGGCATCTGCTGAGCGTGGCGCTCGATATCTCACATGCTCGGATAAGAGTGATCGTGCCCCATGTAGGTGGGGCGTTTGGAGGAAAAGCAGGCATCCATCTTGAGCCGCTGGTGGTGATGCTCTCCAAGTCCGCTGGGTCGAGGCCGGTTAAGCTGGTTGCGACAAGGGAAGAGGAATTCATCACCCTTCCTTGCAGGCAGGGGCTTCACGGGAGGGTCAAGACCGGTGTGACGGCCGAGGGCCGCATCATCGCCGAAGAGATCGAGTGTGTATGGGATGCGGGCGCTTACGCCGACTATGGCGTCAATATCGGTCGGGCATCCGGCTACTCGGCGGCCGGGCCCTACGACATCGAAAACGTCAAGGTGGATTCGCTCACGGTCTACACCACCAAGCCCTTTGGCACGGCCTACAGGGGCTTCGGGCATGTCGAACTCTTCTGGGCTATCGAGTCCCAGATGGACATGGTCGCAAGAGAGCTTGGCATGGATCCCGTTGAGTTCAGGATGAAGAATCTGCTTAGGGTTGGCTCCACGACGATCACGGGGGAGAAGGTGACCGAGTACTCGGGCAGTGTCCGCAAGTGCCTCGAGGAAGTGGCAAAGGCGATTGGGTGGGGAGACAGATCGGGGACCGATGGGAATCGGGGAAAGGATAAGGGGGAGGGGCCGACGCGACAGGCCGCAACAGGTGGGGGCAGGGGTGTGGGGAAGTTGCGAGGAAAGGGTATAGGTGTTCTCCACAAAGCGCCGGCTATGCCGCCCAACACGGCATCGAGCGCCATAATAAGATTCAATGAGGATGCTACTGCCAACGTAATGGTGAGTGGCGTGGACTATGGTCAGGGCACTGCAACGTCGCTGAGCCAGATGGCGGCGCACGCTCTTCGCCTTCCGTTTGAGAAGATTCATTTTGTGTGGGGAAAGGACACGGCCTATTCGCCATACGACTGGCAGACCGTGGCAAGCCGTCTCACCGTGATGGGCGGGCTCTGCATATTGAGAGCTGCGGAAGATGCGATCAGCCAGATGAGGGCTGTTGCCTCGCAGGCCTTTGGCGTCCCCGCGGACAACCTTGACCTTGAAGACGGACGCATCTTTGTCAAAGGCGACGAGGCAAAGAGCTTGAGGTATGAGGATGTCATCCTGGGTTACAAATTTCCAAACGGCAACTCGATAGGAGGTCCGATAATCGGCCGGGGGAGCTATGTTGCCGAGGGCCTCACCAATCTCGATCTCGAGACCGGACAGGGTCTGCCCGCCCTGAACTGGACCTATGGTGCGCACGCTGTTGAGATCGAAGTCGATCCTGAGACGGGCGATATCGAGATCGTGAAGATGGTTTCCGCATTCGACGTCGGGCGCGTGATTAATGATGCGCTTTGCAGAGCCCAGGTTGTGGGCGGTGGAGTCCAGGGGATAGGCACCGCACTCATCGAGCAGTACGTGTACGATCCCGACGGACGTCTTCTCAACAGGTCTTTTACCGACTACAAAATCCTGACCGCAAAGGACATACCTCGTGAGATGGTTCAGATCTTTGTCGAGACCCCGCACGACAAAGGGCCATTCGGTGCGCGAGGGGTTGCCGAGCATCCCATGATTTCAGTGCCCTCGGCGATAGGCAACGCCCTGTTCGATGCCACTGGCGTCAGGATACATGATCTGCCCCTGAGCCCCGAGCGGGTGTTCATGGCTTTGAAGGCAAACCTCCGGAAGACGCATGATACTCAACGCTGATAGCGTAAGCTGGTCAATCCTTGCGGCCCTCCCGTCAGAACCTAGACGCGGGAGAGTGCATTCCGTATATAGACGCACTGTCAATATTCTGTGCGGTGATTCCCTCTGGGTAAGCCTGCATCCGCGGGGCGTTCCACATAACGCCTATTCGATAAGTGTGGATTGTGTTGCCTTGGGTGGCTCTCTTGCGCGACGGCGTGACCGCTTCCTCGATGCCTATGCCGGCGAGATCGCACAAGTCAGCCGGTCGTGGATAGACATCGGGGATAGGAATCTGCGGGTATCTCTCCACAACGCTCGCATCTGGGACGGCAGCCTCGAGCCTCTTCGGCACTTTTCGAGATGGAACGCCGGCGTGGCCGCGAATCTTCTCGGCGCTCTCGCGGGGCAAGCCGGGAAGGAAAGTCCGATCAAGTCCCCTTTTCTTGCAGGCGTGCTTGCGAGAAGGGATGGCCGATCGGACTCTACCCCAACGGCCGCTGCCGGGGCCGTGAATTCGATCCTGCTGATACGGGTCGCACGCATTCTAGATGATCTTGCACTTGCGTGGCGGACGCAGGATGCTGACCTGCTTGCATCAGTTGTCGGAAACACCATTGGGCTGGGCTTGGGTGTCACGCCATCTGGAGACGATTTTCTCACCGGTCTTCTCGCCGCATCATATATCTTCTCAGATCGCGATTCCTCACCCCGCAATTCGCCGGACGACCGTGAATTCACATGCACCCTTTCGGCTGTCATTGGACCTCTGACTCACTCGACAACAGCTCCGTCGTACTTCATGCTCAAGGCAGCTCTCGAGGGTTTGTATCCCGAGCCGCTGGGGGGCATCCTCTCTTCCCTTGGAAGGGGCGATGCGGCTCGTGCGCGCGACTGGGTCGGTAAGATGCTGGGTCTCGGAGCGACCTCGGGGCAGGACATGCTGGCCGGTGTCCTCTTCTGGTTCGAAGCCTCCGGAATATGCGAGAGATGTCATGAAGAAAGTGTACATTGAAAAGTCGGCGTACATCGATTCGGTAAGCCTCATGCGTATATCGAAGAAGGTGGGCGATGCTCCCGGAATCTTGAATGCCATGGTGGCGATGGCCACTGACACCAATCTACTTCTCCTCAAAGAAATCGGTTTTGACACTTCCGGCCTGGGTGCAGTTTCAGCCAACGATATGGTCATAGCCTTGGATGCTGAGGATGAGGTTGCACTTGGGGCAGGACTCTCACTTGTGAAGATGGAGATTGAAGGAGGCGCGAGACCACATCGTGACGACACGGCCGGAATCTTTGTCACCAGAAGCCTTGACAGTGCCATCAAGCAGTACCCGCAGATCAATCTCGTCCTTATCTCGACCCCGGGGCGATTCGCTGCTCATGAAGCCCACAATGCCCTGCGTGCTGGAAAACACGTGATGATCTTCAGTGACAATGTATCCCTCGAAGACGAACAGAGGCTTAAGGCTCTCGCAAGCGAAAAGAGCCTGCTTCTCATGGGGCCGGATTGTGGCACTGCCATGATAGGTGGTGCAGGGCTTGGTTTTGCCAACATGGTTCCGCGCGGCCGGATCGGGATTGTCGCTGCATCGGGGACGGGTGCCCAGGAGGTCTCATCGATACTGGCGAGGCTGGGACTTGGAGTTTCCGAGATTATTGGCACAGGTGGGAGGGATGTTTCCGGGGCAATCGGAGGTGTGATGACCAAGATGGGCCTCCGGGTGCTTGTTGACGACGGGCATACAGACGTCATTGTCATCATCTCGAAACTGCCCGGTGCGAATGTGGCAAAGGAGATTCTTGAAATCGCAAGAGATGGCGGCAAGCCATGTGTAGTGTACTTTGTGGGCTACTCGGGCAAAGAGCGCGAAGCCAATCTCATCTTCACAAGAACTCTTACCAGGACTGCCCTGGAAGCGGCACGACTTGCCACTGGCAGGGCCGTCTCGATCACACCTCCTCCTCAGAATAGGGAGGACCATCTCGCCCGGCTCAGGACGGGACTTCCCCAGCAACGGAAGTTTGTACGGGGCCTCTTCAGTGGAGGGACGCTTGCTCAAGAAGCGGTCTCGATCCTCGGTACTTCCCTCAGACCCATGCATGTCAACATGAAGTTGCCTGGCGCGATTGCGCTTGACGATCCTGCGGTGAGCGCGGGGCACACGATTGTTGATCTCGGGGATGACGCCTTCACGCGGGGAAGGGCCCACCCCATGATTGACCAGGCGTACAGGCTCACAAGACTCGCCAGGGAAGTGAAAGACCCTGAGACCGCTGTTGTCTTGATGGATGTTGTTCTTGGATATGGCTGTAATGAAGACCCTGGCGGCGAGATCGCAGCCGTGCTGAGGCGGTCGGGCGGGACACAGGCGTCGGAGATCGGGGAGCCCATAGTGGTGGCGAGCATCTGCGGAACCCACGGGGATCCTCAGAATTATGACCTCCAGAGGCAGAAGCTCGAAGCCGCGGGGATTCTCGTGGCCGAAACCAATGCGGAGGCATGTGAATTAGCCCTCGATCTCTTGCGCGACAGGTAAGGTGAGCAGTAAGTCACGCGACGATAAGGTGTATGCGAAGTGATGACGTAGGGAGTAAGGAAGCAATGAAGAATCTGCGCGAGCTCCTGCAAAGCGAGCCTGTTGTGGCTAACATAGGGAGTCAGATCTTCGCGAATTCATTGCGCTCGCAAGGCAAGGAAGTGATTCAGGTTGACTGGGCGATGCCCTGCCGCGGCAACGAGGTCCTCCTTGGCATCCTTGAGAAGATCCGGACGGAAGAGGCGGTGTTCGAGGGCAAGAGAATGCGCCTCGAGGAGATTGTTGATGCCGCCAACGCCAGGGCGCTCGAGACAATCAACATGGCACATCCGTTTCTGGTGGGTGTGGGTAAAGCCCTGGAAGACATCCCCGGCATGAAAGAGGATTTGATACTTCATGCCGGACCGCCTGTGGAGTGGGATAGGATGTGCGGTCCCATGAGGGGTGGCGTGATTGGCGCCCTGCTTTACGAAGGGCGAGCCCGAGACCAAGTGGAGGCTGAAAGGCTTGCCTCATCTGGGAAGATACGGTTTGAGCCCTGCCACCACCATGCTGCGGTCGGGCCCATGGCGGGCATAATCTCGCCCTCCATGCCTGTCTGGATAATCGAGAACAGGCACTCCGGCAACAAAGCCTTTGCCACCCTCAACGAAGGGCTCGGCAAGGTGCTCCGCTTTGGGGCCTTCAGCAGAGAGGTGGTTGAAAGACTCAAGTGGATGGAGCAGGTGCTGGCGCCAGTTCTCAGGCAAGCCCTCACAATACATGGCGAAGTCGATCTCAGATCTCTAATTGCCCAAGCCCTCCAGATGGGAGACGAGGGACACAATCGCAACAGGGCGGGTACATCGCTCCTTATAAGGGAGCTCGCCGCGTCAATCGTGATGGCCGATGCGAGCAACGAGGCCAAGAGCGATGTCTTGAAATTCATGAATTCGAACGACCACTTCTTCCTGAATCTTACCATGCCATCTGGAAAGTGTTGTCTTGATGCAATTGCCGGGGTTCCCGGTTCGAGCGTGGTGAGCACCATGGCCCGCAACGGGACCGAATTCGGGATCCGGGTCAGCGGCGTCGGGGACAGGTGGTTCACCGCCCCCGCCCCCAGGGTGAAGGGGCTCTATTTCACTGGCTTCGGCGAGCAAGATGCCAATCCCGATATCGGTGACAGCACGGTATGCGAGACTTATGGCATCGGCGGGTTTGCCATGGCAGCGGCACCTGCGATTGTCCAGTTCGTGGGCGGTTCCCCCTCGGATGCGACAAGGTACACGCTTAGCATGTATGACATCGCGGTTGGCGAGAGCAGAAACTACAGGATTCCATCGCTGGGTTTCCGAGGAACGCCTACCGGCATAGACATCATAAAGGTGGTTGAGACGGCTATCGTGCCTGTAGTGAATACGGGCATCGCCCACAAGAATCCTGGGATCGGACAGGTCGGGGCCGGCCTTGTAGAGCCCCCCATCGAGTGCTTTGAGGAGGCTCTCGGAGCGCTTTACGAATCCTTGAAGCGATCTTTCAAGGCGGTCTGAGGCCTGGGGGCGAGAACCGGCAAGAAGGCGAACAAGGCGGGCCAGGAGTGCAAACGCCCTGATACGAGGGGTCAGGCGAGAAGACCCGAGAAGTATATCGATTGCGTAAGGCTGGCTGATGGCACGAGGCCGGAAGCAACGTGTGCTGGGAAACTCGCAACATGGACTGGAGGAGAACCTATGAAAGAGCCCAGGTTTGGACTGATCGATCTCACGCAGCCGCTCAGCGTGCTCACGCCTCCGTGGCCGACGTATGAGCCGCTACAACTCAAGTTCTTCAAGCGGCTTGCACCGAACGGAGCAAATGGGCAGCTCATAACAACGAGCAATCACGTCGGGACTCATCTTGACGGTCCCCTCCACTTCTGCACGCACGGCGGTGATATCGCAAGCCTGCCCTTGAACGACTATCTCTGCGGTCCAGGGGTAGTCGTGGACTTGAGCGACATCGCCGAAGATTACGGCATCTACTCTTCGGCTGACATAGAGGCAAGGGTCAAGGTCGAGGTTGGCGACATACTGATCATCAATACGGGCTATCATCGCTATGCCTGGGATCAGCCGGCAGGGGATGAAGTTCGCTACATGGTTCGGCATCCCGGTCCTACAATGGAATTCGCACGCTGGTGCAAGATAAAGAAGATCAAGTGGATCGGGGTGGACTGCGGCTCAGCCGATCATCCCATGAATACCAAGATCAGGGAGTGGATGCCCGGCGAGGCAAAGCGAGCCGACGCTTTCCTCAGATCAAAATACCGGAAGGGACTCGACGACTTCTTCCCGTCGGAAGATTACCAGCTGATGCACGTAGCGCTTTTCCATATTCCGATAGTCCATGCGGAGAACCTTGGCGGCGACATCGATCTGGTGCTTAGCCGCCGTGTGACGATTGGATGTTTCCCTTGGAGATTCGTGGGCGGAGAGTCAAGCATCTGCCGCATCGTCGCCTTCGTGGATCCGCAAGAACACAAGCGGCTCATGCAGAAGAAGCGAAAGATGCGTGCGACCCGCTTCGGGGATTGCGTGCCGAAGTAGGTTCACTCTCGCAGAACTGCAAATTCGCGGTGGCTTTTTCGCTTGCGCGAGTGATACCGCATGCGTGTCAAGATTCGACCACGGCAAGGTTGCTATCCATGTCAAGGCACATGGGACTTCCTGCACTCAGGGCTATCCGACATTCGCCAATTGCAACGGATACCCACACACGGACAGGCACGCCCGTAGAAAGGGGACGGGCCGCCGGAAACCCGCCACGTCAAAAACCTACTTGAACAGGGCCTTGATTGTGCCCCATGTCGTCGGTTCGATAGCGGAGGGGTCGCAGGTCGGTACCACAATAGTTGCATGAGCCGGAGCGCGTACATGCATGTTATCGATCCAGACGATGCCACCGGGATCAGAGTAGAGGCGGCACTCGATCACAAGCCCAGCGTGTCCACCGCTAACTACCCATGACCAATCGGTCATGTCCCAGCCTTCACCTGGGCCTAAGTCAGGATTGCCGCCGGCACTCCCATTGTCGCCATTGACATCAGGCGGGTTGGAATCGTTCCAGTGAGCCCAGATTCCACACGAAGGGCCGCTAGTCGGCGTCGTGTCATAGCGCCAGAAACTGCAATACACCTCATCGCCATCCGCAAGGCCATAGACGTAAGCAAGATAAGCCTGAGGGATACCGGTGGGGCAGCAGTTTTCAAGGCTGAGCGAACGGAAGCCGCTGCAGACTGGTTCCGGGATTGTCACGTTGCATGCGGCTATGTTCAGCTGGCAGTTTCCATAGTAACCGATGATGGTGGCTAAGTCCTCCCAATCATACCACCGGTCATTGGCTTCGGGGGCAGTATAACTGACGGCTAGATAAGGCCATGAGCCAGTCACTTGAGCATCCTTGCTATAAAGCCTCGCCCATTTGCCCTGTGACGGTTGATTCTGTTCCTTCATGCAAATGCTGAAATCGCCACCCTTGTGCTGCTGAGCTTCGTAGGTCAGATCCCAGGTGAACCATGCGTTTGCAGCATTGATCTGGGTGATGTGCGCCGGCGTACCGCTCACCGTGAGTATGTTATTTCCGCAGTTCCAGGTCATCGCGTATTCAGACCAGTCAGGGGGATCGTTGGTGACCTCATAGGCGTTCACCGAGACGCTACTTCCGCTGTGATCGTAGCATAACATGTAGAGTGTGGCGCTATTGATAGTCCCTGCTGCGAACTGGGAGAGATCGAACTTGATGTAGGTGGCCCAATAATCGTAGTTCTCTACGAAGGGTCCACCGACGTACAGCAGAGAGCCGGTAGGATTACCTTGAGTATCCGGATAATCCGACTGCACACAGACGTCGTCTGTGGGGTAAAGATTGTAAGTCGTCGCGATCACCGCGGGAGCTGACGCCAGGCATGCAAGCAGGACCACCACCGAAACCCCCGATAGCTTTCTTTCCTTCACGTTCCACCTCCTCTGGTTATGACCGGCTGCGATACCCAATTGAAACCGATACGAAGGTCCGGATCACCTCCGGCAATTGATGACCCACATCAACTGCTAATCAATACAGATAGCGGCTCCACTCGTCTGCGATCGGGCGATGACGATTTTGGTCATTATGGCCTTAGTTCACACACCGAAACGTACTGTTTCAAGTGGTACGTCAAGCCTCTGTTGAAAGCGAAACCCTGGCTGTTGGCAAGCCTGGGACACTTACGCACCTCCACCGGATTAGATTGTGACATAAATCGACGCCGCAGTCAAGCCTTGCCTTAGGGCGGGCTGGGATCGGGAACAGACACATGATCCTTGGGTAGGACTTAGGGCGGGCTTACGGAATTCCGGTAGTGGATCTTACGGGTGCGCCATGACGGGTCGCGGGTAATCTGGGTCCTCTGAAAAAGCGGGGCCAGGCCTAATTTGCGTGCTTTGCCAGCCACTCGGTTATCTGTCTCATCGCCTCGGGATTGCCCTTGAAGTTACGAGTCTTGTAGTCGTCGTAGCTTTCCCGCTTGTCCCTTGCGAAGGCATAGGCATGATCGGTGCCAGGTACGACTGTCAGGGTGACGTCGCTATTCCCCGATAGAAGCAAGACATCCCTGATGTGCTCGTGGCACGCAAGCTGCGTGATGAAGTCGGAAGCGGCATATATGATGAGCACGGGCTCCGTGACTTGGCCATAGATCTGCGACAGGTTGATGTTCAACTGCCCTCGCCAATACTCCACCGTCCGGTCGTCCATTATGCGGTTGTCCTTGTTTACGTATTTCCCAAGGGCAGGATTCCTCCGGAGGATTGCGGGCAGGGAGTCACCCCGGGCTGCCGATGTCATAAGGTCGAGATACTCCTTTAGCGAATCCTTGTCTGCGTCGGTGATGTTGCGGTATACGAATCCTGCAAACCCGCGCGACGCGAGTTCGCACTGGGCACGAGCCGGGCCGGCGCATGAAAGGGGTGGCCCAAACGGAAAGGATAGGAGAAGCAGCAAAAGACACGAGCCTGCACCAACAGTAATCGCAATGCCGCTCTTGCGTTCACCCGTTGCTCTCACGATCAAAGCGCCGCCCCCGAGAAGCATACAGAAAGTCGAACTTGATCCCGGGAAACCTCTCCTAGCTAACCAACCCTCCCCGGAGACCTGCAGCCCAACAGGCCTGATGCCACTACCAACCAACTTGCAGGTCTCCTGGCCTGACCCCGCTGGTTAGAAGTCGAAGTCCATGATCAGGGCGAACTCATTCTCTTTAACAGGCTTGGCTTTCCCGGTCTCTCTGTGGGTGAACTCGGCGTGCAAGGCGACATTGACCGCTGTCCAGTCACCCAGGTAGTATCTCAGCAATCCCGAGTAAGCCTTGATCTCCGCCTCGGAATCATAGCACGGCGGCTTGACCCAGTTGTACATTGCAGACGCGACAAGCCTATTATTGAGAAGCCCGGCCCAGTCAAGTTCGGCAAACCCGCCGGTAAACTCGTAGTCTTCAGTCGGCTTCAACGTGTTGAGTTCCTTGGGATCCACGCCCTTCATGAAGAAGGCCTGAAGATTCAGATTCTTCCAGTTCAGGCTTGCGTCAGCCCCAATCCTGTAAAAAGCCTCGTTAGATGCCATGACAGACAGAGTGTCCGCGGTGGTGTCGGGCAATTCGATTATTCTGGATGCATACTTCGGCTGCCACCCGTAATAGGCAAATCCACTGACCCTATGGCCTGCACTCTGCCCGTCGCCCTTGAAGAAGGTCTTAGACATGTTCAGGTACGCGTCTTTGTACTTGTTGTTGTCCGGATTCCCACCATTGCCGTTGACCACGCCGGCTGCGTACTTGAATCCACATCGGCAATGCCCCGTGGCCTCCAGACCTATCTGGTTATCGTCAAACACGTACGTGTTCCCGGGTGATCCAAACGCATAGACCTCGTAAGGCTCGGAAAGATAATAGCTGCGCTTGGAGCTGATGGCATGGTAGGCGGGCTCAAACCTGCCGATCCTCAGATTAAGTAGGTCGGGGGCTATGTTGCTGAATACGATGTTGGCGGATTCAAGTGCCGCAAGCTGAGACGGGTTGTCTCCGGAGGGACCGGGGCCTGATTGGTCTGCCGCCGGCTCGTCAATCCTGGGTGTGTAGATAAAAAGAAACGAGATGTTCTTGTGCAGGACCCCGGCCGCAAGGAAATCGAAACCGAATAGGTTGAAGGTGTTTTCGGTGGTCTTCTGTTTGCCAACTTCAGCGTCATAAAGCGAAAAGCCCGTGGTTGTTCTTATGGAAAGCGGCGGGGGTGTGTCAAACACGTTCTTCTCGCCACCGACCTGTCCCGGGACCTGGTAGCCATTGTCTCTGAAGCGTTGACCGAAATCATTCAGTTTGATGAACGCCACGTGGCACATATTGCAGTTGAAGCCGTGTTTCCTCGCGAAAGCAGGGATGGCATCGCTCTTCGTCGGCACGAGGAGAAAGATTGCTGCTGCCAGCAAGATGAGAGCGCACATAGTTTTCATTTTGGTCTCCTTTACTGTGGAAACTCAGACGCCGGAACGGGCTTCACATCAGCGACCTCTGGATTGGTGCTTGTCATCGCCCGTTTCATAAAGGCAACCAACGCCGCTTTTTCTTGAGCAGACAATCCGAGTGGGACAATCAACGGATCGAGGTTGGGATCGCCCGCACCTCCGCCCTTGTTGTAGAATTCCACGACAGCCTCGAGCGAGATCTCGCCGCCGGTGTGCATATACGGCGGACGCAAAGCAACGTCACGGACGGTCGGCGTCTTGAATGCGCCCTTATCTCTTGGGTCTTTGGTCACTTCATACCTTCCGTCATCCGGCTTGGCTCCGGCCGCCGGCGCGACACCAACGTTGTGGAATCTGCCATCTGTGAAGTTGGCTCCCCAGTGGCACGCAGTGCAGTGCCCCTTGCCGTTAAAGATCTCAAGGCCCTTCTTTTCCTGGCAAGTCAGTGCTGACTCTTCACCTCTCACGTATCTGTCGAACGGCGAATCTGTTGTGACAACCGTTCGCTCGTAAGCTGCTATCGCCTTGGCTACCTGATCGAGCGTGATGGGTGTAGTCCCGAAGACTGCCCTGAATTCATCGACGTAGCCAGGGAAATCGTTCAAAGTCCTTATCATCCCGGCATGAGTGTTACCCATCTCTACAGGGTTCGCGATCGGCCCCGTTGCCTGTTCTTCGAGGGTTGCGGCTCTTCCATCCCAGAATTGCAGGGGCAGGTAAGCGGCGTTCGAAACCGGGGGAGATCTTCGGCCGCCGCGCTGTCCGGCTATACCCACACTGGTAGGACCCTTGTCGGACCATCCCATCGCCGGGCTGTGACAAGTGGCACAGCTAACCGTATTGTCCTTCGAGAGGCGGGGGTCGAAGTAGAGCTGTTTACCTAGCGCGATCAAGCCAGGGGACATAGGATTGTCCGGGGGTATGGGCACAGGTGGCAGATTGCCGATCTTCTGCGGGCCGTAAGAATGAAATCTCACTGTTGTGACGGGCGTTGCGTCGCCTGCAAGAAGAACCTGTGGAAGCACCAAAACTGAGAGTACGAGCAGGATCTTGATTTTGGACATACTGCCCTCCCTGGTTAGGTTTGAATCTATTCGGATTCGGATTCGAGGTCTGGTGCCGGTTCCTTCAGCCCTCCTTCCTTATGTTACGTCCCGAAATCTGACATGCCAGAATCATTACCGGTCATGCCTGGGTCCCGGGCCTCACGAGCCAAACTTGACAATTCTCCCCTTGTCTAAACTGAGGCTGCCAGCAATTGGCAAAATGGAACTCACTCCGTCAAGACCTTCACCGTTGCGATAATCACCCTCGGATACTGATTCTACAACGACCCCAGCGCAGGTCAAATGCTTTTTGGGGAGGCTTAACCCTGTGGTTGATCCTGGCCTGATTTCCTTCTCAGAATGCTGTAAAGCGACCACCCGAATCTTCCGACATCTAAAAGTAGGGGGGAAAGTAGGGGGGAGGGAAGCAGGGGGTGTTAAAATGACAAAAACCCAATTATGCGCTGTAGCCACATTCGCCGCCCTTGTTCTGATGCTAACAGCAAGTCTGGCGGCGGAGGACCAGGGGCCGCATCAGGCTGCACAGCAGTATGTGTGGGCGACAGCGTCAGCGTCCCCTTCGCTTGATCCGGGCTTCGCAGGCTATTGGAAGTACTGCATCACCATCAACTGGGACATTACCAAGTATGGTGGCAAGCCGCATGGCCTGAGTCATATCTCCATTGTGCTGGGCCTCGAGAATTGTCCACTAGTGTGCAGACCGGGTTTCTTCGCATCAGCCGAAATGGCCGGCGGCGGGTCAGGCGAGGGGGGCTGTACTGCCCAGTACTACTTCGAATTCAACTGCAAAGGCGATCCCACGATCCCGCGGCCAGTTCCGACCATCAAGTTTGAACCTTATGGTGCCTGTCTGCCTGGCATCGCTGGCACGGCAAATGTGTGTTTCTACTCGCTGGCGCAGCCGAGGCCGGCCCAGACCTATACCGATGCCGTTTGGATGAAGTTTGGCCGAAATATCACAGCCGGTCCGATCGAGGGGATGCTTCCGAGCTGCATCACTCCAGAAGTTAGTGTCGAGCGATCGACATGGGGAGCGATCAAGGCGCTGTTTGACTGAAATCTTAGTCCCACGCGATCATCGGGAAGGCCCCGTCAGTCACGACGGGGTCTTTCAGTTTAGTACATCTGCCCAGCCCTATCTTCCCGGGATTGGTTTGAACCCAGGATTCCACCAAACATAGGCTTGACCTGGCTGGAGCGAATCGGTAGAATCCGCCCGAAGGTGATTCTTTAGACGGAGGGCGAGATCGTGCATTTCACGCTAATGTTCTGGATATGGGTTGTGCTTGCTGCGTCATTCATAATCGGAGAGATCTTTACTGCGGGTTTCTACCTCTTCCCGTTCGCCGTTGGAACGGGGATTGCGGCGATTCTTACGCTCTTCGGACTGCCTTCCTGGCTCCAGTGGCTAACCTTCATTGTCGTATCATCTGTCCTGGTCATCTTTTCCCGACGGCTCGCCGAGAAGCTCACCAAGGAGCCGCCTGAAAAGGTCGGTGCTGAAAGGCTCGTAGGCCATGTGGGACTCTTGATCGAAGCGATAGACCCAGTCACTGACAGCGGGCGCGTGAGAGTCAAGAAGGACGAGTGGCGAGCAACGAGCGCGGATGGATCCAAGATCGATACGCACACTGAGGTCAGAGTCCTGAAAGTCGAGGGAGCGCATCTGGTGGTGGAGAGGGCTGAGGGCCAACGGTGATGAGGGAGGTGCGCACGGAAGCGCGCATCCGAGCACAGATCCAAGCACGCATCGGGTGGGGTGAGCGGGCCAAGTGAGTAGGCAGAGGATTTCGGGACCACAGGGAGGAAGGCCATGGAACCGTTGGCAATAATCATCGGCATTATCATCTTCATGACTGCCGTCACGGGCATGAGGATCATCCGGCCCTATGAAAAGGGTCTGGTTGAGAGACTCGGCAAGTATCAGCGCACGGTTGGCAGCGGCCTGAGGCTCATCATCCCGCTCGTCGAGAGGCTCATTAAGGTTGATATGCGCGAGCAAGTTGTGGACGTTCCTCCCCAGGAAGTGATAACCAAGGATAATGTCGCCGTTACGGTCGATGCCGTTGTCTATTACGAGGCTACGGATCCGGTGAAGCTAAAATACAACGTTGTTAACTTCACCCTCGCCGCCGTGAAACTCGCCCAGACCAACCTCAGAAACGTCGTTGGGGAGATGGCACTTGATGAATCCCTGACTGCTCGCGGAACCATAAATGCCAAGTTGCGTGCCGTCCTCGATGATGCGACTGACAAGTGGGGAGTACGGATTGTAAGAGTCGAGATCCAGAGGATTGAGCCGCCGGCCGACGTCACCGAGGCGATGCACAGACAGATGAAGGCGGAACGAGACAGGCGCGCCAAGATTCTCGAAGCCGAGGGCGACAAGCAGGCTGCCATAACAAGGGCCGAAGGCCAACGGCAATCAGCGATACTCCAGGCCGAAGGCCAGGCAGAAGCCATCCAGAAAGTGGCGACCGCGGACAAGTTCAAACTCACTACCGTGGCCGACGGCGAAGCCCAAGCCGTGACTAAGGTCTACAATGCCATCCATGAAGGTCGCCCCACAGCCGATCTGATTGCCATAAAGTATCTTGAGGCCTTGCGCTGGGTCGCGGAAGGCAAAGCTACCAAGATATTCCTTCCGATTGAAACCTCGGGCATTCTAGGGAGCCTTGCAGGTATCGGTGAGATCTTCCGCGAAGTCCGGGGCGATAAGGACACGAAGCAGGAGGATCCTCCAAGGGTGAAGTAAGTTAGGTTCACGCCGATGCTAGTGCCTTGCACGGCAGGTGCCGCCATATCCAGCCGCTGAGATTGCCGTGTTTGGCTTATCTTTGCTGTTCCTGCCACGGGTTACGACCCACCCATAATGTAGGGCACGAGACCAGCCGATATTGATACGGGAAGCCGTACGCCTTTATGTCTGGTATTGCGCAGACCCACATTTGGCATGGGTCTTAAGACAGCACCGGGTTCTGATTTTGGAGGAGGGTCAAATGCCGCGTCGCAAGTATCCAAACAGGTCATTTATGAATTCCATTCTGACCAGTCTTGCTTTGCTTGTAGCCATGCTCGCGGCGGGGCCGAGTGTTGCAGGCACGCCTGTCAACAGTGGCGCCGATGCAGAGCGCGAGAATGCACCAGGCCTGGTTCCAAGCGTGGCGCAGTCAAGGCCGGTCATGGCCGAAGAACCGGCTCCGGGCAAGGGCTTCGTTCCACCGCCTTTTTATCTTCCAAGCGTCGATGCTCCAGCGCCCGGCATCTCTCTTCCCCTTGTGGCCAGGTTCGACTGGCGCGAAACAGGCAAGGTCACATCGGTCAAGAACCAGGGCGCATGCGGATCGTGTTATGCCTTCGCCTCAGCCGCCACCCTCGAGTCTAAGCTCCTCATAGACGATGAAGGCACTTTCGATTTCTCCGAAAACAACATCAAAGAGTGTGATTACTATGGGTCAAGCTGCGGCGGCGGCAACTTCTGGCGGGTAGCCAATCTTCTCTCGACCAGGGGCACGGTGCTCGAGGCTTGTGATCCCTATGTCGCGAGCGACGTTACCTGCAAGGGCACCTGTGCTTACGCAGCGACGCTTCTTGACTGGCGTGAATTCTCGCACGACGCGATCCCGGACGTCGCCACAATCAAAGCCTATCTTCAGACTTACGGGCCCATCTATACCGCCATGAATGCGGGTCACGGCGATGCCTGGGACACCGAGTTCGGCCACTATGATGGTTCATACACGCTTTACTGCGGTGCGACGGGCACCTCAAACCATGCTGTCTTGATAGTGGGTTGGGATGACAACTTGACTCACGCCGACGGACAGGGCGCCTGGATCGTGAAGAATAGCTGGGGGACATCATGGGGTGGCGCATGCGGCTATGGCACCGAGCGGGGTTACTTCACGCTTGCCTACGGCTCCGCCAACATAGGCTCGTGGGCGTCATTCCTCTCCACCTGGCAAGCCTATGACACAGACGGATCACTGCTCTACTACGACGAAGCCGGGTACACCAACAGCGTTGGCTACGGTACGACAACTGCCTGGGGCTTCTGCAAGTCCATCCCTGTGGACGATGTCATCTTGAAGCGGGTGGAGTTCTGGACCTGTGATGCGACCCCTGACGTTGACGTTTACATCTATGATAACTTCAACGGCACGTCGCTCTCGAACCTTATCGCAAGCAAGCTCAATAGCTCCTTCGATCTGCCGGGTTATCATTCGGTAGAGATCGCATCCGTTCCTCGGGTGTCCTCCGGTAACGACGTTTATGTGGTCGTTAAGATCACCGACGCTTCTTATAAGTATCCCTTGACCTATGACTCGGTCGGCCCGAGATCGGCGGCAACCTCCTATATAAGCTCTAATGGTTCATCATGGTCGGAATGGACTCCGGGCGATCTCGGCATACGGCTCAGAGTGACCAAGGATGGCGTGTGTAGCGTCGTCACCGAGAAGCCGGCGCTGGTCAGTGTCCGTGACTTGCCCGGTGATAACGGCGGCCACGTCAGGCTCACCTGGAAAAGGAGCGCCTATGATGACGAAGGGACTTCGCCTGAGATCAAGCGCTACAAGATCTGGCGCAAGCGAACCGAGGTGCTGTATTCAACCCTGAGCCTCGGGGGGGGCATGCAGGAAAGTGACGTACCCGCCACTCCCAGGGGGCCCTACGAACACGGTGAGACTGGTGCCGCATGGGAGCTGGTTGGGGTTGTGCCGGCTTCGGGCGCGTGCAATTACACCTTTGATGCCCACACATCTTGTGACTCGAGCTCCGGGGATGCTTGCTGGACCAAGTTCTACATCTCCGCACACACGGGCAGAGTGGGGCAGCACTATGATTCCCCTGTCGATAGCGGCTACTCGGTGGATAATCTCCTCGCCGTTGACAACGGGTGTCGTGAAGGCAAGCCGGTTCCCGACGTTCCAGATGAGGGAGGCGTGAGAGTGACACATCTCGAGGTCCCCGAGCCCAATCCCGGGGCGGGCGGCTTCGTCATCCGCTATGATATCGGCACGTCGGGCTGGGTCCGGCTGGACGTTTATGACATTGCCGGCAGACGTGTCGCGATGCTTGTTGACGGGGACACAGACGCTGGCCGCCACGTGGCCAGATGGGATTCGAGGATGGCCGATCAGTCCTGCGTGGCGCCCGGAATGTATTTCGTGAGGCTAATGACGCGTACCGAAACCCACACTGCAAAGCTGGTCCTGGTGCGATAGATACTCCAACATGCCAATCGGTTCCGATGCGACAAGAAGCCGCAGCGGGGTCTGAGTCGGAGGCGAATGTAGTATTGAGCCGGAGATCAGCCCCGCAAGGCGGAGTCAGTGGTGCGTCGCCGCCGGATGCCCTTCGGTTAGAACCCCAAGCCCTTCGGGCCATCCGTCGGCTCGGCACGGCGATCGCAGCGTGTGTGGAACGTTCGCGAAGAGCCGTAGCGGGGTCTGGATCGGAGGCGAATGTAGTATTGAGCCGGAGATCAGCCCCGCAAGGCGGAGTCAGTGGTGCGTCGCCGCCGGATGCCCTTCGGTTAGAACCCCATGCCCTTCGGGCTATCCGTCGGCTCGGCACGGCGATCGCAAGGGCTGCGAAATGTCTTCCCTTGCCATCATGGCTGCCGATTTGTAGAGTTACCTATGACCACGACGCGGTCTCCGGGAGGGTGCCCTTGGTGAAGAGAATATCCGGTGTGGCTGTTCTTCTTGCGCTGATTCTCTTCACGTCGTCAATCTCGTTAGGCACTGAGGACGCCCCCCATGGATATGGCATTATCCAGATGGGGTTTGAACGCACCCCCTTCAAAGCGAAGGTGCCGGTCGGGCTTGCACCTCTGCCCGCCAGGTATGACTGCAGAGAACGGGGCGAGGTGAGCCCCGTAAAAGACCAGGGCTCATGCGGGGCGTGTTACGCGTTTGCCTCGCTTGCCGATTTCGAATCCAAACTGCTGGTTGCTGGCGAGGGCCTGTTCGACTTCTCCGAGAACAACATCAAGGAATGCCAGTACTATTACTATCTGGGCGTGTGTTTCGGCGGCGCCTACTGGTTAGCGGCCAATTACCTTTCCACGGCAGGCACTGTGTGGGAATCATGCGATCCGTATCAGTCATCGATGACGGGCTGCAAGTCAACCTGCACTTACCTGAAGACCCTGCTTGACTGGCGTGCAATCTCGGAACGCTGGATAGCGGATACCGACGTTCTGAAAGCTTACATCATGGCCTATGGCCCGATCTATGTGCATGTCTATGCAGGCGTATCTGGTGATCCTTGGCAGCTCCAATTCCAACGTTATGATGGACAGTACACCCTGTATTACGATGGAGGAGCCACGGAGCCAAACCACGCGGGGCTGATAGTTGGCTGGGATGACAACATCAGTCACGTGGGTGGGCAGGGTGCCTGGATTGTGAAGAACAGCTGGGGGACAGAGTGGGGTGGACCCTGTGGATACGGCGACGAAAGTGGCTACTACACTATCGCATACGGCTCTGCGCTGATCGGTTGGGGTGCATCGTTTCTCTATGAGTGGCAGGATTATGATCCCAATGGACGGCTGCTGTATTATGACGAAGGCGGCTATACCAAGAGTGCGGGCTTTGGGAGCACGACAGCATGGGCGCTGTGCACATTCGTCCCTGAGGAAGACCTTCTCCTCCAGCGCGTGGAATTCTGGTCATTCGATCCCATCGCCGATGCAGACGCCTATATCTATGATGATTTTGACGGCGGCACCCTGTCTCATCTGCTGACCAGCCAGCTCGACTACACGGTCGATCTCATGGGCTATCACTCCATAAAGCTCGCCGAGCATCCCTTCGTCCGCGCCGGCGACAGCATATACGTGGCCATGAAGATCACGGCCGAATCGGACACCGCTCCGATTCCGTTTGATCGCTACGGACCCAAGACGCCGCATGCCTGCTACACGAGCCCAGATGGCAGCGTATGGTCGGAATTCACCAGGGGCGACATCGGCATCAGATTGCGTGGTATCGTTAACACGGACAGGACGCCACCTTCGATATCGATTTCGGTGTTCCAGAATCCATATATAACGAATCATCTCGACGTTTACCTGATATCCTCGGAGGCGCTGGCCACCTCCAGCGTCAGCGTTAAGGTGAATAGTTCCCCGATTACGATGGTAGCCAATGACGTACTGAAGTATGTGTACCGTGGTGATTATGACCTCTGCTGTACGGGGCCGCTTCCTATCGAGGCCTGCGCCAGAGATCTGAGCTACAATGACTCCTGTGCTACACGCGTCTTATTCTCATCGTTGATCCTCGCATCATCCGGAGGGACTGCGAGGAGTCTTGACGGCCGGTGTGAAATGCGCATTCCGGGTGGGGCGACACGGCGGGATGCATACGTGCTTGTTTCCGAGGTGAGAACGGGCAGCCCAGGGCGAGGGGCAGTCTATGAGATCTCGCCAGCGGGACTCGACCTGAGCGAATTCGTGGAGATCGGGATCGGTTACGCTGACACCACGAGCGAGCCTGAGCATCTATGCATTGCGAAGGTTACGGGCGAAGGCGTGAGACAGCTTGAGTCCTTCGTCGATCGGGAGCGGCAAAGGATTGTCGCGTACGCAGACTCCCTGGGGTCTTACGAACTCTACGAGTCTCGTGATGTTCTGAGCTCGCCCTTAGGCAGCGGCAGCCTGATTCTCTCTCAGAATTATCCTAATCCTTTCCAGGGGCGAACCAACATATCCTTCCAGGTCCCGCAAGCGGGGCACCTCACGCTCTACGTTGTCACAGTGGAAGGAAGAATCGTGACCAAGCTCTGGGAGGGTGACGTGACCTGCGGTATGCACCGTCAGGAGTGGGACGGAACCGACTCGCGAGGGAAGAAGGTCGCGAGCGGCGTCTATTATTTGCGAGTCGAGACCATTGGCGGCAATGCCACGCGAAAGATGGTAATCTTAAATTAAAGCTTGCAATTTCGGCCAGCCCTGGCTTAAATTGCTCGGCGTGTGAATTCGCGGGAACATCGTAGTCTCAGCCAGGCTTTGGGATATGAGAAGAATCAAGTACTATGTTTTCAAGTTTGTCGTGATGGCTTTCCTTGGGCTATCGATCCTTCTGGTCTTCAAGCCCCACGAACCGGCCGTCGACCGCGAGAGTCCCCCGGCGCCTGCCAAGCCGGAAACTACTGAGATAAGCGTCCAGGACACGCTTTCGCGCGGGGAGTCGCTGTACGCCTCGCTCCTCTCAAAGGGCATAGCGGCCTCCAAGGCCCTGAATGTGCTTGCTGTCCTGGGACAGCGCCTGAACCTGAGATCCTGCGGGACGGGTGATTCCTACATTGCATCTCTTGACGAAACAGGAACAATAGTTTCGCTCCTCTACAGGAAGGGCTTCAAGCAGTTGTTCAAGGTACGTAACGACTCATTGGGTTACGTCGTGAGCCAGGGTGTGGTTGAGCCCGCCGGTGTCACGCGGCGAGTTGAAGGAGTGATCAGGTCATCCTTATGGGAAGCTTTCACGGACATGGGTGAGGATCCGCGCATCGCCCTGAAGCTTGCCGATGTCTTCGCATGGGAAATCGACTTCGTCACCGACCCGAGGGTTGGCGACAGTTTCACCATAGTCTTTGAGGAGCTCGAGTACCCTGGTGGCGAGGTTGAGATTGGCGATATTCTTTGCTCAAAGTACGTCAATGAGGGGAAGGAACACTTGGTCTTCAGATTCAGCGATGAAGATGGGGATCCCGGCTACTACGATTCTGACGGCAGCTCGGCAAGGCGCGTCTTCCTGAAGTCGCCTTTGAGCTACCGGCGCATCTCGAGCTTCTTCTCAAATGCCAGGTTCCACCCCATCCTCAAGGTCTACCGCCCGCACCATGGAGTGGATTACTCAGCGCCGCGCGGCACGCCTATTGTCTCGATAGGTGATGGGCGCGTAGTACAGGCAGGCTGGAATGGGGGCTTCGGCAAATATGTCGAGATAAGGCACAACAATGTCTACGCCTCCTGCTATGGTCACCTCTCAGGCTATGGCGGTGGCGTCAAGCGGGGTGCACGGGTCAGCCAGGGACAGGTGATTGGCTACGTCGGCTCGACCGGGCTTTCGACAGGGCCTCATCTGGATTTCAGAATCAAGAAATTCGACTCCTACGTAAATCCGCTTACCATAGACTGTCCGCGAGCCGAACCTGTGAGCGCGGATCACAGGCAAGAGTTCTTTGATCTTCGAGATGTGATGCTCAAGGCGCTCAATTGCAACCAGATTGCCGCAGTTGGAACCCCCTGACGGGACCAGGCCTGCAACCTGTGAGTTGAATACCCTCGAGTTTCTCCGGCAACTTTCGCAATGGCAATCGCAGCAGCCCTCGCGGCAGTGGTAGCGGCAGATGCACAGTCTGGCTTTTGCTTGACTGCCCGACACCGACTGGTTAGACTCGACTCCAATTCGAGATTAGCGATCAAATGAGATTAGAGACTAACTGAGAGCATCGCGAAGACATCTTGGAAGGTAGGTGCAGGATCGCAATTCAGAGAGGGCTCCTGCCCTGAGCCTCGGCAGCAACATGAAGTGAGGTATTGAATGATGGCTGTAAGAAACCTGGAAAGGCTTCACGCTTCGGTGCGTGCTGATGTCGAGGCCTACTGCAGAAGACTGGTCGCGGCACTTGGCACAAGCATCAAATCGATTTCGGTTTACGGGAGTGCGACGGGGCCCGACTACATTCCGACGAAGTCCAATGTCAACATAGTCGTAGTGCTGGAAACCTTGGGCGCGGAGTCTCTCACCCGCACACTGGATGTCGTCGATATGGGAAGGAAGCGGAAGATCGTCCCGCCGCTTCTGGTGACGCAGGAGTACGTAAGATCGTCCCTGGACGTTTTCCCAATAGAGTATCTGGAGATAAAGGACAGCCAGGTTGTCATCTACGGGGATGACTTCTTTTCGGGAATCGAAGTTGGGCGAGACTACTTGCGATTGGAATGCGAATCGCAGCTCAGGGCAGCCGTTCTTCGTACTCGTCAGGCCTATCTCGAACTCGGCAAGAAGAAACGAGGTCCCGAGCAGGTGTTGCACACCTCGGTGACATCGCTGATTCCCGTTTTTAGGGCGATGCTGAGGCTCAAGGGGACGGAAGTGCCCCGGCGTAAGATCGAGGCAGTCGAGGCCGTGGAGAAGGTTTTTGGCTTTGACACCAAGACCTTCGCAGCGATCCTTCGTGACAAGGCCGGAGATGAGAGGATAGATGGGAAGGATGCTCATCGTGTGCTTGCCGAGTATATTGATGCCGTGGAAGGGCTCGCGGGTCGGCTGGATCAACTGTAGGAAGGACCGCAATGGAAGCATGTAGAAACTTGTCGCGGCCTCCACGCCTGCTTGCCCTAGGATTACTGGTTGCCGGGCTCGCCATAGGTTTCGTGGCCGCGCCCTTATCTTTCGATGCCCTTGCAAAGAAGCCTGCTCTCCCGCGCCCCGTGGGTTTCGTAAGTGACTTCTCCAACATGATATCTCCGCGTGCCGAGGCGACAATCGCGAGCATCGCCGAAGAGGTCAAGACCAAGACTGGGGCCGAGATCGCCGTTGCCACAATTCAAACTACCGGCGGCGTTGCGATAGAACCTTACTCCGTCGAGCTCTTCACGGAGTGGGGGATCGGTGAGACGGGCAAGGACAACGGTATCCTCATCCTCGTCGCGGCCGAGGACCACCAGATGTGGATCAAGACCGGGTATGGCCTGGAGGGCGCGATTCCCGATGCCTCAGCTCACATGATATATCGCGACGTTCTCCGGCCGGGTTTCAGGGCCGGCGAATATGACCGGGCACTTGTAACCGCGGTCAATATGATAGCGGATCGGATCCTAAAGGATAGCGGGCAGGCTTATGCTTACGGCGATTCCGTACCCGAGAACCTTGTGCTGAAGAGGGCTGCCAGCGGCGGGAGCGGCGATTCGGTGTCACCAGCTCGGCTTGTCGTGGGATTCGGATTCTTCCTGTTCATTCTCATGATCGTGGTCATGACGTTTGCGGCGCGCTATGGCCACCGCAGGGGACTGGGTGGCTTCTGGATGGGGGGTTTTGGAGGTTCATCGGGAGGGTTTGGGGGTGGCTTTGGCGGTTTTGGAGGTGGATCCTGCGGTGGGGGAGGCGCCGGTGGTGGATGGTAGGAGGCCGTGGGTGTTGAGGGATGGTAAGGGAGAGACGGAGTGGAGGTGGAAGGGAAGCTTGATCGAGAGGAGCAAGGCGTTGTCAGATGGTAAGACATGCGTAGGTGTGTCGGAGCGGGAGACTTGAAAGGTAAGCGGAGGTAACACAATGAAAGCAGCGGGTGCATGGATTGGCTTAATCGCAGTTGTGGTGGTGGTATTGGGCTTTGTGGGGTGGTATGTCAATGGCCTCAATCGCGCGGTGAGGCTGCACGAGACTGTCAGTGAGAAGTGGGCGCAGGTTGAGACCATGCTCCAGCGAAGGAATGATCTCATCCCGAACCTTGTGAACACCGTCCAGGGCTATGCCGCTCATGAAAAAGGCCTGTTCGAAGAGATAACGAGATTGAGGAGCCAGTGGTCGCAGGCCACCACGGTCCAGCAGAAGATAGACAACGCGCGGGCAATGGAGGGGGCACTCGGACGTCTCATGGTCGTTGTCGAGAGCTACCCCGAGCTCAAGGCAGTCGAGAATTTCCAAACCCTCATGGCACAATTGGAAGGTGCTGAGAATCGCATTTCGACAGAGCGGGTGAGATACAATGACGCCGTGCGGGCCTTCAATACATACATAAGAGAGGTCTTCGGCAAGTTCTTCGCAAAGCGCCGCGGGCTCACTGAACCCATGCCTTACTTCGAAGCAGCTCCCGGGGCGGAGAAGGTACCCGAGGTCAAGTTCTAGGCTCTCTGGCCCATAGACTTCCTGGCCTCTTCCAGGAAGGCGATCAGTTTCTCGGGTTCATCAGTGCCGATGATGCGGAGCTTGCCGTTCATCATCTACTTACAAGTTCAGCATAGACCCCTTGGGTCTCTGCCACCATCTTTTCCAGAGTAAGATTCTCCTCGAAGAACTTTCTTCCGCTTGCACCCATCGTCTGCCTCATAGCGGGCCGGCGGAGAAGCGTCAGGATCTTCTCTGCAAGGGGCTCGGGCTCGCCTGGCGGCGTCAGGAGGCCGCTCACGCCGTCATTCACGAGTTCGATGTTCCCGCCGACGGCGGTAGCGACGACGGGTTTGGCCATTCCCATATACTCGGCGATGCTGTTTGAGAGGCCTTCGCTGTACTCGGCGTGCGATGCGAGCACACACACGTCGAATTGCTTTACGAGATCAAGCACGTCACGTCTGTGACCAAGGAAACACGTGCGCTGGGATATGCCGAGATCGCTTGCGAGGGCCTCATACTCCGGCCGCTTGTCACCATCACCGACGATGACTGCAACCGCCTGGTTGTCTTCACGAAACACGATCGCGAGCGCTCTCAAGAAGTTAGGGTAGTCCTTAAGAAAGGTCAAATTAGCGACGTGACCGATCAGGGGCACGCCCTCAGGGAGACCGAGATCGGCCCGGGGCCTTTGCTTCCTGAGATCGAAGTCCGTCGACACGTAGCCGTTGTAGATGATTCTTGTCTTGGCTCTGCCCGGCCAGTGCCTGAAGTAGTAATCCGCACCGGCCTTCGAGTTGGATATTATGCGGTCGGCGATGAGAAATGCGAACCTTTCGGATATATCGCTCGGACGCCACCGGGGGCCTGCTATCCTGATCGTTGCTATGACCCGTGCGCCTGCGAGTTTGCCACCGACCGTCCCGTAGAATCCCGGAAGCCCGAGATACGCATGCACGATTGAAATGCGTTCTTTCCTAATGAGGCTTCTCAGTCTCCAGGCCACAGTCAGGTCCCAGCGCCACCGCCTCGCGACGTGGTGGACGGGGACATCCATTGCGGCTGCGCGCTCGGCAACGGGGCCGCCCGCCTCGAGGCAGACAAGGACCGGCTTGTATCTCTGCCTGTCGATTCCCCTGAAGAGTTCCAGGATCTGGCGCTCAGCGCCGCCTATGAAGCCTGTATCGTGTGCGAGAAAGAGAATGTTTACCTTCTGATTGGATGCCTGGTCCTGCGTCATCAATAAGCCTCCGCGAGATTCCCCAAAGATCCGAGGTGCCCCCCGAAACATCCGGTCTACCGCGCGCCTTCCGATCGGGCGCATTTGTACCGCACACCCACAGTCGGCACATCATATACCACCGAAGGGGAGGATGCCATATCTTAGTCGATGACCGCATCCTGATCTTCTGAATCTTTGACCAGCCAAGGCCAAGACTCTAGATCCTGATCTTCTGCCACCTGCCGCTGCGGAATCTCAAGAAAAAGGTGATGCTGAGGGCTATTATGTAAATTGTAATGCCCGCCCATGCGCCCAAGACACCAAACTTGAGGACGAAGGCGCCGATGTAGGCCAGGGGCACGAACACCAACCAGACGTATGCGATTCCAACAAGCATTGTCCACAAGGTATCGCCTGAGCCTCGCAAACAGCCGCTACTGATGATGCCGATCCCATCGAATATCTGAAACATGGCGGCCATCCTCAGGATGGGGGTTCCCATTCGAATGACCTCGGGATCGGAGTTTATCAGAGAGATCAGCTTGTCAGGGAAAACCGCAAATACGACGGCCAAGGTCGCAGTATAAAGAAGCCCCAGCCTGTTCGCCGAACGGCCGCTGCGGACCGCGAAGTGGATCTCTTTCGAGCCGATATACTGGCCCACGAGGGTTGTCGCAGCGATCGACATGCCGACGATCGGCATAAAGGAAAGCGACATGAACCTCAGGGCCACTTCGCTTGCAGCCAGGCCCGTGGTGCTGATCCTGCCGATTACGGCGTAGAACACAATGAAACCACCCTGGTCGAGGAACCACTGTACGCCGATAGGAGCGCTGACGCGAACAAGCCTCAAAAGGGCGCCAAGGTCGGGTCGCCAGTGGGCCCGAGTCGAGTATCTCGCTGAGTGTTTCTTCGAAAGGAAGATCGCGAGGAACATCGCTGTCGCCACGGCGGTGGCGAAGACCGTGCCAATCGCCGAGCCATTGGTGCCCAGGCGCGGAAATCCCAGTTTCCCGAAAATCAAGCAGTAGTTGGCGAGGATGTTGATGGCATTTGCGATGAGCGTGACCTTGAGCGGGGTCATGGTATCGCCGAGACCTCTGAGGAAAGATGAGAAGCAGATCCAGGATACCATGAAGACGCCCCCGAGAAGTCTGATTCTCAGAAAGGACGAGGCGACCTGCTGAACCTCAGCGCTGGGGCCCATCAGCTTAACAAAATAGGGGCTAAAGACGCTCATTATAGCGAGGAAGATGCCTGAGAAGATGGCGAGATGTATGCCCTGCCAGGTCATCTTGCCTACATTCTTGTAACGCCCTGCACCAAAGTCCTGTGCCACGAATGTGTTGACGCCGATCACGAGGCCATTGAAGAAAGCGAAAAGCCCCCAGACCAGGGTGCCTGCCAGGCCGACGCCTGCAAGTTGGACGACTCCGAGCTTTCCCACCATCACGGCATCGACGAAGCTCAACGAAGTCTGGCCTATCATGGTCAACACGGCAGGATAAGCAATCTCCCATACTTCGGCGTAGCCTCCCTTCTTGTGGTCAGGGAAAACCCGCCGCTCTGAATATGACTCGGTTATCTGGCTATCGAGTAACTCTGACAACTGGTCCACTCCTTGAATGAGGGCGACTCTCAGTTCTTCCTATTTTCTCACGCCTCATTCAACAGGGATGCATCCCATTTTCCCGCGCGGGATCTCCGCGATGGCGCTTGCCCCTAATTTCAGGGAAAGTAAGCACTTTGTCAATCACGTCCCTGTGCTTGCCTCACTTCCCTTGACCGTGCCGACGGCGTTTGGTAGATTGCTGGAGTGTGGATGCCTATGAACTGTGAACGAGGGAGGAAAGAGATGGTCGTAAGAATCGATGGGAATAGCCTGACGATAGAACAGGTGCATGAGGTGGCGCGGAACCATGCAAGGGTCGTGCTTTCCGATAAGGCCAGGCGCGCGGTAATAAGATGCAGGCGGACTGTCGAGGAACTCGTGCGCGAAGGCCAGATGATATATGGTGTCACTACCGGTATCGGAGAGCTCGCGCGGGTCAGGGTATCTCCCGAGATGGGTCAGGAACTTCAGCGCAGGATAGTCTACAGCCACTCGGCGGGTGTCGGTGAGTTCTTCAAGGAGGACGAGGTCAGGGCCGGGATGCTTCTGCGGGCAAATGTGATTGCCAAGGGCTATTCGGCGGTGAGGCTGAGCACTCTCCAGACTTTGATCGGCATGCTCAACCGCAACGTCGTACCTGCAATCAACGAGAAGGGCTCGGTTGGTACCAGCGGCGACCTTTCGCCCCTGTCACAGATGGCTGAAGTTGTGATGGGTGAGGGAAGAGCTTTCTACAAGGGCAAGCTTGTGAGCGGCGCAGAGGCGCTGAGGAAGGCAGGGCTCAAACCCGTCACGCTGAGTTTCAAGGAAGGCCTGGGACTGATCAACGGCTCGCAGATGTTCACCGGCTGCGGCGCCCTGCGACTCTATGATGCCTACCGCGTGTTCAAGACCGCAATGATTGCGAGTGCCATGAGCGCAGATGCTTTGAGGACTCCGCCCCGGGCTTTCGACAAACGCGCCCACGAGGTAAGGCCTTTCAACGGCCAGAACACTGTGGCTGGGAACCTGAGGCGGCTTCTCAAGGGTTCGAAGCTGGCAAGTGGCGGCGGCAAAGTTCAGGACGCCTATAGCCTGCGCTGCATTCCCCAGATATACGGCCCGTCACTTGACGCCCTGCATTACATCAGGCAACAGATCGAAATCGAGATGAACTCGGCTGCCGATAACCCGCTCTTCTTCGCTGCCGACAGGGAGCAGGTTGCGTGCGGCAACTTCCATGGCCAGCCTGTTGCAATGGCCCTTGATCTCCTCGCGATCGCGATGAGCGAAGTCGGAGGCTTAAGCGAGCGACACATAAACAGGCTCCTGAACCCCCATCTCAATGTCGGGCTGCCCGGGTTCCTGGTGAAGGGTGAAGGCCTCAACTCGGGTCTCATGGTTGCGCAGTACACTGCGGCTTCGCTGTGTTCGGAGAACAAGCTGCTTTCTCATCCGGCCATCGTTGACAACTTCAGCATGGCCGCTGATCAGGAAGATCATGTTTGTATGGGCCCGATCGCTGCCCGCAAGGCAAAAGAGATAATCTGGAATGTCATCAATGTGCTCGCGATTGAGATGATGAGCGCGGCCCAGGCTTTTGATTTCAGAGAAGAGACACCGGGCGTCGGACCGCTCACCGCGTATAAAGAGATCCGCAAAGTGGTGAAGATGCTCAAAAAAGATAGAGTGCTGTATCCAGACATTCAGGTGATAGCGAAGAAGATCGCGAGCTGGGAGATCCTTGAGGCCGTCGAGGCGAGAGTCGGGCAGATGGATCTCTTCTGGGGCAAGCGCTGATTCAATGGGGATACTCGAGTCGGCAAGTGGGAGCGCCGCCTCTCGGAGGTTGTGGAGGAGAATTCGATCGGCAAGGCGAATGGCGCTGGACGTCCAGAAGGTCCAGGTGCAAATGGCGTTAACGGGGTATTCTGAGATTCAGAGGTGATCCAGCCATGCAAAGAGTGAAAGCGCCTTGGATTCTTGTCGGTGCAATCGTCGTTTTGGTCACCCTGCAGTGCGGAGTAGATAAGGGTCCTGGCCCGGATGGGGAAGGGCTCATTATCGCTCCTGATTCCTGCACCGTTGAGGTGAGTTCATCTCAAGAGTTCAGTGTTGAGCTCGCTGGGCAGGCTCCTGACGTCACGTGGTATGTGGACGGGACGCTGGGGGGAACGCCTTCGACGGGTATGATCACCAGGATTGCAGGCAAATGGGTGTACGTAGCACCGCCCGAGAAGCCCTCCGCAGGCCATGTGACACTTAAGGCAGTAGGCGAGGCGGATACATCGCTTCAGGCAACAGCGAAAGTGGTGATCGAGAAGGAGCTGCTGACTCGGTTTGTGGCGATCGCGCCAGCTGATAGTACCGTGCCGGTGGCAGATTCAGTCGCCTTCTCTGCCACCTTCGTTGAGTGTTCTTCGCAGCATGTCACGTGGGAGATGGATCTGGTCACAGGCGACCCTGACCAGTGGGGAACCCTGCGATCGAACGGTACTTATGTCGCCCCCGCGTCGCCCAGCGGGAACTTCACACTGATGGTGCGGGCAAGCAGCGATGGTTGCGCGGACAAGATCGGTATCGCCAGGATCATTGTGAAGGCGCCAATGGCATTCACGATTGAGATCGAGGACACGCTGGCAAGCTCGGGTGGGGGCTTGCAGATTGTTACCTGTGGGGGCGAGGGAGGCAGGCTTGCTCTTTACGGGCTTGATCAACCCGGTGAATGGGTTCTGGTGCGCATGCAGGTGCCGGCCTCGGGGACCTATTCGGCCTCTATATGGTATGCGGGGCCCGACAACTCCAATATAGGTGAGAATATTATCGGGCAGGGCTGTGGCTTTGGCGGGCTCGACCCTGAGGCCGATTTCACCCTGGATAAGGGGTCCGGCTTTGGTTGAACTGAAAAGTACTATCCTGCTGCCGGGAGCAGCACTTTCAAGCTCAAGGAAGGATCGTGCGCATTAAAGATAACGCACCTTGCCGGCCCGAGCGCCAAACTTGACAACATCAGTTTTCAGCCGGTCGTGACAACGCAGTAGGCTTCGGGCAAGCACTGGCTTCGAGGAGTTGTCACCAGGCGGGGCCACGGCGAGGCTGCGCCGGGAACTACTTGAATCACATCCGGGCACTGAAGTAAATCCTCACGAGTCCTCTGCCGTCTGTGTCACCCGCGATCCTGAATGGCAGTCTGCGGGCAAGGTCTGCCCTGTCCACATGCAGCCACGCAAGGTATGCGCGTGAGAATTCGGCAGAGAGAACTCCTATGCAGGCTCCGGCGATGACGTCGGAGGCATAATGCCTCTGGCTATAGATGCGTGAGTAGGCGATCAGGGTGGCCAAGCTGTAGGCCGGGATCTTCATCCTGGGATAAGCATGGCCGACGCAGGACGCTGCCGCGAACGCGGTCGCAGCATGACTCGAGGGAAAAGAGGAGTTGCCTCTCGGACCGGTGCCCGTCGGGCGTTTCCTACCTATCGCGTACTTGAGCGGACTCACGATCATCTCCGATATGGCAATGGACTTCGCGCACGCCTCGAGCGCAGAAAAGGATTTCTCATCACCCCAGGCGATTATCGGCAAAGACGCCAGGACGAAATTCTCCTTGTTCCATTCCGCGCTCAAGGTGGTCATGAGGTGGTCCAGGTTGTGTGATCTGTGGTCCTGGACGAATTCCATGATTTCGCGATCGAAGGCATTAGCGGCGGACGAGATCGCGGGATGACCTGCCGCGAAGATGATAATGAGATAGAATAGCGCATGGGATACTGGCAGCCCGGCCCGGAAATGGGAGAGCGAAGCCGATTTCCGTGGCAGGCCCCTGAGTGGATGCCATGCGGCTCGTGGTCTTGTCATATCGCTATGATACCCTGAGCCTCTGACTGAGGCAACATGGCCGTTTGGGATGAGCAAGGTACGAGCGTGCCCGCAGATCGAGTCGCGGAGATAATCGTGGGCAATTGACAAATCGCGGCGACGCGTGTAACACTGTCGGATGAAACTCTTGTGGGGCATATGTGGGAGGGAGTACTTGTTGTGATCACATGCGCATCTTCTAGGAAAAGGAGGCGAAGCAGCCATGAAGGCAGGGATTGTTAGACAGTCAGTCCTCATCGGTTTGCTTGTGACTTTGGTTCTTGTGTCAGCGTTGGGTGCCGTTACGGAAAAAGGCAGCGAGCCCGTCGCCACATTCTCCATCGTCGGGTTTGATCCCGAGACCGGAGATCTGGGTATCGCCGTTGCCTCAAAGTTCCTTGCGGTCGGTTCGGTTGTGCCATGGGCAAAGGCGGGAATCGGCGCGATTGCAACGCAGGCATACGCCAATACGACGTATGGCCCGAAGGGCCTGGAGCTTCTTGCATCGGGTCTCACTGCCCAGCAGACGCTTAACAATCTGCTCGCGGCCGATGAGGGCAGGGAGACGCGACAAGTTGGAATAGTCGATGCCAAGGGGGAGGCGGTCACCTGCACGGGGAAGGGGTGCAATGCCTGGGCGGGCGGAAAGACGGGCAAGCACTACGCGTGTCAGGGAAACATCCTGGTGAGCGAGGCGACTGTAACTGCTCTTGCCACCGCGTTTGAGAGTAGCGAGGGAGATCTTGCTGTCCGGCTCGTGAAGGCGCTCAAGGCCGGTGAACAAGCCGGCGGCGACTCCAGGGGCAAACAGTCGGCCGCACTGCTTGTTGTCAGAGAAGGCGGTGGATTTCTAGGCCTCAACGATCGCTACATAGATCTCCGTGTGGACGACCACCCTGAGCCCATTGACGAACTCTCGAGGCTCCTGTCGCTTCAGATGGCATACTCCGCCCTTTATAGGGCAGGTGCTCTCAGGCAGGAAGGCAAGCTTGATGCCGCCATAGCAGAGCTCAAGAAGGCATCCGAGGCGAGCCCCAACTCGCCCGAAGTGGCGTACGATCTGGCTTGTTACTACTCGTTGGCGGGAATGAAAGCCCAGGCGCTCGACACCCTCAGGAAAGCTCTTACGCTAGCGCCTTCATTCAAGAAGATGGCCCGCGACGACGCTGATCTCGCGCCCCTCAGGGATGAAGAAACCTTCAAGAAGATGCTTGGAGAGTGAAGCGTGTGAATAGGGCTCTGCCGGCGATCTTCGGTGCGTCCGCTCACTGACATATCTTCTTGCGCTTGTGATTGCGCAGAGCCGAAATCCGGCCGCTATCACGTCAAGATTCTTGCCGAACAAGATCGTCCTCTCTGTTCCGATCGACGGGGATGCCTCCGCTATAGGCTCGGTTACTTCTTTTGCTGCAGATTACTCGAGCATTGGCGGCAAGGCCACGGCATATGTTTGCCGGAACTTCAAATGTGAACTGCCTACCACTGATGTGGCCAAGATGCTTGGGAATCTCAAGGTCCAACTATCGTAGCTGGCTTTTCTGCTGGCCTTCGAATCTCGCATTCGTGTAAGATCGTCCTTGATCGGAATGTCTAATTGCAGGGGGTATTCGCTGCTTGAAGAGATATGTTCCTCACGAGACTTTAAGATTAGCGGTGTGCCTGGCAATCCCCCTGCTTGCCGGTTTCATAGGCTCGCTCTTCACCCGTGAGGCGGTCACCACCTGGTACGTGACCCTGAGAAAGCCTGTCTTCACGCCACCGAGTTGGCTATTTGGCCCCGTCTGGACTGCGCTCTACGTGATGATGGGGATCGCCCTGTTCGCCATCTGGAGGAAAGGTGCGGGCATACCCGGCGTCAGATCTGCCATCGTCCTCTTTGTGGTACAGCTTATCCTCAATACATTCTGGTCAATTGCCTTCTTCGGCTTGAGATCCCCTCTGCTGGGGGTGGTGGTGATAGCTGCCCTCTGGGTTGCACTCCTTCTTACGGTCGCAAGTTTCTTCAGAATATCATCGCTTGCCGGATGGCTGCTCGTACCCTACATGCTCTGGGTTAGCTTCGCATCCGTGCTGACCTTCTCCATATATTCTCTCAACAGGTGAGCCTCGGGGGTCTCATATGGTTCGAGACCAACGTGAGGCAGAGAATTCGCGGGGGCGACGAATCGGGCAGGGGGAACACGATGATTGAATTTGCAAGACCCAGGATTGTGGTCAGCCGTTGCATCGAATTCGACACGTGCAGATACAATGGCGCTATGATTCCAAGTGAGGTTGTAAGATCTCTCGGGCCTCATGTTGAGTTCCTGCCTGTCTGCCCGGAGGTAGAGATAGGGTTGGGAATACCCCGCGATCCAATACGCATAGTCTTAGCCGACGGAGCGCGGCGACTTGTCCAGCCGGCGACGGGAAGGGATCTCACGGTTGGAATGGAGCGATTCGCGACATCGTTTCTCGGTTCCTTGCGCGACGTGGACGGTTTCATTCTTAAATTCAGATCGCCTTCATGCGGCATGAAGGATGTGAAAGTATTTTCGGGAGCGAACAGCAAGACGGCGGCGGGCAAGGGTGGAGGTTTCTTCGGCGGCGCCATACTTGCTCAATACCCCGATCCGGCTGCTGAAGACGAGGGGCGCCTCATGAGCTTTCGGATTCGTGAGCACTTCTTCATGCGCATCTTCGCGCTTGCCGCATTCCGGCAGGTCGCGGCCGCCAAATCGATGAGGGGGCTGGTTCAGTTCCAGGCCGAGAGCAAATTGCTTCTGATGGCGTACAATCAGAAGGAGATGAGAATGCTCGGCCGCGTGGTCGCAAACCCTGAGAAGAGACCGCTCGGGGAGGTTCTCAACGCCTACGGCACGCATCTCAGGAAGGCCCTCGCGGTGGCTCCCAAGTACACTTCATGCATTAATGTGCTCATGCACGCCCTGGGCTACTTCTCAGAGGGTCTTTCCCCGAGGGAGAAGGCATTCTTTCTGGCATCACTTGAAGATTACAGGAGGGAGAAAGTCCCCCTGAGTGTCCCTGTCGGGATCATCAAGTCCTATATCGTGCGCTTCGACGAAGCCTATTTGATGCAGCAGCGCTTTTTCGATCCCTATCCCGAAGATCTTGTGAATATCACAGACTCAGGCAAGGGCAGAGATCTGTAAACGGTAAACGATCCATGGCCGAAGGTCCGCTGGTTCATAGAGGTGTGAAGGAATTGCGGAGAATTCTCAGGGGCGAGAGGGTGCGCGTGGAACTTGGTGTCAAGCATCTCAAGCCTCTCGAGGCCTCGCCGGTGGCTGCCGACCGTTGTGACCGGCAAATCGAATTCCTTAACAGGGGGTGATGGGAAATGAAACGCCTCAGCTGGCAGGTTCGATTGGGGATCGCCCTGATTCTCGCGTCAGCGCTTCTCTACTTGGTGCACTACGTGGTCTTTCGGGACGTCCATTCCCTCTTCTCTTACCTACTCCTCGATATCGCCTTCGTTCCCATCGAGGTACTGCTGGTCACGCTGATCATACGTCAACTCCTCAGCGAGCGGGAGAAGCGCTCGCAGCTTGAGAAGCTCAACATGGTTATCGGGGCCTTTTTCAGCGTGATCGGGACGAGGCTGCTCGTCTATCTGTCGGACTTCGACCCCAGGCTGGGGACCATACGAAAGGATCTAGTGGTCCGCCCCAACTGGACCGACATGGAATTCGACCAGGTGACCGCAAGGCTCAAAACCTACGGCTATGAAGTCGACATCAAGAGGATCAACCTGGAACACTTGCGCGATTTGCTCACCGCCAACCGGGATTTCATGGTGAGACTCCTGGAAAACCCGATCTTGCTTGAGCACGAGACATTCACAAATCTGTTGAGAGCTGTCTTTCACGTTACCGAGGAACTTGAATTCAGGCCTGATTTCCGGACTCTGCCGGATGCCGACTACGCGCATCTCGCCGGGGACATCAGGCGGGCCTACAGCCTGCTGGTTGGCGAGTGGTTGGATTACATGAGGTACCTGAAGACCAATTATCCGTATCTGTTCTCACTGGCGATTAGGACCAATCCATTTGACCGGGAGGCATCCCCAATAGTAAGGGCCTGAAGTCCATGCGAGCCGGTCTCCACCGGAGGATAAGGTTCAGACGGGATCCGGGAGTGATCCGGTGCTTGCCCGCATGCCGCACTAATCGCTTGACACGTGGGCGCGGGACATGATAAAAAACTGGTGAGGTCGTGTCTTTGGCCACGGAAACGGAGGTAAAGTCTATGGCGTCAAAGAAATTGATGGATCTCATGAACAAGGGTATTGCAAGGGAAATGCAGGTAGCGGTTCAGTATATGTGGCAGCATGTTCTGTGGAGTGGCGTGAAGCATTTCGCAGTGAAGGATGAGCTGAAGGATATAGCAATCGCCGAGATGAAGCACGCGGAAATGATCGCTGAGCGGCTCAATTACTTCGGTGGCATTCCCACCACAAAGCCTGAACCTATCTTCGTCGGCAAGACCCTGAAGGAAATGATCGCGCGCGACAAGAAGGATGAAGAGGGTGCGATAAAGCTCTACAAGCAGATCATCGGAGTCGCCAGGAAAGAAGGCGACGAGACCACCAGGTTGATGTTCGAGAATATTCTTAGTGACGAGGAAGGACATCACGATACCTTCGTCAGCCTCTTGGAAGGCATATAGACGCGGCGCGCTTCCGAGCGCGGTCTGAAGAGAGAGTCGAATTCAAGAAAAGGATTTCTTGAGTTTGGTGCGGGCGGGTCGGTCCCGCCCGTTTTTTGTTCGCCGCCATGCCCCCCTTGACTCGACCTAATCCGAAGCGGAATTGTCTTTTCTTTAACACTCTCCTCTCGTACGCTCTATCTCTCGGGCTCGGGATCGCCACCGGGGAATCGGATTCGTCTATGCGTGGCCTTTTGAGATCGGCAGGACGGCCCAGTTTCTTGCCGCCCAGATAGGCTTATTCGTCTGAATTGACGGGCAGTGCCAAGATGGGAACAGGTCTTCTTGCGAAGGGTCTCTTATATGACCGCTATTGAGATTCGCTCGATCACGGCCGAGGAAACGCGCCTGCTGCGCCACGCCATTCTCCGTCCCCATCAGGCGCCGGAGACCCTTGTATATCCAGGCGATCTCGAAGCCGAGAGTCTTCATGTCGGAGTCTTCGTCAACGATGAGTTGGTGGGCGTTGCATCGGTTGTGCCGAGGCCGATGCCAGGCGAGACGATGCCAGCTGAGACGCATACAAATGGCTGGCAGCTTCGGGGCATGGCGACGTGTCACGAGTTCCGTCGCAAGGGTTTTGGCGCCGCGATGGTGCGGGCGTGCATCGACCATGTCGCGCGTCATGGCGGCACAGTCATATGGTGTAACGCTCGGACACCCGCGGTCCCCTTCTATGAATCTCTCGGGTTTGAAACCAAGGGAGATGAGTTCCACATTCCGATCTCGGGACCGCACTTTCGGATGTGGCGGGAGGTCTCCCCGCAAGACCAAGATAGATTGCAATGACATCCTCTGCTGCACGGCAAGGGCAGCTGGTAGAATGAAGGGCAGGGCGGACATAAGTGACCGCCGGACTGGAGGGAGAATACATGAAGATATTCGTCACTGGAGCCACGGGCTTCATCGGGATGCACCTTGTAAGACGCTTGGCAGAGACCAAACATGATCTCTATTGTCTGGTAAGAAGGACCAGTGATGTCAGCACAATCAAGGAAGTTGGGGCGACTCTGATCCCGGGAGATGTGACCGACAAAGCCTCGATTCTGGCTGGGATCAGGGGTTGCGATTCGGTTATCAACCTGGCAAACGTATACACTTTCTGGGAGCCGCGGAAGCGAATCTACAGAGATGTCAACGTGGACGGTACCAGAAACATCATGGAGTGTGCCTTGGAGACCGGCGTTTCCAAGGTCGTGCACATAAGCTCGGCAGTGATCTACGGCATGCCGGCGGACTGCCCCTTCACTGAGGAAAGCCGGGTTGGACCGGTAAGATTCAGTGAATATGCCCGAACCAAGTACGCCGGCGATCTTGTGGTCTGGGATCTCTTTCAGAAGAGACACCTCCCCGTGGTCGTAGTCTATCCCGGTGCCGTACTGGGCCCGGGGGACCCGAAGACAACCGGCCAATACATCCAGAACCTTATGCACCGGCGGATGCCTGCGACCGTCTTCCTGGATTCCGTGCTGACTTGCGTGCATGTGCGTGATGTGGCTGACGCGATTGTCAGAGCCCTTGAGAAGCAAGCCAACATCGGGGAGAAATACCTTGTAGGCAAGCGCCAGATGTCATTTCGAGAAATCAACGAGATGATCAGCGAAATCTCAGGAGTACCTCTACCCAAGATGCAGATGCCGGATGCCATGGCTGTCGCGAATGCCTGGCTTCTCACAGGGCTTGCTAATCTCACAAAGAAACCACCTATGTGGGGCATGTCTATAGACATGGCGAGAACAATGAAGCACGGTTTTCGCTTCGACGGGAGCAAGGCCGAAAGGGAATTGGGCACAGCCTACACACCTGTCCGTGTTGCACTTGAGGAAGCGATTGCATCGTACCGAAGTTGAACTGATGCCGAAAAGGACCTCGCTGGAGCACTTATGAAATACGACGAAATCTGTGCGCTCGTTGAGAGCTTGGCGAGTACCTGGAATTCACGGGATCTTGACGGGTTCGTCTCTCTGCTTGCGGACGACGTGGTGTGGGACGATCCGGCCATGGAGGCTCCGGCAGTGGGCCGTGAGGCAGTCAGGAGATTCAGCGAGATGGTTCTGCGAGCCTTCCCCGACTTTCACTACGCGATCCTCCACCCGATCTGTGTCGCGGCAGACAGCAGCATGTGTGCCGTGCATTGGCGGATCACGGGGACTCAGCTTGGGCCATTTGATCCTCCCGGATTCGGTCCGACCGGGCAACGCGCGGATTCTGAGGGGGTGGATTTGCTTGAATTCCGAGGCGGCAAGGTGAGCCGGATACTCACTATCTTTAACGTCTTGCCGGTGCTCGAACAGGTACTATCGCTAAGGCTTCGTCCTTCACCCGGCAGTCTGCGGGAGAGGATAGCCGTGTTTCTGCAGCGACTCCGTGCGGCCTGGTTGCGGGCCAGATGAAGAAGGTATCCGTGGGCGATCGGTGGATCGATGTAATCGCGCAATCATGTCACCCTAGGCATGGCGTTTCTCTTCGAAGAGCTAGGGATGAAGTATCAGCCCGTCGGGCAGTGATTGGTGCGCCATCTTCGGCGAAAGTCGGCTTGACCCCATGGCGTATAGCATGTATTTTCTATGACGTCATTCCGTGAAGGGAGAGTGGTTCGTGCCGCAAATTGAGATGGAGGGACGGCAGTTCGAGATTGACGGAGACGGGTTCCTTCAACAACCGGAAGTATGGGACGAAAGGGTTGCCAGCCTTTTCGCCGCCGCCGACGGCACAGGTGAGCTGACCGACAAGCACTGGGCGGTCATCAGATTCATCCGCGACTACTGGCAGGAAAACAAGATGGCCCCCATGGTGCGGAAGATTTGTCAGCATACCGGCCTCCGCTTGACCGAGATCTACCAGATGTTTCCCCTGGGACCTGCCAAGGGGGCCTGCAAGATCGCTGGCCTTCCAAAACCTGACGGCTGCGTCTGAGCGGAGAAGCCATATGTCAGCCGCTCAGTGGTTTCTCTTGACAGCCTTCGTCATATTTGTGCTGGCTTCTCTGCGTATGGTGCTCCAGGTGGTTTGGTCAGGCCGTTCCAGCTCGCTGGCAGTCCCCAAAGGCAAACCTGTTCCTGCCGTCCTTTATTCCCTGACTGGCGCCATGCTGCCCTGGAAAAAGGAATCTGCACGCCTTCATCTGGTGATTTACGTTCTCGGGGCCGTGTATCACATCGGCACTTTCCTGAGTTTTTTCTGGTTGATAGCCCTCTTCGTTCACGCGAGTCTGCCGCCGGTCGTGACCTCCGGCTCGGCGGCGCTACTGACACTCACCACCCTGTGTGGGGTGGTTCTCCTCGCGAGACGTGTTGCAAGTTCGAAGTTACGTTACTTCTCGAGCCCGGATGATTACTTGAGCAACCTTCTGGTGACCGGTTTCCACGCCCTAACAGTGGCAGCCCTGTTGCATGAAGGCATCGCCAACAACCTGTTCATTTATGCGGGTATTCTCCTGCTCTATATCCCGCTGGGCAAATTGCGTCATGCTGTGTACTTCGCATTGGCCCGCTTTCATTTGGGTCTCTTCTATGGCCGGCGGGGGGTCTGGCCCGCCGAAGGCGGTAAATCATGGCGAGCGTAAGGACTCTGACGGCCGGGCAGAAGAGGTCGCTCAAAGCACTGGAGACAAGACTCGGCGGCAGGCTCCGCACCCATCTCAACAGCTGTGTGCACTGCGGCCTGTGTGGCGAATCTTGTCATTACTACCTGCGCTACCGCGAGGCACGCTTCATTCCAGGCAACAAAGCGGACCAGATAGCACGTCTTTACCGCCGCTATCACACCATCCTGGGCAGGCTCGTGCCCCAATGGATTGGCGCCCGGGACCTGGATGAGAAGGCCATCGAGGAGATGGTGGACGTCATTTTCGGTGGCTGTACCATGTGTGGTCGCTGCTCCATTCATTGTTCCATCGGCGTCGACATTCCGTTTCTTGTGCGGACGGCACGGTCAATGTTGGTCGAGCTGGGCTTGGTGCCCAAGAGCCTCCAGTCCACCGTCGATGCTGCAATTGCCTCCGGGAACAACATGGCGATTCCGCGTGAGGAACTTGTCGATACCCTGCGGTGGTTGGAAGAAGACCTCAAGTTGGAAGTCGGCGACGACAGGGCAGCCATTCCACTGGATGCTTCAGGTAAGCATGTCCTCTATACCCTGAATCCCCGAGAGCCCAAGTTCTTTCCCTTGTCCATCAGTGCCATGGCCAAGATCTTCTATGCGGCGGGGGAATCCTGGACCCTCTCGACATATTGCTATGACGTGACCAATTACGCTCTTTTCTCCGGCAATGATGAGGAAGCCAGGGAATTGGCTCAAAGGCTCTATGACGAGGTAACAAAGCTGAAGGCCGATATGCTTGTTCTGGCAGAATGCGGACATGGTTTTCGCGCAATCCGATGGGAGGGACCTGACTGGATAAAGCGGGCCTACCCTTACCCCGTTGCCTCTGTCATTGAATTGGTAGCCTCCTATGTCCGCACGGGACGCATCAAGTTGGACCCCTCGAAGAATCAAAAATGTGTTACCCTGCACGATCCCTGCAATCTGGTCCGGGCTGGTGGGGTGATTGAAGAGCAACGCTTCGTACTCAAGAAGGCGGTGAGCGATTTCGTCGAGATGACGCCCAACCGGGCGGACAACTACTGCTGTGGGGGTGGGGGCGGCCAGCTTTCCATGAGTGAGTATCGTGACCGCCGTGTGGAGATTGGCGAAATCAAGGCCGACCAGATCCGTCGCACGGGCGCCCGGGTCGTTGTGACACCTTGTCATAACTGCATAGATCAGCTTATGGAGCTAAATCAGGTGTACCATCTCAATGTGGAGATCAAGACCGTGGCTGAAGTTGTAGCCCAGGCTCTGGTGGTGGAAAAGCAGGAGGCGTGATCATCATGAGAGCTTCGGACAACAATTTCCTACCCTAAGATGCGGCAAGGATATAGTATGTCAGAGATGATCTATCTGGATAATGCAGCCACCACGTTTCCGAAACCTCAGCGTGTCTATGATTACATGTACGAGTTCTATCAGAAAAAGGGCGTCAATCCGGGCCGCTCCGGATACGATGCTACCCTGGAAACCGAAGAGATGGTCCTCGGTACCCGCAAGATGCTGACCGAGTTCTTCAATGGGACCGACCCCAATTACCTGACCTTCAGTTACAATGCCAGTGATTCTCTGAATATGCTTATTCAGGGCATGCTGGAAAAGGGCGATCACGTGATCACCACCAACCTCGAACATAACTCCGTGCTGCGGCCGCTGTACCACCTGAAACACGACGGGGTCATTGAAGTGACCTATATACCCTTCGGTCCCGAAGGCTACGTTGACCCGGACGACGTCAGAAAAGCAATCAAGACAAACACCAAGATGGTCATCGTGAACCATGGCTCCAATGTCATCGGCACAGTGCAGCCGATCGGAGAGATTGGGAAAATCTGCCGCGCGGCCGGCGTCTATTTCGCTGTCGATGTCAGCCAGACCGCAGGCGTAGAGAGAATCGACGTCACGGCAATGAGCATAGATCTGTTGGCCTTTACCGGGCATAAGTGTCTCATGGGCCCAACCGGCATTGGCGGTTCCTATATCGGCCCAAAGGTACCCATTCGCGGCACCCGTTTCGGCGGTACGGGGGTCCGCTCGGCTTATCCGTTTCATCTGGAGGAATTCCCCTATCGAATGGAGTGCGGCACGCTCAATATCGTCGGGGTAGCCGGCTTGCGCGCTGGGCTCGAGTGGATTCTTGAAGAAGGCATCGACAATATTCACCGGCGGGAGATGGGGCTCTTTAAGAGACTGTGCGATGGCCTTGGCCGGATTGATAAGGTGACCCTCTATGGCGCCGATGGCGCGGACAACCATATTGCTGTCTTGAGCTTCAACATCGAGGGCTGGGAAGCGGCTGATGTGGGGACGATGCTGGACGTCGATTACGACATCGCCAGCCGTACCGGACTGCAGTGCGCTCCACTGGTGCACGTCCAGCTCGGCACCGACAAGATTCACGGCACAGTCCGGATCAGTATCGGCCCGTTCAACACCGAAGATCACATCGACACGGCCATCGAGGCGGTCAGAGATATTGCTGCATTGATCAGAAAGTGTGACGTCAACGCCTGATGCATCGGGCACACCCAATGGCGCGTTTAAGGTCTGACATCGTCCTTCTCTTTACTACCCGCATCGCGCGGATGTTTGCTTACGGCTTCCTGTCCGTGGCGCTGGCACTTTATCTTGCCGAGATCGGCTTCAAAGACGCCCAGATAGGACTGCTGTTTACACTTACCCTGGTGGGTGATGCGGTAGTCTCGCTCGGCCTCACCACGTCCGCAGACAGAGTCGGCAGAAGACGAATGCTGGTTATCGGTGCGGCCTTGATGGTGCTGGGAGGGGTGGTATTCGTTCTAACGAAGAATCCCGCCCTGCTGATGGCTGCCGCCATCGTCGGTGTCATCAGCCCAAGCGGCTATGAAATCGGCCCGTTTCTTTCGATTGAACAGGCTGCCCTGTCGCATCTCATTCCAGGCGAGCGTCGCACGCGCGTCTTTGCGTGGTACAACCTTGTCGGCTCCTTCGCCACGGCGCTTGGTTCGTTGAGTGGTGGGGCGCTTGCCAGCACTCTGCATAAATCCGGATTCACTGCCCTTGAGTCCTACCGCGCCTTGCTGATCGGCTATGCCTTGGTAGGTGTGGCACTCGCGGTGATTTTCACGAGCCTCTCGGCGGCCGTTGAAATCACGAAGATATCAAGTGCCTCGAAGCCACAGAATGCACCGGGTGCACTGCGCTCTCATTCCTTCGGGTTACACCGCTCGCGAGGCATAGTGCTCAGACTGAGCGGCCTCTTTGCCTTGGACGCTTTCGGTGGTGGATTCGTTGTTCAGAGCATCATGGCCTACTGGTTCCATGTCAAGTTCGGTGTGGATATCGGTGTACTAGGCCGAATATTCTTCGGCGCAAACGTTCTGGCGGGCATCTCAGGCCTGCTTGCCGCCAGGATCGCGTCCCGGATAGGCTTAGTGAGGACCATGGTCTTTACCCACCTTCCTTCCAATGTCTTACTGATGCTCGTGCCGTTCATGCCGAGTTTGCATCTGGCGATCGCCGTGCTGCTCTTGCGTTTCAGCATCTCCCAGATGGATGTGCCCACGCGCCAGTCCTACACGATGGCGGTGGTCGCGCCTGATGAACGCTCCGCAGCATCAGGCGTAACAACAATCGCGAGGTCGGCTGGTGCCTCCATATCGCCCTCGTTGACCGGCATCCTCCTTTCCCACCCAGCGCTTATCGGCGTGCCATTTGTCCTATCCGGCGGCCTGAAGATCGTGTACGATCTGCTTCTGTATCGAAGCTTCAGGCGCCTGAGACCACCCGAAGAGACACGTGCCTGAGAGATTGATCTCTAGAAGATAAACGGGGTCGCGGGCATTAGACCTTGACTCGGCCCTCGCCGTTCACCATAATGAAGTACACAAATTCCGCGACGAGTCGCGAGGAGGCTAATTGAAGATTGCCCTGGTTGCACCCGCAAGACGCAAGAGCGGGAAGCAGGGTCTCACCGGAAGAGCTTTCCAGATCCCACCCCTTTCGCTCGGCATTCTCGCGTCCCTAACGCCGCCTGACATCGAGATAGAGCTCATGGATGAAAACCTGCGGGACATTGACTTCTCGGATGGGCCTGATCTTGTCGGCATAACTTGTCTCACGGCATCCGCTCCAAGAGCATATGAAATCGCGCAGCGCTTCAGAACGCGGGGGGCAAGGGTCGTCCTTGGGGGGATCCACCCATCGGCTGTTCCTCTCGAAGCCATCCGGCATGCAGACTCAGTTGTCCTGGGCGAGGCCGAAGGTGTCTGGGGCCAGGTTATTGAGGACTTCAAAGTTGGGAAGATGAAGCGATTCTACAAAGGTGCGAAGCCCGATCCTTCCCAGATTTTTGCCCCACGGCGCGACATATACGAACGCAAGGGCTATTTCGTTAAGAGCGTTGTTCAGACATCGCGGGGGTGCCCCTTTGGCTGCGATTTCTGTAGCGTGCAGCGTTTCTTTGGGACCAAGTTCAGATTCCGCTCGGTTAACTCGGTGGTGGACGAGGTGCGCTCGCTCGCGACCAAGTTCGTGGCGTTTGTCGATGACAATATCGCGGGCAGTCATCCTCATGCCAAACAGCTTTTCACGGCCCTTGCGCCCTTGAATATCAGGTGGATATGCCAGGCGCCGATAGGCATAGGCAAGGACTTTGAGCTCTTGAAGCTCATGCGGAAGGCCGGCTGCCGCGGCGTGTTCGTCGGGTTTGAATCGATTGTTCCTGACTGTCTCAAGGAAGTCGGGAAAAGCTTCAACATCGTCGAGAAATTCAAAGAGCATATTAAGCGAATCCATGATAACGGCATCAGTGTTGAGGGAGCATTCATCTTCGGCTTCGATCACGACGACAAGGACACCTTCAAGCGCACTCTGGATTTCATCGTCAAGGCCAAGATAGATTTCGCCCAGTTCGGCATCCTGACGCCTTTCCCGGGCACGAAACTTTACCAGAGACTAAAGCAAGAGAATCGGATCCTGACCGAGGATTGGGAAAAGTACGATATCGCACACACCGTCTTCAAACCCGCGAATCTGACCCCCGATGAACTGGACGAGGGACGAAGGTGGATCGAGGATGAGTTCTACTCGTTCGGAAGCAGCGTGAGGAGAGTGTTTGGCCTCGGCAGGCGGATACGCTATCTGCTGCCCATCATCATCCTGAACACCAGCTACCGCCAATACGTGAAAGCGCATAGGTAGGAATCCCTATTTTATGAGTCTTCTCTTCATGAGCCTTACGCCCACGTAGAAGGCAACCACCTCGATAACAAAGAGTATCAGAAAGCTGACGGCTAGCCCGGGCACGGTCGCGCCGGCAAAGACAGCCCGCGATATGTTCACGGCGTGGGTGAGGGGCAGAAAGAGCGCGAAGGTCTTCATCCATTGTGGGAACCTATCCAATGGGAAGAATACGCCCGAGAAAAAAAGCATCGGCGTGATAACCAATTCGGTGTAGTAATTGAAGAAGTCGAAATTCGGCGCGAAGGAGGTGATTATCATAGCAAGGGAGCCAAAGAGTATGCCCACAAACACCATGAGTACCAGAAGCACGAGCAGATTGCTTATTGACGCCGGGAAGATGCCCATGATAGACGCTACAATGAGCATCAGCACCCCGCCGATAAGCCCTCGGAAGGCCCCCCATGCAATGTCTCCGGCGACGGCATCTTCGGCTGATACCGGCGTTGCCACGACTGAATCGAACAGGCGTTCGTGGATCATCTTCACGAATGTGCCGTAAAGGCACTCGAAAGTGGAGGAGAGCATAACTGATGAAACGAGGATGCCGGGCACCAAGAAATGGAGATACGGCTTGCCGCCGAAATGCCCCATGTAAGCGCCCATGCCGATTCCGAAAGCCAGCAGGTAAAACAGGGGCTGTCCGATGCTGACGATAAGCGTGGGAACCACAAATCGCTTATAAGATATGAGATTGCGCAGAAAGACGTAGTAGATCCGATACGACAGGCTCATTCGATCAGGCTCCTGCCAGTGAGCTTCAAGAAAACATCCTCGAGAGCTGCCGGGCGATTGAGCACGTTGGGAAGGTTCATTTCGACCGCCTTCCGCATCAGGCTCTTTCCGTCCTTGCAGTAAAAATAAAGGGTATCTCCCATCCGCTCATGCCCGCATGAGACATCGGACAATTGCGATATCAGCGTTTCATCTTCATCCTTTGAGATGCGGATCTCCACGACCTCATGTCCGATCTCATCCTCAACCAGTTTTGAGGGCACGCCTTCTCTCAGGATCTTTCCTTGATACATCACAACGATGCGATCGCAGAGCTGCTGCGCCTCTTCCATGTATTGCGTGGTTAGAATCAAGGTCGTGCCCTGCCTCTTTAGGAGCCGCAGCCGTTGCCATACAAGATGGCGGGCCTGGGGATCCAGGCCGGTCGTGGGCTCATCGGCTATGATCAGTTTGGGCTTATTGAGAAGTGCGCGGGCGATCAAGAGCCTTCGCTTCATTCCTGTGGAGAGCTCGCTTATCTTGCTGTTCCTCTTGCCGTCAAGTTCAACAAATGACAACAAATCCGCGATTCTGCTCCGCGCTTCGGCTTTGGGTATATCGAAGAAGAACGAGAATACGCGAAGGTTTTCATAAACGGTGAGGTCGTTGTCGAGAGTGATCTCTTGCGGTATAACACCCGTCATCATCTTTATGCTGCGATTGTCAATATGGGCCCTCTGCCCGAATACCACAATCGATCCCGAAGTAATCGGCGAGACACAGTGGATCATCCTGATGGTGGTGGTCTTTCCCGCACCGTTGGGACCAAGGAAGCCGAAGCATTCACCCTCGTTGATCGTGAAGGAGATGCCGGCGACGGCAGTGAACTCCTTATACTTCTTGATAAGGTCAGTTGCGGTTATTGCGGCGACTGGTTGCATTGGCTCGTACAGGATAACACGAATATGCCTGATTTCGTAACCGCAATCGGGCTAGTATGCCCTTGTCACCGGAGTCGCCGCCCCAGCATGAATCCCGCTGCCGAACGGTTCTTGATGAAATCATCAGGGTCGCAGTCATCATCACACCGGCCCCACACTCCCGGATAACGATCGTAGTCTCCCCAGATTGCTGCCATCCAGTGACTCCCAGAAAGACTCAGCGACAGAAATCCCTTCCATGAACGGCTTGGGGAGGTGGGGAAATGGGCCTTTCCCAGCCCACCCGCCATGACGCCAACGCCCAGGCTGACCTCCCTGTCGTCACTAAGGGTGAGCGTCTTGCCTGTCTCAAGATATATGCTGGGGATTGCACCCAGCACCGCACCCGCTCCGGTGTCTAAGGGCCACGCCAGAAACTGGTAGTAGAGATCGAGAGAAGTTGCGCACATAGCACCAAGCGCAGATGCGTCGTGTGCAGAAAGAGGGATCAGCAGCTCGGCCAGCAGTGCGGAATTGGGCGAGAATCTCCACCCATGTCCGATGTTGATCTGGACATCAACTGCTTCGCCGGAAGCCGGCACCGGACTGGAGCTCGCGTCACCACGCGAGCCATAGCCCTCATGGGCGCGGGCAACAACGACCTCTCCAGACCATCCGGCCTTAACCCGTGCCGAGTGCGTGACGTGAACGCAGCCCGCCAGGGTGCAGAGCAGGAAAGCAAGTTGAGCATACTTCAACAGTGGCGAACCCACCATCATGCACCTTTCAACACTTTCACTAACTCTATCGCGCCGTTCTCCCATAGCTCGGTATACCGGCGGGTCTCAACAAATCCATGCTTCCGATAGAAGGCAATAGTCGCCTGATACTGTGGCTTCACATCAGGCGGGACTGTCAAGACAGCAACCTTCTCAAAACCCAGTTCCTCGACGTGCTCCAGAAAACGTTTTAGCAGCAGCGAGCCATACCCTCGTCGGCGATGTTCTGGGTGGGTGCCCATCAACGTAATATGAATCGTTCCATCCCAACTTGTGAACACAAGAAGAGCTCGCAGGCGGCCATCCTCATAGAGACAGAATGCGTCTTGGAACAATAGGTCACGCCGCGTGTCTTCTGGCACATTTCTGGTAAACCACTGATCAGTCAGGAGTTTCGCGACTTCTACGATCTCGTCTGCGATTTGGCCGTGTGGTCGTTGGTGCAACTGAATCGTGACCGCCATTTGTGGCTGACACCCTGTCCTTTCATCGCTCGGCAGTTTCACTACGCCATGCGCCCACAAATGTTCTGTTATGAGCATGCATCCGAACAGATTTGTGAGCATAGACGACCCCGCTTGACCTGCGGCCCGACTGTAGCAGTCCCTGTGATAATGGAACGGCCAACGTTGGCTTGAGTCGCTGAGGATCCGATTGGGTAGCCACGAAGTCTCTCACTGTGATGATTCCGGTTCTGATTGTCGAAACACTGTTCGTGACAACAGCTCGGTTGCACAGGCGGTCAGCGCGAATATTGCCAGAATGCTAAGGTAGATCTGTAGAGCGCTCAGATCTCCGAAATCCCACCAGTTATGGCGGGTGAGATTTACCGCTGTTGTATTCAGTACGGCATGGAAAAACATCGCTATAAACAAACTGCCATTGCTCCATCGCCAAAAGTGCCCCATGGTAAATGCGATAAGAGTCGTGGATATCGGATATAGCACGACGAATTGCGACCAGTCCAATCCATTGCGGAAATCTGCAAACCTGAATGCTGGAAGATGCCAGAAAGCCCAAACGAGGCCGACTATGATTGCCACAGTGACTGAGCTTGCACGGCCCTGCAAATGAGATTGGAGAAAGCCACGCCAACCCATCTCTTCGCCCAACGGGCCAAATCCTAAAATGATTCCGCCTACGAATGCATTCAACGGTACCAGCGCGATCATGGTAGTAGCGATTTTCCATAGAGCGATTTTGGCTGAAATACCCAGGACAAGATAGAATAGCAGTCCGATCACTGGCATCATAAAGAAGGTGACGACATAAATTCGCCAGTTTACCCTTACTAGAATCACGCGCTTCAGCAGGCTGACAATAGACGAGCGCCCACCAGTAAAGCCAGCCATCACCAGCGCAGCTATGGTTGGGCCGAAACTGCCTGCCAAGAGGAATCCCGCGAATCTTTCGTCTTCAAGGCTGGTCAGTCCATCAATTGATAATATGCCCGTCAACCAAATCACCCACGAAACAGCATAGGCGATGACCACAAAGGCCAAGATGGACCTAACTTCACGATGCTTCATGAAGAACCTTCTTGTACATTGACAAACCCCCTGTCTGGGCCGCCCAACGGTGTGGCTGAGTGGCGGGGCCAGCCGGCGCGGGTCTTGCCACTGCAAGAGCCGTGACGCCGCAGTCTCCATCCGTCTCAAGCCACTCGATAGCGATTACCCCCGGTATTGTAAGTCAGGGTCCAATACCCGGCTTCCGGGTACTCTCTGTAGCTGAAGGGCGCAGCAAGGCCGGCCAATTGCTCAGCGATCTCCTGTTCAGTGGGAAAGTTCTTCACGATCTCCCACCGCGACCCATCCCGAAGGGTTCTGTGCTCGAGCAAATTCCCCTCTTGATCCCGCCGGCGATCTGCCCACTCATAGAGCAACTGATCGGCAAATACGACCAATGCCCCAGGTGTCAACTTCTTATGAAGCACACTGAGTAACTCTCTCAGCCTTGACTTGGGGACATGCGACCACCACCAATGGGAAAAGGCAGCAGTGAAACAACCATGAACACTATTCAAAGTATAGGCGTCGGCAACCTCGCACCGGACATTGCCAACCGAACCAAGTTTGCTTCGCGCTAACGATATCATTCCCGGATCTATGTCCGTCGCCAGAACCGAGCGTGCCGCTACAGCGATCACTTCAGTCCAGTACCCCGTACCACAGGCAATCTCCAGGACGTCATAACCTCTCAGTGCCTGCTGAAACCTGGTCTTGATGGGCTCGCGAAGTTGCTCGGCCAAAGCATCCATGTACCCGGCTGAAGCATCGTAGACCTCTGCGCGAGCTGCGTAGTACCTGGCCACATCATCCGTCAACGCCACTGCAACAACACCCCCGAATCGCTAACGTCGTGCGTACCAGCCGCGGACGAAGGGCGGCGGGGTGTGTGCCGGCCCCGTAGGCCGCGCCGTCCTTGCAGACACCGTGACGCCCGAGTCCGGCGGCTGCATACGCTTGTTAGCCTGCACCGCCGGTCACCGCCACAACGTTACCAGACTGCCACAACCCCCCAGTGGCAGCGAGCCAGCCAGCGATCCTGTCGGTGATTGCCATGATGTCACCGTCAGAGACGTCGACCTCTAGTGAGGGAATCCGGGACTGTCCGACAATCTCCCGCATGAGCTCCTGTTCCTCGATGAACTGCGAGATGTCCGCATACTGGCTCGGCTTCCCAGAGACCCGCAGACGCTCGGCACGAGCCGGCTCGAATGTGTCTGGACGCCGTACACAGAACACGAGGCGGAAACCCAGCGGCACGATCCGCTCTTCCAGCCAAGCGAAGTCGATGTCCCGCTGGTGAACTCTCTTCTGGTACAAGCGCGTGGAAAGATGGAATCGGTCCGCGATCCACGAGTAGTACCTGAGGAGTTCGAACAAACGTACCCAAGTTCGGTACGTCTCAATCGCGAGCTCCTCCTCCCCAGGCAAGAAGTTGATCAGCCCGCGCCCCCACGGTATGTTCGTGAACCCGCACCACTCAGCCGAGATGAGCGGAGAGTGATATCTGTACGCGCGCTCGCCGACGATTCGAGGATGCTCGTTGAGCGCAAACGCGATCTCCGTCTTGAGGGTCAGACGTGTTCCCTCAAGTATGATCTTGGGGCACAACTTGGCGCCGCTGGGCACACCCGGCGTGTGACCCCTGGCCTCTTCGACTCTCATTGACACCTCTCGCGGCAAGGCCGAGCAGGATAACGGTGTGGCTGAGTGGCGGAGTGAGGTGGCGCGGCGCTTGCCTCCTGCAGGCGACGCGACGCCAGCAACGTCAGCTCGAGCAACGTGTTATGCACCCTGATGACACAAGCGAAACTCCCGCACTTCAACTACTCGTGAATCCTTGGGAATGCCTGCTCTCTTTCCAGTCGCCCACTCAAGAATCACGTCTGGGATCTTCGTCAACTGCAACTTCTCTACCGAAATACTTGAGGGGAGGGGCAGTGCCTTCGCCTGGCGCAATGCCTCTTCATACCGCTCTCGATCAAGATCTGACTCTTGCGGGTTGCCCCAATCGTAGGTGGTGCCCTCCTTCACAAACAAGCCGAGCCCCAGATGAGGCACGAATTCAATGTCGTCCCTTCGGTATTCCGCCAAGATCCCTGTATAGAGCGATTGATACAACTTCTTGACCTGCGCTTCACCCTCTTTCAGCGTAAGAGACAGCCAATGGTCATGAGATCTATGAAAACCACCCAATCGGATCTCGAAGGGACTCCAGTCACTCAACACATTCTGAATATGACTGATCAGTCGTCCCTCTCCTACGCTCTCTGGTACGGGAAACAGTACTGTGATATGCGGTTTGGTGAAATCAGACGTAGGGTCATATTCTCTCCTTATCGCGTCGATCGAGTCAGACAACTCCGCGCTGAGCTGTGGATAGAAATTCAAAGCGTAATACATGATGTTGTCCTTCGCGTAAGCCCCTTGGGTGCTTACGCCGCGCTTCAGCGGACCGGCTACTTTTGTGGCACGTCATACGCACAGCCTACCCACACCCCACACCGCCGCCAAGCCAAGCGGGCGCATGGCCGGCTCCGCTGCAAGCGATGGTTAGCCGTCGCGCTCCTATTGCTGGTGAGCAATGGTCCTCCGTTGCTCTTGCATCTTCCTCTTCCTGCTACGGAAAAGCACCACCAAGCTGATAATCGGAGTGAACACCATCAACAGTCCGAAGGGAATCACGCCGTTTCCCTCGGGATAAGGGTACTGGGCGACGGCAGCCCAGCATGAGAACCCTACCAAGACGAGGTTGCAGACCACTGCCACGATTCTCATAATGATCCTCCTAGGGTCGCTCGTTGCACTACGCGACGTCTCGTATAAGAGATCAGAGAGATAATTGAGATCTCAGGGGCACACCTCTAAGATATTGGTTGTGTCAGCCCCAAAGGAGGTGTGCCCTATGAGACTTAAAGAGTATGGCCGAAGTCCAGAGAAACGTAAAGAGTTTCTTCAGCACCCCGGGTTACTTATAGTGGGAATAGACGTGAGCAAAGCGAGGCACACTGCCCTTATTGGCACCCAGCCCGCCGTGCTGTGCCAAGATGCTTGTGGCCCAGATCACGCCTGCGCTACTCGGCTCGCCTCAGGCATCCTCTCGCACCGGATTGGATGATCGCTCCGCTCCACCACCATATGATCAAGACTCATCTGTCCTGCCCCTCACGCGAGCCTGACACTAACTGGCGCATGCTCCGGCATACAGCCCGTCGTTTGAATGGGACGCTACGAGGGATCCGATGTGTCTCTAGGGCACGAAGAGTTATTCCCTTCGCAGGCTCCCTCACAGGAGCCCTGAACCTTGTATAGGGGTTTGTGTGGGACAGCTTGTTCCCACACCATAAGATAAGAAACTAAGTCAGGCAGTAAGGTCTTGAGAAACAAAGAAACCGGCGGCCCCGCCCCGGCTTCATGGAGAATTACTCCCCTTGACCTGGGGAGGCCTCATAGGTGTTCGACACAGCATCACCTATGCAACACTATCGGTAGATGCTTCGCATATAGCACAAAGTCATTGTCAGTCGTGAAGACGGCCAGCCGGTGATGCACAGCCACGGCGCAGATCAGGAAGTCCGTGTTTGATCCTTGGACTCCCTTACTCCGGCACTCATTGTAGAACCGAGCTGCCATGACGTAGTCCTCGCTGGTGACGGGAAGGTCGGGAAACGCACTGAGATGTGCCTCGAGCTCCTTGAACTGCGCTTTGTCACGGATCCCTGAGAGCAGCTCTTGGCGAATCGCACCAATCATCTGCACCCGATTGTCAGCAATCAAACCCCGGAGTTCACGGACCGGCCCAAGGGTGCTATCGCTGCCACGGCGAAGCGCCAACGACCAGACGCTTGTGTCGACCAGCACCCTCATCGCCGCGCTCGCTGCTTCTTGTAGTCATAGCTTGCATCGTACTCAATGGCACCGAAAAGAGATCCGATCTTCTCCTGTTCCAAATGCTGCACATAGGTCACCAGCGCCTGAGTCACCGCTGCCTTCTTGGTCCGGTGCCTGCCGAGCCTGACGGCCTTGCGGATAAGTCTGTCATCAATCTGAAGATTGGTAGCCATCGTCATCGCCTCCACACATATTCTGACACAACACTATGTGTAATGTCAAGAGGTATTTCCCAGGGCGTCCAACGGTGTGGCTGAGCGGTGGGGCAAGGTGGCGCGGCTGTTGCCACTGCAACAGACGTGACACCGTAGCAGCCGTCCGCTCGAGCCACTGGATACTCATTGAGGCCTCCCCTTAGGGAGCCTCCCGAGCGTATGCTCGGGGGTAGACATCTGGCTGAAAGGAGGAGACCTCAATGAGATTCTATACCAAACAGCGCGTCTTCTACTGCGGTGTTGATCTCCACGTCAAGTCCATGTACGTCTGCATCCTGGACCAGCATGGCGAGATCACCCTACACCGCAACCTGCCCGCAGAGCCAGAAGCCTTTCTCTCGGCCATCCAGCCTTACCGCCAAGACATCGTCGTCTGTGCTGAGTGTATGTTCAGTTGGTACTGGCTCGCAGACCTCTGTGGAAGGGAGAACATCCCCTTCGTCCTCGGTCACGCATTATACATGAAGGCCATACATGGGGGAAAGGCCAAAAACGACAGGATAGATTCCCACAAGATCGCGGCACTCCTTGCCCATAGGCTCGGCAGAGCTGTCTACTTCATGCTCCTGCGAGAGAAGGCATTTGATATGAAACGATTCCTTACTAACTGATCCGGAGGGAGCGGCCAAGCCAGACGCCTAACTGGAGCCATCTATGAGAAGCCACTCAGGTACCAGCAATGTGCCAAAATGCTTGTGGCTCGGACTACACCTGCGGTACTCGGCATCTCTCAGGCAGCCTCTCGCACTTGATTGGATGGCCGCTCCGCTCCATCATCATATAGTCAAGACTTGCCTGTCCTGCCCCTCACCCGAGCCCGACACTAACTGGCGCATGCTCACGTGTGCAGCCCACCACTTGACTGGGACGGTACGAGGGAGCCGATGCGTTTCTAGGTCGCGAAGTGACTTGCCCTTCGCAGGTTCCTCTCGAGGAACCCTGAACCTCGATAGGTGTTTGTGTAGGACAGCTTTTCCCCACACCAAATGATGAGAAACTAAGTCAGGCAGTGAAGTCTTGATGAAAAAAACGAAGCCGCCCCCCGTCGGCTTGATGGAGAATTATTTCCCTTGACTCGGGGAGGCCTTATAGGGGTTACGCCTGCTGTGGTGCTGCTGCCAGCATCGACTGGCGCGCACCACCGTTTATGGTCGCACGTAACAAGAGTCGAGCAAGATGGGACCGCTCGACTGCACCTCCACGTAGGCCCAGCCACTGCCGGCAGGCTCCAGTGCGATAGTGGTCTCGAAGTACTTGAGCTCGCGGGTGCAGTGAGTCCCCTTGGGTGGTGTCCCAGATAGACCTATAGGGCGTAGGATCCATCTCGACCCCACCATCTCCGACTCGATTCGCGCGAAGCGATCACAGCAGCATCCCGCGATACCAGAGACAAAAGCATCAATCGCGTGCTCGGCATCGACTGAATCTGGAACCTGTAGGGTTAACGCGTAGGCCAGAAACTCCTCGGGCTCAGGCTCCGGCTCACTCGTCCCACAACCTGACGATATCACCAGCCACACAAGCGGGATGATCGCCATGCACCGTCTATGGCACATTCCTCAGATGTCTCCTCCGTTCAACCTTCGCCCACCCTCCCGGCTCACACCGCCGTGCCAAATTGCAGCCGTTGGTTCGCAGCCTCTGGTTGCCTACTACAAACCATGGCGTAAACGTCGCGATCACGGATGATCTTCTGACAAACCCATCCTGTCTTCCTGATCATGTCCTCCGCGACGTTGCTCGTGAAGTAAATTCGATCAAACGGCTCACCGGCTTGACCGGCGTATTTGAACCGCAGCGCGTTTCGCATCACTCCGGGTTGCACATTGCACATCTCCGGTCTGACCTCAACAGAATCGAAGATCAGGACGCCGTTGCACGAGCAACACTGATGGCATTGGCTCAGCAGCGACTCGACTCGTGATAGGCTACCCGCAGTGCAGATCGTCCGGTTGAGGAACAGAATCGTGTCCATGGGGGCAAACCTGCTGAGGTTGTCGTACGACTCGACAGAGACCTTGCTGATTCCCCGCCGCTTGCACAGGGCGATAAGCATGGGATCAATATCAAATCCCGACGCATCTGCGCCTTGGTCTTGCAGATGCTTCAGGATGCGTCCGGCTCCGCACCCAACGTCGAGAATCCTTCCTCTCGCGTGCTGCAATGCCTCCCGTTCATGCGTGTCTGGCGTCGCTGTAAGATAGAACGCCAGTCCCAAGGGATGATCTCCCGTCTCGTCCGACACGACGAAACAGCCTTTGGGTTGACCGTCATAGAGATCGGTCAACGCCTCACCGAACAATATCCGTTTACCCGTCATCTTCTATTCCTGCGAACGGTGTGGCTGAGCGGCGGGCGGAGGCGGCGGGGCTGTTGCCCGCCTCTCACCGCAAGAGCCATGCGGCCGAAGCCACGTCCGCTCAAGCCACTTGTTGGCGATCGCGACTGCTGTGATTCCGAGACAGCGGCGTAACATGCTAAGCATTCCCTTCGGCCTTCCTCTCGTCGGCTAGAACTTGCTTGGCAGCCCTGAGATCGATTATGGCCTTGTGACCATGTTTTTCCAAGAGGTGGAGTAGGTTTGATCCACTGAGAAGGGTGAGCGGTTTCCCCTTCGCAAAGGCGTATGCGTCTGGGCCATAGTCTGCGGTGGTGACCAAGATTCCCTTGGTCGCACCTTCGTTGACCACGGTGCCGTAGAGGTCTCGCACTGCCGAGACACCAACGGTATTTGTATATCGCTTGGCCTGGATCACGATCTTTCCTCCTCGTATCGGGTCGGGATCGAAGGCAATGGCATCAACCCCGCCGTCTCGGCTGGCTTGTGTGATCTTGACCTCCCCGCCGCCTTGCGAGAACTCTTTCTCGAAGATCTCACGAATGAGATGCTCAAAATCCTCCCAATCCATCGCGGCAAGATTAGTAGACTGGTCGACTTCTCCGACCACTGAGTACGATGACACGAATCGCTTGTCCTCTCTGTTCAGCTGCAATATCGGAGCAATGGGAGACAGGCCGTGCAACTTGCTGCTTCCAACACCCTTGAGGGTCTTGAAGCAGATTTTCGGTTCAACATGCCTGAGGTCGACCCCTTGGAACTCGCTACGCGGGGCTTGAACGGACAAGACACAGACCGTTATGGGCTTGCCGGTTCCCTTGTCGATCGAGCGAACCCAGCCGTTGAAAACCACTCCGGCAATGGCCTCGGTCTGGTCGGACTCATATACCTCATGCACTGTTCTGAGAGCAATCTGATACAGAAGACTATCATATAGCTTGTTGAACGCGGCCTCCTGGATATGGACTTCAGCGAATTCATCTTTTGACGCTACGTACTTGACCTCTCTCAGGGTCGGGATATCCTCGGGAGCGGGCAAGAAGTAATCGATGACAAGGGTCTTTGTCTCTGCCTGATAATCTAGATTCCACTCCTGCGGGAACGTATCGGGATACTGAGAATTGGAGAGCACCATTTCGCAGTATTCAGCTATGGCTTGTGGCTCCAGCGCGAAATAGGCCTTCTTCCTCTCCAGAATGGCCTCGTTCTTCTCAGCTTGCGCGAGCTGGTATTGGCGCTGTTCTTCCTCCCACCGCTTCAGGTTCGACGCGTAGTCCTCTTCAATCTTCTTGTTCTTCGTCTGCACTTCAGAGACTTCCTTGTTCCAGCCTTGGTGTGCGACAGTGAGCCTCTCATGGGCTTGCTGTTCAGCCTTTTGCCGGAGCCCGCCGAAAAGAGCGTAGTACCACTTGCGGGCCGGTCGGAACTGGTGATCAGACTCCTTGGGCTCCGTCGGGAGGGGATGTGGTTCGGGCTTCTTGGGGCGAGGGGTAGGGAAGGCTGTATTGTCGAGTAGCGACTCCCACGCAATGCGATCGTCCACCTGTAGCGTGTGGAGCAGTGTTTGCTCGATTCTCGCAATGGCCTCTTGGGCCTCCGCTGTGCGTTGGGCAGCCAGATTCTTCTTTGCTTCCTTCTCACGGGCTGACGCCTCTTTGGCCGATCGTGCCTGCTCGACTGCTTGCTTCTTCTCCCACATCTCGTCCCACACCCGCCGCTGAGCTTGTGCCTGCTGCTCTACCACGTTTCGATCCGTGCCTCTGATGAGTCGATACTTGTGAAGGCCGTCATGACTGACCTCAATTCGATAAGGTGCATACCCGGGCATACTTACTCCTCTCGCTCATGCTTCAATCTTCATAGTTCTCCATGTATCGCCAACTACTGCGCTCAGCGGCAGGCGCCTTGCGCCTGCCCGCTGGATCGTGTCGCTATGTCAATGAACTCGACTGCCAATCGGTCCACTTGGTAGGCCAGGATGCATGTAGGTATGGACGTATTATCCCCTCCTGTTCCACGTGGGTCCCTCCCTGTGTCACCTCATCATGGGACACGATAGGGGTTAGCCGCCCAGGTTTGTCCGCGTTGGACGAGCCGCCTAAGTAAGTGATAAACCGTTTGACCGGTCTGCCTTCGCCAGCGGCCAGTAAGCGTCGCGTGATGACATCGGTAATGTTATCTCGTAATAGCGGACTCAGCACATTCAGCATTGCCTCACCGGCGACGTTGTCGACAACGGAATGAATCATCATGTCACACGTGGGCTCCTTCACGCTATATGTGGCGTAGGACACTAGGGCCGAATCCCCAAGGTGCCAGGTGCGAGTCTCCAGCGTGAGCCCCAGGTTGAAAGACTCCGGGCCGCTCAAGATTGCTGACTTTCGCGCTCTGTCCAATTCGGCGAATTGTGATTCCACCTCCTCGTACGAGCGCCCTGTGGCCTCGCCAGCATGCGCGAGTAGCCGTAGCAATGCCGCCGCTGGTTGATATTCGTGCGGTAGTGATTCCCATCGCGAGGGGACCATGATAGAGGAAGGCGCAGCTAGATCCTTCAGAGCTGAGTAATGCTCCTGCCGGAGAGCATAGGAGAGTTTCACACGAATAGGGGCGAGCGTTCCTCCATCATAGGTGACCAATGCTCGTTTCTTGAAAGTGAGGTAAAGGAGGTCGCGAAGTATGGGCTGTAGCTTCTCAGCAAGTATCGCCGCATCAATGTCTGCAATTGGTCTCCCGAGAGCACACAATATCCCTCTCAGAACGACCCTTAGGCCGTCGCCAGTGGAGACGGCAAGACGATCGGCTAGAGGAGGGGAGAAACGTCGAACGCCCTCAGCGTCCACCTCATGCCAAACGGGCAGAATCAGATGGGTGCCCTCGGCCGTCTCACGTGCCACTATTCCGTCCAACTCGCGCTGGGGCCATTGCTTGGCAAAGAAATGAGGGCTAAGAACGACGATGGCACGGTCGCATGTTGCGAGCCCCTCGTCTATTCGCCTTCGAATGCTGTCGCCGACCGAGAGGGTGAATTCATCATACCAGACCGGTACGCCACGCTCCCGCAATGCACGTGCCAACGGGCCGACAATCGCAGTCTTGTCCTCAGAGGCGTGAATAACAAAAACCCCGGACCGGGGCGCTTGGCTCGAACTGTGTTCCGCTGATCTTGCTGCGTCGTTCATTGTGCGTAGCTCCGTGGCATAACGGTGCCGCCTAGCTGATCCATATCTCAGTCACGAGCGCGCGGATAAATCGATCTACCCGCTGGAACTCTCCACGCCCGGCAAGGTCAAGTAGCGCTATAACCGCTGTGTCATCAAGGGGAATGACCAAACCCCGCTCGTCGCGGAATGTGTCCCGGCAACGTTCTGCGAAAAGGGCGCGATTCTCAAACTGCCTGCAACAAATGATCCCGACCTTCCCGCGCTGGCGGGAGAACCTCCCAGATATCTGATCGAGCTCCGGGTTGGCGATATCACGGCGGTAGTTCTTGCACTCAATCATGACGTAATCGCACGGCACATGCCGGAGATCGCGGAGATCTGCGAAGATTCCCCGACGCGCCCCGTTCTCCATCACAATGTCTATACGTTTCCTACCCTGGTGGATCTCCGCCTCTTTTTTTGGATACAGCAGTGATGGGAAGAGTAAGAACTCAAGGGCGCCAATCATCAGTGAGTGATAATCCGAAGCTCCAGAATCCCCGATGGCTATGTTGAGAAGCGCCGTGTGTAACGCCGCGGCAAGCGTTCGGATATCTGCTGCCTCGTCGACATCACGTTGGTGTCTCCACTGAAGATCCGCCAGCCATTGTTTGTAGCTATCCAGTACGCGGGGGTGCTGTCTCGAGAAATCGAACAGGAATCGCTTTGAAAAGGGGAAGTTTCGCCTCAGATCGTTCTTGTGTACGGTTCGGCGACCATTCTTCAATGTCCGCACAAGACTGGAACCTGCGTTCAGATGCTCCGCTCGCAGGTAATTGAGCACGAAGCTGCTGTAGTACTTGCCAGCGTTGTAGGCAGGGTCAAATCGGGCAATGGCCTTTGGGACCAGCAATACTGGCTGGCCCCCTGCCAATGGTAGCTGAAGGTAGCGGCTAGCCCAGAGACCTGTTTCGGGATCGTAGCAGGGGGGTAGAGGGTACTGCCCCATTGGAATTCCGAAGAGGTTACATTGCTCTTGTGTGTACTCAGCTAGCTTAGCACGCAGCACGTTGGTGGTGATGTCTGATATCTTGTCTCGGTCGACCCCCTCAATCATCAGTTCGCACTCCGCCAGGGAGCTGATAAACCCGGTCCGGACCGCGGCAGATTTCTGTAAGGCGCCGAATAGCTGTTGTGCCTGGTTCCGTCCAATGCCAGCACCGCGCGGTCTGCGTTGGGAGTAGCCGAAACGGGTCTCGTTCGGCTCTCGAAGGTGGTGCAGGAGTTCGAGCGCAGTCTGGTCCTGGCCCCGCCTTATGGCGTCAACAACGCGCTGAAAGAAGGAGGTCAGGATGTCATGGCACTCACCCGACCATGGGTCGCGGCGTTGAGAGATGGCAAACGGGTCAATGAAGAGCGGTATGTCTGCGTCGACCGGGACGTCAACGAAATCGAGCTCACATTGGGTTTTTCGGAGGCTAAACGTCCGGCTGTATGTAGCCATCAATCCCCCGTTCTACGGCATCTAACGAATCTGTAGGAAAAGCCCGCAATTGACCATTTCCCGACTCGTGAGTACTTGATTTTATTGACAGCCATCTTACGGAAGACGGCTTTTCCTACAGATTCAACGGTGTGGCTGAGTGGTGGGGTGAGGCGGCGCGGCGCTTGCCTGTGCAAGAGCCGTGACGCCGCAGCATCCGTCCGCTCGAGCCGCTGGTTAGCCGCGGCATTGACGCTTGCTGCTCCTCGCTTGTCGCAGTAGCCGGTGGTTGGCAACGGGCGCAACCCCTTGGGGCGGCCGAGCGTCATACTGCCTCGAGCCAGCCCCCCGAAATCATCGTTTGTATAGAGAGACTTGATCTGTAGTGATCCCGATGCGGATGTACCCCAGCTCACCCGGTGTGACAGGAGCGAGAACGAAGGACACGGGGTTCCAGATCCCTGGCTTTAGATCTTCGGTGAAGGACACAACCTTCTCCTTGATGGAGCTCTGCCACTTGGCGCAGTCATCTGCCCACCGCTTGTACGCTTCCGCTGAGGCTACCGCCGAGGCCGCTGGGTCTATGCGTGGCAGCTCCGGGTATCTTGGACCATATCTGCAGCTGAGCTGAAACCCGTTGTATGTCAGACTGTGCACATTTCCGATTCGGAGCGAGATCTTGTAGCCATCTAAGTATGGAGTAGCCCCGTCACAGGCGATGAGAAAGTGGCCATTCCTCGATGTGGCTATGCCGAAGCCCTTTTCCACAGGATCTATCACTGCTTCTGTGGGATCTGGACCCGAGGTGCGCACCAGTTCGAGCGTTCCCTTGAGAACAGCGATCTCCGACCTCAGCTGGGTGGCAGCCTGTTCCAGACTGGCGATTCTGGCCTCGGTGTTTCTGTCAGTGGAGCAGGAGAGCAAGCCCGCGACAATGATCGCCCAAATGACCACTCGGTAAGAAGACATCATATGTACCTCCGATCGCTCCGGCGGCTGGTTAGCCGACGCGCTCGTGATGAACTCTTACATTGTTTTGCTCGAGAAACTTTGCAGGCACAAGATACATCTCCTTCGAGTCAGTGCATCGAAACTTGAAACACGGTTGGCCTCCGTATTGCTGGTCGCCGAAGATTCCCCTGCCTGCACAACGCAGGCGGACAATCTTCTGGTGTTTCTCCCACATCGGGGGAGAGAAGGGCCCATCGAGAGATTGCTCTGCTTGTCGAAGCCAGTAGACCTCAAAGTGGTGCTCGAGCTGGCCAATGGTCTCGAGTTTCGCGGTCAGGGTTCGAATCTGATCCCGGAGCTGCCGATTCTCTTCGAGGAGGGCATGGTACTTCTCGAACAGCTCCATCATGGCAACCTGCACCTCGAGCAAGTCTGAGACCACCTCCGCTTTGCCAAGCTGCTTCGCGGTCTCGGCCGAGTTACGAAGAAGGCTAAGTAACCTCTGTGCGAGCGTGCTCGCCGCGCCAAGGGACGCGGCTATGCTGGCCGGGTCCATTTGAATCTCCTTTTCGAACTGCATGCTCCGGGGTGATTAGGTATGCCCGAGACATACGCATATGCCGGAGTTGTGGAACCTCCGGATTGGCGAAGCGCCCTCCGTCAGGCGCCACCGTCCGAATGAGAACTGTGGGCAAGAAGGTAGCCAGTGCTGCAACAGGGACCATAGCTCCTCCTAGCCGGCTAACCGGTGCCGCTCAGCCGCGATCGGCTCATTCCTAGTTGTTGCTCGTCGGCTGGAGCGCCGCGTTAGGCCGCTTTCTTTTTTGGCCTTGCTTTGGCTTACCAACCGGCGGCTCGGTAGCAACACCAGCAATGCGAATCCGCTTCTCACCCAGTAGTAGCCTAATTGCGTTGAGATCCCTCGCTGCGGCGTCACGTGAGAAATGCAGCAGGATGTCCCGAAGATCATCCCGCCTGCTCGCGTCTCTGAACGCGGCTCCGAGTCGCTCGACGAAGTCCCGCAGCGATATTGCATCTCTCGCACTTGCTTCGATTACTTCTTGAGGCAAACCATACTCACCGGTGAGATAGATCACGATTGGAATCTTGCGGATGAGCGCGCGAACTTTCGCATCCTCAAGTCGTTTGGTCTCGGTCTTGATCAGTCGCTGAGATTCTCTGGGTGCAATCTTCGAGACGATCTCTTCGAGATAGCGCTTTAGCGTCGTGTTCAGCTCAGCTAGTTGCGCCACTTGTGCCTGAAGTGATGCGATCTGGGTCTGGCTCTGAACACGTTGCAGGAGTTCGCGAAACAGTCCGGCCCACTGCTCGCGCAACCAGGCCTCTACTTCACTGTATCTGTCAAACTGCTGTATCGGATTGTTGCGAGGCTGGCTGAGGATATCCTCGATGAGCTCAAAGATGTTCACCGAATCGACATGGGCATAGGAGATGCGCTTGTTGTGCTTGTTTTGCAAGTAGGTCTCGTACTCCGCATAGACGGAACGCTCCACGAGCACATAGGTCGGCACATCGCGTTCTACAGCTGAACGATACTCCCCTCGGGTGATACTGTTGTAGCGATCGGAAAATGTTTTCGGCACTCCCGTCTTTGTTGCGGATACCTCAGAGCCGTATCGTCCCCCAATGATGAGCACAAAGATGTCGGCGGTCCCGACCTCCTTGTAGCACGACTCGTCTAGCGGTAGGTCTGGCATGTAGGCGATCTTCCCCTTCTCAGAGAGAATCGCATCGAAGCCGAGTGACTGGATGAAGTTCTCTAGCGATGACCGCAGGTGTTTTAGATCATAGTAGGTGGAGCTGACGAACACTCGTGGTCGGGCCATGGTTGGCTTCCTCCGGTGTCATTTCGTTTGCCCGGTCCTTTCAAAGCGCCCTAACTACGGCTAATACTGATCCGTACCATCTACCGTTGGACTGCACTTCCGTCGGCAGTCTGCTCAGATGATCGTACCAGCCAACTATCAGAATTGCAACAACTTTAGTGCTTTGTTGTAAGGCAAGGTGGGTCTTATACGGTTTCCAGATAAGGTCGTGGTCCACGGAATTAGGCAGATGTGTTGCGAATGGGTGACGCAAGCTGTGGCATGCAGCCCTTCTTATGAAACCGGTGAAACCGGCGTCACGCACCGCGGCCTTCATGGCATTCTGTACGATCGATTCGTCGACGTGATCCCGGTGGGGTCGGGAACAGGCATCCTGACCCTTGGGAGAGGGCACAGCAGCGAGCAGTCGAAGCTTGACACTGCCTTCGGGCCACCTTATTCTCACTTTGATACACTTGATCGGGATTTTGAGGTATCAGCGGGTCACGCGCATCCAGAGGGATAAGAGGAAAACGAATGAATCGCGATAAGTGTAGCCATGTCTGGACGATGACAGATGTGAAGTACGGCTTCATAGTCACCGAGAAGTGCTACCACTGCCAGCTCGCGAGGATTTACTTCACCTTTGAAGAGAGTCCACCCAAGGAGGAATACAAAGAAGGGGAGCACTACTGGAATTATGAAGGCGGCGCCCAGTCCATAAAGTTCAACATGAAGTGCGGCAAGTGCGGCAAGGTCGTGACCTTCGAAGATCTGATGGGTCTGATGCAGTGCATGGCCTGCGATGCCGGCTGCTACATCAACATCATATCCCAGGTGTGCGAGAGTCAGAATATCTGGGTCTATGCTGGCCTGTCGTATAAGTCAGGCAGTGAGATTGATCTTCCGGTTGAGAAGCTGGATGTGCTCACATCATATTTCACGTCGAGGCTCCGCACACCGGGCAAGAAGATCCTTGTCCTGCCTGGCTCGCTGAGGAAGAATCCCGAGACCTGTCGCGGTGAGATCCTCAAAGACGTCGGCATGTTGAGTCTTACCCCGGAGACTTGAATCTAATCTAAGGAGGTCCGAAGGTGACAGTTAAGGACTTGGAGACCAGGCTCAATCTTAAACCGCTGAACGCGATCTATGACAAAGAGATTGACGGCGCCGTCATCTCCGACATGGTTAGCGACGTCATGGCAGCTGCGAAGGCCGGCAACGTCTGGGTTACGGTCCAGACCCACAAGAATATCGCTGCGGCCGCGAACCTCGTCGATTTATCAGCAGTCATAATAGTGCGGGGCAAGAAGGTTCCCGAGGACACGCTCCAGATGGCGGACCGGGCCAAGATGACCCTGTTTGCCACCGATGAGGACACTTTCCAGGTCGCTGTAAAGCTTTACGAGGCCGGCATAAGGCCAAGCAAGTAGGATTCGTGCGGCCGAGACCTCAGGCCGCGACCTTTAGAATCCTAGGGTGAGGGCTTACCTCCGAGGGCAGCACGCGCCCTCGACAGCAGGGTGGTGCGCGACTTGCAGAGAATAAGCGCCCAGAACCTCAAGACACTCCACGCAAACCTCAGGCACGCTCCGCGCGATAAGGCACTTGTCATAGTCCACATGGGAACCTGCGGCATCGCCTCGGGTGCCCAGGAAGTTCTTGACGCCGTCGTCGGCGCCGCCAACGAGATGGGCTCGGCTGGCGTGAAGATAAAGACCACGGGATGTGCTGGATTCTGCTCGCGCGAGCCCATGATGACGGTGGAACTCGCCGGCGCGCCGCCAGTCAAGTACTGTGATCTCAATGCTGCCAAGGCGCGAAAAATATATTCCGAGCATGTGCTGGGTGGCAGGCCAGTCGGTGAATATGCTCTTGGTGTTGGTTGCGAAAGCACCTACTGAGGTCTTGCAAGGTTAGAGGGGCCATCTCTTGACTGAACTCGCAGTTCTCATTTTCGAGCGCAACGCAGCGCGACAAGCCGAACTCGAGAAGGGGCTTCAATCCGCTGGCTACGCCATAAAGACCGTTGGCGATGCGACCTCCCTGCTTGCCGAGGTATCCAACCGCCCCCCGAGTCTCGTAATTCTGGATCTGGATCTCCCGCATGGCGAGGGAATGTCGCTCCTTAAGACCGTGCACGATATCGCCCTGGGGATGCCGGTGGTGACGGAGACCATAGAGCCCACGGTGGAAGGTGCAGTCGAGGCCATGCGTCGTGGGGCATACAACTACATCTCGAAATTCGGCCCCATCTCACATGCGGTCACAATTGTCGGTCACGCCCTTGAGAAAGAGCGCATGGAGGTTGAGACGCGGCAGAAGGCTCGCGAGCGAAAGATACGGACCTTCGACAACCCGGGGAGCCTCGCCGCGATCGATGAGATTCTATCCAGGCAGCATTACTCTGATGCGATGCTTATCTCCTATCTTCAGGATATCCAGAAAGACCTTCGCTATCTTCCGCAGGATGCCCTTCGGTTCGTGGCGCGGCGCGTCAATGTCTCGCTGCCCAGGCTGTATGGGATCGCGACTTTCTACAAGACCTTCAGCCTCCGTCCCAGGGGCAGACACATGGTGCATGTGTGTCTCGGGACGGCGTGCCACGTGAGGGGAGGCGGCAAACTGCTTGAGAGCTTTGAGCGTCTGCTGGGTGTTCCCGCAGGCGAGACCACCTACGACGATCGCTTCTCGCTTGAATCGGTGCGATGCGTCGGATGTTGCGGCCTCGCGCCGGTCTTCATGGTAGACGGGCACTTCTATGGGAAGATGACCCAGGAGAAGATTCCGCAGGTGATAAGCCGTTATGAGTGACGAGCGAGAATCACAACGGGTGATAAGCCATTGTGAGTGACAGGGGAGAGGCAACTGTGGTCATAAGCCGTTATGAGTGACAGGGGAGAATCACCGCAGGTCATGAGCCGCTATGAGTGAGCACAAAGAACAGGTCCATCGGAAAGTCGGCGTGTGCTACGGCACCTCGTGTGTGGCGGGTGGCGCCCGCGAAGTATTCGAGGCTTTCGAGCGGCACATCCGTCAACATGAGATTCCTTCCGAGGTCACGCTCGCCAAGGGCAAGTGCAGCGCCTATTGTCACCTGGGACCTGTCGTTACCATTGAGTCTGACGGAACCGTTTATGGGAAAGTGACTCCTCGAGATGTTGACGAGATCGTGACTAAGCACCTGGCCGGCGGCCGTGTCGTGGAGCGGCTCGTCGTCCGTGCCGAGCCGGGGCTCGACTCGATGCCGGCGCTCGCCGAGACGGGCTTCTTCAAGAATCAGGTGCTGATCGCCATGCGCAACCGTGGGCGGATCGATGCCGAGAGCATCGAGGATTATATCGCCAACGATGGTTATCTCGCCCTGGCCAAGGCCCTGACCGAGATGAAGCCCGAGGAGATCCTGGGTGAGGTCAAGGTGTCGGGCCTGCGCGGCAGGGGCGGAGCCGGTTTCCCGACGGGAGTGAAGTGGGAGATCTGCCGCAATTCGCCGGGGCCCAGCGGCAAGTACGTCATATGCAATGCCGACGAGGGCGATCCCGGCGCCTTCATGGACCGGAGCCTCCTGGAATCCGATCCCCACGCGGTGATAGAGGGGATGGCAATCGGAGCGAGGGCGATAGGGGCCGATTGCGGTTATGTCTATGTGCGCGAAGAGTACCCACTCGCGTGTGAGCGGGTCACCAAGGCGATAGAGGTGGCCCGCAGTCATGGTCTTTTGGGCAAGAATATCTTGGGCACGGATTTCTCGTTCGACATAAGTGTGGTGCGCGGTGCGGGTGCCTTCGTCTGCGGCGAAGAGACCGCACTCATGGCTTCGATCGAAGGCAAGGAGGGCAGACCCAGACCCAGGCCGCCATTCCCAGCTCAGAAGGGTCTCTGGGGCAAGCCCACCAACATCAATAACGTCGAGACCTGGGCCAATGTGCCGCCCGTCATCCTGCAGGGTGGTGCCTGGTATGCATCGCTCGGCACCGAGAAGAGCAAGGGGACCAAGGTCTTCTCGCTCGTGGGCAAGGTCAAGAACACAGGGCTTATCGAAGTCGAGATGGGGACAACGCTGCGGCAGATAGTCTATGACATCGGCGGCGGAGTCCTCAAAGACAAACGTCTCAAGGCTGTCCAGACCGGAGGGCCCTCGGGCGGCTGCATCCCTGCGGCATTGATGGATCTTCCGGTTGACTATGAGGAGCTCAGCAAGGCCGGTTCGATCATGGGCTCGGGCGGACTGATCGTCATGGACGATGAAACCTGCATGGTCGATGTGGCTCATTACTTCGTGAGCTTCCTCGAGGAAGAATCCTGCGGCAAGTGCACGCCTTGCAGGGAAGGTATTACCAGGATGCGGGAGATCCTCGGGCGGATAGTGAAGGGTGAGGGCAAGCGCGGGGATCTCGAGCTTCTCGAGAGCCTCGGCAAAGTCATAAAGGAGACGTCGCTCTGCGGGCTTGGTGCGACTTCGCCCAATCCGGTCTTGACGACTCTCAAATACTTCCGGGACGAATATGAAGCGCACATATTCAAGAAACGCTGCCCGGCCAAGGTATGTAAGGCCCTGATAGTTTATCGGGTCGTTCCCGAGAAATGCACCGGCTGCCAGAGATGTGTGAAGGCCTGTCCTGTCCAGGCGATCGCGGGCCCTCGGTCGCAGCCTCATAATCTCGATCTCGCAAAGTGCATCAAGTGTGGTGCGTGCTACGAGGTATGCAAGTTTGATGCGATCGCGGGCGACGCGATTTACGTGGAGTGAGCCATGGCATCTGACATCCTCAGCTTGATTCTCAATGGCAAGAAGCGCAAAGCCAAGAAGGGCCAGAGCCTGCTCGAGGCCGCGAGGGACAGCGGCATAAAGATACCGACCCTGTGTTACCATGAAGCTCTGGAGCCCGTCGGTTCATGCAGACTCTGCGTGGCTGAGGTAACCCAGGGTGGCAGGACGCGGACCATGGCATCATGTGTGACCCCCGCCGAGGAGGGCATGGTGGTCGAGACAGAGACACCGTCGATCGCCGAGGAACGACGAATGATCATAAGACTCCTCCTCGCCAGGTGTCCCAACATAGAAGTGATAAAGCGCATGGCCAAGGATCTCGGCGTCAAGTCCAGTCCTTTCCCCAAATCAGATGAGGATTGCTTCCTCTGCGGCATGTGCGTCAGGGCTTGCGCTGAAATCGTGGGGGTAGGTGCGATTGGCTTTGCATACCGTGGCCCCAAGAGCGAGGTGCTGCCGCCCTTTGGCCAGGAGTCAAACGTCTGCATAGGATGCGGAACGTGCACGACGATCTGTCCGGCGCGGACCTTCGATCTGGCGAAGGTCTTCGCTCGGAGGAGCATGCACAAGATTGGAAGCGCGCGCGAGGTCTTGAGGTGCACCATCTGTGAAGATCACTACTCGGGCAAGTAGAAGTAGGCAAAGCGGAGACAAGATGCATCGAAAGGCATGCGGGGAGGAAGTAACAAGCCCCAAGGTCGCCGTAATTCTATGCGAATGCGGGGGCGAGCTCTCCGAGCTCGTCCAGATGGACGCTCTCATCCGAAGCGTGAAGGCCAACGCGAGGGTAAGCCTCGTTAAGAGCGGATCGTACCCTTGCTCCAAGACGGAGATCGAAAAGATAGGTGCGGCAATCGCCAAGCAGAAGGCCGACCGCGTGGTGGTTGCAGGCTGTAGCGAGCGCTTGTTCGGCAAATTCTTCAGGACGGAGCTCGCGCGTTTCGGCATCCATCCCTCCCTCATCGAATTCGCAGACATAAAGGCCCACAGTGCGGTGGTTCAGAAGGGAGCTAAGCGGGCTGCAACTGAGAAAGCGGTGAGGTTGATTGGGGCAGCTCTGGCCATGGTAGCAGGTACTCCCAAAGTGGATAAGGTAGAGGTTGCCGTGCTGCCCGTTTGCGCGGTAATCGGAGGGGGTGTCACCGGCATCTCAGCCGCTGTGGCACTTGCCGCAAGAGGTGTGAAGGTGGTCCTCATCGAGAAAAAAGAGAAAGTTGGAGGGCTCCTCAACGATCTCAACATCGTTTATCCTGCTTATCTTCCTTCGATAGAATTTGTCGATGCCAAACGCAAGGAGCTCGAGGCAAGCGGGGTAGAGGTCATGACAGGAACCGCGCCTGTTTCCATCAAGGGCCATGTGGGGAACTTCGAGATCGAGCTCGCCAATGGAAGCAGGGTCAGCGCGGGTGCGATCATTGTGGCAACGGGAGCCAATCTTCTTGTTCCTGAGCGCCTGTTTGGCTATGGGACGAACAAGCAAGTTATCACCCAGATGGACCTTGAAGCCATCTTGAAGCGGGGCGACAACCCTGGGTCCAACATTGTCATGATCCAGTGTGCGGGTTCGCGCAACGAAGAAAGACCGTACTGTTCCCGCGTGTGCTGCACGGCCTCGGTCGTCAACACGATTTTCATGAAGCAGAAGTTTCCGAATACCAAGATCACGGTGTTGTCCAGGGGTTTTGCCGAGTATGCAGGCGACCTTGACAAGGCACGGCAGATGGGCGTTGAGATAATCAGGTACAGGCCCGAGCGCCCCCCTGTGGTCAAGGACAAGACAGTTGAGGTTTATGATGAGATCTCCGAGATGGAGGCCCACATCCCGTTCGATCTCGTGGTGCTCGCGGTGCCAATGGTGCCTGTGGAGGCTACCAGAGATCTTGCGCGCCTCCTCAAGATGCCGATCGATCGTTTTGGTTTCATGATCGAACCGCACCTTAAGGTCAGGCCTGAGGAGTTCGCTCCGCGGGGCATCTTTGTCGCGGGGTGCGCGCACTGGCCCTCGACAGTTACCGAGTCAATCGTACAAGCCTATAGCGCGGCCTCGAGAGCCTTCGATCTAATAAACGCGGGGAAGGTCGTGCGAGACGCTTTCACTGCGAGGATCGAAAAAGAGTTCTGCAGAGGCTGCGGTCGGTGCAGCGAAGTCTGCCAGCATGGTGCGATCGATCTTGTCGTGGCCGAAGACGGGCTCAAACGAGCGGAGATCATTCCGATTCAATGCACGGGCTGTGGGGTTTGTGTTTCGGTGTGCCCGTCAGGCGCAGCTATGCTTGCGTACACATCATCGGAGCAGACAGACGAGATCGTCGCTGCAATAACGGGGGCTTAAGACGAAGACGCGAATAGCCATAGTCGCATGCAAGTGGCATCCGCTGACGGCTATGGAGAATGCCGCAAAGGATGGCTTCTCCTACAGCCCGGATATCATGGCCGTCCCCGTGAAGTGCACAGGGGTTGTGACGGTGGCCTTCCTCTTGAAGCTCTTCGCCAAGGGCATTGAGGGGGTGCTCGTCTTGGGCTGCTCCGAAGGCGATTGCCATTACTACAATGGGGGCGAACGCTGTAAGGATATCGTCGCAGAGACAAGGGAAATACTCGAGATTTCCGGCATAGCGGGCAAGAGGCTTGGGTTCCATCAGGTCACAAACAGCACTTCGCAGGAATTCGAAAAGGCGCTGAGAGATTACCTCAAGCAGTTTAAGAACTCGAAGACAGGGGGGAAACAGGTTGCTTCGGGAAGTGGTCGATAAGACCAAAGCTTACTATTGTCTTGACTGCGGCGTATGTACCGGGAGCTGTCCCGTCTCGAGGCATGATCCGCTTTACTCTCCCAGGCTGACCGTGGAGAGGGCGCTGCTTCTCGGTGAAGAGGATGTGCTCTGTGACAAGCAGCTGTGGAGCTGCCTCACCTGCGGCACGTGCAACTTGAGGTGTCCTTCAACCGTTGACTACACGGCTTTCATGAGAAAGGCGAGAGCTGCCAGCCGCGAGATGGGCGAGACGGGCCTGTGCTCGCATGCCGAGAAGATCGGGGCGATTCTGGACCTCCAGATGCTTCCGGCCTACCGCAAGTCAACAGCTTGGCTTGGGCGCGGCGTGAAGACGCGCAAAAGGAGTGACACCTACTATTTTGCAGGCTGCCTGCCGTACCTCGACGTCGTCTTCCGCGAGATAGGGTTCGCAGGGAGTGCAATCGGGCGTTCGACGGTGATGCTCCTCAATCGCATCGGCATCGTCCCGGCTGTGAGTGAGGGCGAGGTCTGCTGCGGCCATGATGCCTACTGGACAGGAGAGGTAGAGAGCGTGCGTGAATTCGCCAGGCGCAACATGGCCGCCATCAGGGGTACCGGGGCGAAGCGAGTGGTCTTCTCGTGTCCCGAATGCTACTACATGTTCAAGCAGGCATACCCGACCCTCGTCGGAAAGCTTGGGTTTGAGCCGGTCTTCATTTTGAATCTCCTGGCGGAGAGGTTGGCAGGCGCAGAGCCCGGCGAGATCGAATTCGCTCCTGCGAAGATCAAGGTCACCTACCAGGACCCGTGCCGGCTGGCGAGGTACGACGACATTACGAAAGAGCCCCGCGATCTCTTGCGCGCGGTCCCCGATCTCGAATTCGTGGAGATGAAGCGGACCGGCAGGGACGCTCTCTGCTGTGGTTCATCGAGCTGGATTAGCTGCTCTCGGGTCAATAAGAAGATCCAGGTAGAACGGCTTGGGGAGGCTGTGGCGACGGGTGCGCAAACGCTCGTCACGGCGTGTCCCAAGTGCAATATACATCTACGGTGTGCCTTGCGTGACCAGGACAGTTCGGGACAACTCGAAGTGACCGACCTGGTAACGCTTCTGGCCAAGTCTCTCGGAGGTTGACCACGTGGAGGCTAAGGTTGCAGTTATTGGTGGGGGGATATCTGGCATTCAGGCCGCGCTTGACCTGGCGGAGATGGGGATCGAGGTTTACCTCATCGAACGCAAGCCTGCAATAGGCGGCGTGATGGCGCGGCTGGATAAGACCTTCCCCACCAATGACTGTTCCATATGAATTCTGGCGCCCAAGATGCTGGATGCCGGTCGGCATCCTAAGATTAAGATGCTCGCTTATAGCGACGTCGAGGGGATGACCAGGAAGGGAGGAGGTTTCTCCCTGAAGGTGAGAAAGAAGGCGCGCTACGTCAAGGAAGATGTATGCAACGCTTGCGGCATGTGCGTTTCCAAGTGTCCCGGGAGTGCCCTTGATGACTTCGATATGAAACTCCGAAAGCGAAAGGCGATTTACCTCTATTTCTCCCAGGGAATTCCCGCCGTGATGACCATCGATCGGACGAGCTGCATCTATTTCACCAAGGGCAGATGCCGCACGTGCGAGAAATTCTGCGAGAAAGGTGCCATTGATTTCGAGATGCAGGACAAGATGCTTGACCTGGACGTTGGCTCGATCATAGTTGCCACGGGCCTTGATATTCTTGAACCAACGGCACTGACTCAATACGGCTACGGCAGATTCAAAAACGTGATCACAGGCCTTCAGTATGAGAGACTCATAAATGCGACGGGGCCCACAGGAGGCCATCTCTTGAGGCCATCCGACCAGAAGCTCGCGAAGAGAGTTGCCTATGTGCAGTGCGTCGGCTCGCGTGATCTCGCCGGCTGCAGCTACTGCTCGAGCGTGTGCTGCATGTATTCGATCAAGGATGCCATGCTTTCACGGGAGCATGATCCCGAGTCCGAGTCGTACGTCTTCCATACCGATCTGAGAAACTTCAGCAAGTGGTTCCAGAACTATGAGAAGCGGGCAAGGGATGAGTACGGCGTTAATTTCGTGAGGGGACGCGTCGCCGAAATCGAAGAAGACTCGGATGCGAATCCTACCGTTTGGTATGAGGATACCAACCAGAGGAAGGTGGAAGCGCTCAAGGTTGAGATGGTTGTGCTTGCGACCGCTGCGATGCCGGCAATAGGGGCAAAGGATCTTGCCGGGATCCTGGGGGTCGCGACCGACGAGCACGGTTTCATCCGGACACGTGGTGAACATCCTGCTGATACCAACGTTCCTGGCATATATGCTTGCGGTTTCTGCAAAGGGCCCTGCGATATTCCTGAAGCAGTGAGCCGTGCATCGGGAGCGGCCCAGCGCGCCGCATCCCGGGTGAGCAGGGTCGTGCCCGCGTGAGGTGGTGTGGAGAGGGTGCGACTGGATGTGGAGCCTCGGGTGGGGAGCCTTGGGGGCCTTGGGATGAGGCTGGCGAAGGACGAGACCGGCCACGGTGCGGTTGGGAGCTTGCGGTTGGGTGATGGCTGGGGGTGCGTGGACGTTTTGAATATGAGGTGAGACGGTATGACGTCGCCGAGGGAAGAGGGGAACATGGCTGACAAGCCTGACCGGCTTGGAAGGGCAGATGAGGTTGGAAGGGCAGATGAGATTGGAAGGACCAACGCGGTTGGGAAGTCTGACGAGAACTTAAGAATAGGTGTCTTCGTTTGTAACTGCGGCTCCAACATCGCCGGCTTCCTTGATACCAAGAGCATTGCCGAGTATGCCCGGGGTCTGCCCAATGTGGCGTTCGTCAAGGAGAACCTCTTTTCCTGTTCTGAGGCCGGGATCAACGACATAAGAAAGGGCATTGGCGAAAACAATCTCACGCGAGTTGTGGTTGCCGCTTGCACGCCGAGGACTCACGAGCCTACTTTCCGTGCGGCATGCACCGAGGCGGGCCTCAATCCCTATTACTTCGAGTTCGTCAATATCCGGGAGCATTGCTCATGGGTGCACAAACAGGAGCGCGAGGTAGCGACCGCCAAGGCCAAGGATCTTATCAGAATGGGCGTGGCGAGGGCAGCCTACCTCGAGCCCATGGAATCTATCGTGGGAGACGTCAAGCGGCTCGCGCTTGTGATCGGAGGCGGCATCTCGGGCATGACGGTTGCACTGGAGCTCGCGGGGCGAGGTTTTGAAGTGGTGCTCGTCGAGAAGCAACCTGAGCTAGGCGGGCTCCTGCACGGGCTTCATTACATATACCCGTGGAAGAAGAAGGCCTCTCAGTACATCACTCGCGTCGTCGCGAGCGTCGAGAAGAACTCGCGAATCAAGGTGCTTAAATCGGCGGAAGTGACCGAGGTCAAAGGTTACATCGGCAATTATCAGGTGTCCGTGTCTTCACAGCATGAGCCCGTCGTTGCCGGTGTGATTGTCGTTGCGACAGGAGCGAAGCCTCTGGTTCCCGAAGGCATGTACGGGTACGACGGCAAACGCGTCATAACCCAGTTCGAGCTGGAGAGCCTGCTCGCGAGACCCAGAATCTCCGCAAAGCATGTCGCGATGATCGAGTGTGTGGGGGCAAGGACGCACGAGCGCATCTATTGTTCGAGAATCTGCTGCATGACCTCCATCAAGAATGCCGTCCTCTTGAGGAAGAAGGGCGTGGGCTCGGTGAGCATCCTTTATCGCGACCTAATGTGCTATGGGATAGCGAACGAGGTTCTCTTGAGAGAAGCCAAGGAGGCAGGTGTGAGATTCATCAACTATTCTGCCGATAAGCCTCCCCAGGCAGAGGCCGGCAGGCTCAGGGTCATGAGCGACATCTTGGGCCAGGAGATGACCATCCTGTATGATCTCCTTGTGCTTTCAACACCACTTGTTCCGGCGCCTACCAACGAAGCGCTCTCAAGAATTCTTAAAGTCCCGATTGATGAGGACGGCTTCTTCCTCGAAGCCCATATCAAATTGAGACCGCTCGATTTTGCGACCGATGGCATATTCGTGTGTGGCACGGCGCGCTGGCCGGCCGCCGTGGAGGAGTGTCTTGAGCAGGCCCTCGGCGCGGCCTCGAGGGCATCAACCTTCCTTACTGCCGGGTGCGTCAAAGTGGAACCGGCTGTCTCATACGTCTCGATCGAAGACTGCAAGGGGTGCGGCCTCTGTGTCGCCCTCTGCCCCTATGGTGCGCTTGAGCTGATCGAGACGGAGAAGGGCAAGCGGGCACATACCATCGAGGTTGCGTGCAAAGGCTGCGGAACATGCGGGGCAACTTGCTATAGAAGAGCAATCAGGATGAGACACTTCACCGATGAGCAGGTAGGAGCTCAGATAAAAGCGGCCTTTGTGAAGGGGTAGGGAGAGTAGACAGAGGAATAAGGGTACGAGTGAGGAGGGCTGGCAGGGGTAGTAGGGTAGAGGAAGTCAGAGGAAGTGAGAGAAAGTCAGAGGAAGGAACATGGACTACAGGCCGAACATCATAGCTTTCTGCTGCAACTGGTGAGCATACAGCGCAGCTGACCTCGCCGGGGTAGCGAGGCTACAATATCCGCCCGACGTCAGGGTAATAAGGGTAATGTGCTCGGGCAGGGTTGATCCCGTGATGGTGATGGAAGCCTTCATCGCGGGAGCGGACGGCGTATTTGTGGGGGCCTGCAAACGGGGAGAGTGCCATTATTCGACCGGCAACCTTCACGCCGAAGCCAAGATCGGGCTCACCAAGAAAGTGCTTGCGTTCGCCGGCATAAATCCCGAGCGGCTTGTGATGCGTTGGATGTCGAGCGCCGAAGGTAACAAGTTCGCCGAATATGTCACGGCATTTCAGGCGGAGGTCTCCCGCATCGGCCCGATCGGCAAAGCAGAGAACATAGACAGTGAAGCTCTCACCATAAAGCTGGAATCCGCGAAGCGAGCGCTTGGGGGACGGAAGCTAAGGTGGGTCGTGGGCAAGATCGTCGAGTTCCAAGAGAAGGGCAACCTCTACGGGGAGAGATTCACATCTCATGAGGTAGGCAGGCTCTACGATGAGATCGCCATGGATGAGTACAGGCTGCGCGAGATACTGGCGAGACTTGGGGTGAGACCCCACTCGGTGAAGCACCTTGCTTCGGTTATGGGGGTTGCCCCGAGGAGCGTCGTGCGGCAGATGGCTGATCTTAAGCGCATGGGCCTTGCCCGGGTCGAAAAGATTGAGGACACGACTCCGGTTTGGGCGGTGGAAGGTGAGGCAAAGTACGAATGATGGTAAGTTTCGATAGGCCTCCGAGGGTGAGTGAGAAATCGGCATGAGTGAACATGACAATCTGCGCGAGACAGCGGGCAAGCGAAACGTGATCGTTGTCGGCGGCGGCATCTCCGGCCTCAGGGCTGCGCTTGAGGCTGCCGACTCCGGAGCGACCGTACATCTTCTTGAGGAATCACCCTTCCTTGGTGGTCTTCTCCTTAAGCAAGATAGAATTCCTCCTGAGGGCTTTCCCTCGATATGCCTATCTTCAATGCTCATAAACGAGGTGCTTTCTCATCCCAATATCAAGGTCTTCACCAACTCGGCGATAGAGAACATTTCGAAGAAGGAAGCGAAGGTCACAGTCAGACTCAGACACTCTCCGGCAAGGGTCAATGAGACGTGCAATGCCTGCGGCTCGTGCCTGCTTGTCTGCCCCATAAAGCCATATGACACCTACAACGAAGGCCTGACGCTGCGGACGGCAATAGACTTCGAGGGGCCGCGCGCTTTCGGCAGGCCCTACAACATCGAGAAAGAAACCCCCGCGTGCCAGGAGAGCTGCCCGGTCCACATAGACATCAGGAGATATGTGGCCCTCGTGGCCGGAGGCGATTATGAGGAAGCCATAAAGGTGATAAGGGAGAAAAACCCTCTGCCCGCCGTATGCGGGCGCGTCTGCAACCATCCTTGCGAGACAGCCTGTAACAGGGGGCGCCAGGACGAACCTATCGCGATCGATGCGCTCAAGCGATTTGCGGCTACTTTCGAGATGAGCCTGCGCAAAGAGGGTAAGATCACGCCGCCCACGCCGAGGGCGAAAGCTAAGAAGACCAAAGTTGCCGTGGTCGGTGCCGGACCCGCCGGCCTCACCGTGGCCCATGACCTTGCCATGGGCGGCTACAGGCCGACCATATTTGAGGCCTCCCCGGTGCCTGGCGGGATGCTCTATCTCTGCATTCCCGAATACAGGCTCCCCAGAGATGTTCTGCGCAGCGATGTGTCATATATCGAAGAACTCGGCGTCGAGATAAGGTACAACACGCCTATCTCGAAAGAATTCACGGTTGATGATCTCCTGAAGCAAGGCTTCAAGGCCGTGTTCATGGGCATCGGCGCGCACAAGGGGCTTAAACTCAAGATACCTGGCGAAGATGCCTACGAGGGTTTCCTCGACTGCATCGAGTTCCTGCGGAAGGTGAACCTGGGCGACAGAACCAAGCCGGGCAACAAAGTTGTCGTGATTGGCGGCGGCAATTCCGCGCTCGATTCGACTCGCACCGCCCTGAGGGTCGGCTGCGAAGAAGTGACGATCCTTTACAGGCGGTCGCGGAAAGAGATGCCGGCCAATCCCTGGGAAGTCGATGAGGCGGAGAGAGAGGGTGTGAAGATCCACTACCTCGCTGCTCCCGTGAAAATCACGGGCACAAATGGAAAAGTCGCCGGCATGGTCTGCACCAAGATGAAACTCGGCAGGCTCGATGCGAGCGGGAGAAGAAGCCCCGTGCCGGTCGAGGGTTCGGAGTTTGAGGTCGAAGCCGACCTGATAATACCGGCAATCAGCCAGGCGCCCGACCTGTCTTTCTTGCACGAAGGCCACGGCTTCGAGATCTCGAAGTGGAATTCCTTCGTGGTGAATGAGAAGACCATGGCCACCAATCGTCCCGGCATTTTCGCAGGGGGCGACGACGTGACCGGGCCTTCCACAGTGATTGATGCAATAAGGGCCGGCCACATAGCGGCAAGTTCGATCATGGAGTATCTCGGCAAGGGATAGCAAGCCATGAAAAAGCCCAAATTCATTCCAGAGTTCGCTGACATACCGACCAGGCGGACAAAAATGCCCGAGCTCCCGCTTGAGGAGCGGAAGCTCAATTTCAACGAAGTTGATCTCGGATTCACGGAAGAGTTGGCCAGGAAGGAGGCGGCGCGCTGCTTGAGTTGCAGGCGCTGCATCGGTTGCGGGCTCTGTCTTGCCGAGTGTGATCAGTGCGCCATCATCTATGATGAGAAGGAGACGAGCGTTTCGATCGAGGCAGATGCCATTGTCTTCACATCAGATGGTGACCTCTCGGACGCGGCGAGAAAGATTGAGCTCGGCTACGGCGATGCCGCCAATGTGATCACGAGTTTCGAGTTTGAACGCCTGACCAGTCCGACGGGCCCATTCGGTGGATTGATCGTGCGCCCATTTGATGGCGAGATCCCGAAGCGGATTGCCTTCATCCAGTGTGTGGGTTCAAGGGACGAGGCGATAGGAGCCAACTACTGCTCGGTTGAGTGCTGTTCACGGACGTTTGCACAGGCCAGGCGTGTGAAGGAGATCGCCGGGGACGTCGAGGTCCGCGTCTTTCACAAGGGCCTGAGGCCCATCGGCAAGGCAAGTGAGGTCGAGCTTCAGAAGCTCGCGGGCGAGAAGTGGATCGGTTTTGCTGAGGGAGCGATCTCGTCTGTGAAGGAAGACCCCGAGACCGGGGCTGTCACTGTGCGCTATATGATGGACGACAAGGAAGTCGAAGAAACATTCGATCTTGTAGTACTTGCTGTCGGCCTTCAGTCAAAGCGGGATTTCAGAGACCATGCGAAAGTGGGTGGAGTGCCGGTCAACAGGTATGGGTTTGTGGATGCTGGCGTTGTCAGCATGATCGCCTGCAAGGACGGCGTTGCCTTCGCTGGGCCGATTCGTGGGCCCCAGGCGGGAGCGCGCAGCATCATAGATGCGATTGCGGGGGCATCGAAGGCGCTCGGCTCGCTGGATGGTAGGGGGGACGCAGGGGAAGCCATTGGGAAGCCGCCGACCGGGAGCGCGGATGCCGCGAGACCTCTGGTCTACGCTTGTGAGTACGGCCTGCATCTTGCCGGCAAAGCCAAATCGCTCGTTGAGGAAATCAAAGCCGGAGGATTTGACATAAACGGCAGTTATCCCTTCCTCTGCTACAAGGATGGAAGGGAAGACATCAGGCGGAGGTTGGGCGAGGCATCGGGGCTCGTGGTACTTGGATGTCATAGTCAGAGTCATGAGAGGCTCTTTGAAAGGGTTTTCGATCTGCCTCGTGGGAATGTAGAAATCCTCGGTCAGGCTGAACTGACGGAGGGTCTGGAAGCGAGACTAACTTCTCTCGGCGAGCAATTCGGCACGGCAGCCGCCTCGCCAAACCTCCAAGCCAAGCCCCAAGCCAAGGCCCGAGCGGCGTCCTATCTCAAGCCGCGCGTTGTGGCCGTGCTCGGTGGTGGGGTCTCGGGGCTTGCGGCAGCGAGTGAGCTCCTGAGAAGAAGACTCAAGGTAATCATCATCGAGAAGTCTGAGACGATAGGCGCGAACTTGGCCAAGGTTCTCCCGACGGGGCAGCACACGGATGCGAAGGTGATCGAGGACTTCGTCAAGGCCGTTGAGGCAAGCCCCGAGGTGCAGATCCTCAAGTCTGCGCGCCTGACGGCAGTCGGAACAGAGAACAATGTTCTGAAGCTCACCGTGGCCACACCAAAGGGCGATGAGACCCTCGAAGCAGGAGCCATGATTATCGCCACAGGCGCGGCACCTTATGTTCCGACCGGATTCGGATTCGGCGGAAGCAAAGCGGTCCTGAGACAGGAGGATTTCAAAGCCCGGCTTGCCCAGGGCGACGCGCCCTGGAAGAAGATAGTGATGGTCCAGTGCGTGGGTGCGCGCGATGCCAAGCATCCATATTGCAGTCGATTCTGTTGCAGAGAAGCCCTTGCCAATGCACTTGTCTTCAAGCATGTCAATCCCCAGGGCGATGTGACGGTTTTGCACAAGGGAATAAGAGCCCTCGGTTTCGACGAGGAGCTCTATACTGAAGCCATCGAGCGAGGTGTCGCTTTCATCGAGATTGAGAAGCAGCCCAGCCTTGATACTCGGCCTTCGTATGGAAGCGCCGGCGACGTGGGCAGTTCGCTCAAGGTTGGAGGGCAGTCAGGGGGCGGGAAGAGCTTCGATCTAGAATGCGACGCGCTTGTCCTTTCTGTCGCGCACAGTCGAAATGGGGATGCCATTGAGATTGCCGGTAAGACCGGTGTGGCTCTCGATCCTCTGGGTTTCTTCGAAACACGCAAGCCGGCGGTCGAGCCTTTTGCATCTTCGGTTGAAGGCGTCTTTGTCTGTGGTTTCGCGCGGGCCCCCGTCACGGTGGAGGAGGCATTTGCCGATGGGATTGGAGTTGCCGGGGCGGCATGTCGATATCTTGGGCAGTAAACGTTTGCCTGGATACACAGCCCTAAAGCGTGGGCGGAGATTGAGAGGAGAGGACCTTGGAGCTTTCGGAAATCGGTAAGATTCTGGATTGCAAGGTGGTCGCAGGTAAGAAGAATCTGAGTTACACGGTCGAAGAGATCTGCGCCGCCGATCTAATGAGCGACGTGCTCGCTTTCACAACTCCCGGCTCGCTGCTTCTTACGGGACTTACCAATATTCAGTCGGTCGTGACCGCGCACGTTGCCGAGGTGAGGGCCATCGTCTATGTCAGGGGCAAGAAGCCCGACGCGGACACCATAAGGCTTGCAGATCAGAAAGGAATTCCACTCTTGACGAGCCCACTATCAATGTTTACGGCATGTGGGCGCCTTTTCGAAAGGGGTTTGAGATCCGGAAGTGATCTCGGCAGGAGATGAACGAAGAGGTACTTTTCCATCAGGAGTTCGCGATAACTGGCGGCGACTTCTCCGGCGCCGGGTCGGTGTCCACAGAGATAAAGTCGATTCTCAAGGAGATAGGGTTCGAGCCGACGATAGTAAGACGGGCAGCGATAGCTTGCTATGAGGCCGAGATGAATGTGGTAATGTATGCAGCCAGAGCCGTCGTACGCCTGTCTGCGTCGCCGACCAGAATACGAATAGTTTTCAACGACGAGGGGCGCGGTATTCCCGACATTGATCTTGCGATGCAGGAAGGCTTCTCGACTGCGACTCATCAGATGAGAGAAATGGGCTTTGGCGCGGGCATGGGGCTGCCGAACATAAAGAAAAACTCGGACGTGCTCGAGATCTCATCAGAGGTGGGAAAGGGCACGAAGCTTGACATGACCATATTCACGGGGTAGTTGACAGAAGGTTTGGGGGCAATGGGAAAGTACTACCACCCTATAAGAGTCATTGATGAGAAGTGTCGAGGCAGGATGAAGTGCATGCGCGTCTGCCCCACACAGGCGATTCGCGTGCGGGGTGGCAAGGCCATCATCAATGAAGAGTTGTGCGTGGATTGCGGTGAGTGCATCCATGCGTGTCCCAATGGCGCGATTGAACCGGTCACCGATCCGTTCACGCTTTCCCTCGATTTCAAGTACAAGGTAGCGCTGCCGTCCCCGGTGATCTACTCCCAGTTCAAGTCCGATGTCGATCCCAGGCGGATCGTCCAGGCTGTCAAGCAGTTGGGATTTGATTATGTATGCGATTCGTCGAATGCGTGCGAAGAGGTGGCTGCCGTCTTCGATGAATTCATCTCCTCTTACAGAGGGAGACTGCCGCTCCTATCCTCGTTCTGTCCCACGGTTGTCAGGCTCCTCCAGGTGAAGTACCCGGACCTCACGGAGCTGGTCGCATCCATAGACATCCCGCGCGAGATAGCTGCCAGGGAGTTCAAGGACCGCCTCTCACGAGAGCTTGGGGTTGACCCCAATGACATAGGGGTGATCTACATCACCCCGTGTCCGGCCAAGATGGTGTCCATCAAGCAGCCTGCTGAGAAGAAGAAGTCGAGCATCGACGGAGCGATATCAATAAAGGATATCTACCATTCGCTTGTCGGGGCCCTGAGGAACATCAAAGATACGGATATAGACCCGGAAATCGCAAAGTTCAACTTCGGTGCAGGCTGGGAGATGTTAGGGGAGATGACGAGACTGCTCGGCTCTGAGCGCGTGATCGCAGTCTCAGGCCTGAATGACGTCATCAAGATCTTCGACGATATCGAGAATTCGAGGTTGCGTGATGTTGATCTTGTTGAGGCATCGGCCTGTATGGGTGGGTGCATCGGCGGTCCGCTGACTGTCGAGAATATGTATGTTGCCAGGAGCAACATCATACATCTGCTTGCAAAGTACGGTGGAAGGTCGAATGTGAATCGCAAGGATGTGATTGAAAAATACCGAAGCGGGTATTATCATCTCGAAGAGCGCTTGGCGCCAAGGCCGCTTCGGCCGCTCGACCCGGATCGAGCGATCGCTATCGAGAAGAAGAAAAAGAAGGGTGCGATCTATAGCGCGCTGCCGAAGATCGACTGCGGGTGCTGCGGCGCACCGACATGTGAGGCCCTGGCCGACGACATCGTGCGTGGGCTGGCCTCAATTGACGATTGCATTTGGATTGGAGGTGTCACAGATGGGAAAAGGTGACAGAAGGTCGAGAAAAGGAAAAATCTGGAGGGGTACAAGCGGTGTATCTCGACTCAAGAAGGGAAAGAAGACAAAGCCCGCCGGGAAGAAGTAGGAGAGGTTCTGGCCTACCTGGCAATCTGTCTCAAGGTGTCCTCAGTGGTCAGCACGTAGGCGAAGGCATACGCCAGGTTCTTGAGACTGGCGGTGTGGAGTTCGGGTTCCGTCGTCGCTGTGGCGTCGGCGACGAAGAAGACGCGGAAATCCCGGAAGAAGGCGTCCCTGGCTGTGGATTCGCAGCACACGTTGGTGAGGACGCCGGTGATTATTAGGTCGGTTACCTTCATGCCCCGCAGGATGATCTCGAGGTCGGTGTTATAGAAGGCACTATAGCGGTGCTTCCAGATCACCTTCTCGTCCTTTCGCGGCTTGATCTCGTGGAAAACTTCAACGCCCCTGGTTCCTTTGATCAAGGACTTGCCCATCTTGATCTCGGGCCACCACTGGGCCGTGAGGCCCCCGTCCACGTCGGGATCCTCATGGACATGACCCGTGAAAACCACAGGAATCCCGGCTTTCCTTGAGGCCGCGAGTACGCCCCTCACGTTGGGAATTATCTCGATGGCATAGTGAAAGAAGACAGCGCCGTCCTCCTCGAGGAATTCATTCTGCATGTCAATGACGAGGAGACACGCCCGGCTCTTCCTGAGCTTCATCCGGTGGGTGTTGTAACGCCGGATCTCTTTCATCCAATGGATAGTATCGTCGCGCCACATGGCTTTGAGGAAAAATAACCCCCGCCTTGTTCAGGCAAACAGAAATTGATTATTGAGAGGCCTGTTACCTGCGTTCCATAGGCTGGCCGCAGCACATCAGTCTGCTGATACCGAGCCCTGCCTTGGTCACCGCTACCTCGACTCCGCACAGTACGCACGAGTACGGGGGGCCGACTGGCTTCGCAGGCTTCGCCGCCGTGACCTTCCTCACGACCTTCTTCTTCGGCCTGGCTTTCTTCATTGCTTTCTTGGCTTTCTTCGGCCTGGCCTTCTTCTTCGCGGTCTTCTTCGCGGGCATGACTTCACCTCCTCTCGCAGGATTTCGTTGTGCTCTGCTCGTGAGTATATTAGTAGTGGAATTACTGTCAAGGTTTTCTTTAGACTGTTGACGCATCCATGCCGGGAAGCAATGAAGCAATGAGGAGAGGGCGACGGGAGGAATTTCAATATTGATACCGACTAGAATATGGCCTAATTGCCTGATGCTGCTTGTGATCCTGGTGCTTTTGCATGGGCTTGCACCCACGCCCGGCTTCTGTGGAACCGAGGGGACAACGGCCACCGGATCGAACCAGGTCAAGGGTGTCAAGCCCTTTCCGCTTGATTTCGATTCTGGTTCCATGGCCCTTCATGCCCTGGGTTCGTCCCTTGAAGCCTATGGTCAATCGATGTCTTACCATCGGGTCGTGGCTATGTCCGGAACGGCGTTCAAATTTGTCTACGACACCACCGAGGCCTACGAGCCTCTCCGGGATCTGTATCCCATCGATGCGCTTAAGACTGCTTCGGATGGAGCGGGTTTTCGCGACGCCCACTGGGAGACCGACAAGCCGATTGAAGTTGTGAAGGCGATAGTTAAGGGCGAGATTGACAAGGGACGCACCGTGATTGCCCCGTTTCTTAAGGACGATCCCCACCGCGGCTTCTTCATAATAACCGGTTACGATTTCGATAGCGGCATCTTCTATCTCCAGGGCGCTTTCAGCGACAGCACCTACGTCACGGTTCCCATACCCGAAACGTGGGATGGCCCAACGGTGAGCCCTCTGGGATGGGCCACGAATCCCATCTTCGTGATCGGAGCTCTCGATGAGAGCCGGCAGCAAGATCGCGGTTTGGACAGGGCGTTGGTCGTGACAGGCATAGATATGCTGAAGGGGGGAAATCTGCCTTATGGCGTGCATGAAGGCGAGAAAGCCTACATGCGATCCGGCGGTTCTCATGAAGCCGCTTATGGGATTCCGGCTTACCGCTTGCTCTCGTGGGATATCGAGAAGCGTGATTTGACCGTGAGACGCGATGGGGAAGATACCCTCAACTTCGGGCTCGTCTGGCGTATTGATTCCCAGTTGGGACAGCTCGAGCATGACAGGAGGTATGCAGCGACCGCCCTGAATTACCTGATCTCGCGGGTCGCGGGCGGTAAGTCGGTCGAGGTCCAGACTATCATCGATAATATTGAGAAGATGACTGCCGATGTTAAAGATATCAGGAAGATCTTCTGGGATAAGATTCCTGAGAGTGTAAATTCCGTGGATGCGCTCTTGCAGTATGTGAGAAGCAGCAAGTCAATCGTCTTCTCGTTCGCCGGGCGTGACAGGTTCTTTGCAGATTTACGGAACCGGGGGCTTCAGGTCTTCAAGACCCAGTGGGGGCCCATGGTTGTGGACGATTCCCGCGACAAACGGTTGCGCGCCAAGATCATGGTGAAGAGCCTCGAGGCGCGCGAGCGGGCTTCTTTGCGCATGATGGAGGAGATTGTCAATTATATCGCCGATGATCTGGGCGTACCGCGTCCGGAGCCTACAGCGGGAAAACGGCATCGTAAGTAGGCCTGGGGGATTCACGGAGGTTCGCGGTGCGGGCCTTGCCGAACGGGATTGCTTCGTGGGCTTCGGGCGGGCTTGATGGGTGGGCCTGCCCCGAGGACTTGACGGGTGGGCCTCGCCGGGGCTTGATAGGTGGGGAGCCCTCATAGGGGTTAGAGCGGCCACAGGGGGTGTTCTGCTTGGAAAAGAAACAGCGAATCGGCTTGATTTCGAAGAAACTCGCCGGGCTCTGCAGGAAGAGCGAGTTCTTCAGGTGTGCGGGTAAGTACGCAGTTCCTTCAGACGAGTCGGTCAAAGGGATACTCTCGCTCTTCCAGGAGATTCTCTTCATCGGCTACTTCGGGAAGCAAAACATACCGGCGTGGGAGCTTGAATCCCATCTGCACGTGATTATGTCAAGACTGTATGATGACCTCGCGAATCAGATTGCCAAGAGCCTGCGGCACGAATGTCAGGGGGAGCACGAGGTATGTGACAATTGCATGGGCCGCGGCGAAGAGCACGCCCTGAGACTCATGGAAAAGACTCCTCAGATACGGAAGATGCTTGAGGGCGACGTCCAAGCTGCTTTTGATGGCGATCCGGCCGCCAGGAATTTCGACGAGGTGATTTTCAGCTACCCTTGCATCAAGGCCATCATGGTATACAGGATTGCCCACGAGCTCTACGTTCAGGGGATACCGCTCCTGCCCAGGATAATGTCTGAATATGCGCACGCCCTGACGGGGATAGATATCCATCCCGGTGCGAAGATCGGGAGGCACTTCTTTATAGATCACGGGACCGGCGTTGTGATCGGCGAGACCACGGTGATCGGGGATCACGTCAAGATCTACCAGGGTGTCACGCTTGGCGCTCTGAGCTTTCCCAAGGATGAGAAAGGCAATCTCTTGCGGGACATCAAGCGGCACCCCACCATAGAGAAGAATGTCACGATTTACGCGGGGGCGACGGTTCTGGGAGGAGATACGGTGATCGGGGAAGGCTCGACCATCGGTGGCAATGTGTGGATCACGCAAAGCGTACGCCCCAGGACGAAGGTTGTGATCGAGCCGCCTGAGCTCAATATGAAGGCCGAGCTCATGGGCCATGTCAAAGAAGGTATGGGGGTCGCGAGAAGGTCTGCCTCCTCTCGGAGCCGGAAGATCGAAGTCTGCCGATGGGCCCCGGTGCCTGGAAAGGGCGGAGCCGCGAAGGATGCGAAGTGGTCCTGCACGCCCGCTTCGGTGAAGTCAAAGAGGTCACGCTCGCCTAGGAAACGTGCCTGATTGGCGGGCGAGTTCCCTGATAGGAGGTCCAGTCATGCGAATCGCGGATGACATAACTCGTCTTGTGGGCCGGACGCCGCTGGTCTGGACGAAGAAGATTGCACGGGGCCTGCCGGGGAAGATTGCTGCCAAGCTGGAGACCTTCAATCCCATGGCAAGCGTCAAGGACAGAATCGCTCTCGCCATGATCGAGGCAGCCGAGAAGGAGGGCCGAATAAATCCTGAGACAGTGATAGTCGAACCCACAAGTGGCAACACAGGCATCGGACTTGCCTTTGTGTGCGCATCGAGGGGCTATAAACTCCTCCTGACGATGCCTGATACTATGAGTCTCGAGCGAAGGAAACTCCTGGTAGCTCTCGGAGCAGAACTCCTTCTCACACCTGGGGAGAAGGGCATGAAAGGAGCAATCGAAGCGGCAGAGAATATCGTACGCTCGAAGCCCAACGCGTTCATGCCGATGCAATTCAAGAATCCGGCGAATCCGGCCGTACACATGAGAACCACTGCCCAGGAGATCTGGGACGACACCGAGGGCCAGGTTGACATCGTTGTCTGCGGAGTCGGCACCGGGGGCACAATAACGGGGGTAGGGCAGGCTCTCAAGCCCAAGAAGCCATCGCTCAAGATGGTCGCAGTCGAGCCCTCAGATTCGCCCGTGCTCTCGTGCGGAAGAGCGGGTAAGCACAAGATTCAAGGGATCGGCGCCGGCTTTGTGCCGGAGGTGCTGAATACCAAGACAATCGACGAGATACTCCAGGTGACCTATGATGATGCTGTCCAGGTGGCAAGACGGCTCGCTCGTGAAGAAGGCATCTTCTGTGGAATCTCTTCCGGTGCCGCGATGTGGGCAGGGCTCCAGGTCGCTGCGCGATCCGACAACAAAGACAAGCTGGTCGTTGTCATCCTGCCCGATACCGGCGAGCGCTACCTTTCCACCGATCTCTGGTGAGGGAGAACCGCACGTGCGAACCGGCACGCTGATTGCCATGGCCGTGATCATCATCGCTGCCGTTGCTCTTCTGTTCGTCGGTCAGACCCTGGTCAAAAAGGCTGGCAAGGTTATCGTACGACCCTGCTGAGTGACGTATTCTGCAAGACCGTTTCCGCGCATTGGATGCACAACGCACCAATCCCCAGAGGTCTCATTTTGCAAGCCATACCCAGTCGTCGGCTCATCTGAAGAGCACGCAAGAGAAACACCGCTTCCCAGATTGCATGCCTGCCGAGGCACATCATTTGCATGTGCACTCGTTGTCCCGGTGAGACGGTTCCAAGTGCTGAGCCGAGGACGCTTGGTGTTCGGAATTGATCTGCAACTCGCAGAACGGCGTGGCAGGCAAAAGCAGGGACAAATCAAGAGCAGCGGCAAATCTGCTTGGGCAACCTGAAGCCTGGTCTTTGATCGCGAGTTAGGCCACGCACAAATCCAAAGAGGAAAGGAGGTGATAGCGAGATGAAGAAACTGGCAATTTGGGGAGCGCTTGTGATCGGGTTGGGAATGGTCAGCCCGTTGGCGGCTGGGGTGACGGTGACGACGAGTTTGTCGGGACCGGCCACCGTGTTCGTCGGAGAGGAGGCTGCCTGGGATATCACTATTACGGCTACCTCCGATCAGGACGTCACCGGTGTCATCATCAAGGACGGCATGGGTGCTGACCTGGATGGGATAGTGGTCAATGCGCCCACCCAGGGTACCGCAATTGGCGAGAAGAAGGGCAAAGGCAAGATGGGAGCCACCGTGGTCACTTGGGGAGTTGGTGATATTGCTGCCGGAGGGTCCGCGACTCTCATGGTAACAGTCACTACGGGACTTAATCCCAAGGGTAAGCAGGAGTTCACAGAGGCGGAACTCATGCATGAGCTTGATGGTGGGGCATCTGCGGCCTACATGTTCGAGGGCATCAAATACGAAACGCCCGAGACACTACCGCTCACTGTAGATGTAATCGAATAGCCTGAATGAATCTACAGAGCGGGGAGGCAATAAGCGAGGGAGTCCGCTGAGGACTCCCTTTTTCTTTCCTGCATGGCAATCTGAGACAAAAGCCCCCCTGGGGCCACACAAGCCGGATTACAGGAGATGCCCGGCCTTCACCTTCTCATCGAGCAGCCGGCACCCCTCCATGAGGATGGCTTCGTTCGAGAGATCGTTGTTGGGTGATGGAAGGTCTTCGGGGGCAACCGGTTCCACCTTCCAGGTGCCGTCGGCCCAGGTCAAGCCCTCGTACACGGCCTCAGCACCTGCCAAATCATCGAACTCGGCAAAGACTATACTCCCCTGGTTGAGATAGACTGTCAGTTTGGCTGCCTTGCATTTGTCGGGATGGACTGCTATCCGGACGGTTCTGCGACCGGGCCCGAGAGCCTGGATGAGATCGATCAGGTTGATATCAACCAAGCGCCCCCGTGCGCCCGGTGAGGCGCCACCAGTCTGGACTTCCGGCGTGGCTTTGCTACTGATCCTGGCCGCTATTCTATGAATCTTGCTGACCAGCAAATCGAGGTTATCCTGGAGTCCAATAATGTCCTCTATCCCGCGATCAAGCAGACCCGTGAGGTTGGAGATTGAGGGAGTATCAGTGACGAGAAATGTAGGAGTGCGATCGAATTGGATGCCGGAGGATATCAACTGATCGACGAAAGCTGCCACTTCCGCAGATCTATCTATCACCACCAATACGAGGAGATCTGGTTCGCTCCGCTTGTATAGCTCAATCAATGATGCGGTTGAGTCCAAGGGGACGGTCACGAACCCCTCATTCTTGAGTCTCAGCTCAAGTGGCCTCTGGGCAGTCGGGTCCTCGGAATAAACAAGAACCTGGACAGACCTCTTCACGGCCTTGAGATTCAAGATCTCATCCTGAATCATCTCGATGAATCCTTCCACGATCTCTGGTAGAAATAGCTTGCCCACGAGGTCACGCATCTTCTTCTTGATGCCTTCGAACCTATCGAGCGAAAGAGGCTGGTCATGTGGAGTCGCATTGCAGAACAAATCTGCAACCGTGAGGATGTTACCGCCCAGTACGTCAAGGGGCAGGCTGAGCGCATATTTCTGGTCGAGGTCGGCATACATGGCCCTGAGGATGTCGATGACCGGCGGTGAGTAGTTGAGCGATGTCAAAAGCTTCACCGTCAGATGGATGGCCTTACGATTGTCCTCGGGATCATCTGTGCCATAGTAGAACTTGGCGAGATCATGGAGATAAGCTGCATTGGTGATTAGCAGGTGGTCTTTGTCCGCCAACCTGAGCTTCCGGCACAGCCTGTCCGCATATTGGCCTACCAGCCCGCTATGGTTTGCGGGCAACCTGGCCCTGGAAGACAGAAGTGAGATCAGGAGATCAAGATTCCTGAGAAGAAGCTCGTCCACGACATTTGGGGCATCATTGAGAAGGAGGGATGCGACATTTTCGTAGCGATGGACCACGGTGCCTGGCGAGATTCTGCGAACTTGGTCCTCGAGGTTGGTCTCGCCGCTCGCAATGGAATCCTTGATGAAGACCGTATGAAACCGTCGGTCCCGCAGCTGGTTGATTGCACCGTCAATGGAGTCGGCTATTGAGACTCTGAAATCCTGTCGTTCCAACAGCGACTGCAAGAGAGATGCAGCGTACTCCTCATCGGTCACCAGCAGAACGAGCTTGTCGCCTTCCTTGATTTGATCGTTGCCTGCCGGCTCATCTGACAGGCTTGCGTCACCGGTCCTGGTGGCCTCATCAGGGATTTCCAGGAGAAGGTTGTCATCAAGCGAGGTGTCGCGTCCGAGGTGGTACCTGGCAATCACCGTATTCAAGGCAATCTCAGCGGCAACAAAGGGTTTGATTTCCTTGCCACGGGCGACGAAAGCCAACTCCTTCATCAGGCCCTGGTCGGTAGGATCTTCGCAGGCGACCTTGAGCACGTTTGCTTGCGGGTCGTACTCAAATGGCATCACCTTGCGTGCCAGGGCAACCTTCATGGGTATCATGCCGACCACGTCCTGAGGGATCTCCAGGCTGGATACAACCACACCGTCGCAACCCAACTGAACAGAGAGGGCTTTGACCAGGGTGGCTTCATCGATGTAGCGGTAGTACAGGAGCTGTGAACCGAATCTCCCCCCGTGTGCCTTCTGGCGCATGAGGGCTTCTCTTATCGCAAATTCCGATATCAGATTCTGTTCGATAAGGATTTCGTCGAGACGCTTCCTGCGCGTACCTTGCTTCACTTAGACCCCTACCTTCTCATGCCTGGATTGGACCTCGGAGAACCTGGTGGCATCGGCGGCGTGTTTGATGGCTTCCTGGATGGTGATAAGGCCGCCATCAACCATTTCCTTGAGATGGCTGTCCAGGAGCTGCATCCCCAGTTTGCGCCCTGTTTGGATCGCGGTCGGTATCTGATAGGTCTTGTGCTCTCTGATCATCCCTGCAACAGATGTGGAGCGCACCATGAGTTCGTATGCAACGATTCGGCCGCGGCCATCAGCACGGCGCGGCAGCTGCTGCGACAGAACGCCGCCAAGGGAGTCGGCCAACATCACGCGAATCTGTTGCTGCTGCTCGGCTGGGAAGACATCTATGATTCGATCGACCGTGGCGGCAACCGAACACGTGTGGAGCGTACCCATCACCAGCAGGCCGACCTCGGCAGCAGTTATCGCCAGGGAGATGGTCTCGATATCACGCATCTCACCAACCAGAATAACGTCCGGGTCCTCACGTAGGGCAGCCCGCAAGCCTGCGCCGAAAGACATGGAGTGGAGTCCAATCTGTCTCTGGGAAATCAGCGAATTCTTATTCGCATGCAGATATTCAATGGGGTCTTCCAGGGTGATTATATGTCTGGAGAAGTTGGTGTTGATATGGTCGATCAAGGCAGCGAGCGTGGTGGTCTTGCCCGAATTGGTTGGGCCTGTCACAAGAACCAGGCCTGATTTGGCCTCAGCCAGTTCGCCGACGGCCGGCGAGAAACCAAGGGAAGCCAGGTCAAGGGGCCGCTCTGGTATGAGACGGACGGCTACGCCAATGCCCGTGTGAGTCTGATAGATATTGAACCGATAGCGAGCGGCGCCTTCGCTGCTATAGGCGAGGTCCAGGTCGCCGGATTTCTCGAAATGGCGGATCTGCTCGTCGGTGAGGATCTCATAGACGAGCTGCTGGATTTCCTTGTTGGAAAGCACTCGATGGCGGGTCTTCTCCAGTTGGCCGTCAACACGAATCACAGGAACCGAGCCTGCGACCATATGGAGATCGGAAGCCTTGGCGGACCCGACGATTTCCAGAAGATTGTCTATCTTGGGCATTTTTGACTTATCCCGGGAACTCTGCACGCGTCCCTTTCAGTCTTTATCGGCATTTAAACCAATATCTTGATGGCCATCGAATCCGGGGTTAATTCGGAAACACAATGCTTATTTCATGATTGTCTTGAATGCTAATTCTGGCGGCGTCAGCGATTACGAGGTCCGGAAAAGGAAAATCATGGGTGCGAACCAGTCCGACCAGCGACATAGGCGCAAGAATCTTAGGAGTCGTCCTCGCCATCCTTGGCTTTGCCCTTCCTGGGGTGCCAGATCATCACCGTTGGGAGCAGGTCAGTAAGAGCACGAGATCTTACAACGGTTCAGACCCACACTGTGGCGATACTGCAAGAGACAAGCGGCCCTGTAAGCCGGACGCTCAAGGGCCGCTGTCTAATCTATTTCGTCTCCCTGGACTGCCTATTTCGCCAAGATCATTTTTCTGAACTCTATGTAGCTCCCTGATTCTAGCCTGCACAGGTATATGCCACTTGAAAGCTCCATACCGTCTCCACTTCTGCCATCCCAGTACGCGATCTTATAGCCTGCTGCCTGGTACTCATCTACCAAGGTGGTCACTTGCTTCCCAAGGATGTCATAAATCTGTAGCCTTACGTGACAATCCGCGGGCAGCCCATATCGGATCTCGGTAGTCGGGCTGAATGGATTCGGCGAGTTCTGGCTCAGGCTGAAGGCACCGGGAATTCCACGATCCTTCCTATCTTCTGTCCCAGACTGGTCCTCACCGACGCCGGTACATGAGACAGTGGCGCATGCTGCACCGGTCTGTATGGCACACAGCTGAGTACCAGCCGAGGTGGGCGCGAAGCGCACCGTGACCTCAACAAACTGACCGGCAGTCAGGCTGTAGGCACCGCCACCGGCGGTGATGGCGTAGTGGTCGCAGGCCTCAGAGATACTGCCAGCGAGTGTGCCGCCACCGGTATTGGTTACGGTGAAGGTGAGATCCAGGTACTCGCCAATGGTAACCGTGCCGAAGTCAAGATCGGTGGGTACCACTGCACATGCAGGTGGCTCCTCACCGACGCCGGTACATGAGACAGTGGCGCATGCTGCACCGGTCTGTATGG
>CAYHHI010000003.1:97405-125813 GCA_964356335.1 uncultured bacterium
CCGTGCCGAAGTCAAGATCGGTGGGTACCACTGCACATGCAGGTGGCTCCTCACCAGTGTTGAACGTGTACCAGGTGCCAGGCGCCACAATCGGGCGGGCGGATCGCCGGCCACTGTTATCCTTGGCGAAAACATAGTACTCAATGTCGACAGAGCCTGCCTGCATAGGGATATCAGCATAGAAGGAATCAGGGTATGCCGTGCTGCTCATGGTGATAGCGTTGAAACTCGGCGAGCCTGCCAATCTCCAGAAAACCTTCAGGGAATCGGCCACAAGACCTGTTGCACTTCGGTCGTCGATATAAGCAGTCACGCGATAGTCCCCGCTGTTAACCTCTCTGTCCTGCAGCGGGTTCGTATCCACCACCAGCATGTACCGATCGTGGATTTCCATTCCCCGGCAGTGGATGGCGTCATCTTCAAGCCAGCTACCTGTGAATCCGAGAACCTCGTAACCAGGCATGGCGGCTTGGTAGGTGGCGAGTGCCGCCGCGTCAGTGCTGATGCCGAAGGTAGGTACGAACACCTTCTTGTTCAGGATGAGCGAGTTAGTGTAGCCTGCTACCTTGCCACTGCCTATGCTGCCGGAATAGACACGCACGACATTGTACGGTCGCCCGTAGCAGTTGGTGAGTGTCTGGTAGTAAGCGGCTCTGATATCGAGGGAGTCGTGATATGCATGGGTGGGCGCGACCTCCTGCACTAGGATGGTCTCTTCATTCAAGAGCTTCGCCCAGACGTCGATGTGGTGAATGCCACTGGGGTTGATGTCGGGAACGATGACGTAATTCGCGATTCCGAGGAAATCTTCCATCTCTTGAGCAATCTGAGCATGGGTTTTGCCGGAATTCTCGCTCCAGACCATGTTTGTAGAGAAGCCGTTTCCGTGCCCGTCTGACATGAAGTTCCCGCCGGTATGCACCAGACTTGATCCGTAGACCGTGCAGCCCCACGTAGTCCCCAGCAGCCAAGGCACATTGTCATCGTAGGGACGGGGCCTGTTGTAGATCAGGTCCGTGATGCTCCATACCCCGTTGGAGAAATTAATCTGGGGTCCGTAGTCCCGAGTCCACTTGCTGTCGGTTCGAATGTCGATGAGATCGACATGAGCCATATTCACACCATTGTTCTGCAAATTGGTCCGACAGGCCGATTGCTGACTCGCCCTGCAGAGAACATGCAAGGTGATGTCCTCGGCGAACTCCTTGAGCACCGAGTATGACAACCCGAAACCGTTGTTGTACTGGACGAGTACCCCTGTCAGGGGCTCCCACTCAGCACACTTCCTTACGGGTGCCGGTGGTGGAGCGGTCATCACCTGATATATGCCGATCTCATCAAGCCGTGTCTTTTCCTCCTCGGTGAGACCGATAGGTAAGTCGGTGATCTGGGCCTGGTCGCGGTCGGTCACGGCCAGAACTGCTACAGGCGCCAGGGTTACCAACAGCACAGCCGCAAGAAGGCTGGCCTTAATCAGCACGAGAGAAGCTTTAACATGCCACATCGTCCGATTACCTCCGCGCATAGACCGAAAACTAAGCATCCATGCCGTGCCGGAACTCCTTTTCTGCCCTGCATTATACGCACGGTTTCCATTATATCTTATGGCAAAGAGAATTGCAACATATAAATTATGAGAAGTTGGAATTGGGAACAGACATCGTGACCCCTGGCCACTATCCTGCAGTGTTGATCTGGAACCCAGGGGCAAAGGCCGGCGGGGCAGAGGTCATTGCAAGAGTATCCACCGATGCCTCGGAGCAATTTCCTATTTTAGCCAAAATGGGAAATCCTGGGAAGGAAGCCCCCCCAGGTGGACAGGCTTCAATCAATTGCTCGGCGGCCGACTGTCATAGAGATCTTAGCCACGAGCCTATTCCAGAACCAAATCAGGGGCAGCTCTCGCCAACTCCTGTTCCCCAGATCACACTGCCGGTCCCTGTTACGACGATGTCAGACCCACAGTCAGGGGGTGGACTGGCCCACGTGTTCCCCACGGCGCTGATTGAACTGCTTCCCTCGTGGTAGATTGCTGCACCTGTTACACCTGAGAAATTGTTCCCTCCCGGCTGCGAAACGCTTCCCAGGTCCGGCGTTGCCGCATTTAGAATCCCCACGCCCAGGGCACATGTGAATGTGTTTCCTCGCACCGTCGGATTCGCAGATGAGGAAGAGCAGCGAATTGCCCCGTAGGTGGCAAATCCTCCGGGCTTGTTGAACGTGTTGTTCTCGATCAGAGGAGTACCACCGCCCTGTACTTGAATCCCGAGATGGCCGGTACCGATGATGGTATTTCCTCGGATAACCGGGTTGTTGGATGCTCCGTTAATGTTTATCGGGATGCTCATGCCCTGGAAGAGATTGGACTCCACGACCATACCACCCGTGCAATTGATACCGAAGACGCCGTAGGAAGCTGTCAGGAAGTCGTTATGCATGATGGATGAAGCGCCATTCCCAATGGCGAGCACACCCGCGTATAAATTCGTCGGCACCGAGGTGAAGGTGTTATCCGAAATGCTCACCGCGGCGTCAACGACATAAATCGAATATGTAGCATGAGCGTACGGTGCACCGATGCTGAAACCCGCCACCGAGGACCCGCCAGCCCCCACAAACACGGCCAGGTAGTCGTTGCCGGGAGTGGGGTCGACGTCGCCTGACCCGTAGACGGCGGTGGCAGTTGCACCTGCGCCCTTGCTCGGCACATCGCCCACCAGTGACTGGCCCTGCTGGAGCCTGATCGGAAACGTCTCACCAAGCGCTGCGTCATAGGTCCCCGGCAAGACGCAAATGGTTCTGTCCGGGCCCGCGGCGGCGACCGCGTAGGTGATGGTCTTGAAAGGTGCCTGGGGCGTTCCCGGGTTGGTGTCGCTGCCGGATAAGGCATAGACATAATAGTCGGCGTGCGGCGCGCCCGTGCCGCAGCAATCGCTTGATTTCCGGCCTGCGGCGTGTTACACTAGTCTTGATTCCAGTATAGTGGACGCGGAGAAGGCACATCCTAAAGGCGCTTACGACGCCTGAGACACACATCAAGAGGTGGTAGCAAACACTGTGAAAACTGGACACGCGAGCGTTGGACGGTTTGTCTTCTTTGTCACCTGCCTTGCCGCGCTGGCCGGCTTCGCCGGCACATGCCTGGCCGGGCTTCAGATCATAGGCCTCAACGTAGGGCAGGGGGACTGTACCCTCATAATCTCGCCTACGGGCAAGACCATGCTGATAGATGCCGGTTACACCGGCGATGGCGTAGGGACGGTGCTCCCGTATCTCCAGTCTCACGGCGTCACGGCCCTCGATTATGTTGTTGCCTCACACTACCATGTTGATCACATCGGCGGTATGGATGAGGTTGTGAATACCCTCACCAGAGACTCGATAAGAGTGGCAGCCCTCGACCGAGGCTGGTCCTATACCACAGCAGCATACACCCAGTACGCCACGGCCGTGGGCACAAAGCGCCAGACCCTGACCGAGGGTCAGGTGGTAGACCTTGGCGGTGGTGCGACGGTGAAGTGCGTGGCTTTGAATAGCCATGGGCATCTTGCCCCACCGTACGATAACGACAGGTATGATGAGAACAACTTGAGCGTCGTGCTTCTTCTGGAGTACTGCGAGTTTGACATGATGCTCGCGGGTGATCTTCCAGGTGTCAGCAGCGGGAGTTACCACGATATCGAATCTCTGGTTGCTGCCGAAGTCGGCGATGTTGACGTTTACAAGGTTGACCACCATGGAAGCTCCAGTGCTTCAAATGCCACGCTCTTGAACACCATTCTTCCTGAGGCCTGCTTGATCTATGTAGGAGACGGCAACTCTTACGGCCACCCCACCCAGGCCGTTATCAACAGGCTGGTTGGAGTCAACTGCTACATCTACCAGACCGAGCTCGGCACTGGCGGGACGATCCCGCAGGGCGAGGGTGAAGTGGCGAACGGCAACATCGTCATAGATGTTGGGGCAGGACAGTACACCATAAATGGGGAGATCTATGCCCTGGGTACCTCCGGGGTCGAGCCAGTTTATGAAACGGCTTTCCTGAGTGTCTACCCCAACCCGTTCCTGAGCGAGACTACCGTCAAGTTCAGACTTCCCGAATCCGGGCCCGTTGCCGTGAAAATCTTTGATGTCAAGGGCAGGCTGGTGAACGCATTTCCCGCACTCGGCAGTGGCGTGAATGCCTTCACTTGGAATGGGAAATCGCTTGATGATCATGAGACCCCGGCCGGCGTTTATTTCGTCCGCATATCGGGGCCCTCGCACAATATTTCCCAGAAGATTGTAAGAAGGTAGCGGAAGGCGCAGCCTCGCCGCCCCCAGGAGTCGCCTTGTCGCCACCCATTCTCCGGGCACAGCCTCACACTCCTTGACAGGCCGCTTCGCGATGGCTTATAAACTCTGTAAGAAGGAGTCAAGGAGGATGTCATAAAGGATTAAGGTGTAGGTCCAGAGGAGGGAAGTGGGAGGAGGTAGCAAACCGTGCCGACTTATTCGCATTCAAGACTTGAAACCTACGAGAACTGTCCCAGGCAGTACAAACTCCAGTATATCGATCGCGTCGAGATCGAAGAGGTCGAAGGCATCGAGGCATTCCTGGGCGGCCGTGTCCATGAGGCCCTCGAGAAACTCTACAAAGATGTCCGCATGACTTGCCTCCCCTCGGTTGAGGAAGTGATTGCCTACTACGACAAGATCTGGGATGAAAACTGGCACGAGGGCGTGAACATCGTGCATGCCGACTACACGGCAGACAACTACAGAGAACGCGGTCGACGATGCCTCGCCGACTACTACAAACAGTACTATCCTTTCGACTCCTCGAAGATCATTGCCATTGAGCATCTGGTCTTCTTCCCGCTTGATGAGGGAAGCCAGTACTGGATACGGGGCGTCGTAGACAGGATAGCCGTCTCCAAGGACGGCACCTACGAGATCCATGATTACAAGGCCTCCGGTAGGCTGAAGACGCAGGAGGAAGCTGACAAGGATCGCCAGCTTGCGCTCTATCACCTGGCCCTTGAGAGGATGTGGCCTGACGTCAAAGACGTTGACCTGGTATGGCATTATCTGGTTTTCGGCAAGGAGCTGAGGTCGCGTCGGACTGCCGCGGAACTCAAGACCCTGCGGCAGGATGTGATGGACATCATCAGGACCATTGAGAAGGACAAAGACTTCCGGCCCAAGGAGAGTCCGCTCTGCGACTGGTGTGCCTACCCCGCGTTCTGTCCGGCCAAGAAACATGCCGCGATGATAGCTGCCCTTCCACCCAACAAGTATCTCGAAGAACCCGGCGTTAAACTCGTGAACGCATATGCCGATCTGCAGAGAAGGGAGCGCGAGGTTAACGAGGAGATAGATCAGGTGAAGGAAGCCCTGATTCATTATGCGCGAGAGAACGCCGTCGAATCCATACGGGGAAGCGATCACAAAGTTCTCGTAAAGATATACAAGGGGCTTGGGTTTCCCGGTAGAGACGACCCAGGCAGAGAGGAACTCGAGGCTCTCGTGAAGAAGTTGGGGCTGTGGGACCGCGTCTCCATGTTGAACATGATCAGCCTGGCGAAACTCGTCGAGGGCGGCACCCTTGATCCGCAGGTCGCTGAAAAGATAAGTGTCCTGGGGACAGAAGGAGAACGGCCCTGGGTGAAGCTCTCTAACCTGCGATCGGACAGAGATAGGTAACTCGGACTCCATAGGAATCTATGACAACAAAGAGACCCCTGCTCGTTCTTTTATCGGCTCTCACGGCGGCCTTCCTGGCTTGTTCCCCTCCTGATGTGCGGTTGGGTATGGGTGATGGCGAAGGGGTCAGGCTCTCCTACAGGATGTTAGGCAGCGGCAAGCCTCTTGTGGTGATCCACGACGGTCCCGGCTATGAGAAGTCCATCATGTACAAGGGCTTCGACGGTCTCAAGTCCGACATGAGAGTGATCTATTACGACCAGCGTGGATGCGGCAAATCCGAGCCTCTCGCCGGGATCATTTCATCGAGGATTGACGACAATGTCCGTGACCTTGAGGCCCTGAGGCGCTATTTCCACATCGAGAAGATGTCGCTTGCGGCTCATGGCTGGGGTGCGGTCATTGCGCTTGAGTATGCCCGCAAATACCCGGCGCGTGTTCAGGCGATGATGCTTATCACCCCCATATCGCCGTTTTCGCCGCAGCCACAGATTGAGAGCATGTTAGATAAGCTCCCTAACGGCGCCCAGGATGAGATCGCTCGAGCCCTCAATGATCCTGGCCTGTCGATGCTTGAAAGACGAGAGGCCATGATGAGGGTCATTTTACCATCGCTTTTCTACAGGCAGGATGCAGTCCGAGACGTCAAGTGGGAAGGCCTGAAATACGCTCCCGACGTGAACCTGCGGGTGGGTGAGGAGCTCAGTTCACTGGATCTTTTCCCTGTACTCGGCGAGATAACTCAGCGGACCCTTGTGATCGTGGGGAGGCACGACGTCTCGATACCCGTGAGGGATCAGATGGCCTACGCCGACGGAATGGAGAATGCCAGTGCAGTTGTCTTCAACGAAAGCGGTCACTTTCCCTTCCTTGAAGAGCATGACTTCTTCATGAATCTGGTTAAGGAGTTCTTGCTCAAGCGGACTGTACCGGCCCTGGTTGACGCCAGCCGGATACCATAGTCCATAACTCACGAGCAACAATCAATTGCCAACACGACCCTCCTTTGGTTTATAATCAGACGCTCACAGCCTGTGGGTTCAACGGAGGTTTGTAGATGTCGAATGTCGGCTGGATTCCAAGGAAGGTTCTCTCGCTCTTACCGAGCACAGCGAGGACCGCCGCGATTCTCGCGCTCTGCATTTTGGCTTGGGCGGTCGCTGGGTGTGCCAGTCCCGCGGTGGAACAGGCAGACCAGCTCGTCAAGGACGGTAAGTCGGATGAGGCCAAGACGCTTCTCATAGATGCTTTGAAGCAGAATCCCCGCGATCACGAAGCCGATTTCACGCTCGCCAAGATCTACATGCGGGAACAGGACTACGATAAGGCCGCGGGATATGCTGAGAAGGCCGTGAAGATTGCCGATTCTGTGCCTGCTTATCATCTGTGGCTTGCGCGGGCGTCTCTGGGCAAAGCCATGAAGGCAGGCGTCCTCAGCGCCGTGCTCTCGGCGAGGAACGGTAGGGGAGAGTATGAGAAGACCATTGCTCTCGATCCTGAGAACCTGGAGGCTCGGTTCGAGCTCGCCATGTACTACCTTGTGGCACCTGGGATCATAGGTGGCAGCAAGGAGAAGGCAAAGGAACAGGCCACGCTTCTTGAGTCAAAGGATCCCCTCTATGGATCTTATGCGTGGGCGAGCTATTGGGAAAAGCAGCAAGATCTCGCGAAGGCAGAGTCTCTCTTTCTCACGGCGGTTGGCCTCGACACCTCCTCCGCCTCTACTGCATTGTACGGCCTGGGTTACTTCTACGAGCGTAACGCGAAGCATGACCAGGCAGCGGGAATCTTCAAGCAAATTCTCGGGAACCGGCCGGATGACCTGGTCGCCCTGTTCCAGCTTGCCAGCATATATGTCACAACCAAGACCAATCTTGACGAAGCTGAAGCCGCCTTCAAACAATATCTCGAGAAAGGCCCCGCGCCCGGTGGTCCGGACGAAGCCTGGGCACGCTGGCGGCTTGGGATGGTCTACGATCTTCAGGGCAAGAGGGATTCCTCTCTGGTGGAATTGCGGCAGGCCGTTCGACTGGCTCCTGGCAACAAGCAATTCAAGGATGCTCTGAAACAGGCGGAGAAGAAGGAATAGCACTTTGCATATCGATTGAGAAAACCAGGTCTCCTTGATGACTGGATCTCTTTAAAGCCGGACGTTCGAAGCGGGACGTTCTTAGAGGGAGGACGCTTGTGAAAACCAGACAACTCTCATCAGCCGATCTCATGAAACTGGCCGACGGCTTTGCTGCCCACAATTATCACCCCCTGCCCGTGGTTCTCTCGAAGGGAGAAGGGGTATGGGTATGGGATGTTGAGGGCCGCAAGTACATGGACATGCTCAGTTCCTATTCGGCGCTCAACCAGGGGCACAGGCATCCACGGATTCTTGAGGCTGCGCGGAGCCAGATCGACAACCTCACGCTCACATCGCGGGCCTTCCACAACGACCAGTTCGGACCTTTCTGTGAGCTTCTGTGCAAGGTGGCCGACCAGGAGAGTGCGCTCCTCATGAACACTGGTGCCGAGGCCGTCGAGACGGCGATCAAGGCAGCTCGCAAGTGGGGCTATCTTGTCAAGGGCGTGCCCAAGGACCAGGCCGAGATAATTGTTTGCGAAAACAACTTCCACGGGAGGACCACTACAGTGGTGGGCTTCTCATCGGAAGAGCAGTATCGCAATGGCTTCGGTCCCTTCGGACCGGGCTTCAAGATGATTCCCTACGATGACATCGGCGCCCTGCGCAAAGCCATAACGCCCAATACGGTCGGCTTCCTGGTCGAGCCCATCCAGGGTGAAGCCGGGATACTCATGCCGCGAGAGGGCTACCTCAAGGAGGCGGCTACGCTTGTCCGGGCCAACAAGGTGCTTCTCATGCTGGATGAGATCCAGACCGGGCTCGGCAGGACAGGTAAGATGTTCTGCTATGAATACGAAGGTGCGAAACCGGACGTCCTTATTGTGGGGAAAGCGCTCGGTGGAGGCGTTTATCCGGTATCGGCGATACTCTCCTGCAAGGAAGTGATGGATGTCTTCAGGCCCGGTGATCACGGGAGCACCTTCGGTGGAAATCCGCTCGCATGCGCCATTGGGACTGCCGCGCTCCAGGTCATAGTTGATGAAGACCTGCCCGCGAAGGCCTTCGAGGCCGGACGCTACTTCATGGACGAGCTCCGCAAGATGAATTCGCCTCATGTGAAGGACATAAGAGGAAAAGGCCTTCTGATCGGGGTAGAGGTAAAGGGGGCTTCGGGCACTGCAAGGCCCTTCTGCGAGCGCCTGATGGATCTTGGAATCCTCGCCAAGGAGACCCATCACCAGGTCATCAGGTTCGCACCGCCGCTTGTGATTTCTCATGACGAGATTGCCTGGGCGATTGAGAGAATCAAGAAAGTCCTCGCATAATAAGATGGCACGAACAGCCCGGCTCTGACGGTGCCGGAGATGCGTAAACAGCAGTCTAAGGAGGGTTGAAATGAAGCAAGCACGTAAGGGAAGTTCCCCGCTCCGGAAGATGGTTGCTTTGTCAGTTACCTTGGTTCTTGCGGTTGCTTCAATGTCACTGGTCATTCTCGCAGAAAGGGGCCTTGCTGGCGAGGAGATCTCATCACCCGAGCTAACACTTCCCCTCAATGTGCTTCAGGACGAAGGCAGTTTCACCTTCTATCTCAATGAGGAAGTTCTTGTCAGAGGTGGCTTCGAGTGGCGGGCCGACGGCAGCTACACTGGCGACTACAACATCACGATGGCCGGCCAGACCATATCGGCCACGATGGATATCAAGGTTGATGATAAGGGTTACTGGACCGCGATCTCCATGACGACTCCTCAGGGACCGGTTGGGGTCGTGCGCGAAGGTGACAAAGCAAAGATAACCACGGACAAGGAGGTCAGAACGGTTGACCTGCGTCCCGGCACCCTCCTCTTCGAGAACTTCAGCCCCGCGCTCATGAGCCAAGCAATCATCGCTTACGACCAGACGCTTGGAGGCAAACAGACCTTCCCGCTTTTCATCATCCCGGCCGTCGTCATGGATGCATCACTCGAAAGACTTGAGACAGTCGAGCGGACCGTGATGGGCATGACCCAGAGATTCACCCTCTACCGTTACGGCCTGCCAGGTGTGGATGTAACGGTCTGGGTGGACGATGGGAATCGGGTTTGCTTCGGAGATGTTCCTGCCCAGCATGGGGCCTATGTTCGTGACGGCTACGAAGCGCTCAGGCTCACAACGATCGCAGATTCCACCCTCTCGCAGCCCACGTACGAAGTGGCTGTGGATAAGGGCGTCCGTATCCCGATGAGGGACAAGATCACGCTCTCGGCCGACATCTACAGGCCCGATGCCCCTGGCAAGTTCCCCGTCATTCTGGTGCGCACTCCATACAAGAAGGAGATGAACGAGCTCCAGGCCAAGTTTTTTGCGCGCCGGGGCTACGTCTTTGCGGTCGAGGACTGCCGCGGACGTTTCTCCTCCGAGGGCACATGGAACCCATTCTTCGATGAGCCGGCTGACGGCTACGACACAATTGAATGGCTCGCCGGTCAGCCCTGGTCAGACGGCAAGGTGGGGATGATCGGAGGCTCTTATGTTGGCTGGGTGCAGTGGTGGGCCGCGCGCGAGGCTCCTCCGCACCTCGTCACCATTATTCCAAACGTGTCTCCTCCCGACCCTTACTACAACATCCCGTACGAATACGGGGCCTTCTTCATGTGGGGAGCAATTTGGTGGGCCGACGTGCTCGAGCAGGAGGCAACGGCGGACCTCACCGGCAAGGCCTTCAGGGACATAATGGAAAAGAAGTATGTGAAACTCCTGCGCCACCTACCTGTTGTTGATCTCGACGAGATCATCCTCGGCAAGAAGAATCCTTACTGGCGCGACTGGATCAAGCATCCCGACAACGACCAGTACTGGGAGCGAGCCAATTTCCTTGATCGCCTCGCGAACGTCAACATACCCGTCTATAATCAATCGGGCTGGTATGATGGCGACGGCATCGGATCGAAGCTAAACTATCTCGCCATGGCAAAGTATGGGCATCCCAACCAGAAGCTCATCCTTGGGCCGTGGGCACATACCGCCAGCGCCACCCGCATGGGGCCCAGGGAGACCGATTTCGGCCCCAACGCCATTGTGGACCTCGAGCGCAGCTATGTGCGCTGGCTTGACAGGTGGCTCAAGGGCATGGATAACGGAATTGACAGGGAACCCCTGGTCTCACTCTTTGTTATGAACACCAACAAGTGGCTTACCGGGAATACTTATCCGCTGCCCGAGACCAAGTTCACCAAGTTTTACCTGGCGAGCCAGGGACAGGCAAACACCTCCTCAGGCGATGGCTGGCTTGATGCGGCACCGCCGGCCGGTGTCGGGTCTGCCTTCGACACCTACACCTACGATCCGGGTGATCCCACGCCTGATCCGGACTTCTACTTCGATCCGAAGGATCTCTTAGAGGATGACAAGGAGAAGCCGGGAGAGGACACAAGCAAGGAAGAGATTTCAGTCGAGGAAGAGCGCCAGAAAGTGCTGGCCTACCATGGCAGGGTGGATTCCGAGCGACAGGACATCCTCGTGTATGAAACCCGTCCGATGGAGCAGCCCCTCACCTTTGCCGGGCCTGTCTCCGCCGTGCTCTATGCCGGCTCTTCGGCAAAGGATACCGACTGGTTCATGCGTCTTTCGCAGGTTGACGCCGAAGGCAATATCTTCCCGCTGGTCCACGGCGTCATACGAGCCAGGTACCGGAATTCCTTCTCGAAGCCCGAGATGCTCCAGCCTGGAGAGATCTATGAATACCGCATCGACATGTGGCAGACCGGCATCACTGTCCCTGCCGGAGCCAGACTTCGCGTGGAGGTCGCCTCAGCCTCCTTCCCCCTGTTCTCGAGAAACCTCAACACCGGCGGCCACAACGAGACCGAGACGAAGTACGTGACGGCCACGCAGAAGATCTATCACGACAAGGACCACCCATCGCATATCCTTCTGCCGGTGATTCCTGAGCCGGCCTTCAAGGACAAGATCGATTAGCATGGCCCGACGAGATATATGAGCACTGGAGGGTGACATGGACGTGAGACTGAAGCAACAATTCACAACTCTTTGGGAGAAGTACTTTCCGGGCGCCGAGCTGCCGATGGTATTCTCCTATTCGAGTGGTAACAAATGGGGCGAGCGTGCCAAGGCCGATCGCAAGACGCACTGCATCATTGATGATCTCGCCGGTGTCCGACAGGGAAAGACCCTGGTCCTCGACGTTGACACCACGAAATGTGGAGGTGGAAAGAGGTATCTGGGTTTCTCACAGAAGCTGCGGCCCGACTTCGAATTCTTCCTCTCCACCGGCATCCCCGGCAAGATGGAGGGAGAACGGTATAAGAAGTCTCCGAAATTGGTTATGGAACAGCTGAGGCGCCTGCCAACCTTTGAGGCCCCGGGGAAATACATTGTTTTCAGACGATGGGACATGCTAGAGGTGGATGATGAGCCGATGGTGGTGACCTTCTTTGCCGCCCCCGATGTACTCTCCGGGCTCTTCTCGCTTGCCAATTTTGACGACCCCGACGTGAATGCAGTGATTGCTCCTTCGGGGTCGGGCTGTGCCACCATTGTTTACTATCCTTGCATTGAGTCAAAGTCGGAACACCCGCGCGCCGTGCTCGGCATGTTCGATGTGTTTGCGAGACCCTGTGTTGATCCCAACATCCTGACGCTCTCTATCCCGATACCCAAGTTCCTCAGTATGGTGGAGAATATGGAAGAGAGTTTCCTCGTGACTTCGTCGTGGGACAAGGTCAGAGCCAGGATCAAACAATAAGAAAGTGGGTGCTTGATGGGAAAGCCGGCCTCGAACTGTAGCCTGCCGGTCTTGACGATGCTCGTAGCAACGCTCCTCGTTGGCGTCTGGCCGGGCTGCCGGGGTATGGGTCTGGCCTGTGCGGAAACCCCGGTTCAGACTCCTTTGAGCATGGTGACCCATCCCGCATGGAGTCACAATGCGAGCATCTATGAGGTCAATCTCCGCCAGTATTCGCCGGGGGGCACTTTCAGGGAATTCGCAGAGCACCTTCCGAGGCTTAAGGAGATGGGAGTCGGGATTCTCTGGTTCATGCCTGTCCATCCCATCGGGGAGAAGAATCGTAAGGGCACACTCGGGAGCTATTACTCAGTCAAAGACTACATGGCCGTCAACCCCGAATATGGCACCATCGAAGACTTCAAGGCCCTGGTTGGGAGAATCCACGAGATGGGAATGTTCGTGATCATTGACTGGGTCGCCAACCATACGTCTTGGGATAATTCTCTTACCGTCGAGCACCCGGAGTGGTACACGAGAGGCTCCTCCGGGAACTTCATCCCGCCTGTCCCCGATTGGCGTGATGTCATTGATCTTAACTATGATAATCCCGAGCTGCGCAGATACATGATAGACGCTATGAAGTTCTGGGTTCGAGAGACTGATATCGACGGCTTCAGGTGCGATGTGGCCGAGATGGTGCCGCTGGACTTCTGGGCAGTTGCGCGCGCCGAACTCGACGGCATCAAGCCTATTTTCATGCTGGCTGAGGGCGAGTCCCCGGCGCTTCATACCCAATCTTTCGATGCATCCTACGGCTGGGAACTGTTCAAGCTGATGCGGCGTGTCGCCGAAGGCACGAGCGCGGCCACGGACCTGTGGGCCTATTTCGAGCGGAACAGGGCGGCCTACCCTGAAGATGCTTACCGCATGTACTTCACATCAAACCATGACGAAAACTCCTGGAACGGCACCGCGGTTAAGATGTTCGGGGACGGCGCGGAGGCATTTGCCGTGCTAGCCGCTACCGTCGCTGGCATACCCCTGGTCTACAGCGGCCAGGAAGCCGGCATGAGCAAGCGCCTGGCCTTCTTCGATAAGGACCTGATCGATTGGAAAGCAAACGGATCGGCCGGTTTCTACAAGACCCTGCTTAATCTCAAGAGGGATAACAAGGCCCTGTGGAATGGTGTCTCGGGTGGCCCGCTTGTGCGCGTCAAGACTTCCAAGGACGGCGCGATCTTTGCCTTTACTCGCCAGCAGGGTGCCAGCAAATTGCTGGTTGTGCTGAATCTGTGTCAGCGCAGGCAGCAGGTGGAATTGAGGGGCAAACACTTCGCCGGCAGCTACGCCGATGTCTTCACCGGCAACGAGGAGTCCCTTGCCGATGGCACTTGGCTCAAACTGAAACCCTGGGAATACCGGGTGCTGGCCATGAGTCCGCGCCGCAGTGCAGAACCTCCCGGTGGCACGTCCCCTTCCGGCCCCGCCGGCGCGTCACGTGTTGAGGCAAGTATCTCGAAACCTTCCGACGAGGCGGCAGGAGCCGCGGCAGACCCTGATCTTGTCGCATCATGGATGACGGGGTCGTTCAGCAGTGAGGAGCAGGCCAAGGCCGACACTAACTACTTCGACATAAGGCTGGAGATGGTGCGCATCTGGAAGGCGCGCACAGATGGCTGGTGGCTGTATGTGGAACAGGCGGTAGCCGGGAGCGAGGCTCGCCCCTATAGGCAGCGGGTGTATCACCTCACCGGCCAACAAGATGGTTCGATTCGAAGCGATGTCTTCTCAGTCCCTGATCCCTTGAGGTTCGCCGGCGACTGGCGGAAGTCCGCTCCGCTGGCCACGCTCACCCCGGATTCTCTTGAGGCGCGGAAGGGATGCGCCGTGATTCTGCGAAAAGCGCCGGATACCGCGTTCGAAGGCGGCACGGTCGACAAGGAATGTGCCAGTGATCTTCGCCGGGCGGCCTATGCCATCTCGGAGGTGCGCGTGACACCCGATGGCCTCGCCACGTGGGATCGCGGATACGATAAGAACGGAAAGCAGGTCTGGGGCGCCACCCAGGGTGGCTATGTCTTCAAGAGAATCAGGTGAGCCCGCTACGCTCTGCTGACCTTGCAGGTTTGCAGGCCTGCCCCCCTATTTCTTCTTGGGATATCCCACGGTCTGCGCCAAGGTTATCTTCTGCTCAGGCTTGAGATTCATCGTTTTGGCCAGGGTCTCCTTGTCAACGTACCCGCGCACCACCGTTGCCAGACCTTCGGAAGCGCAGTAGAGGTAGACATTCTGGCTGATGAAACCAGTGTCGCATGCCGAATAGAATTTCTTGTCGTCTTCGGATGACTTCTCGCCCATCCTGGAGTAGTCGGCAACGTAAACAAGGTTCATCGGTGCCTCTCCGACAAAGGGCTGGCCCCCAGTCTTGGCGCGGATGTCCTCTGCCAGAACCGGCTTCAGTTCGTTTGCCTTTGCATCATAGAGATACAGGCCCTCAGCGAGGGCCACATAGATGTCGATTTCCTGCCAGTTGACGGCGGATGGCGCAGTGCGCTTGCTCGATTCAGGGCGGTTTATCCCGTCCGCGGCCCAGAGCAGATTGGAGATCACCTGCATCGGCAGTTTGTCAGTGGCGAAATCGCGACCGGTCTGTCTTGCCTTCAAGGCCTCCATCAGGGGCTTGCCGCCCGACATCTGCGGCGCGGGAAGCTTGATGGGTGCAAGATCCTTGGCGAGACTCACTGCCGAAGCAATGAGAAGCATCGCCAGCCCCAAACTCACGATCTGAAGCATTGTGGCTTTCATCTGTCTCCTCCCTGGCTCCTGTCTGTTCCGGTAATCCTTACTGGGCCGACATCCCGGCCCGAGTACAAGCCTGACTCAGGTAAGATAAGCTTCGCCCCTGAGGCGGTCAATCGGAATCACCTACACACCCGGGTTGACATCTGGGGAAAGTTCTTGTAGAGTGGGCTTGATCAATGGGCCATCCCCTGGCGGCCCGCCGTGTTCTCGTAGGCACGTTAGAAAGTCGCAAATTGAATTCGCTCTATAATCGGGATGCTCACCCCTGATAGAAGGCAAGCAAAGGAGGACAAGTGAAATCCAGAATCTCACGGCGCACGTTCTTGAAGCAATCCTCCAAAGGTGTGATGGCCGCCGCGGTGGTTCCCTATCTTCTGGGGCCGGCTGACAGGGCGTTCGCGATGCTCACCTCGAAAGAGTTGGCCCTCCAAGACTACTACAATCACTTTGGCATTGATGAAAAAACCATCCAGGAAGTGATTGCAGAGGCCCTCTCTCGCGGCGGAGATTACTGCGACCTGTTCTTTGAACACACGATTAGCAATAATATAGGGCTCGAGGACAAGGAGGTCAATCGAGCCTTCAGTGAAGTGGACTATGGGGTCGGCATACGTGTCTTGAAAGGCGATCAAACAGGCTATTCCTTCACGGAAGAGATCACGCCCGAGGCCATGAAACTTGCAGCACGGACCGCTGCTAATATCGCATCCTCAAGTCAGACCGTCGCTCCCGTCGGGCTTACCCTGCACAAGCCCCCGGCCTATTATCCCATCCAGACCTCTTGGGAAGATGTGTCGGTTGATGAGAAGATCCCCTACCTCATGAACCTCAACGACAAGGTCTTCGTGCTTGATCCGCGCGTGATAAAGTCGAGGATTTCGTTCTCGGACGAAACCTCATATGTCCTCGTAGCGACATCGGACGGTAGAATCGTCTATGACTACCGGCCCATGGGACGGGCATCGGTCAACTGCACGGCGGAGCAAAATGGCCGGCGCGAGCAGAATGGTTTTGATCTCTCCGGCCGCATGGGTATTGAGTTCTTCACCCCGGAAAACCTTGATCTCCTTGCAAAGGAAGCCGTGCGGCGCACCGTCGCCCTGTTTGACGCCGTCAAGCCCGAAGCCGGCGAGATGGAAGTGGTGCTCGCGGCGGGCAGTTCAGGTATTCTGCTCCACGAGGCCATCGGTCACGGCATGGAGGCGGATTTCAATCGCAAACAGATTTCAATCTTCTGCGATAAGATGAATAAGCCCGTGGCCGAGCCGTTCGTCAACATAGTCGATGACGGAACCAATCTCAACATCCGCGGCTCGCTCAACATTGATGACGAAGGAAACGATACCGAACGTACCTACATGGTGGCCGATGGCATCCTCACCAGCTATCTTCACGACAGGATAAGCACCCAGTACTACAAGGTAAACCCAACCGGCAATGGCCGGCGCGAGTCATTCCGCTTCCCGCCCCAGCCGCGAATGCGAAACACCTACATGCTTGCCGGGCCTCATAGGCGCGAGGAGATCATAGGCAGCGTGCGGCACGGTCTTTATGCCGAGGCATTCACCAATGGGGAGGTCCAGATCGGCGCTGGTGATTTCTCCTTCTACGTTAAGTCCGGTTGGCTGATAGAAAACGGCGAGCTGACCAAGCCCGTCAAAGACGTCAATATCATTGGGAACGGACCCCAGGTCTTGAAGAACATTGTCATGGTGGGGGACGACCTTAAGATGGCCGAAGGCGGGTGGACCTGTGGCAAGGGCGGTCAGGGAGTGCCCGTTTCCCAGGGGCTGCCGACAGTCAAGGTTTCAAAGATCACGGTTGGTGGTGTGAATACTTGATCAATGACTTTACGATCTGACGCAATCAAGTCCGGTACGCCAGGAGATTCGTGACGAAACCTGAGATGAGGAAAAGATCATGAACGAAAAGGAAAGATTGGACTTGGCCGAATGGGCCATGAATCATGCCCTGAAGAGCGGCGCGACCGAAGTGGCGGCTCGCTTGACCTCCGAGAGGAAGGTCGAGATCGAGTTCCGTGACAAGCAGCTCGACAAGCTCCAGGATTCGCAGTGGAATCGCCTGGGCCTTGACATCTACCTGGATCAGCGGTTTTCCTCTCATTCGACCAACGATCTGAGGAAGGATGCGCTGGCGAAGTTCATTGACGAAGCCCTGGCAAGCACCAGGTACCTCGCCAAGGACCAGTACCGCTCGCTTCCTGATACCAAGTACTACCCGGGGAAGTCTGAAGGAGATCTGCGCATCTACGATCCTGGCTATGACAAGATCGAGACACCGCACCGAGTCCGGATGGCAGCTGATATAGAGGCTGCGGCAATGGCTGAGAGCGACAAGATCATCTCAACCACTGCCGGCTACGCAGATACGTATACCGAACTTGTCCAGGTTCACAGCAACGGTTTCGTGGGTGGCGCGAGAGGTACACGCTATGAGGCAGGAGCCGATGTGACGGTCGAGGACGATGGCGGTGGCCGCCCCGAGGATTGGTTCTGGGCGGAGACCAGGTTCCGCGGGGACCTGCCTGCGGCAAGCGTGCTTGGCAAGAAGGCAGCCCAGCGTGCCCTCCGCAAGCTCGGACAGAAGAAAATTGCTTCGGGCCAGTACGATTGCGTAGTTGAAAACCGCGCTGGCGGAAGGTTCATGCGCATGCTGATGGAGCCGCTCTCGGGACGCGCCCTTCAGCAGAAGAGCTCTTTCTTGGATGGGATGGTAGGCAAGCAGATTGCCTCCGATAAATTCACGGTTGTCGATGCCCCGTCCTTGGAGAAGGGACTGGGTTCGCGTCTCTTTGACGGCGACGGCCTTGCCGCCAGGAAGATGGTCGTGATTGATAAGGGTGTGCTTCGAAACTACTACATCGATGCCTACTACGGCAGGAAACTCGGGATGGAACCCACAACAGGCTGGCCATCCAATGTTGTCTTCGATTATGGTTCGAAGTCGCTCGAAGATCTGGTCAAGGATGTCAATAAAGGCATCCTCGTTCACGGGTTCATCGGCGGCAATTCCAACTCAACAACCGGCGATTTCTCGGTGGGTATCACCGGGCTTCTCATAGAAGACGGCGAGACCGTCATGCCTGTCCACGAGATGAACATCTCCGGTAATGCCAGGGAACTGTTGGGCCGTCTCGCCGCAATGGGAAGCGACCCGTGGCCATACTCTCCCTTCAGGGTTCCGAGCATGCTCTTCGAGGGAGTGCATTTTAGCGGGATCTAAGCGTGTCAGCCAGTCTGGGATGCCTCAGATCGCAGCCCGCACCTGTGCCGACAGATCCCTTCCTGGACAAACCCGATCATTGATCCCCGAACGGGGTCCCTAACCGGAGCCCCTAACGAGGGGGCAAGATGTCCGTTCCCAATCCCAACCTGCACACTCTTAGAGGTTGATACAGGGCACAATCTGTGGTATACTGCAGGGCGTCTTGGACTATAGGGTTACTTTATCATGCCGTGTTGTCCAGCAGAGTGCGGACCGAAGCATATCCGAGGAGGTAAGTGCCATGAAGCAACATGAAACCTTTAATCGCGCGCGCGTTCTCAAAGGGATCGTTCCCTGTCTCCTGCTCTTCATGCTTGTGGGCCTGAGTCCCCGAGACGCGGTGACGCCGGAATCTGCGTCTCAGGCAATCAACGACCTCATCTCGTCCAGGGACCCCTTCGACCGGATTGTTTCTGAGGTGACCATGCGCGGGCTTGCCGAGCAGGCGATTGCGCGGGGCTGCATTGACTATGGAGGCGCTGCCTTCTGCCTTCACCCCGACACACGCCCCGAAGATGCTGAGAGAATCCTGCGAACTCTGCCGGTTTACTTCTATGAAGGCGATCCCCTCAACTACTATCTCCGCGGGCGCTGGACCGTGACAGCTACCAACCCATCCACGGGCAGCACCGGAAATCCAATCACAATCACCTGGGGTTTTGTGCCTGACGGAACCTGGGCAGATGGAGGATCCAGCAATCTCTTTGCGGTCTTCACGGGGGCCTGGGGAAGCCTCGGTTGGCAGGACAAGATCAGGAACGCCTTCCAGCGCTGGCAGAATGTCATAGGCATCACCTACGTTGAGGTTTCAGATGACGGGGCAGCCATGCCGAACAATGCGGGCGTGCTGGGGGTCCGTGGAGACGTCCGGATCGGTGGCCGCTCGATCGACGGGGCGAGCAACGTGCTTGCCTACAATTACTACCCCAACAACGGTGACATGGTGCTCGACACCGACGATATAGACTTCTACCGCAACCCTGTATCCAACTACGGCAACCTCAAGAATGTGGTGTGTCACGAGCACGGACACGGCTTCGGTCTCGGCCACGTGATCCCGACCGATTGCACCAAGCTGTTGGAACCGTATATTTGCTCTCCGACCATCGCTGTCGGCCCCCGGGACGACGATATTCGCGGGGGCATGCGCGATTACGGCGACAGGTACGAGAACAACGACACCAATGCCTCCCCCACGAATGTCGGCGCGATTGCGGACTCGCTTGTGATCGCCGATCTCTCGATCGACAATGGTAACACAGATGTCGATTGGTATCGTGTGACGCTGCCGAGCACGCGACTCACAGTTCAGGCGGATCCGGTTGGGTCAAGCTATTCGGTCGGCCCTGATGGCGGCACCGAGGCGTGGGTGGCAACCGACTCGATATCGGATCTGGACATCGGGCTCTACGATGCGATCGGCACAACTCTCCTGGCGAGTGCGACATCGGCTGGCCTGGGGGAGACGGAGGAGCTGAATTACTACGCTGCCGCCGCAGGAGACTACCAGATTAAGGTTTACAGGAAGGCGGGTACAGGGAACGATGTTCAGCGCTATGCGATGAGCATTTACTCGGATGTGTCAGCGGGGGTGCTGGCCAGGTCTGATCTCTCCTTCCAGGTGTACCCGAGCCCGTTTAGCCACCAGACGACGGCACGGTTCCAGGCACCCTCTGCAGGTGCGTACCGGATCGAGGTGTTTGACGTAACAGGCCGGCTCTGTCGTGCTGTCAAAGGTCGTGCGCCTGGTGCCGGTCAGATTTGTGCTGTATGGGACGGTTGCGACGACAGAGGCATCGAAGTCCCGAGCGGCGTGTACTTCGTTCGTGCCGCCTGGGGAGGTCGGACCGAAACCGAGCGTGTGCTCTTAGTTCGTTGACCGGTCAGTGCTGCCGCGCTGAAACAGCATGGCGTTCAGCCACACCTGGGGTTCATAGGTCACAACGGCAATTGCTGTGCGTTGTTCGGTCGTTCGCCGCACCGGCAGACCCGCTACCTGATTGGGATCTTCCTCACCAGGGTTGCCCCCTTGGGCCCCGCATAATGGCCGTTGAGGCAAAGCAAACCCGGGTACGTCTGGGAAAACTTAGAGATTTGTGATACCTTTTCCCGAGACTAACGTCATAAGTTACAAGGTCCGCAGGAACCTGAAGCGTTTCCGAGTCGGGTCCGGGATGCGGACTTATCGGGTCTGGGATGCGGGCCCATAATCTGATCCGGGAACTGAGTCTGGCAATCAAGAGGGAGGTTCGTAGAGCATGGCAAAGGCAGAAGCGTATCTGAAGGAAGCGTTTGCAGGCGAATCACAAGCCAACAGGAAGTACCTGGCATTTGCGGAGAAGGCAAAGCGCGACGGCTACCCTCAGGCGGCAAGGCTCTTCCTTGCAGCCGCAGAGGCGGAGACCGTGCATGCCCACAACCATCTCAGGGCCCTCAAGGCCATAAACATCACCAGCGAGAATCTCAAGGAGGCGATCGCGGGGGAGACCCACGAGTTCAAGAGCATGTATCCCGAGATGCTCGAAGCTGCCAAGGCCGAAGGTCACAAAGACGCCGAACGGTCATTCAGGTTTGCGCTCGAGGTTGAGAAGGTTCACGGCAAGCTCTACTCGGAAATGCTTGCCGGCCTCGGGAGCTGCCAGGAAGAGTTCCCCTATTTCGTGTGCCCCGTCTGCGGCTACACGGCTGAGAAGCATGCACCGGAGGCCTGCCCCGTCTGCGGGGCCAAGGGCAGCATGTTCAAGAAGATCGAGTAGGCCGGCCTCAGCCCCTGTCTACGCCAGTTTTACGTTGAATCTTCGGCTCAAGCGTGATATAATAACATGAAGGCCGTTTACTGGCACGACAACGGCAAGGCAACAGGGAGACAACGGCATAACAACAGAGGCCTAAGGGCCCAGGAGGTACAGTATGCGCATAGCGGCTATCGTGGCATTAGGGCTCGTTCTGCTCACCGCACTGCCTGCGCTTGGTGTCCAGCGCACGGTGATGGTTGAGTATTTCACCAACTTTGCTTGAGGCTACTGCAGCCAAATCGAAGATTCGCTCTCCGCGTACTTCGATGAGACTGCGGGGCAGGTTGTCCCGATTGAGTACCACACCTGGTGGCCGTCAAACACTGACTCCTTCTATCGCTTCAATACCTCGGAAATCATTACGCGGATAAACTTCTACGGTATCGATTACACACCGGCTTTCCGCTACGATGGCAAGAAGATTAATGATCTCTTCGGGACGGGCCCGGCCTATCCCGAGTACTTCGCCTGGCTTCGCGCCGCCGTGGATAGCCTTGCGGCTATTCCGAGCCCGCTTAGAATCAACCTTGTTCAGTACCTGAGCGGCGACTCGGATTCAGTGTACGTGAGCTTCGATGTGGTGGCCGTGGATACCATAATCTACGATGTCACGCCGATCCTTTACCTCGCGGTAGTGGAAAACTCTCACACCTATCCCGCGGGGACGGGCCGCTATTCGTTCAGGGACATGCTACCGGATGGGGATGGCGAGATAATCGCTATCCAGAAGGGTGATTCGCTCCACTTTGACTGGGCGTATCCCGTAAGTCCCGTGTACACCCTGAGAGAACTGCTCACTACTGTCATGGTCCAGAACAGGATTGACCCTGCAATCCCTGGCAAGCAGAGGAACAAGATACTACAGGCGGCCAGCGCGTGGGTCCTGGATCGCGCATCGGTTGCCGGTGGCGGGACTCAGCCTCAGGCCCGCATCTGGCTTGGGCAGAACGCTCCCAACCCGTTCACGAGCGGAACTACGATTGCGTACAACTTGAGTGACGCCGGCAAAGTGCGCATGTCGGTTTATACCCCGACCGGCCGGCTTGTGACGCAGCTCGTGGATGGCTACTTCGAGCCGGGTTCGCACTATGCTACCTGGAACGGGTGTGACCGTTTTGGCAAGGAAGTCGGAAGCGGCGTTTATTATTATCTGCTTAACTCGGAAAAGGGATCGCGCACGGGTAGGATGGTTTTATTGAAGTAACCAAAGCGATCTTGCTTGATATGGGCCGGGATGCCTTGCTTGAAGTCATCTCGGCCCTGATCTTTTCCCATCCGCTCCCATCCGGAATCGGCTTGACCGATGCCAGACCATACGGCTTAATTGATCACATCTGGAACAAGATCAAACTGGAACCGGCAGCGGCAGCCCGGGCCAGTTCAAGCTGGTTTATCAAGGTTGTCTAAGGAGGTTGTGCTAAGTGTTTCACGATATACCTGACCGCGTAGCGAAGCGGATGCAGTATCTTGAAAGACTCGACGCTCGACACAGAAAGGCTGGCGCCGTCGCTCATTTCGATAGGCTTCGCCAGGTCCCACCCGCCACGGGCAAATTCCTTGCGCTGCTGGCTGCAAGCGCTCCTCCCGGTGCCTGCGTCGAAATTGGAACCAGCGGAGGCTATTCGACACTCTGGTTGGCTCTCGCAGCAAGAGAGGCCGGCAGACGAATCACGACCTTCGAGATATCTGAGAGGAAGGCCAAGCTTGCGAGGGAAACGCTTAAGGCGGCAGGCGTCGAGGATGTTGTCGACCTCGTGGTCGGTGATGCCCTCGAGTACTTGCCCGAGTGCAAGGACATCGCCTTCTGTTTTTTGGACGCAGAGAAATCGCTCTACAGCAAGTGCTATGAAATAGTGGTTCAGAGACTGGTCAAGGGCGGGCTCCTCGTTGCGGATAACGTTGTGAGCCATAGGGATGAGGTCGCACCGATGCTGAGGCGTGCCCTCAGGGACAAGAGGGTGGATGCCATGATCATCCCCATCGGCAGCGGCGAGCTCGTGTGCAGGAGGGTTTGAGTGCGGGGTATCAATCTTCGGCAGCAATGCGTAGGAACGCGCAGCCCTGCCAGCGCTTATTGCGGCCAAGAGGCAGTTTTGCCGAAGCATCCAAGTTGGCAGCACACCCCTTTCTATTGCACACGCCTGCGCTGTCTCAAGGCGGTGGCATCTCGAACACACATCTTTCCTGAGTACCTATGGCTTTAGGGGATGGAAGGGACATCGTGACCCCTCTTGAGTGTTTTTTCAAGATGATTCTCCATCAAGTCCTCGATGAAGACCGGCGGTATCATGGCTGTTTTGATGGGTAGTGATGGGTTCTTCTCCTTTGCGAGTTGCCAGGGAGTCTTGCCTTCCTTGTAGGAGTTGGGCCTCTTGAGGTTGAAGTAGAGTTGGTAGGTACGAGCCTTGCTTAGGAACTCCTCTCTGCCGACGAAGGTCTCCAGTTCGTAGAACTCCATCTCGACGAGGTTGTGGACGGTCTCGACATCGGCCTGGTAGGTGTAGGCACCTGGTGGGATGGTGCCGTGTGTCTGACCCGGCAGGCTCTCTACGGCGCGTGTGTAGGGGCTGCTGGCATATTTGGCGGTGACGGAGCCGATGTATTCGCTTCCGTGATCTGTCTGCCTGGTTGTCTGAGATAGATCGACTCCGCAGTTCCTTAGGGCCGTGTTGATGTATTGGGCAAAGAGGGTGGCATACGTGAGGGATCTCTCCTGGGCGAAGCCCATGAAGAGTAGGCCCGAGGTGACATCCCTGGCGGTGTATTGGATGGTCGGTAGGCCGAGGGTCTTCATCTGCAGGTAGTACTCTGGGATATCACAGAGATCTTTGGTGTCCTCGCCTATCTGTTGGAAGAGCCGCCACCGGCGTTTCATCTCTCTGAGGTTCTGTTTGGTCTGGGTCTTCTTGCGTCGCCTGCGTGAGAGACCCTCCTGGCGCCAGACCTTCCTCATGGTCCTGGGGCTACGGGTGAGGTGTTCCCTCACCTTGATCTGATCGGCTCCCATGCGTTTGTATCTGCGCTTGAGGGCAACCAGGGTCGCACGCTCGGCCTCGGGTACGGCATTGGGTGAGTGCCGGGGTCGGCGGGAGACCTCCTCCAATCCCCGGTAGCCCAGGCTCTGCCAGCGCCTGTGCCACTTGCGTACCGTGTTGCGGGAAGCCTTGAAGGTGAGGGCTGTACGCTTTATCCCTACCCGCTCCACAGAGAGCACCATCCGATACCTCAACTGTCTTGGGTCTTTACTTGTTCTCATCACGGTGTAGTATGTGTATGGGCACATGAGTTGTGACTCCTTTTCGCGAAGAAGTCATTTTAGCCATTGGCGCTCATGTGTCCATCTACTTTAGGCTCCTTCCGAGCAGTCGTTTGAGCCTTCTTCGTATCTCGGGGTCAGGATCACCCCAGATGGTGTCTTCATCCCAGTGTGAGGCCCAGCGCCGGTGTCTCGCCTCTGGTCGTACGGACAGCTCTGGGGGGCCGGACTCGCCGGCATCCTCACCGTCTTCCATCTGCACCTCATCGATCTGCAGTTCCTCATCACCCTCTTCAGCCCCATCCTCCACAACAGGTGCTGGCCCCCAAGTCTCGGCCTCAACTACCGCTACTAGCTCCTTCCACAGATCCCTACCTAAACACACCAGATAACTAAGACCTAGCCAGGGGTCACGATGTCTCTTCCCAATCCCAAGTACCTATGGCTTTTGCGTTGAAATCCGAGCCCAAACGTGATATCATAATTAAAAGCCTAATGGAGCCTTACGGCAGAAGGGGGTAGGCTATGCGGCTTTATGCCATCGTTGCTCTTGCACTGGTTTTGCTCAGCGCGCTCCCAGCGTTCGCAGTTCAGCGCATGGTGCTCGTTGAGGAGTTTGTCGGCAGTGGTTGAGGTGGCTGTAAGGCTATCAAAGATTCGATGGATGCGATCTTTGCTAGCTATGCGGGGCAGGTTGCCCCGATTGAGATCCACTATTGGAACCTTACTGACAACTTCTACGCGTTCAATCCTACCGAAATCAACGAGCGCGCTCAATACTACGATATCGTGTACGTGCCTACTTTCCGATTTGACGGCAAGTTCATTCAAGATCCCTCGACCATTGGCGATTGGTACAACTACTTCCGGCAGACCGTGGATAGCTTGCTGGCCGTCCCGAGCCCCGTCAGAATTAACCTGGATCAGCTCCCGAGCAGGGATTGGGATTCGGTCTATGTCAGTTTCGATGTTGTGGCCGTGGAGTCGATAGCATACACGCCGCGTACCATTGACGTGTCGGCGTTTCTCGCGGTTACTGAGGAATATCACCGATATCCATTCCCCGTTACCAAGTGGTGGTATGCCCTGAGGGACTATGTGCCGGGGGCAAGCGGATACCCAATCAACTTACAGAGGGGGGATTCCCTCCACTTTGATTGGACGTATCCGATCGATCCCGAGTACATCAATCCGATCTTCACCAGTGTCTTTGTCCAGGTTACGGACACTATGATGGTCGAGGTGATAGAGGGCGTCCCGCCGGAAACCACGATCGTGCAGGTGAATGTGCCCACTATGCTCCAGACTGCCAGCAAGAGGGTGGTTGACGTGGCATCGGTCACCACCGGCGACACGCCGCGTCGGCTGTGGCTTGGGCAGAATGCTCCCAACCCGTTTATTTCCAAGACCGCGATTGCCTACCAGCTTAACCACGCTGGCGCGGTGAGGCTCTCGGTCTATACGGCGACCGGAAGACTTGTGACGGACATGGTGGACGCTTACATGCAGCCCGGCTCGTACTCGGCGGCATGGGATGGACTGGACCGCTCCGGACACAGGGCGGGTAGCGGAGTGTACTACTACCGGCTCGATGCTGGGGGCATGACACGTACGGGACGAATGGTTCTCTTGAGATAAGCGGTTGAGGTTGTCTGATCGGTTGTTTTGTTGACTATCGGAACGGGCCGTTGTAGCTTGCGTCTAATGGAATAGGCCTTATGTGCCGTATAGGCTAGCGAAGGGGTTGGACCGGGAGCGTCGGCGACTGTGAGGAGTATAGAGTGAGCTGTCCGAGGAAGCTCGGTACTGCAGGATTCTGCTTGCTTGTTGTTGCGCTTGTCAGCGTCTCCATCGGGGCAGAGAGTAAGGCTCCGGATTTTGCCCTGGCCAACATTGACGGCAAGGACGTCAATCTTACCAATCTGCTTGCCCAGGGCCCTGTGATTATTGACTTCTGGGCTACCTGGTGCAAGCCTTGCATCAAAGGCTTTCCCGCGCTCCAGCAGCTCCATGAGAAATACAAAGAACAAGGCTTGACCGTCGTCGCGATCTCCGTTGATAGTCCCAAGTCTCGATCGCGCGTCGCGCCCTTCATCAAATCTCAGAAGTTCACGTTTGAGGTGCTGCTCGACACTGAGGGCAAGGTTGCGCAGAAGTACAATGCCGTCGCCATACCTCGGACGGTGCTCGTCAGCCGTGAGGGGCAGATCGTCTACACCTCAGTCGGATACCGCCCGACCAACGAGGAAAAGCTCGATGAGGCCGTAAGATCGGTCCTGCCCAAGAAGGCTGCCGGGGAGGGCCCGGTTGTTGAATGACGCCTCACGTGGGGTGGCCTCTGCGATTATTCTCGCTGCAACGCTTGTCTCGATTTCGATCCTAACCACCTGCCCGGCCTGTCGTGCGCGCGAATCCGAAGTGAGAGGGTCTCTCTGGAGTACCGATCTCTTAAATACCGACCTCGGGGCCACAGTTCTTGACGCACGGCTCGATGCCGAGGTGGAGTTCGGCCACTTCACGCTGGGCGGTGCCTACCGTGGCTATCATTTGAGTGACAAGCGCTATAACCCTCGCGGGATCGAGGTCCCACAGCCCGTGATGAAGCACCGCTACGCCGAGATGAGATTTGAGAAACTTGGGAATGCCGGCAGTGTTTTTGCGAGAGCAGGCCATTTCTTTGCGACCTGGGATCGCGGGCTTACGCTCAGAAGTTTCGAAGACATCGATCTCGAAAAGGACACGGCCCTTGATGGCATCCTGGGCGAGTACGCGATCGGTAATTTCAAGTTAAGCGGGCTTTCCGGGAAAATGAACGAGCACAGGGTAAGCGGGGGGCGGATCGCAGTATCGCGCGAAGGGCTCTTCTCATGTGCGGCGAGCGGCCTGGCGCGACAAACCGATCAGTTCGATGATACCGTGCTTGGAAGCGAGGCCGAGCTCTGGCTGAGCGCACTTCACCTGGTCGGGGATTACACTTATAGAGAAGGCGACTACTACCCTGAGCAGGATCAGCGTAAGACGCCGGGGCATGGTCTCTATCTTTCGGGCACCTTGAGTAGCCGGTGGCTCACTGTGCTCAGCGAGTACAAGGATTACAAGCGGTTTGCGAATCCTCTCGTGAATCCGCCCACTTGCGTACGTGAACACGTCTGGACTCTGATGAACCGGGCCACGCACCAGGTGGATCTCACCGATGAGAGGGGCTACCTGGTCGAAGGCACACTTACGGCCTTCGACAAGATGCCCATCATCGGGAGTGCCTCGGAAGCTCGCAAGCACAATGGCGATCTTGCGCACTGGGAGATGTTTGGCCAGGTCGACCGTGCGATCTCCGGCTCCGTCAACGCCTCGCTGGGAGGATCGTGGTCGCGGGAATATTCCCCCGGAGGACTCACGGAGTACAAGACCGGCATGGTTGAGACCGAGATAACACCGGCGTCAGGCAGGGGAATCGAACTTGGCTTTGGAGTGCAGAAGGAGCAGGAGCACCCAGAAGAGCCTTACGCCAATTATCTCATGTCTGGAACGTTCTATGCGTATGAGGCAGTCACGCTTTCGGCTGTTGCTGAAGCCACCACGCAGAAAGGCTTGAAGCGAGATCTCTGGGCCTTCGGCGAAGTCAGCGTCAATATAGGTGAAGGCTTCGATGCCTCGATGGGCTTTGGCACCGAGCGTCGGGGCAAGAAGTGCAGCGGTGGGGTCTGTTACACCGAGCCGGAATTCACCGGTATCAGATTGAGATTATCGAAGTCGTTCTGAGCATAGATTGTGAGAATAGATTCTTG
>CAYHHI010000004.1:0-124278 GCA_964356335.1 uncultured bacterium
GGGCGTAAGCAGAATCATCCCTTTCGCTCCAGCCAGCCCCTTGATCTCTATCAACCTCAGCTCGCCCGAGCCGAGGTCTAGGCTCGTAATGTCGTACCCAAGATTCTTCTCGTGCACGTCATAGACCTGGTGGTTCTGCGCTTTCTCGTGCTCGATCACCACACGCATCGCGGCGGACTCGGTTTCAGGATCTGGCTGCATTCGCTGCATCGTAGGAGTGTCGCGCTGAGGGTGGGGCAGAACGAGTACGCTCGTGATCCGTTCGATGGCCTGAAGGCTGAGGGACCGTTCCTGCTCAAGTTCCCGTCTGCGCCTGGCTCGCCTTGCCAGAAGATCAGCATGACGGTTCTCGGCCTGGGCCTGACGCCCCTCAGCGCCAGGCACACCCTTTTGCACTTCCTCAGCAGCTTTTCCGATCTCAGCATCCGCCCGCTGAAGCAGCTCGGTAAGCGATATTTCAACGTGCTTGGAAATCCGCTCTATTTCCGCAAGCCGTTCCCTACGTGCCTCCTCCAGAAAGGGCTGGAAGGCATAAACCTGAAGCCAACTGGACGCCTCAGGCAGAAGCACCACTGCAGGCAGATCCTGCGGAGGCTTAGCCTCGCTGAAGTTGCCAAGCATCCCCGGCTCCCGAAAGCATGGCTCCCCACTCCCACTCAGTTCCACCGCGAACATACGCTCGTGGACAGTGTGTCCCAGGCCATCCACAACCCGTGCCCGATAGAAGTCAACCCGCACGGGCGCCCCGTGCTGGACCGAGTGTAGGCAGCATCCCTTGCTGAAGGGCAGGGCAGCCTTAAGGCTAGTGTGCCTGCGTATAGCCTCGAAGAGCGGATGGCCTGGCGTGACCCATTCCAGGCTGTTTCTCTCAGCGGTCTCCCGGTCCGTGGAACACCGCTGGTACTTGTTGGCCAGGGCAGGCAGCCTCCAATCCTCGTCACTCTCACGCCGCCGTAATACGTCGGGTGTTCTAGCCGGCTCAAAGGTGTGCGGCAGGCCCTCTATCGCCTTGAGAGTCAGCGGAACGTACGCCGCAGCCTCGCGAATGAAGCGCGCGATTGTCTCAGGCACAACGCGCCTCTCTTGGGAACGGGCCCTGCGCTCAACCAGCATTTCGAGATTGAGCTTCTTCGAGGCAAGGCCTTCCAGCGCCGTCTGGCAGATGGCGCGGAAACGGTTCTCATCCACGTCTTCGAGCAGCCGTTCCTCAAGATCGGCCTCACCCAGCTTACCGGCATAGTAGTCCCGCAGAACACGCTCAATGTGCGCGGCGGGCAGGACTTCGCCAATAACATTGAATACCGCGTCGTCATCGAGGGCGTCGCGAATCTTCTGGAGCCTGTCCAGAAGTCGCTCAAGCACGCGCCCCTCAATCGTGTTAGTTGCCACGAAGTTGAAGATGAGGCAGTCCTTCTTCTGGCCATATCGGTGGATACGGCCCATACGCTGCTCAAGGCGGTTAGGGTTCCACGGGATGTCATAATTGAAGAGGATGTTGCAGACCTGGAGGTTGATGCCCTCACCCGCCGCCTCCGTGGCCACTAGAATCTGGATCGCTCCGTCCCAGAACTGCTGTTCGCTGTAAAGCCGTGTCCCCGGGTCATTCCGCGAGCCTGCTTTCATACCGCCGTGGATCACGCCGACCCTGAAGTTCCAGGACGTGAGCTTGCCGACCAGATAGTCCAGGGTGTCCTTGAACTCGGTGAAGATCAAGAGCCTTTTGGCGGGATCGTCGAAGAAACCCTCGCGCTGCAACAACTCTTTGAGCTTCGACAGCTTGGCTTCGACGTCCGACTCCTCAACACGGCAAGCCTGCTTGGCGAGCTCACGGAGATCTGCAATCTCGTCGCGGACCTGGTTGGCATTACCGGTGAGGCTGATGGCTTCAAGAAACTCCTCCAGACGCTCGCGCTCGCTTTCTTCCATCTCATCAAGATCCTCGGGGTCAGGCAGATCGGACGGCGCAACGCGAACCAGGTCTTGCGCTCGCTTAAGCCCTTCCTCGAGTCGTCGCGCGCGGTTCTCTAGACTCTGCTGCATGGCGTAGGTGCTCGATGCGAGCCTGCGCTGATACAGCGCCATCAGGAAACCTACGGCCCGGGCACGCGGATCATCTCCCAGGGCTGCGGCCTTGGCGCTCTGACGCTTCACAAAGCTCGTGACGTCCCTGTAAAGCTCGAACTCCTCTCCGTCCATCTGGAAATCAACGGTCTTGGGTATCCGCTTGGTGAAGATCTTCTCCGCTACCCACGTCCCGTCGGCACGCCTTTCAGGGAAGTAAACCATCGCTTCCTTGGTACGGCGCAAATAGAAGGGCGCGCGGTGTTGTTCCATCGCCTCCCGAATAGAACGCACGTCTGCGTAAGCGTCTACGTCGAGTAGTTGAAGGAACAGCGTGAAGTTGACCGGGTCACCCTTGTGCGGTGTCGCGGTCATGAGCAGAAGATGATCGGCCGTGTCCCGGAGAAGCTCTCCGAGCTTGTACCGAAGGCTCTTGTGGGTCTCGTCTGCAGCCGACATACGATGGGCCTCGTCCACAATGACAAGGTCCCAGTGCACCTGTCGCAGGCCAGGCAGTATGTCCTGCCGCTTCGCGAGGTCCAAGGAGGTGATAACCCGTTTCCTCTCCTGCCACTGGTTGAAGCCGAACTGCTCGCGGATGTCCGCGCCTTTCATAACATCGAACTTCGTTTCGAACTTCTCGTTGAGCTCCCGCTGCCATTGGAAGGCGAGATTGGCCGGGCAGACCACCAGGATGCGCTCGGCAAGACCCCGCAGCTGAAGCTCACGAACCAGGAGACCCGCCATGATTGTCTTCCCGGCCCCGGCATCGTCGGCAAGCAGGAACCGGACGCGCGCAAGCTTTAGCAGGTAGTCATAGACAGCCTCAAGTTGGTGTGGAAGGGGATCCACGCGAGAGATCGAGAGGCCGAAGTAAGGATCAAATTCGTAGGCAATGCCAAGCGTGTATGCTTGGAGTCCGAGACGGAGAAGCCGCCCGTCGCCATCGAAAGTAAAAGCTGTATCGAGGATGGTGAGTCGTTCCAGGTCGGCGGACGAAAGCGTGACCTTCCTGAAGCGCTCGGACTTGATCCCCACCAATCCTAAGGCATAGGTTCCATCTCCCGCAGGACAGACGGTTTCCACGCGCATCGGCTCAGGAAACAACGGACCGGTTAGAATCTGCCCTTCCCGTAGAGGCGAGCTCGACATAGCACCTCCGCAATCTGCGCACAATCTCGCGTCACGCGGGCCTAGCTTGCGCTGAAGTCTCTTGATTCCTCGGCGACCAATGGGATCAGCGAAATCTGCCTAAACACGCGAACGCTCTACTTTGACGTACTACCACGATTAGGCCCATTAGTCAACGGATTTGCGGGAGGTCTGTTCCAGCCTCAGCGTCACGATGGTCGGCTGAGATGGCGCCTCCGGGCAAAGGGAGAGAAAGGCGGTCTCCGGACGAACACCCGAGACCGCCATGATGTTGGGTCGGCCTATAATCTACTCGTAGGTGTAAAAGCCCCGCTTGGTCTTCCGGCCCAGGTAGCCTGCCGCGACCATATTCTTCAAGAGCGGGCACGGCCTGTACTTGGAGTCGCTGAAACCTTCGTATAGGACGTCCATGATTGACAGACATATATCGAGTCCGATCAGGTCGGCCAGTTGCAAGGGTCCCATGGGGTGCGCCATGCCGAGCTTCATCACGGTGTCGATGGCTTCCCTAGTGGCAACCCCTTCCATTAAGGCGTAACAAGCCTCATTGATCATAGGCATCAGAACCCTGTTGGAAACGAACCCGGGAAAGTCGTTCACTTCAACCGGGGTCTTGCCCAAGCTCTTTGCGAGAGCGTCAACGGTCTTGCAGGTTTCATCGGAAGTTGCGATTCCCCGGACGATCTCAACAAGGGCCATCATGGGAACTGGGTTCATGAAGTGCATGCCGACGACCACCTGGGGCCGCTTGGTGCATGCGGCAAGCCTGGTGATTGAAATCGAAGATGTGTTGCTGGCGAGGATGGCGCCAGGCTTACAGGCCGCGTCAAGATCTTGGAACATCTTCTTCTTGGTGGCGAAGTCCTCGATGATCGCCTCGACCACGATGTCGCAGTCGCTATGGTCCTTGATGTTTGTGGTCTTCTTGATCCGCTTGAGCGCCGCTTCCTTCTCCGCCGGCGTCATCTTCTCTTTCTTGATCATCCTGTCCATACTGCCGCCTATCGAGGCGAGACCTCGATCAAGTATGGCATCACCGATATCCGAGAGAACGACGCTGAAGCCGCTCTGGGCAAACACCTGGGCAATGCCGTTGCCCATGGTGCCGGCACCGACTACACCCACCTTCTTGACTTCCATTGCCTACCTCCTGTTCTCATCGATCTGGATCCTACGCTCGCCGCGATGCTCTGCCAGAGAGAGGGAGCACGCGGCGCACCGCTCTCCAGGGGCGCGAAGGAGCACCGCATGCATCGCTAGTCCATTTCAACCGACAAAGCCACAGCGTTGCCGCCACCAAGGCAGAGAGCAGCAAGCCCACGCTTCTTGCCTCGGTCCCTGAGAGCATGAATCAAGGACACGAGGATGCGGCTTCCCGTCGAACCTATGGCGTGGCCCAGAGCCACCCCGCCGCCGTTGACGTTTACAATCTCAGGATTGATCTTGAGCTCTCTTATCCCTGCGATCGCCTGCACCGAGAAGGCCTCATTGAGCTCCACAAGATCAAAATCGCCGATCTTGTAGCCAGTGTTCTTGAGTAAGTTTCTGACGGCCTCAACCGGCGCCATCATGACCCACTTGGGCTCGAGGCCGCCTGTGGCATAGCCCGTGATCTTTGCGATCGGCTTGGCCCCGAGTTCCTGAGCGCGCTTTCTCGACGCAACAACAACTGCGGATGCGCCGTCATTGACGCCAGGGGCATTGCCTGCCGTCACTGTGCCATCCTTCTTAAAGGCCGGCTTCAGCCTTGCGAGTGCCTCGACGCTGGTATCCTCCCTCGGAGACTCATCGACCTCAAACCTGATGGGTTCGCCCTTCTTCTGTGGAATCTCAACGGGCACGATCTCCGCTCTAAACTTGCCGGCCTTTATGGCTGCAATGGCCTTGCGATGACTGTTGTAAGCATACTCATCTTGTTCCTGTCTCGATACGTTGTACTTCTCGGCGACCAGCTCACCGGTCGTCCCCATGTGGAAGTCGTTGTAGGCGTCCCAGAGGCCGTCGTAAACCATGGCATCGACCAGGACTCCATTGCCGAGCCTGTAGCCAGTCCGTGCCTGCCTCAACAGGTACGGAGCCTGACTCATGCTTTCCATGCCGCCCGCGACTATGCAGGTGTAGTCTCCCGCCTTGATTGCTTGGGTAGCGAAGACCACGGCCTTGAGCCCCGAGCCGCAAACCTTGTTGATCGTTGTTGCGCCCACAGCATCAGGAATGCCGGCCTTGAGCGCAGCCTGCCGCGCGGGATTCTGACCGATGCCTGCGGCAACCACGTTGCCCATGATCACTTCCTCAACATCCGAAGGCTTTATCCCTGCCCGCTCCACCGCCGCCTTGATAGCAATTCCCCCCAGCTCAGGAGCCGTAAAACCCGCAAGGGAACCCAGGAATCGTCCGGTTGCCGTGCGCGCGCCGCTTACTATTACCACGTCCTTTGGATCACTCATCTTTCCAACTCCTTTCACCGATATTGAAAACTGATCTCATTGGCACTGTCATCGGGGTCTGACGTATCGTTCCCCTGCCTGTGGCACTGACTGCTGCGGCCCGCTTGCCACCGAATCGCTGTCTACTCGATCTTGCCGAGTTCGGCGGCTTGCTGGCAGAAATACTTGACCTTCTCCAGGTCGCCTCTGATGGAGATCTCGCAACCTGTCGCCAGAATGTATCCCTCCCTGGCCTTACCTACGGCCAGACACCGTTTGATCTCATTCTCAATGTCTTGCCTTGTGCCATCAACAAAAACGCCCGTCGAGACGTTGCCAATCGTAACCGTTTTGCCATGCGCGGCAGCCAGCATCTTCTCGAGGGATGAGGGTTGGTCCATGCTCACCGCAGCCGCACCCGTAGCCACAATCTGGTCCAGTATGGGATCGATGAAACCGCAGATATGAAGTGTGAGCCCGATTCGCTTCTCACGGAAATGGGCGACCACTTCCCGGTCATAGGGAAGCACGAATTCCTTGAATATCTTGGGTGAGATGAGACTGCACGACGCCGGAGCCTCACTGAAGCTGAGGCCTACTCCCGCACCTGCGACAGCCGCACCCGTCTCCTTCGCTATCGCAACCGTGAACCGCATCAACTCGTGCACGAACTCGGGATCGGTCGCGGTGTCGACGATCAGGTTCTCCGCCCCCCGGAGGTTCACAGCGAGTGTCCACGGCCCGCAGAGCACTCCGCCGATTGCACTGTCTTTCACCGTGCCGCTCACCTTCTTGCACGCCTCAGAATAGGCCGGTAGCCTGCCCGACTTCGCGGGATCGGGACGCTTGAGCGATGATAGTCCGCCCTTGTCTCGGCCGAGCAGGTAGGACCTGAGCCGCGGCATATCGTCATCGGGAAACTCAACTTGTGCTCCCATCGCCTCGACCTCGAGGAACAGATCGGCCATCAGCACGACGACGTCCTGCCTGAGTTCCTCATAAAGCGCGAGCTGCGCATCCGCGAGTTTCCGGAAATCACTGTAGTAGGTCCTGGGGCTCTCACCGATCATCTTCGCTGCAAGCCCGCTGACAATCGGATAACACGGCACCCGGTCCGGCTTCGTCCTCTTGAACGCTGCTTTGACTCTTTCGATTCCTGTCATGTGCACTCCTAGTCTCCCAGAATCTGCCTTGCGATCACGAGCTTCTGGATCTCTGAGGTGCCTTCACCGATCTCAGTTATCTTCACATCCCTGTAAAACCGTTCAACCTCGTAGTCCTTCATATAGCCGTAGCCGCCGTGGATCTGAACCGCTGCCCTCGTCGCCTTCATAGCGATGGCGGAGGCATAAAGCTTGGCCATCGCAGCCTCTTTGATGTGGCGCTCTCCCCTATCTTTGAGTGCGGAGGCGCTATAGACCAGATGCCTTGCCGCCTCGACCTCGGTCGCCATTTCGGCGATCATATCCTGGATGGCTCCGAAGCTGCCTATGGCTTTCCCAAATTGCTTTCTTTCCTTTGCGTACTTGATGCTGGCGTCGAGCGCACCCTGGGCAATGCCGAGCGCCATCGCGCCAATCGAGATTCTCCCGCCATCAAGGGTCCGGAGAAAAATCTTGAAACCTTGGCCTTCCTCGCCAAGCCGGTTTTCGACCGGCACCATGCAGTCTTCGAATATGATCTCCCCGGTGTCGGATCCCCTGACGCCCATCTTGTTCTCTTTCTTGCCTGGACGGAAGCCCGGCGTTCCCTTCTCAACGATCAAGGCAGTTATGCCCTTCACGCCCGCCCGCTTGTCGGTCATCGCCGTGAACACGCAGGTCTCGCATACACTGGCGTTGGTAATGAAGCACTTCGTGCCGTTGACGACGTAGTGGTCGCCCTTCCTGACAGCCGTGCTCTCGGTCGCGCCGGCATCAGAGCCGGCATTGGGCTCGGTCAGGCCGAAGGCCCCGAGCTTCTTGCCGCTGGCGAGATCGATGAGATACTTCCTCTTCTGCTCTGCAGTCCCAGCGTCGAATATCGGATAGCACCCAAGCGAGGTGTGGGCAGCCATGGTAATACCCGTGGCCGCACAGACGCGCGATATTTCCTCAACACCTATCGAGTAGCTCAGCGTGTCGGCCCCGCCCCCTCCACACTCTTCAGGGAAAGGCATACCGAGGAGCTTCAAGTCACGCATCTTCTTTATGGTTTCCCAAGGGAATTCGCCGGTCTCATCAATCTTCTTAGCGAGGGGCTGCACCTCCGAGAGTGCAAACTTCCTCACCATCTCTTGGATCATCTTGTGTTCCTGGCTAAGCTGCATACCATGACCTCCTCAGCGGGCTCCACAGTCACTTCGTACGGGAGGCGATCTCCTTCTGGATGAATTCCACAATCTGAGTTGTCGGTGTGCCGGGACCAAAGACCTCGGCTATACCGGCCTTCTTCAGCTGATCATAGTCATCCTTAGGTATTATGCCGCCGGCGAGCATGATCTTATCTCCCGCACCGCGCTCCCTCAGCAAGCTGACGACCCTGGGGAAAAGTGTCATATGGGCCCCGGAGAGAATGCTCAGCCCCAAGACGTCAACATCCTCCTGGATTGCGGCCTCCACGATCATCTCAGGCGTTTGATGCAAGCCCGTGTAGATCACTTCCATTCCGGCATCGCGCAGCGCGCTTGCCACCACCTTGGCCCCTCTGTCATGGCCATCAAGGCCTGGCTTTGCGACCAGTACTCTTATCTTCCGCGCCATAATAGCCTCCACGGTCTCAGTAGATTATGGGTTCCTTGTATTCACCAAACTCCTCTCGGAGCACCTGGATCATCTCTCCGAGGGTGCAATAGACGCGCGAGCAATTGACGATCCTCGGCATCAGATTGTCAGTACCCCTGGCGGCACGCCGCAGCTCACCGAGCGCCGACTTGACCGCAAGGTTATCCCGCCGAGCCCGAAGTTGCTTGAGAGCTTCACACTGAGCCTCCTCCACCAGCGGATCAAGCTTAAGGGTGTCGATCTCGATGTCTTCGTCTTCGATCACATAGTCGTTGACGCCGACGACGATCTTGGTCTTGTTCTCAATTTCCTTCTGGTAGCGGTACGCCGCGTCCGATATCTCCTTCTGGAAAAAGCCCATCTCGATCGCCTTCACGACTCCCCCGAGGCTTTCGATCTTCTTGAAGTAGGCCTCGGCCTCTTCCTCAAGTTTATTGGTGAGCGCCTCGACATAGAAGGAGCCGGCGAGAGGATCGATGGTGTCGGCGATGCCCGTCTCGTGAGCCAGAACCTGCTGGGTTCTCAAGGCTATCTGCACCGCCCTCTCAGTGGGAAGCGCAAGCGTCTCATCCATCGAGTTGGTATGTAGCGATTGCGTACCGCCGAGGGCGGCCGCCATCGCCTCGTAAGCCGTCCTCACGATATTGTTCTCAGGCTGCTGGGCCGTGAGCGTACACCCTGCAGTCTGGGTGTGAAACCGGAGGAGGAGCGACTCCTTCTTCTTGGCGCCATATTTCTCCTTCATCTTCCTTGCCCAGATTCGCCTCGCTGCGCGGTACTTGGCGATCTCCTCAAAGAAATCAAGGTGGGAATTGAAGAAGAAGGAAAGCCGCGGAGCAAAGATATCGACGTCAAGGCCCGCCTCGATACCCGCTTCGACGTATGCGAACCCGTCAGCTAAGGTGAAGGCGAGCTCCTGAACTGCGGTGGAGCCTGCCTCTCGGATATGGTAGCCGCTTATCGAGATCGTATTCCACTTAGGCGCGTGATCCGCGCAGAAAGCAAGGATGTCGGTGATGATCCGCATGGACGGCCCGGGTGGGAAGATCCAGGACTTCTGAGCGATGTATTCCTTGAGAATGTCGTTCTGAATGGTGCCTCGAAGTTGGTCTGAACTCACACCCTGCTTCTCTCCGACACAGATATAGAAGGCAAGCAGTATGGATGCAGGCGCATTGATAGTCATCGAGGTCGAGACCCTGCCGAGCGGAATGCCGTCGAAGAGAACCTGCATATCCTCGAGTGAATCTATCGCGACCCCGCACATCCCCACCTCCCCACGCACCCTCGGATGATCGGAGTCATACCCCATTATGGTAGGCAAATCGAAAGCGACCGAAAGTCCCGTCTGCCCGCGGTCCAGGAGGAAATGGTAGCGCTCGTTGGAGTCCCTGGCAGTGCCAAAGCCTGAGAACTGGCGCATCGTCCAGACCTTCTCACGATACATGGTGGCATGGGGGCCCCGCGTGAACGGAAACGCGCCGGGAAAACCGAGGTCATTGTCATAGTCAAGTGACGATATGTCGGCCGGTGTATAGAGCGGCTTTATCTTCCTGCCGGAAGGGTTCGTGACTTCAAAGGGGCCGCATGAAGCTTCAGCGAATTCCCTCTCCCAATCGTGCCTGTTCTTCTCGATCTTCTTGAGTTTCTCCCCATCGAACATGCCACCCATCACATCCCCCTTTCATCCTTTTCCAATCGTCGAAAGGATCTCTCCCGAAGCCTGTCGAGGAGTTTTCCTGCCTTCCAGAACTTCGATCACAAGCCCGTTAAGTCTCTCAACACTGCCCGAATCCCAGGTTCTCCTGTGAAGCTCCGACTCGACGATGCTTCTTATCGTTCCCTCGACATTCGATCTGCGGTGTTCCTCAAGCAGACCCGATCCTGCAAGAAAAGCGCGATGCCTCTCGACAGCCTCATAAAGCTCCGAGACACCATCGCCGCGCGAGGCAATAGTCTGTAAGACCGGCGGATGCCACACACCCGCACCCGTCACTTCGTCGCCGCCCTTGCCTCTGTGCCCGCCCGTCCTTTCTCCTGCTCCGCCTCCCTCTGGGAGAGGGTCGGGATTGGGACGCCTCAGTTCAATCATTGCCCGCGTCTCCATGGCGATCCTGTCGGCACCTTCCCGGTCACTCTTGTTGATGACGATTATGTCAGCAATTTCCATGAGGCCGGCCTTCATCGCCTGGACCGCGTCTCCCGATTCGGGAACGATCACCACAATGGTCGTGTAACAGGCCTGAGCAATGTCCAGCTCACATTGGCCAACCCCAACGGTCTCCGTGATTACGATATCGTTGCCAAAGGCATCCATGACGTCGGCAACGTCGCCTGCGGCCTCGGACAGACCTCCAAGCGAACCCCTCGTTGCCATGCTCCTCACGAAAACTCCGGGATCGCACCCTATGTCCTGCATCCTTATCCTGTCACCCAAGAGGGCACCGCCGGTGAAGGGACTGGTCGGGTCAACCGCTATCACTCCAACCCTCATTTGCTCCGAGCGCAGGGTCTGAACAAGGCTTGAGACAAGCGTACTCTTCCCCGCACCGGGAGGCCCGGTCACACCGATCCTGTATGCCTTGCCTGTCTTGGCGAAGAGCCGGTCGAGGATATCCGCATGTCCGCAGTCGCGGTTCTCGACCAAGGTTATGATCCTTGAGAGGGCCGTTCTATCTCCAGATTCAAATCGCTTCAGAAGGTCTTCAATAGAACCCAAAGTTACAAATCCTCAGTATTCAATCCCCTCGCGCATCTCCCTGCCGGCCGCATAATGGTGCCTGACTTCCTTCATCTCCGTGACGAGATCAGCAATCTCAAGAATCTCGGGCGGGGCATATCTGCCCGTAAGGACGATTTCCATATTGGGCAGCCGCTTCTTGAGAAGATCGAGCACGTCCTCAACCTCGATAAGCCCGTAATCCACGGCAACATTTATCTCGTCCAGAATAAGCACGTCGCAGCTCGCGTCCTCCAAGGCCTTACGCGCAAGACCCATCCCCTCAGCCGCAAGCCTCAAATCCTCTTCCGAGGGAGCGAACTTCTTGACGAAGGCGGGAAGTCCCGACTGAATGATCTTAAGGCCCGGCACGGAGCCGGCAATCATGACCTCCCCGTAGTTCGTGGAACCCTTCATGAATTGGATCATGAGGACGCGAAGGCCATGTCCGCACGCACGCAGGGCCTGCCCCAGCGCGGCAGTCGTCTTTCCTTTGCCGTTGCCGGTGTAAACCTGGATTATCCCTTCGCGCAAAGGCATGACCTCACCCCCCCAGTAGCCGCAAGTTAGACTACGGTAAGGAAATAACCGATCTATGCTATACCACTCAAGGCATGGGTGTCAATTGTTTTAGGGTTTCTCCGATCATCATGTCTTCTGATTTCGCCGGCCTTCAAGACGAGGAGCGCAGAAGGGTAGGAAGGCCGGGAGAGGCCGTGCGATAGAGGGTCAGAGCATCGTCCGCGGACATCTTAACCACAAGCCGCTTTCCGCCGAAGGGACGGCGGACTGCCTCGAGCACAGCGAGACTCGCATTCCTGAACCTCGACTTGGGTTCTCCGACAATGCCAGTGCGCACTTCGAGAATCAGATCCCAGCCCCAAAACAGATGGAAACGCTCCGGCAGATCGCGCTGGAGTAAACTGGGATCAGTCTTTACCACTTGTCCCACTATCGCCAGGATTGAGTCGGGCGTTTTATCCCTGGCGGCAAACAGGTGTCTGTTGGAGAGAAGCCTCACGAATTCTTCATCACCATCCTTAAAGCGGCTGACGAACTCCTCGAGGCCTCCTGAATCCTCAGGAGCAATCTCAAGGGGACAATTCCAGACCACTGCTCCCTTCATCTTGAGAAGGATTTCCCGGCGGTCCATATCGAGTACCATATAGACCTCTCCCACCTTGGCCATGGCGAGCTCGAACTGAATCAGGCGGTACTCCCTCTCGGCGCGCTCTGGATCCCACTTTTCGGGTTTCCTGGAAGCGGCCCATGGTTTGGGAGATTTCTGAGATCCTCCGGGGCTCTCGGCCTTGGAAGCCTTTTCGGCTGACCCTAACTTCCCCGCGTTTGGGGTAGCGGTACTTGAAGTGTTCATGGTATCTGAAGTCTTTGCCATCACCAGGAGGCTTGTCGTGAAGACCAAGCCTGCTACCAGGACAAGCCCCAGGGCGATCCGGAAACCGGTAAGAAACGACGGAGGCTCCAGAGCCTCCGACGGCGAGCGGCGTACTCGATAACACCTAAACTTGCTAGAACACATAGACCGGTGTCCCAATCGTGGCCATATCATAGAGCTTCTTCAGGTCCTCGTCGCCGACCCTCACGCAGCCGTGTGTGACGCTCACACCAAGAAGCCGCTGATAGATCGTCCCGTGAATGAAGTAGCCGTTTCCGAACCCCATTGCGAACTGACCGAGCATCTCGGGATCATAGCGTTCGCTCTCATCCTTGGGGATTCCTTCGTTCTCCTCGATAAATGCCCAGTCGGGCTTGCGCCACCACGGATCGACCAGTTTGCTATTGACCTTGAACAGGCCGCGGGGCGTATTGAACACCCATTTCCTGTCGGAGGTGCTGTCCACAAGCTCGCCGCCTGAACCTGTCGAGCAGGTTGCCTCGAAGAGCACCTCGTCCTCGGTGCGGTAATAGATCAAGTTGGCGTGCGTATTTATTACGATATATTTCTTCGCCGGCTTGAGATTAGCCAGAGCCGCTCGTGCCTTCTGCAATTCTGCCTGAGCCTGCTTGGTCTCCGCGGGCAGCTCGGCGGCTAACGCAGGCTTCAAGAAATCAATCTGCTCCAGGGTGATCTTCTCACCCGGGGCCGCAAGTCGGAATACGACAAAACCTCCGACAACCGCCACCGGAGTGATGATGAACCACATCCACCGTTTCACGATCCATTGGCTCATGGCCACTTGTCCGATCTGCGCACGATGGTCACCGGAGTGCCCACCGCGACATATCGCATCATATCATCCATATCCCGGTTGGTGAGGGCTATGCACCCGTCAGTCCAGTCCTGGTCTCTCCCACCTCCGGCATGTATCTCTATGAGCGCACCGATACGCGCGTGCCGGGAGATCACGCCCTTGCGCTTATTCTCTGAAAATCGTTTCTTGTCCAACTCGTTGGGATAACTGAGGAGCAGCGCCTTGTAATACTTGCTGTGATGCTTGACTGTCGTGATCTTGTATCGTCCCTCGGGCGTTGCCCCGTCACCCTGGAAGTATTTCTGTTCGGCCGAGTTCCAACCCAGGTCACAGCCGTAAGTCCGGACGACCTTACCCCCGTTCACAAGGTAAGCTTTGTGGGCGGACTTGTCCACGATAACGGCATGATTGCCGTTTGCACGAGACTCCGCAAGCGTGTCTTCTACCCAGTTTCTCCAGATGGCGACCTTATCCTTGTCGTGATTAGCAGCCTCAGCGAGAGCCTCAACCACCTGCTTGACCGCCTGTTTTGCCTTCGCGATACTCGCAATCGCGTCCTCGTATTCGCCCGTGCCGAGGAGGAGCCAAGCCGCCCTGAGCTCCAGATCGGCGGTAGCCCAGTGGCGTTCAGCCTCGAAGTTAGTCAGAGTGCCATCGAGGGCTTCGCGGCAAAGCGCCAGCTCCCGTTCCAGGTCATCATGCTGGCTTCGCGCAAGCGAATCCAGTGAGTGGGCGCGTCCCTCAGCCTCACCGGCAGCCTTGAGCGCCAACCGCATGCCGCGGTTGATCACGCTGTCTGCTTCCTCGTAGTCACGCAACAGGGCAAAACGGCCGTTCTGGTGGGCCATCTCCAGCGAACCATTGTTGACTGTCTCGTCGGCAAGCGAATAGGAATCTTTCGCATACCGCAAAGCACCGGCCAGGGTCGCACGTTCCAGTGCCGCCTTGGCATTGGCCAGGGCCGCTGTCGGAGGGTCATCGCGCTGATAGAAAAACAAGGCAAGCAGGAAAATCACAAGTGCTGTGGGAACCGCAACCACTAGACCTAAGCGTAACCTCGACTTCAAAAACCCCACCTTCGGCTGTATATAAAATCTGCCGCTGGGACCACCATTTCAGATGGCCCCAGCGACACAAAAGTAGTGCACTACCTTCCAACGCTACTTCTTCATCCCGCGTGCTTTGTCAATCTCATCCATCACCATGCGGCACTTCTGCATCATGGCCTCAAGCTTCGCCTTGGCAGCCTTGTATTTGCCGCCGTTGAAATCGGCCTGAGCCCCATCATACGTAGTCACGGCAGCAGCGAGATCAGTCTTGATAAGCTCGATGTCAGCCTTACTGCCCTTGCCCCTCGGGGCCTTCTTCAGTGCCATATCGGTTGAGTCCAGGAGAGCCTTGGCCTGAGCCATCATGTCCGTCACTTCAAGTCTCACTCTCTCCTTCTCAGCCTGTGCCTTTGTTGCAGCTTCGTTGGCCAGAGCCTGAGCACGAGCGTACATTGCCTTTGACTTGCCGTAGCTTCTGAAGAGAGCGAACTTGGCATCCGCCTCCTTCTTCAGGGCCATTGCAGCGTTCAAAGTATCAGTGGCTACACGAAAAGCCTCCGGAGCATAGTCCTGCGCCTCAGCCATCTTTGCGGAATCGATAGCCTGAGTCGCAGCCGTCATTTCCTGCTCAGGCGGCTTGCTGCATCCGACAACCATCACCAGAGTTAAAGCCGCGAGAATAGCTACAATTGTCCTCGTCATTTCAACATCCCTTCCTGCCGGCCTGGATTTCCGTAAGGAGAAGGAAAGGTAGGAGTCCGGCGTACTTCCGTACCTCCTTCTTGGCCGTTGAATCTAAACTCCATATTCACCCGTGCGCACTCGCTATGGTATGCCAGCCTTCTGGATTTCGACGCTCGATCTGTCAAAACCACCTCCTTAGAAAACGCTGGCCAGGCGCGATGAGCGTCCGGTTCGATCGACACATACCTTTTGCGCAATCTGAACTCTTCAAAAAGTAAGGACACACACAATCCCGGCCCGGTTGTATGCATCCCGGTTACGGGCCTCCGTACCCTCCAGTCGTCACGCGAATGGCCACCAATAAGTCTATCGCGTCCCGACATGGGACTCCAAAAACTCCACTTCCCGAAAATCCCACGCGTCAGCAAGTTATACTGCACGCGAGACTAGCGACTAATATAAGCCTCATTTTGTGGCTGTCAAGAGAATTCTACCTAAAACCCAGGAGGCCGATCGAGTCCGACCGGTACCGGTATGGCGCCTGGAAATCCGATGTGGCGTCCAGGCGCCGCTGGATTCTCGCGAAATTGAAGCCCCAGCGCGACTCCCCGGCGGCACCCCTCGCAAGAGCAGCAAGGGGAGTCGCCATCTCCACCAGCCAGCGGTCAGCGAGAAGCCTCACTTTGACCTCAGCCGGCACATCCCATCTCGGATCGGCCACATAGGTCCCGAAAGGACATATTTCGATCTTCCGGTCGAACAGCGTCCCCAGTGGGTTTAATGCCACCTGATAGAAGGCGTTTGATCCCCGTAACGGCTCGAAAAGGAAAGTAACCGCGTCGTCATTCCCTGCAAAGCCATCCCTCTCCGTGACGGTCGCCGAGAGATTCCCCATGTCAGAGTCGAAGCATTCGACTCCAAGATATAGATTCAAGGTGTCATAGCAGATCTTGAGTACGGTCGAGTCCCCGGGTGCTTTGCCACCCTGCGGGCCAAAGTAGTTGCTTTCACCCTTGATCTCTTGCCAGACCGGCTCATCAAGCATGCCATCAATCCTCGGGGCACTGTCAGCGTAATCCGCATAGATGACGCGTTTAACATTCAAGGGCTTGGCGACCTCAACAACTTTGCCGTCGCAGCAGGGAACGTGCGTCTGGAGCAGCGGTACCGGAAAGAGCGAGCCGTCGCATCTTACGAAGGCCGTGAGTTTGCCGACGTCTTCCGGCGGAACCTCAACGTAGTCTCGCATGGGCTCAACTGCCCAGTCACCTCGCAATACCCACTGTGCGGTGTCTCGAAGCGTGACCTGTTCCGGGTTTTCGATGGTGATCGTCACCTGGCCGGTGCTCGATAGCCTGACATCATAAGCGAGGAGCTCGCTCAGCTTCACGGATTTTTCCTCGACCTCAGCCATCCTGACGGCATCCTCGAAAGTCATGATATCCACGGGCGTGAAGATGCCGGGCTCAAGAAGTCTGACTGAGAGGCTGTCGCCGGTCGCCTTCGCAAGAAGATACGAGTAGAATGAGCCTCTATCCTTTCCCCCGGGCGGCAGCGAGGCGCCCGAGCTCGACAGGCCAAAGTACTCGATCGAGTCGCGGACAGCATGGAAGTAGCGGTGATAGTGGCCCGTGAACACCGCCTTCACGGGATAGTTCCTGAAGACGTCATGCAGAAGGTCGGCGCGCTCGGCAGAGAAATCCTCGCACCAGAAGGGCTTGTGGTAGAAGACGAAGATGCCCGTGGAGTTCTTTGAGACCTCAAGCACGCGTTTGAGCCAATCGATCTTTTCCTTGGGCAGGGCGTCCGCCTGATTAAACATGGAGACATCAAGTATGACGAAGACCTTGCCCATGTATCGAAAGTACTTGTCAGGTGCGCCGAATCGCTTCCGGTAGATGGCCTCACTTTGGCTGTCCCAGATGTCATGGTTGCCGGGCGTGAGGTGATATTGAATCCCCGTCTTTTCCATGAGACCGACCAACTCATCCCATTGTTCCTCTACTCGTGCCGAGTCGGCGATGTAGCCCTCGATGTGGTCACCGACGGTTATTACGAGATCAGGATTGAGCCCGGAGACCTCCCCGAGGATGCCCTCATAAATGCCCTCAACTGCCGAGCCCGTCCTGTCGCCTATCACTGCGAAGGTGAATCGCGGCTCGTCCTTCGCCAGCGAGACCGACGTGAGAATCGCAAGAACGGCAACCGCAAGAAAGGCAATCCACAGCACGATCACCCTGATCATCTTTGGCATCATGCCTGCGAGCGGCCTCGCCATCATCGTTCCTATCTTCACCCGCAGAAGTCTTGACAGCATTGCTAGCATTACCAGGATTACTACATCCTTGCAGGCCGGAGGTCAAGTCCCGAGATCGCTGCTGTCTCGGGACCGCCGGTACAAGGGCCCGCAGAGCCAGCATCCTTGCCCGGCCATCTCCGGCCCCTTCTCCGGCCCAGTTTATTCTTGCGCGCGCACTGGGGGTATGCTATCGTTCTTCCGATTGACTTTCCACAGAATTCTGGGGAGTGCGTGGCCGCCTTGTGAAGAGATCTTCGCGGGAAACGGTGGGGGGTAGACGCGCGTGAAGTACTGGAGAAAACCTCTGGATGCAGACGCCATCAGTGTCCCTCATGGAAGGATCCACGTGATACGGGAGCTGTGCAAGGGTTGTGGTTTCTGCGTTGAGTATTGTCCCCGCCGCGTTCTCGAGCTCTCCGAGGAATTCAACAAGAAGGGCTACCACCCACCTATCGCCGGCAACCCCGAGGCTTGCGTGTGCTGCGGACTCTGTGAGCTTATCTGCCCTGAGTTTGCCATATACGTCAAACCCATCGAAGAGGAAGAAAAGGAAGGAAGCCCAAAGCGCACTCAGGGATCGGCCCAGGAATCGGAGGTATAGTAGTTGGCAGAAGACAGGAGAGTCTTGACCGGCCAGCATTTCATGACCGGGGACCACGCCTGTGCCGAGGGCGGCCTTGCCGCAGGTTGCTCCTTCTTCGCGGGCTATCCCATTACGCCGTCCACTGAGATAGCCGAACGGATGGCGGAGAGACTTCCTCAGGTTGGCGGAGTATTCATACAGATGGAAGATGAGATAGCATCCATGAATGCCATCCTGGGAGCTGCTTGGGGTGGACGGAAGACAATGACATGCACTTCGGGCCCTGGGTTCAGCCTCATGATGGAGAATCTGGGGCTAGGGATCGTCCTTGAGACGCCCACGGTTCTCGTGAACATCCAGCGGGGAGGTCCGTCCACCGGGCTGCCCACACTCGTAGGCCAGGCCGACATGATGCAGGCCAGGTGGGGCTCACATGGCCACTATGAGATCATCGCGCTTTGCCCCAACTCGCCGCAGGAGCTTTTCGATCACACCATCAAGGCCTTCAACCTTTCTGAGCAGTATCGGATCCCTGTCCTCGTGATGGGCGATGAGAGCGTCGGCCACATGAGCGAGAAAGTCGTGATTCCGCCTAAGGACAAGCTGAACGTTGCTCCACGCAGATATACCGCCAAGCAGCCGGGGGAATACTGGCCCTATGAATTCGGCGATGATGAAGTGCCTGATATGGTGAAGGCCGGGGATGGCTACAGGATTCACGTGACAGGCCTCACTCATGACAAACGCGGCTACCCCATGATCGACGCCGCTACTCAAGACTGGATGGTGAGGCACCTCATCGACAAGATCCAGAAGAACAAGCACAAGATCATCGAGGTTGAAGAGATAAGCCTTGCCGATGCCGATATCTGTATCGTCTCTTACGGCATATCCTCGAGGGTAAGCCACCGCGCAATGGAACTCGCCAGGGAGGGTGGTATCAAGACCGGGATGCTCAGGCTCATAACCGCATGGCCTTTCTGCGAAGATAAGATCCGCGAGCTCGCCAAGCGCGTCAAGGCTTTCGTGGTTGTGGAGATCAACTTCGGTCAGATGTCGCTCGAGGTGGAGCGTTGTGCGGGAGGCAAGGTTCCCACCTATCTCGTGCCGCATGCGGGCGGCGACATCCATGATCCCGAGGACATCTATGACGCGATCAGGGAGGCGGCCAGATGAGAAAGCCTCCGGTGGACGCAACAACGATCATTGAAGAAGATCTGCATGTCCACCCGATGTCGCATTATCTCAGGATGGACAGGATGCCCCACATCTGGTGCTCGAGCTGCGGGCTTGGCACATCGCTTACGGGTTTCATCATGGGCATGCAGGAATCCAAGGTTGACGAGAAGAGAGTTGCGGTGGTCTCGGGCATCGGATGCACAGGGCGAATCGCAGGTTATCTCAATCTGGACTCCTTCCACACAACCCATGGCAGAGCCATCCCATTTGCGACAGGTTTGACGCTGGCGAATCCGGACTTGCGGGTGGTGGTGATCTCCGGCGATGGAGACATCGTGGCAATCGGCGGCAATCACTTCATCCATTCTGCCCGCAGGAACATGGACCTGCTTATCATCTGCATCAACAACTTCACATACGGCATGACCGGGGGGCAGGCTGGGCCGACCACACCCATGAGTGCAAAGGCCACAACTGCTCCTTACGGCGTCTATGAATACCCCTTTAACCTGCCCTACCTCGCCATGGCAAGCGGGGCGACCTACGTGGTGAGATGGACGGCGCTGCACATGAGGAGGTTCAAGAACTCCGTCGCAGAGGCACTCCCCAAGAAGGGCTTCAGGTTCATCGAGGTGATATCACCTTGTCCGACCGCCTATGCTCACAAGAACAGACTTGGCACTGGACTTGACCTCATGAAGTTCTATCATGACAACAGCATCATCAAGCACGGTGCTGACCCCAGAGAAGCGGACATTGAAATCAGCGGCAAGATAATCGTTGGCAAGTTCCTGGATATCGAAAGGCCGACCTTCATGGATTCCCTTACGGATAACATGGCCAGGAATCTGGGGGCTGGCCGATGACAAGCGCCGGATCCTCACGAGTTGAAGTAAGGTTCACGGGTTTCGGCGGGCAGGGAATGGTCGTGATGGGCTACATTCTTGGAAAGGCGGCAACGGTCTACGACGGCAAGAATGCCACCATGACTCAGTCCTATGGTCCGGAGGCGCGCGGTGGTGCATCCAGCACGGCAGTCGTTATCTCGAATGACCCCATCCTCTATCCATACGTCATTCTTCCCAGCGTGCTGGTCGGCATGTCTCATGAAGGATATTCCAAGTATAGGAATAACCTCGCGAAGGATGGCATGCTCCTCATAGATGAAGATCTTGTGACTCTCGCGCCTGACGAGGCTGCTTCCAGAGTCTATAAGATTCCTGCGACCCGTTTTGCTGAAGAACTCGGCAGGAAGATCGTTGCCAACATCGTGATGCTTGGGTTTTTCTCGGCGCTCACGGGCTATGTCGATGATGCTTCCTTGCGGAAGGCGATAGCTGACTCTGTGCCTAAGGCGACGATTGATCTTAATATCAAAGCCTATGACAGGGGCAGAAGCCACGCACTGAGCTTACTGGAAGGGTCAGGGGCGAAGGCCAAGCAGTAATCCCATCAAATCGTTTCGATGTCCTTTTCCCGCACCCAGCCAACTTCCCCCGTCGGAAGCCGCACCTCAAGCCACATGCCACTCCGTGCCCTGAGCCGGAGCTCGAGGCCATCGGCCAGCGTGGCAATCTCCTCGAAGGCATTGCCGGGCCCTGACTTGAGTTCCGTCTGGTCGGTGATGACGACGGCCTCAGAAGCAGACTTGAACTTGGAGATGCCGTGCTGCGAAAGCCCGAAAGCACATGCTGTTACGACGACGGACGCGACGAGGCCATATAGGCCCACACGTCGCAGTCTGTTTTTGAGAAAAAGCACACCCAGAAAGAAGATCGCTGCAAGGTAGTAGGCGATGTAGAACATCTCCTGCAAGCGTCTCGGCGAAATGAGACGAAGGGGAAATGCCGTGACACCGCCCAGACCGTACGCGGCCGTTGTGTCTCCGCTGCCCACAGATGTTCTGATGAGATTCAGATTCGCTTTGATGTCGCTGTCGCGAGGGGAAAGCATCAGGGCCCTCCTGTAGTTAGCGACCGCTCTGCCGACGTGGCCTTCTCTGTAATAGCAATTGCCGAGGTTGTAGTAGACGGAAGCGTTCCTCATGCCCTGGACCTTGATGGCATCGAATTGGACCAGCGCCGAATCAAAATCACCTTTTTCATAGAGGTCGCATGCCACCCGGAAAAGGGCGTTGACATTATCGTCTCTGGGATTGGCTTTGACCGCGCCTGTTCCAAGGACCACTGCCACTGATAGCACAAGGGCGATTGCGCTGGTTTTCACCTGCCCGGTCACTGGCACCATTCCTCATCCACCTTCTTCATGATTGTACGGGTCTCTGCTATGAGACCCCGCATCTCCTCGGCACTTGAACTGACCGGCGCGAATCTCACGCGGTCCAAGCTCATGAGCAGGTCATAGACTTGACAACGCCTTTCCTCAGGAATCTCAGCGATTGAGCTCACCCGACCGGCATCAACGGTTGATTCCTTGATTCCTTTTCTGGCAGCGATGTAACTCCTGATAGCCCTGGAGACAACCGCTGATGCGTCGGCACCCCCATCCTGGGCGACCATATCCTGAGCGGCCTTGAGATCTCTGGCGAGGGTCTTGAAGGCCTTCCTGACGCTGGTTCGGCTGGAGCTAGCGGCATGCTTACGCTGGATCATGACGGCAATGCCCGCCAGACCAAGAAAAACGGGCATGAAGCGAAACACCACACCCTGAATGCCTTCAGGGGATACTCCCAGATCATCCTTTATGCCCGCCTGGCGCTTGATGTGCCTGATATCCTGCTTGGTGATCCGCCTTTCACCGCCGCCTGCAGCCAAGGCGCGCATCGTGTATTCATCACCTTCCAGGACATTGACCTTGACCGGCTGAGCGCTCGTCCTAACATAGGCCAACTTTGCAGGATCGAAGTAGGCTAGATTGAAACCATCCAGCACATATTCACCTACTCGTTCCGGTACGAGCACCAGGTCAAAAATCTTGGCCCCCCCCACTCGATTCTGCTCGACACGAACTGAATCCCTTGACTTGGGAGCAAATACCCGGAACCCCTCGATCTTCGGAAGAGGGATTTCCCCGATGGATTTGATATTCCCATGACCCTCAACCTTCACCGAGAGGGTCAATGACTCACCGACCTTGACTTCCCTTGCGCTGGGAACGACGCTCAGATTGAAGCTCCCCACCGCTCCGCTGAAGTTGGAGGGTTTGCCTTCGGACGGAAGTGGCAGCGCCTCGATCTCAATTGGCTCGGTCTTCGCAATCCCTTCTTTCCGCCTGCGGGCACCGAAAGGGTCTCTTCCGAAGAAGCTGAAGGGATCCCGCGAGAAGGCGTCCGCATCCTCGACTATGTATCTTACCCCTGCTTCACCTATCGTGTAGCGGCCGCTTGAGATCGGGAAGAGGGCAGTGGTCTTAGTGATCGCATAGTACTTCACGCCATCGATGACCCTGATTACTGGGTCACTCTGGCCGACGTCTTCCAACCAGAAGCCAGTGTGATCCGGCTCGATATAGGCTACGTCTTCGACATTGGCCCTGTAGGCGAATGTCAGGGTATAGGTGATCTGCTCGCCGACATAGGCCCGTTTCCTGTCAGTGGCGGCGAAGGCCATGATCAGATTACTGGCCTGCGAGCCCGCCTGAGGCAATGGCGCCTGCCCCTTGGTCACCCGCACGGCTATGGGTTGGGTTTGGTACATGTCCTTTCCCGATCTCACCGTGAAAGGCCCAAGGGTGCGCTCGCCTTCGTTAACAGCCAGAAGGACGTATTGCAGGCTCACAGATTTTGACATCCTGGCATTGACAATGGAGATGTTCTGGGAGCTGTAACTGCTCACTACTTCAAAGCCGTCGAGGCTCGTCATGTCAGGCTGCGATATCTTCCCGTCGCCATAAACGGTGATGGTCAGCGTAAGGTTGTCTCCAACAACCACGTTCCTGCTGTCAACCGAGGCTTCGACCCGAAGATCTCCGGAAAGCGCCTGGGTTGAGAGGGCCCCCGCGAATAGGACCAGCGTGCCCAGGATCACCGTGGCGGCAAAGATCACCTTGGTGCCGAGGCACAGACCCACAACTCCGGCAGTCTGACCCTGGTTGATCATATCTTTCACCAATCCTTGTCGGTGAGGTGTCTAGTCTGGGCGGCTTTTTTCAGCAGCTCCTCCTGTGTATTTCTGTCGCTTGCCTCTATCGCAGCCAGTATCCGCTTGAGCTCATCGGGAGTTATCTCGCCCTGCGATGTCTGGGGCCGGCCGCTTTCGAGCGACTTGTCCTGCTTCTGCTGGTCCGGAGATTGATTGGCCTGGTTCTGCTGGTTCTGTTGGTCTTGCTTATCCTGTTTCTTCTGATTCTGGTCTTCCTGCTGTTGCTGCTGTTGCTCTTGCTTGAGCATCCTCATAGCATATTCGAGGTTGAACTTGGCATCGGTGTCATTGGGATTGATGAGAAGCGCCTTCTTGTATGCCTCCGCTGCAGACCTGAAATCCCCTGACTTGAACGCGGTGTTTCCCAGATTGTAATAGCTCATGGCAGAAATACTATCAGTCGAGGAAGAAGCCGTCTTCATGAATTCCTTCGCACCTTCCTCGAATTTGCCCAGTTTGTATAATGCGTCACCAGCATTAAAGGGCGGGATGACATTCACAGAATCCTGTTTCTCGGCCTCAAGGTACGCCTCGAGAGCCTTGTCATGTTCTCCCTTGTCATAATAGCGGTTACCCTTCTCGATAGTTGAGTGCATCTTGTCGCTCAAGGTGAGCGCAGGGACCGCGCGGGGCACCAGCACGATCACGGCAGCGAGCGCCAATGCCGGCGCTAGCGATGCAAGCAATGCCTGAGGCCCATTGGATTTAAGTATTTCCTGCCTCATATCCTGTGATGTCCTTCCAGGAACAGCCCACCTGCAGCCTCTGCCTTACTGCCCTTCCGCCTGTCTCCAATCAGACTCTCTCCGAGAAGCAGAACGAGCGCCAGGGCAAGCGGTATCTGAAACATCTCCACATACTGCTCGAAGCTCCTCTGTTCAAGCACGCCCTTTTCAATGTCCTGGATGCCTCCGGCAATCTTTGCGACCTCCCTGTCGCCAGGGCCGAGTACGTAGCTCTCGCCTGCGGTCGCCCTCGCCAGCTCCCTGAGAAGAGCGTAATCCAGCTTGGACACGACAACCTTATCATTTCTGTCCCGCTTGTAGCCGGTCACGTTGCCCTTGGCATCAAAGGTTGGGATCGGCTCTCCGCCTCCCGTCCCCACCCCGAGCGAGTAGATCCGCACGCCTTCGCTTTGCGCCAACTTGACAGCAGCCTGAACCTGCTCACCGTGGTCCTCTCCGTCGGTAATAATAACGATCGCCTTTCCCTTTCCGCTGCTTATTCTCAAGGCCTTCAAGGATTCGTCGATTGCCCTGCCTATGTTTGTGCCCTGGTCGGCGACCGCGTCGGGACCGAGGTAATCCAGGAACATTGCCAGAGCGGACTCGTCAAGCGTGAGCGGACAGTATATGAAGCTGTCGTCAGCAAAACCCACAAGCGCCAGCCGGTTCCCACTCAAGCGTGAAATCAGGGTCCCGGCAGCTCTCTTGGCGACCTCGATCCGGCTCGGCTTCACATCTTTGGTGAGCATGCTGGAGGAGAGATCAAGAGCTATCGCAACATCGGCCCCCTCGCGCTTCACAACTCTCATGCCTTTGCCCACGCGCGGCATCGTCCAGGCAAGGATCAACAAGACCAGCGAGACAATGATCAACACGCGCTTAAGAATCTTCCTGCGCTGGGAGTAACCCTTGACGATTTTGGGCAGCGCACCGGCCGAGACGAACCTTGCAAGCGACTTCCGCGCTGAGGCGATCTCAAGCGCAAAAAGCAGCGCCCCGACCGCCGCAAGCCAGATCAAGTAGATTGCTATTGGATTTCCGATCTCCACATCCCTCTCCTACCGGGGCCTCTCCGAAAAAGGCCATAGGCAAAAGGCCTTGAAAAAGAGCGCTGTCCCACTTTCCTTATGCCCATCCTTACGGTATCTTTCGCCATACAGTGCTCACCAGCAAAACCTCCACGAGCATCGCCACAATGCCGAAGGGCAGAACGTACTTTGCAAGCTCTTTTCTGTGCTTGAAATACTTGACCTCGAACGCGCTCTTCTCCATCTCGAGAATCTTTCTGTAGATGTCGTCAAGAGCTTTCTCATCTGTTGCCCTGTAGTACTTGCCACTTGTTATTCCTGCGATTTCTTTCAGCGTTGGCTCATCGATCTCGGTGATGTAAAGGCTGCCGTCCGGATTCCTCGCATAGACCTTCCTGCCATCAGGCGTGACGACCGGCACGGGCGCACCTCCTTCCACACCGACACCTATAGTATAGACCCTCATGCCTGCGGATTTGGCAAGCGCTGCCCCTGTCATGGGATCGATCTCGCCGCGATTATTGATTCCGTCCGTCAGCAGGATGATGATCTTGCTCTTCGCATCCGAATTGACAAGCCTTGCAACGCAGTTTGCCAGGGCAAGCCCAATCGCAGTCCCATCTTCTATCATTCCGATGTCGATGCCTTCAACCAGCGACTTCAGAACGTCGTGGTCGAGGGTGAGAGGGCACCGTGTGAAGCTCTTCGAGGCAAAGGCCACAAGGCCTATGCGATCGCCGGTGTTTCGCGATACGAAATCGGCGACCACCTGTTTGGCGACATATATCCTGTCCCTGGGCTTGAAGTCTTCAGCGCGCATGCTTCCCGAGATATCGAGCCCCAGCATTATATCTATGCCCTCTGACTTGACGGTCTCAAAGCCCCGTTCCAGCTGCGGCCGCGCCAAGGCGAGCACTATGAGCACAATGGCAGTCACCCTCAGCGCGAAGAGGCGTCCCCTGTAGTCCCGCCTGATCTTGAACCGTCCGCTCAGGGATTCGAGGTCTGAATAGGAGATGGCGACAGCCTTCCTGCGGGCTTCCCTGTAGCCAAACCTGTAGAGAAGGGGTAACACCGCCAGAGCGAAAAGGAAAAGAGGATGCTCAAACCTCATTCCCGCTCCCCCCTCTTGCTCCCCCTCTGCTTGCCCCTCTCATTCCCCCTTCAGGTCCCGGCTCCTCTCCCAGTCCCGGCTCCTTCCCCGGGTTGGACCCTATCCCTGATCTTGACCCTAGCACAGTTTCCTCTCCCGGCCTCCGCCCGACGTCTACCCTTGCGTTCGCCCCTCCGAATTGCTGCGCCATAATCCACGCGTCAGGGACAAGGGACAGATTCGCTGTGAGGTTCACGATGTTTCTTGATCGCTCAATCAGTGAGCGTACTGCTTCCGTAGAAGGTGTGTGCTTAGCGAACTTCACTAGATCACACTCCCCGAGCACGTCCTCAATCAGACCGTAGGCCTGCCTGGGAATCTCAAGGCCGGAAAGAGCGCGCAACGTGTATGAAGTAGGCGACTCCATTGCAAGCACGCCGGACTGTCTTTCTATGTATCGCCGCATGGTCTCGGATACCAGGGTGCAGAACTCCCTTATAAGGTTGCGCTCTATGAGGCCGAGGGCCTCGATTCTGTCAATCTCCTTGAGAGCTGCTTCGCCAGGCAGCAGGCCGGGTTCATCGATCCGTATGTCAAAGGTCAAGGTTTCACGTGCGCGCCGGAATCCGAGAAGCGCAAGCAGCCGCAAGATCAACCTTCGCAAGGGCTCGTACACCTTGCGCCAGAACCTGCGGGCATACGATTCAATCTCCTCTTTCCGCTTGAATGACACAAGGACACTGAGCGCAGCTCCCACCGCGAGCCCCACGATCAGCGCATAGCTCAGGATGATATCCTTCCAACGCTTTGGCACCTTTATGGGATGTTTTATGTCTCTGATGTCAGCCGCGTTCTCGGGAAGGATGCTCTTGACTTCCATCTCGATAGGTTTTGTCTCGATCTTACCCGACGTGCCATCCACATTCATATAGACGATTGAAATCGGCGGCACGGTCTGGGCGCCTGTCTCGAATGCTGTGAGGAGCAATGAGACATCCCGCGCAGATGTTCCGGCGCTTGTCGAGACCGGGCCTTCCGTGATGTCCTTCACAACGAAGTTCCCGATCTTGTCAGGAACCGCCACAGGCTTTACATCAGTCCCCTCCTTCCATGCGAGCTTCAGATTGAGTCTGAAGGTGTCACCAACGGCAACGCTCCGGGTGCCAGATGCAGCGTCCACATACGGAGGCGTGTTCTCAGCGACACACGGGCTTGGCCCAAGAACAGCAAATCCCCCCAGAAACCAGCTCAATGCCAGCACGAGCATTCCCCGGAACGCGTCAGATCCTCCCAATCCTCCAAATGCCGCAGGTGCCCTAAACATCCTGGATACTCCAAGCATGCCAAACATCCCAAACCCTCTCAGAAACACCCCCATGCTGGTGACACGTGTTCTTAGCAGGGCCATCCTAGTAATGCCATTTCAACCGCCGCTCTCTTTTCTGGAAGAATCTTATGAGCGGCTCAACATATTCCTGGTCGGTGTTCAAGCCTATCTCATCAACCTTGGCTTTCGAGAAAACCGCTTTCCTTTCCGCGCTGAGCTCAAGCGCAACCTGCTGGAAGGCGGCGGAGGCTTTGCTGGTTCTGAAATCGAGTATCGCTCTCCTGCCGGTTTCGCCATCCTCGACCTCGACCAGCCCCACGGGCGGGATCTCGAGCTCCTTGGGATCGCTGATCGTGATTGCAACGACATCGTGCTTCTTGTTGGCGACCCTCAAAGCATTGTCATAGCCCGAATCCCGGAAATCAGAGATGAGAAACATCACGCTGTGCCTTCTCATGACTCTCATGGCGTACTCAAGCGCATTCGCGATATCGGTACCTCGCGACTGGGGCTTGAAGTGCAGAATCTCCCTGATGATCCGAAGGACATGCTTACTCCCCTTACGGGGCGGCACAAAGGCCTCAATCTCGTCCGTAAACACCAGGAGCCCGACCTTGTCGTTGTTTCTTATAGCTGCGAAGGCAAGGACAGCGCCGATCTCGGCCGCGAGCTCGCGTTTGAGCCTGGTGCCCGTGCCGAAATCAAATGAGCCGCTCGCATCAAAGACAATAAGGACCGTGAGTTCCCGCTCTTCAACAAACTTCTTGACGTGAAGCCAGCCTGTCCGTGCCGTCACATTCCAGTCGATGGTTCTTATATCATCGCCGGGCTGATATTCCCGGACCTCATCGAACTCCATCCCCCGTCCCTTAAATATGCTTTCATACTGACCCGCGAAGGTATCCCTGACCATAGATCTCGTAGTTATCTCGATCTTCCTTACCTTCTCGAGAACCTCACGCGGGATCACGCCATACCTCCAAACAGGGTACCTTCTGTCCGGTAACGTGCCATGTATCCAGACCTCTCCTAAGGTATCTCAACGGTTTCGAATATCTTGGTGATGATCGTTTCCGTAGTAATGCTCTCGGCTTCGGCTTCATACGATGGAATGATCCTGTGGCGCAGAACGTCCATGCCTATGGCCCGCACATCCTCAGGTGTCACATAGCCTCGCCCGCGAAGGAATGCAAAGGCCTTCGCTCCCATCGTCAGATATATGCTCGCTCGCGGAGAAGCACCGTATTCTATCAGAGACTCCATATCCTTGAGCCCGATGCGTGAGGGCTCCCGTGTGGCCATTACAATGTCGACAATGTAGTTCTCGATCTTCTCATCGACGTAGATGTCGTTTATTATCTTTCTGGCCTTCAGTATCGTGTCCGGTGCCGCAACACTCTGCGCCTGAGGAACCTCAGACTTGGTCATCCGCCTCAGGATCTGGAGCTCGTCCTCGCGCGGCGGATAATCCATGACCACCTTGAGCATGAAACGGTCGATTTGGGCTTCAGGCAAGGGATAGGTCCCTTCCTGTTCGATAGGGTTCTGAGTTGCCATGACAAGGAATGGTTCCGAGAGCTTGAAGGTGGTGTCGCCGATCGTCACCTGCCGTTCCTGCATCGCCTCCAGCAGGGCGCTCTGCACCTTGGCGGGGGCCCTGTTTATCTCGTCTGCGAGTACGAGGTTTGCAAAGATGGGGCCCTTGCGCGGTTTGAAGACGCCTTCCTTCTGGTCATATATCAAGGTACCTATGAGATCGGCGGGCAGGAGATCGGGCGTAAACTGGATGCGCTGGAACTTGGTCTGAATTGTGTCAGATAGAGTCTTGACTGCCAGCGTCTTCGCCAGTCCGGGCACACCTTCAATCAGCACATGCCCCTGACACAGCAAGGCCACCAGCAACCGCTCAATTACCTGCTTCTGGCCTACTATTACCTTATCCATCTGGCCGAGTATGGCCTCGACGAAACCACTCTCGTTTCTTATCCGTTCGTTCAGCGCGAGGATGTCAAGCTGCATGTGTAGCTCCTTTCTTAGGATTCTTCAAGCTGGCATCGGTGTCCGTGTGAGCGTCGACCATTGATGTTCCATTGATTGCCACGCGATCAGCAATCCAACCTGCCATTGTGCAATCCTTTAGGCAATTTATATCGTTTTTAACAATTAACCTGCAATACGGTTCCTGCCGATGTGATTCGATTCAGGATACGGGTCTATGCGAAAATCCTCTTTGCTTCGGCAATCGTACTTACATGTATATCAACGACATCCTGGACATCAAAGGCATAGCCGCCTGCCAGCACAACGCATACCGGGATCCCCCTTCTGCGGCACTCATCAAGGACCAGGACGTCGCGCTTTCTGAGGCCTTCTTTGGTGAGTGCGAGCCCACCGAGCACATCGCCGACAAACGGGTCAGCACCGGCCAGATAGAAACATATCTCCGGCTTGTGCCTGTTGAGAATGTCGCTCACAGCACCAAGTTCATTCAGATACAAGGTGTCGTCTGCGCCATCAGGCAACCCGATGTCCAGGTCACTCCGTTCCTTGGCTGGGTAGTTATTCTCCTGATGAATGGAGAAGGTGAAGACATCCGGCTCCCCTGCAAAAACGAAGGCGGTGCCGTTGCCCTGGTGAAGATCGCAGTCAACCACACAAACCTTTTCCACAAGTCCGGCCGTCCTCAGCGTGGCGATCGCCACGGCCACATCATTGACGTAACAGAAGCCCTCCGCATGATCCGGGTACGCATGATGATAGCCACCGCCCAGGTGTATGCAGATGCCATCTTCGAGAGCTTGCTTCGATGCCATGACGGTGCCACCCGCTGTGATAAGGTAAGCATTCACGATCTCATGGGTGAGCGCCATCTCCGACCTCGCTGTACGCTCGCTCCACCGCAGATTGAGGAGGTCATCGATGTAAGCACGCGTGTGCACCAGCATCAGGTCTTCGGTGCTGGCGGGGCTTGCGATAATGAGGTCGTCTTGCGTGACAAGGCCTCGCTCAAGGACCGCATCCTTTACGAGCTTATATTTCACCACCGGAAAAACGTGCCCGAACAGCTCCACTTCATATGCATCCGACCAGACCAGTTTCATAGCGTACCGGCAAGCCTCAAACCATAACGTATGAACATTGCTCCGACCACAAGAAGGAATGCTCCGCAGACTCCAAATGTGATTCTGTACCAGGTCCCTTTGCTGTAGCTCAGGCCCAGGGACACAAAGTAAGAGACAAGGCTGTACCAGACCAAATCGGAAGATATGTGCCCCGTCACAAAGGCTATGACGCCCTTTGATCCAACCGAAGAGGAAGCGACAAGCAGTGTGGCCCCAATGCTTCCCCACCATCCGAACCAGTAGGGATTGGAAAGCGTGGTTGTGATCCCGAGAAGGATCGGTGTTGTGTGGCTCCCGATCTCCCGCTTGTCCCCCACAGCCATCTCTTGCTCAATTGACCTCAGCTTGCGCAGCATGCTCACACCCATCCACGCGAGGAATGCTCCCCCGACAATCGCGATCACCTTCCTGACCCTGATATCGCCCATGAAAGAGGAAACGCCGAGGATCAGGGCGACCGTGATTGCAATCTCAGTGATCCCATGCCCCAGAACTATCAGAGGACCGGCACGGGCGCCTCTTCTTCCCGCCTCTCGTATGGTGACGGTCAGAGTGGGTCCCGGCACAAGCGCACCCGAGAAGCCAATCAGAAATGATGCCCAGAAGATCGCCAGGAAACCTAACACGCTCCTCCCCTCCTACTTCCCTTCCGCCCCACCCACTATCACAATCACATGCTGGTTGCAGGGCTCCGATAATTGAGTATTGTGTCCCCGAATTCCGAATTCGTCACACTTTGCCTGAGCGGATTATGTTTATGAGGAGCCAGATACCGACCATTGCTGCGAAGATGAAACCCGCGATGCCGAAACCTCGGTAAGCAAGCACTTTTCCTCCGAGGACGAGAATCAAGGATGACGCCACGACCAGGGCGGCAACGATGAAACTGAAGGAAATGCGGTTACTGGCTTTTTCGATCTCTGCCGTGAGCTTCTCAAGCCCGACGTGTTCGAACTCTATCTTGAGTCTGCCTTCCCTGGCCAGGGAAAGTATATGTGCGAGATCAGATGGGATCGAAGAAAGCTTGGATATCGCCTCGCCGATGGTCCTTCCCCGGCTTCCAAGCAGCATCGAGAGGATCCGCTTTCGCTTCATCAGTCTCCCCACGTAAGGCTTTGCCTCTTCCATCATGCTGAATTCAGGATCGAGCATGCGCCCGACTTCCTCATAGATCGAGAGCGCCTTGCCGAGGAGCAGAAACTCGGTCCGCATCCTTATCCGGTATCGCCTCATGAAGGAGATCAGTTCGGTGAAGAGCTCCTTGACGTTGATCTGGCCCAGCTTCCTGGCGGCGTACTTCTCGCTGAGGAGCATCACTTCCTCAAGGACGTCTCTCCGGTCAACGTTATCAGGAAGCATCTTGAGCCTTTCCATCCCTGCAAGGAGGCTTTCGTGCTCGCCCTGGACGATGCCAATCAGCAACTCCGCGAGGTCCCTGATTTCCTGCTTTGTGAGCCTGCCCACAATGCCGAAATCAACGGGCGCGATCTTACCGTCACAGGTGACGAAAAGATTGCCGGGATGCGGATCGGCATGAAAGAAACCATGCTCGAAGACCTGCTTGAGCACGGCTTGCGCACCCTTGCGCGCGATCCGTGCGGTGTCGAGGTTGGCTTGCCGGAGCCGGTCAACTTCTGAGATTTTTATGCCGTCGATGAATTCAGTGGTAAGGACCCGCGAGGATGAGTGTTCCCTGAAAACCCGGAGTATATGAATGTCGGGATCATCCGCGAAGTTCCGGGCGAATATCTCGATGTTGCTGGCTTCGATCGAGAAATCAATCTCGCGTCTGGACGTTCTCTCAAACTCCTTGACGATGCCCACCGGATCATATCGTCGCGATTCGGGCACATGCGCTTCCAAGAGTCTCGCAAGGTCCTTGAGGATCATGATGTCAAGGGCAAGGGTCTCCCTCACTGCCGGCCTCTCGACCTTCACGCACACTCGCTCACCGGTGCCAAGGGTCGCCATGTGGACCTGCGCTATCGAGGCAGACGCCAGGGGCTCCCGGTCGAACTCCTTGAAGAAGGCGGAAGGTCTCTCCCCGAGATCTGCGGTTATGATCTTCTCGACATCTTCGAATGAGAACGGACTCACCCTGTCCTGCAACTTGGCAAGCTCAGCCGCATAGTCGGAAGGAAGCAGGTAAGACCTTGTGCTCAGTATCTGGCCGAATTTGATGAAGGTCGGCCCGAGCTCCTCCAGTGCCATTCTGAGCCCCTCGGGCCCCGTGCTTCTCTTACCCAAGGGTTTCCTCAAGAGGGCCTTGATGTGGAATGGCAGATGGGCGCGCGAAAGCACCTCGTCAAAGCCATACTTCGCAAGGACGACGGCAATCTGCCTGAAACGCCCTACGCTTTTAAGCCTCCGTTGCAGCCTCAAGGTGGGCAAAGTGATTCACCTTCCCGTGAGTCAGGTCCCATGCTTCTCAAGTCCCAGCGACTTCTACATTCCTACGGGCTCTGAAGCTCGTTGCACCTTCTGCGCGGCCGGTCACTTCGGTCCGACTGAGAATCCTTTTCTATACCTGCTAGTTTCTATGCCTGCTAGTTCCCCCGCCCCTCCCGCTCCTTCAACGTCTTTTCCAGCTGCTCGAGTCTTCCATTGAGCTCCTGCACCTGTCCCTGGAGCTTCCGCATATCATCCAACCAGCGGAACTTCTTAGACAGTGCCTCAACCCGCTCATCAACCATCTTCCTTATCTCTGTCGTAGCGGCCTGAGCTTTCTGTTGAATCTCGTCAATCACCTTGGCCTTTTCCCCGCTTGCTACTTCACCACGCTTGATCAGCTCCTCAGCAATCTCCTCGGCCTTTTCCTTGGTCACAGTCGCCGCACCAACCCCGAGAAGCACCATTTTCTTGAGAATCGACATCGACTCCACCTCCTTCTGGCCTTCGCAGATCCGCCATCCCCAATCTACCCCAAGCCCCATTCCCTTTCAAGCGGTTTAAATTGAAGATGTTCCAACTCGCATCCAGGTTTCCATCGAAATCGTGCCGGAAATATGGTATAATGAATGGTGGTACAGGAGATAGAGATGCAGAGAAACCTTCATTGCCTTATGTTGCTTATAGTTGCGTCAATTGGGGTTCTTTCCCTTAGTCTGCCACAGGCATCAGCAGATTCCGGGGATCTGGGACCAGCTTTCCACATCGGAGCGAATCCTGTCTACGGTCCCGCACCCCAATCTCAGATAAACCCCGCCGCCGCCTTCGGCGATACAACCTACTTCGTCGTATGGAATGATCCGCGCAGCGTCACGTCCTATGAGATTTACGGAACACGCGTAGCCGCAGGCGGCAAGGTGCTTGATCCGGCGGGCATTGCCATAACCAGTTCCGCACCTGACCAGGAAGATCCGGCCATAGGCTTCGACGGGACCAATTACCTCGTCGTATGGAAGGATGCGCGCAACGGAACCAACTACGATATCTACGGATCGCGCTTGTCCACCGGCGGAACCGTTCTCGACCCCGGTGGAATTGCCATATCGGTTACTCCCCAAGGTCAGAGCGACGTTGCCATAGCCTTCGGTGACACAACCTACCTTGTGGTCTGGGCAGACTCGCGCAATGGAGTCGCTAACATCTACGGGGCTCGCGTGACCCCAGGGGGCGCCGTACTCGAGCCTTCAGGCATTGCCATATGTGCCGATCCCGGCGGGCAGTCGCGGCCGGCGGTTACTTTCAATGGTTCGAACTGGCTTGTTGTTTGGGAGGATATACGTGGCGGCAATCCTCATATCTATGGCACGCGTGTGGCGACCGATGGCACTGTGCTTGATTCCTTGGGAATTGCCGTGTCCTCGTTGACGGGAGATCAGGTTTACCCTGCTGCCGCCTCCAACGGCACCACCTCTCTGGTCGTGTGGGATGACAAACAGAGCAGTTCGTCCCACGACGTCTATGGGGCCCGGGTTGCCTCGAATGGCACCGTGCTCGATTCCACGGGAATCGTGATTTCCGCGGCCACGGGCGACCAGGGGTATCCGGCAGCGACCTTCGACGGCACGAACTACTTCATAGTCTGGGATGATTACCGCAATGTAACGAGCTGGGACATTTATGCCGCGCGCATGGACTCCAGCGGCACCGTGCTCGATCCTGCGGGCATTCCCGTAAGTCTATATGCTAGTCAGGAGTTTGGCCCAGCCGTGGCATCCAGTGGAGGGGGCTTCCTCATGGCGTGGATCGATTCTCGCAATGTTCTGAAAGACATCTACGGCATCCGCGTGGCTTCCGATGGCACTGTGCTTGACCCGCAGCAGATAGCCATATCCACCTCCGCCAGCAATCAATCTTGTCCGGCGATGGCGTTTGACGGCTGGGACTACCTTGCGGTCTGGCATGAATGGCGCCTCGGCACCTCCAATGACATCTTTGGAGCACGCGTAGGCACGGATGGCACGGTGGTAGATACGCTCGGCATCGCCATTTCAACGGGAAGCAAGGATGAGATGTACCCTGCCGCGGCCTTCGGAGGCACCAACTACCTTGTGGTTTGGCAGGATTATCGCAACAACGCCTACGACATTTATGGAGCACGGGTTGGGGCGGACGGGAGCGTGCTCGATCCGGCCGGCATAGGCGTGTCCACTGCCACGAGCCCACAGGAGTATCCCGCGGTAGCCTCTGACGGAGTGAACTTCATCGTTGTCTGGGAGGATAAGCGCAGCGGCTCCTATGATATCTATGCCGCTCGTGTGAGTCCAGGAGGGAGCGTACTTGATCCTGTTGGGATCCCCATCTCCACTGCTACGGGGGATCAGGTGCACCCTGCCATTGCATTTGATGGAACCAACTGCATGGTGGTATGGCAGGATTTGCGCGGCATCAACTATGATATCTATGGGGCGCGGATTGCCCCGGATGGGACTGTGCTCGACGCTGCCGGTATAGCCATATCGACCGCTTCCGGCGCCCAGGAATGGCCCGAAATCGGCTTTGACGGCACCAACTACTTCGTTGTCTGGCAGGACAAGCGCGGTGGCCCATACTCTGACATATATGGTGCGAGGGTAGCGACCAGCGGCTCCGTGGTCGACCCCGCGGGCATCGCCGTTTCTACCGCTGCCAACGAACAGTCAACCCCGGCAGTGGGCTTCGACGGATGGAAATACCTTGTCGCATGGCAGGACAAACGCAGCGCATCCACTGCCCCTGATATCTATGGTGCCAAGGTCGACCAGTCTGGCACGGTGCTTGACCCGACAGGACTGGTGATATCTAAAGCCTCACTCACGCAGACGGCCCCGAGCGTATGCGGGGACCCTTCCGGCCAGATTCTGATTGCATACTCATCGTTCACGCTTCCACCCATGTACGGTTCCTATCGCATCTGGGCCAACTTCTATGATTCTTACGCGGGCACACCAGGCGTCGCCGCGGATCTCGAACAGGCTCATCTCTATCAGAACTTCCCTAATCCTTTCGTGGGATCGACCACGCTGCGGTACTACCTTCCAGCGAGCCAGCGAGCCTCGATACGGGTTTACGATGTCGAGGGTAGGCTGGTCGGAACCATCCTTGACGGAGCCTCAGATCCAGGCATTCATGAGGTTAAATGGGATGCGGCGTGCGTTGATAAGAGACATGCTGCCCCCGGCATCTATTTCTTGCGGATGGAGGCAGGCTCCCGCTCGGAAACGCGAAAGGTGATATTGCTGCATTAGGCCTTAGGCTTGGTTCTGTCCCCGCAGGCATATCCCTGGGTAAGAAAAAAGTGTGACCCGTGTGCATGGGTTTAAAGTGCCAAAAACCCTTGATTGCATCTCCGGCCAGTGGTACAGTTGTCCCAGGTTAGGTGGGAGCGAAGCCCAGGGTATTGCTTGACAGCCCTGGGTTGCATAGTGTCAAGCCCGAGGCTCAAGCATGTTCCGATCTGTCCTCATAGCCAACCGTGGTGAGATAGCCCTCAGGGTCATCAGGGCCTGCAAGGAGATGGGGATTAGGACTGTGGCGGTGCACTCTGAGGCCGACCGCAATTCTCCGCATCTTGAACACGCAGACAAGGCCGTCTGCATCGGCGGCTCGAGGAGTAGCGAAAGCTATCTCAACATGGAAGCCATAATCCAGGCCGCCATACAGAATGAGTGTCAGGCACTTCATCCTGGATACGGTTTCCTGGCCGAAAACGCGCTCTTCTCGGCCCTGTGCGCCCAGAGCAAAGTGACATTCATCGGTCCACCACCACACGCGAGCAGGCTCATGGGAGACAAGGCAAGGGCCAGAGAAACCATGAAGAAACTCGGCCTTGATCCGATCCCCGGCTCCGAGGGAACGCTCAAGAGCGCCGACGAAGCAGGCGAGGTGGCCTCGAAGATCGGTTACCCGGTGCTTCTTAAAGCGACAGCAGGAGGAGGAGGCAAGGGGATGCGCGTGGCGAGGGAAGCCGGCGACCTCAAACATGCCTACGATGAGGCCTCGCTTGAAGCTGAGAAGGCCTTCGGGAATCCTTCGCTCTACCTGGAGAAGTTCATCACGCGAGGCCGGCACATCGAGTTCCAGGTCCTTGCCGATGTTTTCGGCAATGCGGTCTATCTTGGCGAGCGGGAGTGCTCAATCCAGAGAAGTCACCAGAAGTTGATCGAAGAATCGCCGTCGCCTGTGATCACTGAGGACGTCCGGAGGGAATACGGGACCAAGGTGGCGAAAGCCGTCGCCGCGATCGGCTATGTCAATGCAGGCACGATTGAGTTCCTGAGGGACGAAGACGGCAATCTCTACTTCATGGAAGTAAACGCAAGGCTCCAGGTGGAACACCCTGTGACCGAGATGGTAACCGGCTTTGACATCGTTAAAGAGCAGTTGAGAATTGCCGCAAACTGCCCCTTGAGCATAAAGCAGGAAGACGTCGAGCTCAGAGGCCACGCGATTGAAACCAGGATAAATGCGGAGGATCCTGCGCGTGATTTTAGGCCGGACCCCGGGATGATCACTGCCTTCGAACCTCCCTCCTTCGATTCCGTGCGTGTCGACACGCACATAAGGCCCGGTTATGCGATCCCTCCCTTCTATGACTCGCTGATCTGTAAGCTGATAGGGCATGCGAACGACAGGAACGCAGCCATCGATACCGTCACGAGAGCACTCAAGAGTTTCCGAATAGAGGGCGTGAAGACAACGATCCCGCTCCATATCGAGATTCTGTCCACACCGGAATTCAGGCAAGGCAATTACAGTACGAGCTTCGTGCAGGAGCTTTTGGCCAGAAGAACCGGCCAATAAGGAGATGAGGCATCATGGCTAAAGTATTGCTCCAACCCATCGGCTCTTCACTCGAGACCTTCATGAAGTCGGAAGCCTGCCGAGCCAATGCGGAAGCCATGGAAAAGATTGAGAGAGAGTTGCTTGCGAAGCGGGACGAGGTAAGGGCCGGTTGGGGAGATGAATACGTCGAGCGTGTGCACAAGAAAGGCAAGCTCACAACGTGGGAGCGCCTTGAGATCCTGAAGGACCCTGGAACCGAGGTGTTCCCTGTCGGAACCTTCGTCAATTATGGCCAGGAATTCGGTGAAGGCAACGACAAGAAGAAAAGCCCCGGGGCCGGCGTTGTCACGGCATTCGTGCGCGTGGAAGGCCGCTACACGATGGTCATCGCCAATGACAACACGGTGGCATCGGGTGCATGGTGGCCTCAGACACCTGAGAAGATAGAACGAGCTCAGCACATAGCCTTGAGGCTCCGGATTCCCGTGGTCTACCTCGTTGATTGCAGCGGCCTCTATCTGCCCGAACAAAGCAGGTCTTTCCCTGGACCCACGGGGGCAGGCTTCATCTTCAAGATGAATAGTCTCTTGAGCGCCAACGGCGTCCCTCAGATTGCTGCGGTCTTCGGCGACTGTATTGCAGGCGGCGGCTATATGCCGATAATAAGCGACCGCGTTTACATGACCGAGCAGGCCTATATGGTGATCGCAGGGGCGGCCCTCATAAAGGGGGGCAAATCCCAGAACATAACCTCGCTCACCATAGGCGGCCCCGACATCCACGTCCATCTGTCGAATTGTGCGGATTTCAGAGGTCCGGATGACATATCTGTGCTGAAGATGATCCGGAAGGATGTGTCGCTCCTTCCTACGACAGGCGTCGAGTATTACAAGTATGATGGCGACACCAACGACCCCCTATATGACAGCCGCGAGCTCAAATGCATCTTCCCTTCCGACTACCGGATGTCTTACGACACCAAGCAGGTGATCGCGCGAGTCGCTGACTCAAGCCTCTTCTGGGAACTCCTGCCGGGCAAAGGCGAGGAGATGATAATCGGGATTGCGAAGATTGGAGGCCTGTACGTCGGCATCATTGCCAACAACCAATTCTTGATTGGCCATCCTGAGTATCCCGACCAGAAGCGGCCTGGCGGCATCCTTTATCGCGAAGGCATCGCCAAGATCTCGCAGTTCTCACGGGCATGCAACGACGACGGCATCCCGATCGTCTGGCTTCAGGACATATCAGGCTTCGACATTGGTGCTGAGGCCGAGAAGGAAGGCCTTCTGGGATTCGGCTCCAACTTGATTTACACCAATTCGACTAACGCCGTGCCGATGATCACGGTGCTCCTGAGGAAATCATCGGGCGCAGGCTACTACGCGATGGCAAGTAGTGCCTACGACCCGGTGGTTCAGCTTTCGACTCCGATCACAAGGCTCGCCGTGATGGAAGGGCGCACCCTGGCAATCGGTGCCTTCCGGACCAGGCTCGACGACAACTTCGAGATCATCGAGACAAACGAAGACGAAATCAAGAAGATCAAGCGAGGCATGCAGGAAGTCGAAGACAGGATAACGCGGGATATGGATCCTGTGAAGTCGGCGTCGATAAGGGACACCGACGAAGTTATCCTGATGCATGAGATAAGGCCGTATCTCAGAGCCATGGTTGAAATGTGCTACCAGGCAACCGGCTATCGCCGGATCAAGAACCCGAGAATATGGTCGATGCACGACCTCAACGTGTTGACGGATATTTGAGTGAGGCCGATCGCCAGACACATTAGGGATGCAAGTTGGAACGGCAGGCGGCCTCTCCGGACGGGGATCGAAAATGCCTAATCTGAAGGTTGGAGCCAGGGTGCGGTATGGCAGGTAAAGATACAGACCTCGTGAGGTTGATTGGGGAACCCAAGACTTGCCTCGTCAGAGAGAGCACCGACCACAAAGGTGTCTATGAAGTCCTCTCCCCTGCCGTCGGCCTCTTCGACATGCCCCCTGCGGTCGGAACTTTTGTCCGCCCCGGATCTTTCGTCGGCTACCTCACCGTGATGAGGCGCTATTACCATCTCATGATACCCGAGGGGCATCACGGTGTCGTGACCCATCTTCATCTTACCATGAGGAAGCAGCGCGTGGAATTCGGCCAACCGCTCTTTACGGTGAGCCCGGATGCCATGTCGGGCCTTGCGCTTGGACCAGAAAAAGCAGATGCTGCGTCCGTTGCCATGGACGATGGGATTCCTGAGGGCGCGTTCGGGATCAAGTCTCCTACTGACGGGATCTTCTACCTGCGAGCCAATCCTCAATCGCCGGCATATGTCGAAGAAGGGGCGCTTGTGACGCAAGGTACGGTGCTGGCGCTGGTTGAAGTGATGAAGTGTTTCAACCCGATTGTCTATCCCGGCGAGCCTGAATTCCCGCCCCAAGCCCGAATTGCCAGGATCGTTTCCAAACACGCCACCGAAGTCAAACACGGGGCGTTGCTCTTTGTTGTGGAGACGGCCTGATGCGTGAGAGCCTGGGAAATCTCTAACTTAGGCTGGACACGTGGACGATTTAAGGAGATGGAAAAATGAACAGAACTATTGAGGACATCTTAAATCCTGAGAAATTCTCCGTAGAAGAGATAATTGCGCTGGAGAAAAGATATATGGCGCCGTGTATCGGCCATTATTATAAGGAGCCATTGTTCATCGCACACGGCAAAGGCGCACTGCTTTATGACAATAAAGGGAAAGAATACATAGACCTGTTCGCAGGCATCTGTACCGCTCTTGCAGGTCATTGCCATCCTGTCCAGGTCGACGCAATAAAGCGCCAGGTGGAAAAGCTCATGCATACCAGCACCTTGTATCCGACCCTGCCGATGGCGCTGTTCGCAGAAAAGTTGATCTCTATCTGTCCCTCCCACCTGACAAAGTGTTTCTTCACCAACAGCGGGTCTGAGGCAAATGAAGCTGTCTTGCACATGATGAAGAAGTTTACTGGGGCATTCAATATTCTGTCATTGAACGGGTCGTTCCATGGCAGGACCTTGATGGCGATGAGCTTGACCAATCAAGGCACCTGGCGGCAGAATGTGCCATACGCCGCAGGAACAATCGGAGTGCCGCCGGCATATTGTTATAGATGCGATTTCGGTCAGAAGTATCCCGGCTGTGATATGGAATGTGCACGCTATGTGGAGAAGGCAATTCGATGCCAAACTCCAAATCGTATTGCGGGCATGATAGTGGAGCCGATCCAGGGAAATGGCGGCGTGGTGGACCCACCAAAAGAGTATTTCCCAATGGTGTATGAGACCGTCAAGAAATACGGCGGCCTGTTCATATGTGATGAGATCCAGACGGGGTTTGGAAGGACGGGCAAGATGTGGGGCATCGAGAATTGGGGTGTATCGCCGGATGTGATGACAATGGCCAAAGGTATAGGCTCGGGACATCCTATAGGCGCATTCGTCGCAACCGACGAGGTCGTAAGCTGCTTGCAGGTCAAAGACCTGTTCTCTACGTTTGGGGGCAATCCTGTGGCAAGCGTTGCAGGATTTGCCAACATTGAGATATTGGTCAAAGAGAGATTTCCGGCCAGAGCTCTAGATCTTGGTGGGTATTTCAAGAAAGGGCTGGAAGATCTGATGGATAAGCACAAGTTCCTGGGCGATGTCCGTGGAAAGGGCTTGATGCTGGGAATAGAAGTGGTCAAGGATAAGAAGACCAAAGAACCAGGCGTGGGAGAGACACAGACCATCCTGAATGAGGCCAAGGACAGAGGCGTATTGCTTGGTGCAGGCGGCCTGGACGGAAATGTAGTCAGGATAAAGCCGCCGATCGTGCTTACCAAAGACCAGATCGACAAGAGCCTTGAAGTGATAGACAAATCGTTCTCCGTTGCAGAAGGTGAAAAGTAAGAAAGCGCAGCAGGTGGGCGCAATTATGGCTGACGTGAATATGGAAGAAGCCACACAGATGATCCGCACAATGGTGAGAAAAGCCCGAGCAGCACAGGAGATCTTTGAGACCTACACCCAAGACGAGGTCGATGAGGTCGTAATGGCTATTGGCTGGGCAGTCTTTAAGAAGGAAAATGGGGAGTACCTGGCAGAACTGGAATGCCAGGAGACGGGCATGGGTAATATCGAAGATAAAGCCCTAAAGAATTACCATCGCACTAAGGGCGCAGTGTACGATCTCATGGGCAAAAAATCGGTCGGCATCCTGGATGTGAATGTGGAGCCCGGTGTTACCCGGATCGCAAAACCCATAGGTGTCATCGGCGCTCTTACTCCATGTACCAATGCGGCGGCAGGGACAGTTGGAAATGCTTTGATGATCTGCAAATGCCGTAACGCAGTCATATTCGCACCCAATCCACGCTCGAAGAAGACATCGGACGAGACCATACGCCTGATCAGGGAGCAATTGAAGCATGTAAGTGCACCGGTTGATATAATCCAGGGTATCAGCGATCCCACGAAGGAAATATCTCAGGAACTGATGCGGCAAGTGGATTGCATCGTTGCAACGGGCGGCCAGGGCATGGTCAAAGCTGCGTACTCCAGCGGTAAGCCCAGCTTCGGTGTGGGCATCGGCAATGCAGTGGTCATCATTGATGAGACCGCAGATGTTGCTGATGCTGCTGAAAAGGTCAAGATGGGTAAGGTCTTCGACTACGCGAGCAGCTGCTCATCCGAGAACTCGGTCATCATTCAAGAGAGTGTATACGATCAATTGATCTCAGAACTTGAGAAGCGTGGCGGGTATCTTGTGGACGCGCAGGAAAAAGAGCAGTTGCGGAACGCCATGTGGGAAGACGGTGCATTGACAATTAAGATAATCTGCAAACCCCCACAGGAGATCGCCAATGCCGCAGGGCTCACATCCGAAGGCGCAAAGAAAGCAAAGTTCTTCATTGTTCCGGAAACAGGGTTCGGTTCTGAGTATCCGTTCTCCGGCGAAAAAATATCTGTTGTTCTGACCGCCTATAAATACAGGGATTTCGATGATGCCATTAAGCTTGTCAATAGCATAACTACCTACCAGGGACGAGGGCACTCCTGCGGTATCCATTCCAAGAACGAAGAGCACATCCTGAAACTGGCAGGTTCTGTCCGTTTATGCAGGGTGTTGGTCAACCAGGCCCAAGCATATGGCAACTCTGGGAATTTCAATGTCGGTCTGCCATTCACTGCGACACTTGGTTGCGGTACTTGGGGCAACAATTCCGTGAGCGAGAATCTTACCTATAAACATATGATGAACATAACCAGGCTTGCCAGGCCCATAGAAAACCCGAAGATACCGACCGATGAAGAGGTCTTCGGGGCGTTCTGGAAGAAATGGGGTAAGGCTTAGAAAACCGCCTGCAGTCTAATCCTCTCGTACCTTCGAAGATCCGAGTCTCTACTTGAAGGTCTGAATCAGGCGCGAGACGTCCGGGACCTCGGGCCGGGTTGCAAGCACCTTGCCCCGAAGAACGCGTTGGTCGAAAGTCGGCTTCTCAACTCGATAGAAGATCCCGATTGGGATTCGCTCGCCCTCGCCGTAGTTCCACTCCTTGGCTTTGAGGTGGGCGGCGTCCAGGCTGGAGGTGTCGTGCCCTTCGAGATCGTACACGCGGCTGTTATAGAACTGGTAGGTGTTGTAGAAGGTGAAGCAGGGCTGAAGCACATCGATGAAGGAGAAGCCCTTGTGCTTCACGGCTTGCACGATCAGATCGGCGAGCTCCTTGGCCTTGACCGAATAGCCCCTTGCGACGAAGGTCGCACCCGCCGATAGCATGAGTTCGATCGGATTCAGAGGTTCCTCGAAACTTCCTCTCGGTGTTGACCTGCCCGGAAAACCTAGAGGGCTCGTCGGTGTTGCCTGTCCAGTAGTCAGGCCATATACACGATTGTTGTGGACGATCATGGTGACATCTATATTGCGCTTGGCCGACATTATAAGATGGGCAAGCCCCTCGCCATAGGCGTCGCCATCGCCCGCATGTCCGATCACGGTGAGATTCCGGTTGGCGAGCTTTATCCCCGTGACCGTGGGGGGAACTCTCCCGTGAATCGAGTAGAAGGTGTTGACATTCACATAATCCACTATCTTGGCGTGGCAGCCAATGCCTGAGGCCAAGACGAGGCTTTCGGGGGGAAGCCCGCCGGCCACGAGCGATTTGATGGCCTCATTGACTGCGGAAAGGATTCCAAAGTTACCACAGCCCTTGCACCAGGTGTTCTCGGCGTAAGTCCCGAGGTTCATCTGGTTCTGGGAGTTCGGTCGGTCAGCCGGAGCCGGCCCGCCGGGCTCGTTTGACGAATTCGCCCGGTTCGACTGATTCGCTTGGTTCGCAGTACTCATCTCGCCACCTCCCCCACTCGCTTCCGCAGATCATCAATGGTGAACGGCCTCCCATCATATTTCAGGATGGTCTTATGGACCTTGATACCGTGGCAACCCAGTAGTCTCGAAAGGCAGCCCGTGGCATTATTCTCAACGCCGATGAGCTTCGTCACACCTTCAAGGGCCCGTCCGAGGTGATCCCCGGGGAAGGGTTCGAGTATAACGGGCTGAACCACGCGCAGGCCAAGATCTTCGCCTATCTCAGTACAGGCTCCCTTGGTTGATCCCCATGTGACAAGCGCCGTCGGAGATTTCTTATCACCATAAACCTTGACCGCTTCAACTTTGGCCATGTCTCGCAGGATGTACTCATACTTGCCCAATCTCTTGTCCTGCATCTCCACTGTCTTCTCTGCCTCTTCAGTGGTTATGCCATACTCGTCATGCTCGTAGCTGTTGCCCTTGACGACGGCTCCCTTCGTACCCGGGAAAGCCAGGGGAGAGACACCACCAGGGGTCCTCTCGTACCTCCTGTACTGGCCCCTGCCGTCCCACAGGGGGGGGTCTTCCCTTCTGACCTCATCGCCTCTCTTTTCGAAGCTAAAAGTGCTCTCGCTGAGATTCTTATCGGAGATCACGAAGGCGGGAATCTGGTATTTCCAGGCCATATTCATGGCGAGTCCCGTGAGATAGAAAGCCTGGTCCGGGTCCCCAGGCGCCACCGCGAATCTCACAAACTCGCCGTGACCGGCATTCAGGATGAAGAAGAGATCGCTCTGACACGTATAGGTCGGCAGCCCCGTGCTTGGGCCCGGTCTCTGGCCGACCACGAAGACCGCAGGAGATTCACTCTGGGCAGCCAGGCTCAGGCCCTCCACCATGAGGGCAAAGCCCCCGCCTGCGGTCCCCACCATGGTCCGTGCGCCGGCATAAGCCCCCCCAATCGCAGTTATGACCGCGGCGATTTCATTCTCAGGATGATAGGTGACGATGCCCAGCTCCTCCTCGTTCGCCGCAAGGAAGTGAAGAATGCTCGACGACGGAGTCATGGGATAAGATATGTAGAGATTGAGGCCCGCTCTCACGGCCCCAAGGGCAATCGCCTCGTTGCCACCGATCAGGGGCAGGGACTTGGATGAAAGCCGCTCAACATGAAGGCGCCCTTCTCCTGCCTGATCGTATGAGGCCTGCGCGATCTTGAGATTCAGATCGGTCTGCTTGGCGACTTCTGCCCTGATAATAGCCTGGACAGTGTCCCAGGCTATCCCCAGAGCCTTGGCTATCGCGCCGAGGGCAGCCAGGTTCCGCATGATGGGCTTGCCACCTGCCTGCTTGACCATGCTCGTGAGCGGGAGCCCCAGCCCATCTGCCTTGCAAGCGTCGGAATCATAGATCACAAGCCCACCTGGTTTGAGCCTCCACTTATGCTTCTCAACAGTGGTTTGATTGAGCGCTACAAGCAGATTGACATCGCTGGTGTGGGCGCCGATCTTGCGGTCGCTTGCCCTTATGATGCTGAAGTTGTGACCACCCCGAATCAACGAGGGATAGTCATCCCAGAAGTAGATGCGATAGCCAAGCGAACTGAAGAGGTGAGCGATAAGGCTGCCGACCTGTCTTATGCCGTCTCCTGCCTGTCCACCTATCAGAACCGAGTACTCCGGCATCACAGCCTCCCTATTTGGCAACCTGTGCCAAGTGCCATGCCGCCGCCTGGCTCAATCTTTTCAGACTCGTCAAGGATTCCTGGCAAGCGCTATCTTCGCGTGCCTGCTATATCTTCTCTACTTCAGCAATTATCTCCTTTATATCAGGAACCTGCTTGATCGGATAGATCTTCTTGAAGCGGACCGTTCCCTTGGGATCAAGCACGAAAACTGCGCGCTCGCTGAAGCCGTCAGCATCTCTGAAGATGCCGAACCTGACAGCGACGCCACCGTGCAGCCAAAAGTCACTCAAGAGTCGAGTCCTTGTTATTCCCAGGTGCTCTGCCCAGGCCTTCTTGCAGGGAGCGCTGTCAACACTCAGCCCGAAGGCCACGGCACCGAGCTCCTCAAACTGCGGGGCGCTCGCCTCCAGATCCTTCATCTGCTGAGCGCAGACTGGCGTCCAGGCAAGCGGGTGGAATCCCAGGACGATCTTCTTCCCTCTCATCTCGCTCAACTTGAGTTCTTTGCCCTGATGATCCCTGAGGGTGAAATCTGGAGCGACCTCGCCAATCTCGATTGCCTCACCAATCTTCGTTTCCTTCTCGTCCATGCATTTTCTCCTTTCATGATTTAAGGCGCGTGTCAATTAGATGCAGATATCGGTCTAAGCGTTGCAGCCCAGTATATCAGTATTGCTTGTCGGATTCAGTTCTAGCTCAATCTTATGGCGACCAGGGTTTCACCCACTTGGGCTTTCGCTTCTCGAGGAAAGCGGCCATGCCCTCCTGGGCTTCCTCACCGCATCTAAGATCGGCTATCACATGAGCCGTATATTCACCTGCGTCGGCGAGAGGCATCGATGACACGCGGCTCAGGAGTTCCTTGCTCACACCCAACGCATGTGGGCCGCTCGTGAGGAGGTTTGAGATTTTCTCGTTTACCCTGGCGTCGAGATTGTCCTGGGTGACGACATCATTCACAAGGCCAAGTGTCTTGGCCTGATCTGCTGAGATTCTCTCGCCCGTCAGGAAGAGATCACGGCAGGCCGCCTCGCCAATCCTTTTGACGAGATACGGACCGATGCAGGCGGGAACAAGCCCTATCTTGACTTCACTCAGGCTGAATTCGGCCCGATGGGAGGCGATGACGATATCACAGGCCGCCACAAGACCATTGCTTCCACCTATTGAGGCGCCGTTGACCCGGGCGATAGTGGGCTTCGGGAGGTTGTAAAGCATATACATGAGCTCGGCAAGCCGCATCGCATCCTTGTAGTTGTCCTCAACGGTGTAGTCCTTCATCTTCTTCATCCAGTTGAGGTCCGCACCCGAGCAGAAAGATGCACCGTTTCCCGTAAGCACCATCACCCGGATGGAATCATCCTTGCCGATCCCATCGAGAATCTGGATGAGATCCTCGATCATCACCTCATTGAAGGCATTCCTCACGTCGGGTCGGTTGAGAGCCACCCTCGCGATTCTGTCACGAATGCTTACTTCCACGGTCTCGTATGATCTCGTCACCTCGTTCCTCCCTTTAGCCCAGCAAAACCACGGATGCATCCCCTTCTTCAGGTTCTACCGAAGGGCTGCAGGTTCACCTCACAGGCACGGCCTTATACCCGTAACAGAGTATGCCGGCATCGCCTTCTTCCTTCACTTTCCTGAATTCTATCTTGACGGGCATGCCAATCTTGAGATCTTCCGGCGCGCAGTCCACAATCTGGCACTGCATGGGCACCCCACCCTCGAGCTCGATGATCCCTATGGCATACGGGACCTCATCCACAAAATCCTTGGGCGCCACCCGTATCACCGTAAAGGTCTGGACCTTGCCCGTCTCGGCGAGTCTCACCGGCTCGAAATCGCGCGCCCGGCACGCAGGGCAGATCAGTCTTGGAGGAAACCAGACCTTGCCGCACCCCTTGCATTTTGACGCTTCAAGCCTGTAACGTTGCGGTATCTCTCTCCAGTATCTGGCCGATGTTGACATCTATGCTACCTCCAATATGTGAACGATTGAGCTCGCACCAGTGCCGCCCATGTTCTGGGTGAGACCTCGCTTGGCACCCTTTACCTGCCGCTCGCCCGACTCGCCCCAGAGCTGAGCCGTGATCTCGCAGATCTGCGCCACACCGGTGGCTCCTACGGGATGCCCCTTCGATTTGAGGCCGCCGCTGGTGTTGATTGGAATTCTGCCGCCGATGGCGGTCTCGCCTGCCTCAGTTGCCGGGCCGCCTTTGCCGGGCTCGACAAGGCCAAGCGCCTCGATCGCGAGAATCTCGGCAATTGTGAAGCAGTCATGCACCTCAGCGAGATGAATGTCGGAGGGTTTGACGCCGGCCATCTTGTAAGCCTTCTGGGCGGCTATCTCCGCTGCCGCCAGATGGGTGATGTCTTTCCGCTGGTGAAGCGCGATCGTGTCAGTAGCATGGCCCGACGCGGCCACTCTGACGATGGGCCGCTTCGAGATCTTCTTCGCCATTTCGAGCGGGCACAGAACGACCGCCGCCGCGCCATCCGTAATCGGAGAGCAATCAAGGATGGTCAGAGGATCGGCGACCTTGACGGCTCCGATCACCTGGTCCACTGTTATCTTCATGCGGTACTGCGCATGCGGGTTCTTCAAGCCGTTATCATGGTTCTTGACGGAGACCTGCGCCAACTGCTTCCGCGTGGTCCCGTATTTGTGCATGTGGGCCCGCGCCATCATCGCATAGAGGCCTGGGAAAGTGACACCATTGTAAACCTCGTATTCCTGGTCGGCTGCCGTGGCGAGGGCATAGGTTGCCCCTGCGCCGTCGATGTCTGTCATCTTCTCCACACCGCCGACCAGCACGATGTCACTGATGCCTGAGGCAACTTCGATGAAACCCTGCCGGAAGGCCGCGCCACCCGAGGCACAAGCGGATTCCACTCTTGTTCCCGGAATGGGGCCCATTCCGAGGTAGTCAGCAAGAAGCGCACCCAGGTGTTCCTGCCCAACGAAAAGCCCCGAACTCATGCAACCCACGTACATGGAGTCGATCCGGTCAACCCCTGCGTCTTTGACGGCGTTGAGGGCAGCCTCGACAAACACCGCGCGCAAGGATTTCTCCCAGAGCTCGCCCCACTTGATTAAGCCAACACCAATAACCGCCACATCTCTCATGATTCATGCTCCTCAGTTTCGCTTGTCTCTCCCATGGTTGATGCCCCTTCGAAAACCGGCAGTTCCTTATTCACTGACGCCTATTCGATTGCTGCGCCCCTGGGTCGCAGCGCAGAGATTCACATCTTTTCGGCTGATCCTCAATTGAGTGTTCATATGACCTGGGGCCGTTCCAGCGTCACTCTGCCTTTCTTATCTTCCTTCTGAACTTGGCGTAAGTTCCGTAGTCCAGATAGGCCTTGTTCTTGTCAAGGTAGTCTGTGGTCTTCGGAGCAAGATTCTGGACGGCACCTATGCGATCCGTGACACGATATATGAAGGCATCGCTCCCCGCTCCCGAGCCATAGGACACCATGATGATTCGCTGGCCGGGCTTTGCGACGTCCAGGATAGCCGTGAGCCCGATGGGCGAAGAGCCCGAGTAAGTGTTGCCGAGCCGCGGGCAGAGAAGCCCCGTCTCGATCTGCTCGGGCTTAAAGCCCAGCTCCTTGCCTACCTGCGACGGAAACTTGCCGTTGGGTTGATGGAAAACTGCATAATCGAAATCGCCGGGCTTGGCCCCGGCCATTTTCATTATCGCCGTTGCGGCACCCTTCACATGTTTGAAGTATGAAGGCTCACCGGTGAACCGGCCTGCGTGCCTCGGATAATGCATGTACTCGCGGCGCCAGAAGTCAGGCGTGTCCGTCATGAAGGAGCAGGTATGCTCGACCTCGGCGACCGTGCCATCGCGGCCGAAAATGAAGGCAGCCGCGCCTGCCGCGGCAGAATACTCGAGGGCATCACCCGGAGCGCCCTGCGAAGTATCGGCGCCGATGGCAAGCCCGTAGTCCATCTTGTGTGCCTCGACAAGGCCGAGCACCACGAACATACCCTCCGAGCCTGCCTTGCAAGCGAATTCGAAGTCAGCACAGTGAATGTCGGGCGTTGCGCCGATTGCCTCAGCGACGACCGTCCCGCTTGGCTTCACAGCGTACGGATGGGACTCCGAGCCGATGTAGATGGCTCCGATTTTCCTGGGATCGATTCGGGCCCTCTTGAGGGCGTTCCTCGCAGCCTCGACCGACATCGAGATGACGTCCTGGTCAGGCGCGGGAACAGATTTCTCCTCAAGCTTGAGACCCCGCTTGTAGCTTGGTGCGTCTGCGCCCCAGACCTTGGCGATCTCTTCAACCTTGATTCTGTATCGTGGGGCATATGCGCCGTAACCCACAATTCCTGCCATGCCTACCTCCCATGTGTCAGAGCACAGTGATGGCTCGTGGTTTGACTCATAGAGCTCACGTCAAAACCTATCCGTGGCGGGTATGTCAACCCTTGAAAGTTATCACGAGCCGTGCCCTCTGTCAATCCGAAACAGGTCGACTTCTGTGGGCTTTATTTGCTTGACCGCCCTGCCGGAATGGCCTATCTATTTTGCGATGGCTATAGCGCTCTATGCACTGACGCTGCTTTCGCTCGCCTGGCTCTTTTTCTTTCTCTGCGGGAGGCGAATTCACAAGATCTGGCTTATCCTGCTGGGACTCTCTCCGGTGGTCCTTATCTATGTCTTGAATCCCGAGTTAAGGGTCTATTCCTTCCACAGCTTCATGCATGCGGGGATCGTCTATCAGATCCTGCAGGGCAACATCCCTCCCCCCGATCCCCTCCTGGCCGGCCATGCGGCGGCTTATCCGTGGGGAGCACATATGATTGCCGCAGGCATCAGCAGACTCTTCAATGTCACCCCGTTCTTTTCGATCGCTGCCATGAACGTTGCGTCGCTTTGCCTTGTCATGATCCTCGTCTACAAGATATCGAAGATGCTCATAGATGATGAGAGAGCAAACATCCTCTCCGTACTGGTTTCAGTCTATGGGGTAACCGTCACCAATCCCTATTTCATGCGGCTCCTGGGAGGCAGCACCCCGACTGAGTTCCGAGGCGTTCCGATACTTCTTAAATTCATAACCATTAACCTCCTGCCGATCGGCTTGGTTTTCTTCCTGCTCTTCATCTACTCTGTACTGAGGCTTGAGCGCACCGGCCGCGCCTTACCGAGTGTGCCCCTGCTCCTTTTCTCCTTACTCGGTATGGGATTCACCTATCCGGCATTTCTCCCGGGAGCGGGAGCGAGCCTGGTGCTCGCGTGGATTGCAAGTCTGGTGTTTTTCAGGTATGAGACCCTCAGGTGGAATCTGAGAACCCTCGCCTTCACGGTTTTCACCCTCATCGCCGCAATCCTCGTGGTCAAGCCCTACCTGGCGCTCACCGGCACAGGCACCGTAAGCCAGATGCAGATTCTTTCAAAGCAAGCCGTGGTCAGTAACATCATCAAATACCTTGTCGTCGCAATACCGATTCTTATCGTAATCCTCTTAAGCGTGCGCGCCTTCAAGCAAGTTAACCTTAAAGCTCTCCTCTTTCTGGTGATCGTCATCGTTTCAACCATGGCAGGCTACGTCGCCATCCACCTCCCAATGGACAATGAGTACAAGCTCCTTCTACTTTCGACCGTAACCCTGGGGATACTCGGTGGCGTGGCCTTCGGCGAGATGGCAAGACGGCTCGCCGGCTACAGGATGATCGGCGTTTTCATCCTGCTTGCCCTCTTCCTCTTCCCTACTTTCCGATTCGTGAAGCTAAAACTCATTCAGGAGCGAGCCGGCCGGCCCTCACAGGCATTTGTGGAAAAGGGCAGGAGTATCCGCTCTGCCGATGGCGAAACCGACGAGTTCTACCAGTGGATCAAGAAGAACACCGACAGGCGGAGCGCCTTCATTGACCAGGAGCTCGAAATCCCCGTGCTGGCTGAGAGGCCGCTCTTCATCGGAATCGGAGGGCGTGAACCCGGACAACGGAAAGGCTTCGGGCCGGTCGATTTGATCCTCAGGTTTCAGAGCGGCTACCCCCCCGACCTCCTGGACATGCGGAGGAGAATCGTAGAGAAGATCTATGCGGCCAATCAGCAGTTGTCCGAGCAAGAGCTCGACGAGCTTCTCTCTTTGCCTGGCGACATCTATGTTGTCTTGCGAACAAAGGTACAGGCCGGGAATCTCGACAATGCCGCATTCAGGGAGGTATTCGCATCGCAAGCGGGCAGATTCAAGCTCTATCAACTGAAGCGCCCGGCAGTGACCCGCGAGGCTTATCCTACCGAGTGAAGCACAAGACCTCCTGCACGTTCTGACGGACTCCTTTTACATCTTTTTACAATCGTTTTACACCCCCGTGACAACTCTTCTTGCGCTCGCGGGTATAGTCATAGTGAAGGAGGTGATCGAGATGACCAGGATCATCGGTTTTCTCATGGCAGTGATTGGCGCGGTCTCGCTGGCTGCTGCCACGTATGACGAGGCAACCGCAGCGACTGGCGACGAAGTGGCGGACCTCATTGAAACCCTTGAGGTCGGTGAGCCGGTGTACTATGAGAATCTTGCGATCATTCCCATATACACCGCTCGCACGAGCGACCACTCGCGCTACACCACCCTCGATGAGGCACTGGACAACAAGTGGCTCGAGATCACAGAGGTGGAGGGTGGACGAGTGCCACAGGTGAAGGTGACCAATCGTTCGGACAGGTACATCTACCTCATGGGAGGCGAGATTCTCACCGGGTGCAGGCAGGACAGGATCGTCGGCAGGGATGTCTTGCTGGGGCCGAAGAGCAGGGATGTCATAGTCCCCGTCTACTGCGTCGAGCAAGGCAGATGGACGTACGAATCAGACAGGTTCTACAGCAAGAAGAACCTGGGGACTTTCAGGCTTCGCGCGGAGAGCCAGAAAGCCGGGAGCGATGCCCAGACCAACATCTGGGGGGAAGTCGCAGATCTGAGCGAACGAGCCGGTGCGTCTTCGGGTACGAGCAGATTCCAGGCTGTCTTCGAATCGGAGGCGGCAAAGCGCAGGATCGACTCCCTCGAGGGTAGGATCGGCGACATCCCGAGGCTTTATCCAGACGCTATCGGTGTGGTGGTCGGCGTCGCAGGCGAGATCACGAGCGTGGACATCTTCGCCAACCCGTCGCTCTTCAGCCGTCTTTGGCCAAAACTCCTCAGGTCTTCGGCGCTTGCTGCCTTCAGCCGCGACGGCAACGGATCCACAACTCAGAGCGATGCCGCCAGATTCCTGCGCAGATTGCATGACAAACAGTACACGCAGAAACCTGCCATCGAACTGGGCTTTGAGCTCTCCGCGGTGGATCATGAGGTAAACGCAAACGCTCTCGTTTACAGCAATGCAGTGATTCATTTGGCCGGATTCCCTGAGGAATTGCTGAAGTCTGGCGAAAAGCCCGGCGACCATGAGCGCAGAATCCCTGTGATGAGGCGTCCGTAAACGGAGGGGGTGCATGATGAGACACGTGTCATTAGTCCTGTTGGTCGCTATCACGAGCATAGTCGGCTGCCGGAGTCTTTCGGCAGAGCCAAGGGTTCGCGTGTATGCCGATGTGGACAGGCCGGTTGTGCTCGCCGGCCATGATGGAAGTATCGTCATAAGAGTCGGCCTCTCGGGCGTTCGAGACGACTGCAAATCCAGGCGCCTGCCGCTAAACGTTGCCATAGTCCTGGACAAATCAGGTTCCATGGCGAGCGGCGCCAAGATGGCAAATGCCAAGCGCGGCACCATCGAGGTCCTCGAGCGTCTCAATTCAGACGACATCCTAGCCTTGATCGTGTATGACTCCACCCCGCGAGTGGTGATCCCGGCACAGCGCGTGAGAGATAAGGGCGCACTCATGGAGATGATCTCGAGTATCGAACCCGGTGGCAGAACGGCCCTCTACGGAGGCGTGTGGATGGGTGCCGATGAGGTGCGCGGGCACATCTCCTGGGAATATGAGAACCGGATCATTCTTCTCTCTGACGGCCTGGCCAACGTCGGCCCCAGTTCAACCGAGGAGCTCGCCCATCTGGGAGATATACTCGGCGAGGATGACATAACGATCACCACCATCGGCGTTGGCACGGACTACAATGAAGACCTTATGACCGCCCTCGCTGACCGCAGCGGCGGTAATGCCTACTTCGCGAGCACCTCGAGCGAACTGCCGAGGATATTCTCCGAAGAAATCGGCGAGGCCATGACCGTTGCTGCGAAGGACGTGCGTATCCGCGTCTATTGCACCGAAGGCGTGAGGCCGATCTCGATCCTGGGCAGGGGTGGGGAAATCTCCGGCCGGAGCATGTCTGTCGCCATCGGGAAGATCTACGGCAAGAACGACAAGTTTGCCCTGTTTGAGGTCCAGGTCCCCGGGGAGCCGAGTGGACAGATGTTCGATGTAGCCGATGTCAGCGTCGAATACGAGGATCCCCACACAAACCAGAAGATAAGCGACTCACGCAGGGTAACGATCGCCTACCACGAAGATGAGAAGGTGGTCGCTGAGAAGATAAACAAGCCGGTGGTCAAGGAGGTCGCGCTCACCAAAACGTCGGAGCTGAAGCAACAGGCTGTCAAACTGGCCGACCAGGGCGACTACGCGGGCGCGGCGAGCCTCATAAAGAAGAGCGCCTTTGAACTTGAAAATGCAGCTAAACAGTGCGATAACGATAGGGAGATCCTTGGAGAGGCCGAGACGTGTGAAGCGATTTCTCAGGATATTACAACAAACCAGGGCCTCACCAAGTGTCAGCGTAAGTGCGTTGTGAACCAGGTCTATACCCAGACCACGCAGCAGACTTACGTTCCGAAGGAGAAGGAGTGACACCGTGGGATGCGGTGGGTGCGAAACCCGCAAGCAAGTCGCACCCACCGGCCCACTGAGGTGAGCCTAGGATGATGAAACGCAGCCTGTCGCGGTACCTTGGGATAGTCTTCATCGGGGTGGTCATCATTCCGGCGATGATCCTCGGGCTCCTGGCGATCAGGTCGATCGGCCGCGAAGAGGTCTACATCGAAAGGCAGCTTGAGCGAACCCTTTCGGCGGAGGTAGACCATGTCTCCACCCGCATCACTACTGAGGTTGGCAGAGTCCAGAGCGAGCTCGCTGGAACCGCGAGTGTTTCGTTCGGAGAGGATCCCTCCGATTCCTTCGCGCTTTGGAAGAGTCGATCTTCGTTAGTGGACATCCCCTTTCTCCTGTCGCCCCAATACGAGATTCTCTGGCCAGCACCTGACAGGCGAACAGGGGCGCGTGAATCGGACTTTATTGAGAAGCAGCAAGCCTTCCTCCGTGGTGAGGCGGAAGTGCCTGTCTATGAGAATATCGCAGACGCATACAAGGAAGCCATCGTGGGTCAAGCGCCCGGAGCACCCGAGTCCACTGCCACAACCACGGTTGTAGTACCTGCCGAAGTATCGCTAGCCAGACAGGCCCCAATAGCCGAAAAACAGGCAACGGAGAACGAAGAGCATCAACTCGCCGTGGCTCCTCCCGACCAATCTCTGATGTCCAAGACGCAGGCGGCCGGCACAGGCCAGCCGAAGATGGAAAAAGAAGGCGTCCAAGAGCACGCGATGGGTGAGCAATCCATGAGACAGACGGCGATAAGCGAGTTCATGCAGAGCGAGCCCGTTCGCAAGAAGGTCTATGAGGAGGCGGAAAAGGAGGGGCAGCAGATCTCCTACCGCAATGTTGAACCGGCGGCGGATCGCGCGAGGCAGGAGATCGAGCTCAAGAAACCTGAGCCCAGACTCACCGATCAGGAAGTCAAGAAGGTGGGGCTGGACACCGCCAAGCGACCCGCCAAATCCGCTACTCGCGGCAGCGAAGACCGCAAGAAACTCGAGCAGGCCGAGAAGCTCAGATCTATGTTCATCGCTCAACCACTGAGGCTCGGCGAGATCGTTGCCAGGGGGCAGAGCGGAATCATTCCGCTCACAAGCGACAATGAGATCAGGCTACTCTACTGGCAGAAGCTCTCTGGCGGCAATATTGTAGGCTGTCTGGTGGCGGCGCGCGAATTCCGCGAGCGGATCATCGGGGCACTGCCCGGCATCTACTCCTCATCCAGGATACTCACCGTGCTTGATGAGAAGGGCCAGCCCCTGATAGTCCCCCCGGGCCAGGATGGGCGCGATTGGCGCCGGCCTTTCGTCGCCCAGGAAATAAGCGAGGTCCTCCCCGGATGGGAGGTCGCGGCGTATCTCACCGATCCCGGCGTGATTTCATCAAGAGCTCGGACCACCACGGTAGTGATGTGGGTTCTGGTTTTCATCATGTTCGTGTCTATCGTCGCGGGCGGGGTGCTTGTCCTCCGGTCGGCATCCGCGGAGCTCAAGCTTGCCCAGCAGAAGACAACTTTCGTGGCCAATGTTTCCCATGAGCTCAAGACGCCCCTGACCTCCATCCGGATGTTTGCGGAAATGCTCAGGGAAGGACGTCAGCCAGATGAGCGGAAGCGCATGCAGTATCTCGACATCATGAAGGCCGAGACCGAGCGGCTCACGCGCCTCATTAACAACGTCTTGGATTTCTCCCGCGCGGGGCAGGGCAAGAAGCACTACACTATGAAGCCATGCAATCTGGTTGCCGTGGCCACAAGCATCGTGGAGAGCCAGCGTGCTAGCCTCGAGAACAATGACTTCACGCTGACCCTTATCGCTCAAGACGAGCACGTGTTCATTAACGCTGACGAAGAGGCTATCAAGCAGGCGATGGTCAACCTGCTTTCCAATGCGGAGAAATATTCTGATGCGGTAAAGGAGATAGAGGTGAGTGTCAGCCGCGAGAGCACCAGGGCGGTGATAAGCGTCAGTGACCGGGGCATAGGCATCCCGCCGGGTGAGGCTGAGAAGATATTCTCCGAGTTCTATCGAGTCGACGATGCCCTGACATCACGGGTCAAAGGCACCGGGCTCGGCCTCACAATTGCAAGGCGGATCGCCCGGGATCACAAGGGTGAGATCGTCTACTCCAGCCGCTATGGCGGTGGCAGCACGTTCAAGATCGTGTTGCCGCTTATCGAGGACACGGCATGAAAGAGACTATACTCGTTGTGGAAGATGATGCGGCCATCCTGGCAGGCCTGGTGGATCTGCTCGAGGGCGAAGGCTTTGCCGTGCACCGCGCCACCAATGGCAAGAAAGCTCTGGCCCTATATGAGTCGCACAAGCCGGACTTGATCTTGCTGGATATCATGATTCCCGAAAAGAGTGGCTACGACGTGTGCAAGGAGATACGCCGCAGGGACCAATCCACACCGATCGTCATGCTCACCGCCAAAGGCGAGGAGATCGACAAAGTGGTTGGTCTCGAGATAGGCGCCGACGATTACATAGTGAAACCCTTCGGCGTAAATGAATTGCTGGCACGCGTCAGAGCAGCCTTGCGCCGGGCGAAGCCGGAGAACACCGCCAAGAAGCGGAGTGATCGCCCTATCGCCTTCGGGAAGGTCACAATTGATCCCGCTACCCTCAAAGGCCGCAAGGGCAAGCAAGAGTTCCCCCTTACCCTGCGGGAAGTCCACCTGATGCAGATCTTTGTGGAGCACGAGGGTGAAGCCTTGGATAGGTTCAGGATTCTCGATGAGGTGTGGGGCATCAAATACGAGGGCACAACAAGAACCCTCGATCAACACGTGGCCAAGCTACGGCAGAAAATCGAGGACGATCCTTCAGATCCGACGCACATTGTCACTGTCCACGGCGTGGGCTACCGCTTCTCGTCTAAGTAGCCTTTCCTTGGAAGGCACCCGGAGGACCTATCATCAGGATGATAGGCTAGCCGGCGCCAGTGCTCACGAGCCCGTATTTCTATGGCAGTGCTTATTTGAGGACAACCAGCTTATTTGCCGCGCCTGCCTTGTCGCAGGAGAATTCAACAAAATAGATGCCCGGTGATGCAGCCTTGCCGTCCTCCCCTTTAAGATCCCAGGAGGTCTCGCCCGATGTAGCAACATCGACGATCCTCACAAGCCGTCCTCCAACGTCGAAGATTGAGATCTTGCCAGTCTGACGGGCAGGTGATGAGAAGGCAACCTTGCCACCGACATGCACAGGGTTTTCAAATCTGAGGCCCACTTCAGGCTGCACGCTCCCCGGAACGCCGGCCCCAGTAGTGGTTACCGACTCCCTTCCACTCCAGTATCCCCACTGGCCATCATCGTCCCTGGCCTTGACTTCGTAATAGAATGTCCCGATGGGCCGCGTGAGACCATAGTGAGTCTCAGTGATGGTGTTGCTCAAAACTGCCGATGAGTCAAAAACCGCGACCGGGAAGATGTCATCGATGTAGATGCCTTCCCCGAGAGTCGCACCATCGGTCTTATAGCGGAAGCGTATGGAGACCGTGGAATCAGCATACGCCCCGAGCGGGAAGATTCCCCTTACCCAACCACCCGACGAGCCCGTGATCCCGTTGCCCAGATTGCTGCCATTGGGATTGTAATTGGTGGTGATATTGCCGGGAATAGAGTAATAGTGGGCCCCGCCGTCAGATGAGACTTGGACATACGTATAATCCCAGTCAAGCTCAATATCGTACCAGCACCAGAAGTAGAGTGTATCCCCTGAGCCGGCATCGACGCCGATCCGTATCGTGAGTCTCGCGTCGCGGTTATTGGTCTTGCCACTATAGAGGCTCTGCGTCGCGCTGTGATACCGCGTCGTCTTCAGGGAGAAGCCGTCCCTTATCCAATTGACGTCTCCACCCTCCACGTCATCCGTGACTATGGACTCGCCCGTTCGCTCCATTAGAGCATAGGTGACAGGAGGATTCGAGGGATCAGCATTGGGATCCCATGATACCGTGAATTGGCCGTCGTCATCGTCCGCCAGAGGATCGAGAATGGGCGTCGCCGGCGGCAGAATCCGTGCGATATCATCAGCATACTCGGCGAGGAGAAGGCTTGGCTCAAGATTCTGCTGGCACAGCGTGAGTATCTGGGACGTTGGCGGCAGGAATTGGCCGCCGACTTCTATGGTATAGGAGTACGCCTTGTTCTTCAGAGTCTGTTCGCCATAGAACCAGTCATCGCTATCCCCGTTTGTGACGTAAATTGTAGTGGCCGCGGGGCCCTGCGTGTAACCGTTGAAAGAAGACATGCTGTCCCCCAGGGCATTGAACAGATCGTTGTCGGCAGTGACTGCCGCGATGTAGCCCCAGGGATAGAGAATCAGGTTGCCGTAACTGTGGAAGGAAAGAACCGTCGAGAAGTTCTGGGCGATTCCGAAATCCCTTATGGCTTGAAGCTCCGGCTCAGAGAAGGGGCCGGTACCCCTGTAGGTTTCGTCTGAGGGAGTCGGGCTTGAGCCCTCATTGTCATAGCCCCACATGTAGCCGTAGTTCCGGTTAAGATCGACACCATAAGATCCGCCGCCATTGTTGCGGCGGTTCTTTCTCCAGTTACTGTTTACGTTCTGCTGGTACTCGCGCCCGTCGGGATTCACCGTCGGTATGATCCAGATCTCGCGGTCGTTAACCAGATTGGTTACTCTCGGGTTCGTCCCATAGTTGTCAACGAAGTAATACATGAGGTAGAGAGGGATCTCGACGGTGATGATCTCGCGCGCGTGGTGGTTGCCCATGTAGAGGACGCGAGGCTCGTTCTCAGTCGTGTTCACATTATCCGATATCTTGATTGCCCAGATATTTCGACCTTCGATGCTTGTTCCGACCGACTGTACACGACAGATGTTCGGGTGGGCATCGGCGAGACTATCCATCTCAGCGTAGGCCTCTTCATAGCTGTGGTAGGCACTCCCAATGCCAAAGACACCCATCATTTGCATATGTTTGTCGATATCGGCAATCAGGACTTCGCTGTTAGGCGCAAGTTGGATGAGCTCCTGAAGGCGCTCCGCAGGCACGACGATGTCCGCATAACGCCTTCCACCCCAGGAAGCCACGTCATCGAATTGGGAAACGACCTTCTGAAGATGCTCTAAGTTATCAAAGTAAACCCTTATTAAGACGTCAGTTGCAAAAGTCGAGGAAGCGGAGACAGATAGGGCCAAGAGCGTCAGGCCAACCAGTGCTGTAACCTTGCGCATGTACGTTCCTCCTCATGGTGTAAAGCAACTTCAAGGCCTCAAGCAAATACAGGGCACTTAGTGAATTGGGGCAGCGCACGCGCTGCCCCACCTCTGTCTATCATAACGAAGTATACCACGAAAGCGCCCTCAAAGTCAATCAAACAGATGTGGTGACGGCGTCTGGAACTGGTGCTGGCGTGTCCTACTCTCCACGAAAAGACGATACCCCCTTTTGCCCTGTCGCCTTCTTGAATTTGAGGTCGTGGGTTTTCGAGTCGAGGTCGACCTCGACGGTGTCGCCTTCGGCGAAGTCACCTTCCAACAGCTTCAAGGCAAGTGGATTCTGGATCTTCTTCTCTATGGTGCGCCTCAGCGGCCTTGCGCCGTAACTGGGATCGAAGCCATCCTTCGCGACAAACTCCTTTGCCTTGTCGGTAAGGACGATATCGAGTTTCCTCTCTTTGAGCCGATCCTTAAGCCTGTCGATCTGAAGGTCGACAATCCTCTTGATCTCATCAAGCCCAAGGCTGTTGAAGATGATGGTCTCATCAATCCTATTGAGGAACTCAGGCCGGAAGTGGCCCTGGAGAGCTTCCGTGATGCGCTTCCTCATCTCTTCGTCGTCGCCCCTCAAGTCTCTTATCCACTGGCTGCCAATGTTGGACGTCATGATAATCACGCTATTCTTGAAATCGACCGTGCGGCCCTTGCCATCGGTGAGCCGGCCGTCATCGAGAATCTGCAAAAGCAGATTGAAGACATCCTGGTGTGCCTTCTCGATCTCATCAAAAAGGATCACTGAGTAGGGCTTCCGCCGGATCGCTTCAGTCAAATAGCCACCTTCCTCGTAGCCGACATAGCCAGGTGGAGCCCCGATCAGCCTTGCGACCGAGTGCCGCTCCATGAACTCCGACATGTCGATCCACACCATCGCCCGCTCATCATCGAAAAGGAACTGGGCGAGCGCACGCGCCAGCTCGGTTTTCCCCACACCCGTGGGGCCCAGGAAAATGAACGATCCCAGGGGCCTGTTGGGATCCTGGAGGCCCGCTCTCGCCCGCCTGACGGCGTCAGACACGGCCGCAATCGCCTGATCCTGGCCAACGACCCGCAGCCTCAAGCGTTCTTCCATTTTGATCAGCTTCTCAACCTCGCCCTCGAGCATCCGCGATATGGGAATGCCCGTCCACTTCGACACGATCTCGGCGATGTCGTCCTCGTCAACTTCCTCCTTGAGCATCTTGGTGTCTTTCTGAAGCTCCTGGAGGCGCTTACTTTGGCTTTCGACCTCCTTGCTGAGAGTGACTATGCGGCTGTATCGAATCTCGGCAGCCTTCTCGAGATTGCCGGTGCGCTCGGCGGTCTCTCCCTCCTGCTTGGCCCGATCGATGTCCGCTTTGATCTTCCTGATCTTCTCGATGATATCCTTCTCGCTCTGCCAGTGTGCCTTCATGCCGCTCGACTTCTCGGTAAGGTCGGCAATCTCCTTCTCCACCTTCGCAAGCCTTTCCTTCGAGGCCTTGTCTTTCTCCTTGGAGAGCGCCTGCTTCTCGATCGTCAGTTGCATGATCCGCCGCTCGACCTCGTCGATCTCGGTAGGAAGAGAATCTATCTCGATCCTCAGGCTCGATGCAGCCTCATCAATCAGGTCAATAGCCTTATCCGGCAGGAATCTGTCGGTTATGTAGCGATGGGACAACACAGCAGCCGCGACAAGCGCCGCGTCCTTTATGGCAACACCATGATGGACTTCGTAGCGCTCCTTGAGACCCCTCAAAATCGCAATCGTGTCCTCGACGCTCGGCTCGCCGACCAGGATCGGCTGAAACCGTCTCTCGAGTGCCGGATCCTTCTCAATCCTCTTCCTGTATTCATCAATCGTCGTCGCTCCGATGGCACGAAGTTCGCCCCTTGCCAGGGCAGGCTTGAGCATATTCGAAGCGTCCACAGCACCCTCGGCACCACCCGCTCCCACCAGGGTATGAAGCTCATCGATGAAGAGGATCACCTTGCCCTCGGCCTCCTCTATCTCCTTCAGGACCGCCTTGAGACGCTCTTCGAATTCGCCTCTGAACTTCGAACCGGCAACCAGAGCGCCAATGTCGAGTCCCACGACGCGCTTATCCCTCAAGGTCTCGGGCACGTCACCCTTCATAACTCGCTGCGCAAGCCCCTCGACAATTGCGGTCTTGCCCACTCCGGGCTCGCCGATCAGGACAGGATTGTTCTTGGTCCTCCTCGAAAGCACCTGCACCACGCGCCTTATCTCGTCATCTCTGCCGATCACGGGGTCCAGTTTGCCCTTTCTCGCCAGATCAGTGAGGTCGCGCCCGAATTTTTGGAGAGCCTGGTACTTGTCCTCCGGAGCCTGGTCGGTCACGCGCTGGCTTCCTCGTATCTCCACTAGGGCCTTATACACGCTATCCTTGGTGACGCCGTTACGCACCAGCACCTGGCTCGTCTTGGAATCTGTATCGATCACACCCACCAGGAGATGCTCGGTGCTCAAGAACTCATCCTTGAGGCGCTCCATTTCTCTGAAGGCGTTATCGATGGCCTTCTTCAAAGCCTGGGAGAGATATGCTCCTGCCTCGGCTGCCCCGTAAACCTTGGGTAGTCTCGCGATTTCATCGCCAATCTCGCGCCTTATCGCGTCAGGGTCCGCCCCCACCTTCTTTATAATGGGCAGCACGACCCCCTCCTCCTGCGCAAGAAGTGCTGAGAGGAGATGTTCGGGAGTTATCTCCTGGTTATTGTTCTCACTTGCGATTCGCTGCGCAGCCGTCATACCTTCCTGCGCCTTTATTGTGAATCTGTCCAGCCTCATACTCATCCCTCCTCGAAACCCATCAGTCAGACGTCCTGCCCCACTGTCTTAGAATATGGTCTCCCCGTGGTCGTCGCTGCAATTCAATGTCAATTCAGGATCCTGTCACCATCGTCTGATCTTATTGTGATTTGGCATTGTGTGACACTTGTTCCTATCGTCTTGAGTACCAGGAGCGCGGGCGTGGTCTGAAAAGATAGAATATGGTGATCCCGCCCAGAAAACCTCCTATGTGCGCCCACCAGGCGACACCGCCGGTCTCACCAGAGGCCACTACTGATGCAGCCCCGCTCAGGAATTGAAGTATGAACCAGAAACCGAGTACCACCAGAGCGGGCAACTCAATGAACTGGATGAAGAAGAAGATGGGCAGCAGCACCAGGATGCGTGCCCCAGGATACGAGATAATATAAGCTCCGAGAACGCCCGCAATTGCTCCGCTTGCGCCCAGTGCCGGCAAACTCGACGCAGGATTGAGGGCATAGTGAGCGGCGTTGCCGATAAGGCCGCACAACACATAGAAAACAAGGAAGCGAACGTGGCCCAGCCTATCCTCGACGTTATCGCCGAAGATCCAGAGATACCACATGTTGCCGATTAGATGGATCCATCCTGCATGCATGAACATGGAAGAGAAGAAGGGGAAAAAGACGCGCCGGGGTTCCAACTGGGCCCCCGAAAAATAGGCCGCAACATGGCCAGGAATGAGGGCGTACCTCGTGACAAAACCTGCAAGCGCCCTCTGCCCCATGGAAACTTCGAAAAGGAAGATGACGGTATTCACCACGATCAGCGAAACCGTCATCACGGGGAAACTTCTCGATGGAACGTTATCTCTGATTGGAAGCATTCACGCGTCCTTCCAGCGATCTGATGGAATGGTAGAATTGAAGGTTGGCTGTGTCAACCACTAGAACGCGGCCTGAAGGTCCGATGGTCTCCCAGTCCGCAGATCCATGACAAAAACGCGAGGTCGTGGGAGGGATCGCAATATAGTGTACTGTCGCCCTAATCAACCATGACAGGGACTACAGGATCGTCGGAGAGATCACTGTCGCCCTATTCTATCTCAGCACTATCACCTTGGCCGAAGTCTTCCCCGCGATTGTGTCTATCCTGGCGAAGTAGATGCCGGGGGCTACCTTGGCGCCCTTGCTGTCGTCAGCCAGCCAGGCTATCTCATGCCTTCCGGCAGGAAGTGAGCCCTCGTACAGGGTTCTCACTACCTTGCCTTCAATGTCATAGATGCAGGCCTTGACCATGCTCTTTGAGCCAAGAGCGAAGGAGACCTTCGTCGCAGCGCCGAAGGGATTGGGATACGCGGAAACCGCAACCGGTACCACAGGCTTCCCAACCACCGAGGCCACGGTGTCAAGCTCTGCCAACTCGGCGAGTGTCGCAATACCCATCCGCACGACGTTGGTGCAGAAGGGCATCGTCAGATTGCCCAGGGTGTCATTTACGGTGTGGTAGTAAGGATACGGCACATTCCTGTCTTCTATGGCAAGGATGGCGTCGTAGCCCGCTCCCCAGAACATGTAATGATCACTGCCACTTACGGTCGGGTCAATCAGCCTCTTGGTGAGAAGCCCAGGCACATAAGCGTTGGCGCAGTCTATCGTGAAATCGACCAACCACGTTGAGGCCTCATTCCCGATGACATCAATGTCCTCGGGAGCGACGTCGACGTAGCCAATCATGTCGAAGTTCAAGACACCGTTGATGACGTCACCCCGACCCTTGGCCTCGGCAGCATACTCGCCGCTGCCATAAAGCCCTTGCTCTTCACCTGACCAGCCGATGAACTTTATGGTCCGCTTGAAGGGCGTCAAAGCCATCACCCTCGCGGCTTCAATCGCGGCGGCAGTGCCGCTCGCATTGTCATCCGCGCCGGGGGCACGGTTGTTAAAATCAGGAGAGGTATCATCAGCATGGCCGCAGATTATGACCTGTTCGGTCGAGACCGTACCGGGCTTGGTCGCAACGATGTTCTTGAGGAACTTGAGATTCAGAGCAGGCAGGTTGCCCCGCTGGTTCTCCCAGGTTGCGCCGCCGTCGGTGGTGTGCAGAATCGTGCCACCATAGCCGACCGCCCAGCCATCATCGTTATTTACGAATCTCACCCGCCTCATGCCGAAAAGCGTTGAGGCGCTTTGAATCTCCCAGGTCGCGCCGCTGTCTGTGGTGTGAAGGATGGTTCCGCTCAAGCCGGCGACCCATCCCTCGAGACTGTCCACGAAGCAGACACCCTTCAGGTAAGGATCGGCGGCAGCCGGGATGGTCTGAGGAATCCAGTTCTGGCCCCCATCAACCGTCTTCAGAACGACCCAGCCACCTCCAACGGCCCAGCCCACATTGTCGTTTATGAAATCAACATCAAGCAGGTTCTCGATGGTTCCGCTTGTCTGAGGCGACCACGAAGTGCCATCCCAGAAACGAAGCACCCCGTTCGCGCCGCAGGCCCACCCACGGTTATTGGATCTGAAATAGCAGCCATAGAGATCCTCGCCGGTTCCACTTGCGACGGTGGTCCAGTTCGTGCCGCCGTTTGTGGTCCTTTGGACTGCCCCTCCATACCCGACCGCCCAGCCGTTCTGGGAATCCAGGAAGAAGATCTCACGGAGCCAGGAAGTCGTCCCTGAGGTCTGCCCAACCCATGTAGTCCCGCCATTTGTGGTTTTGAAAATCGCACCGCCCTGCCCTGCCACCCAGCCAGTGAGGGTATCAACGAAGCTTACCCCAAAGAAGGTCGCGCCGGCTGCACTGACCGCCTGCCTGGTCCAGGTTGCGCCCCCATCCCACGTCCTGAAGATCTTCTGCGTACTGCCGACCGCCCAGCCGTTGTCGGCATCGCAGAAATGAGTGGAATAGAAATCGAAGGAGCAAACCACGTAGTCGTGATAAGCCACATCCAAACCGTAACTCTGAAATCTCTCATAGATATAGTTCGCGGCGTGTTCGAAACGCCAGTTATATGAATATCGCGTAAGAAGCGTATCCAGCTGCCCGTTTATGACCACAGGCTCGCGCCCGCTCATCTGCGAAATGTACTTGCTCACAGTATCACTCGAGATGCCGGCAACGATGCTCTGAATCCTGGGATTGGGAACAACTGCCTGGGGCCCCATCTCTGGCATGGCTTTGGCCGGTTCCGGAAAGGCCCTGGGAGCGAGTCTCACCTTCGAGAAGGGAAGAAACTTGAGATCGTCAACTTCACTCCGTGCCATCTTGGTGATGTAGAGGCCCTCACCAACTTGATAGAGTACCCCGGAGTATAGCAACTCATCCCGGAAGCTCCTCGCCCTCAGAAGGAAGATCTCATCGCCTGGAAGGACAGGCGTGATTACAGAGAACTTGGCTCCCCCCTGCTCCAGTCTCGCTGCAGCCTGCTTGTCACCCTCGACCAGATAGGAGCTGCCAAGGTCGGTAAGAAAATGGAAGCCAGCCGTGCGCATGGCCGCAACGGCAACCGGTTTCTCGACCTTTAAGACAAGTGATTCCTCATCTGCAAAGGCGAGTGCCGAAGCAAAGAACACAGCCATAAGACAAAAAAGCGCAAACTTGCGCATGCCTGCCCCCTTCTTCTTGCCCTGCTTTCCTTATCTTTTATTATATATGATATAATGCACCCAGTCAAGGTACCAATATCAGCCAAATTCAATTCTGCACACTTATGGTTGCACTCTCAACGCGCCTAAACGCTGAGCCCGCGGCAGAGATCAACCTTGACAACGCTGGACTTACCCCCATCTTTGATGCAGATCCAGTGAGAGTTTACGCCGCAGTAGACTTGCGGGTTACGATCCAATGTGGGGAGAATCAGGCCCTACGCTTGCGATGCCCGCCGCCAGCCATCGCCTTAGCGATTCTTGTCCGGAGCTTTATCACGGCAGACTTAGTCAACTTGTCGTCTCGCCACTTGCGATAGATCTTGATGATCCTTCCGTGGGTATCAACGTACATGCGGCATTTCTCGCAATCCACCATGTGGCGCGTAATCTGCTCACATATGGACTCACGTGCTTCACCCTCGAGGAAGTCCGTCATATGAGGCAGTAGACCTTTACAGCGACCCTTGCATCGGCGCATGCTACACAAATCTCCCCATCTGATTTTGATTCCTGATGTGCCTCAAAAGTTGCGCTCTTAATAAAACTCTTGTGCGATGGAGGCGGGATTTTACGGCCGGGACAGAGACCCTGAGTATCCGTGCTGTCTCGCCAGTTGAGAGGCCTTCGACGTGTCTCAGGACAAAAACTGCCCGGTAGGCCGGGGGAAGGTCTGCTATCGCATGGTCAAGGGTCTCGCGCGATTCTTTCTCCATGAGCCTGGTGAGGGGATCTGGACTGCCGTTTCGAAAATCTCGCTGGACCTCGCCCTCCTCGGTGCTCACGGGTATGTCAAGAGATACTGATTCAACCCTCTTCTTTCTAAGCTTCATGAGAGCCAAGTTGACAGTGATGCGGTAAAGCCAGGTGGAGAATTTTGACTTCTCCTCGAACTGAGGAAGCGATCTATAGGCCTTAACGAAGGCTTCCTGGAGGACGTCTTCGGCGTCCTCGTCGGTCGCGGTCATCCGACGCGCGAGTCTGTAGATTTTGTTCTGATAGCGCAGCACCAGCTCGCCAAATGCTCTCCGGTCGCCCTTCTTGGCAAGCCTGACGAGGTTTTGATCTTTTATGTCCGCCGCGACAGCCATCTAAGCCTTCACTGTGCACACTGCAAGGTCCTGTGCGATTTGCAAAGCCTCTAAGCCCTGTACTGCTCTTCCCACCATCTCTTTAGCATGCTATCCGGGTTGTGTCAATTGGAAATAGCATCGGTCAGGCCATCTTGACGTGTGGCACACTAAATGCTCGTACTCCAAGGCATGAACGAGAAACCTCAAACAAGGCGATCGGCGGAGCTGATGGAGATCAGAACGAAAAGGACCTTCCTGGTGATCCTCTTAATATGCTTCGTACTTCTGCTGTCAATCGCCAGAGGTCACCTAGTCGGCTCATTAATCCACGAAATCTCTTCCAACGCCATCAAGGCCAGTGCCAGCCAGCCGCGATCCAGCCCTGATCCAAGTAGAGCGACCTCCCGTGTGAGTGAGGCAGCAATCGTGCCTGACCCTTCTGGAATCGCGGGCAGCTACTGAGGCGGCGGACCCCAAGATAGGCGGGCGTTGAGACTGCCCATCGACCATGAATTCCAAGGTCGGGTGTAGTGCCTTGCTGTCCCCACGCATGCCGGTGCTTCAGCATGGTCAAGTTTTCTGCTTGACTGGCCCGCGCGGCTCAAATCTAATGGAGCTCGCACATCACCGAGGAGGTAAGATCACTTGGCTCGAGTCGCACTCATCTATAGTGACGTATTCCTTAAGCATGAAACCGGCGGCCATGTCGAGAACAAAGACAGGGCGAGTTCCACATACCGTTATCTCAAATCAAAACCTCTTTTCAAGAATCTCATTGAGATGGGCCCCCGCCCGGCAAAGGAAAAGGAGATATGCCTGGCGCATTCAAAGGCCTACTACGATCACATTCTCTCATTACCCAGGGACCACGCTTGCTACCTGGACCCTGATACTATCTTCGGTCCCGGCTCCCTCGAAGCGGCCCTCTCGGCAGCCGGCGCGGTCATGCTCGCCGTGGAGAAGATAAGAGACAAAGCCATCGACTCCGCGTTCTGTCTCGTGCGGCCTCCGGGACATCATGCGCGACCCGAGCGTGCAATGGGCTTCTGCATCTTCAACAACATCGCAATCGGAGCCGCCTTCGCCACCCGCATGTGCAATTTTGAAAGAGCTGCAATCATCGACTTTGATGTTCACCACGGCAACGGGACTCAGGAGATATTCTACGATGACGGCAACGTACTCTACTGCTCACTCCACCGATGGCCTTTCTATCCCGGCACAGGAGTATTCAACGAAACAGGAGAGGGTGAGGGTAAGGGCAAGACTGTTAATGTCCCGCTGCCGGCGTATAGCGGCGAGAAGGAATACATGAAAGGCCTGCGGGATAAGGTCTTGCCTGCCCTGCGAGATCATCGCCCATCCATCATTTTCATCTCAGCGGGCTTCGATGCGCATGAGGCCGACCCGCTCGGCGGCATGAGGCTCACGACAGACTCATACCGCAACATGACGGAAGCCATAGCCGAGGCTGCCTCTGAGGCGTGCAATGGCAGAATAGTCTCCGCCCTTGAAGGTGGGTATAATCTACATGCTCTGGCAGCCTCAGTGTATGCACACGTTGAGGCGCTTTGGGACTAGGAGAGCCCGCTTCCGCTAGGCTAACCCGGCAGCAGACGCGTCATCCGCTTCGCGTCGGCCTTATCTACCAAGCCTGGCCTTCGCAGTCGCCGCTTCCGCTTGCGCGTCTTCGAGGTAAGCAGATGCCCCTTGAGGGACTTCCTTCTTGCCAGCTTGCCGCTCGCCGTTTTCTTGAATCTCTTCGCGGCCGATCTGCTCGTTTTAGCCTTAGGCATTTACCAATCTCCTATTTTGCGATTCCGTAGCAGCACATGGATGCTTCTTTTTCTTTCTTGTAACGCATTCCACAGACAGGGCAACGATGCTTGCCGCTCAACCTGCCGTCCTGCTCGGCTTTCTTTAGAAGCATCTCGAAGGTCGCACTGGGTTGGTCTCTTATAAGGACTTCTTCATCCTTGTAACCCAACAGAGCTACCTCCCTTCCAGTTTCTACTACCAAAACCCCTCGGGCCTGCACAAGGCCTCGACCAAGAGAGTCAAAAGGGCAACGGCTTTATGGCCTTGTCAATGTTCTCATTTTGCCCTGACGATGATCGCAGGCATCAGGTATCAGATACCTTCCATTATGTGCAATTTTTGCATCAATTTAGCATAACTCGCGGATTTGTCAAGAGAAATCGTCATTGGGGTTGACGTTCTGGGACAGGGTGTGTTAATTTGTCATGGGAGAAATCGGCCATGACCGGACCAGAAGCCCAGGTAAAACCCTATACTGCCATCCTGGTCTGTCACAGCGCAGACAGATTGGCAGCCATATCTTCAGTCCTCACCAGGAACAACATTGAACAGCACACAGTGTCCGATGGAGCCGCTGCGCTCAGGACTGCGAAAAAGGCAAGGCCCGATTTTGTGTTCGCCTATCACGAGCTCCCTGATTCGAGCGGCCTTAAGGTCATCCAGAGTGTAAAGAAGCGGTACCCGCTGGCTTTGGGTGTCGTCTTCGGTCCTCGGATCTCTCTGGAGGAGAAACGGCGAGTGACCGACGAAGGAGCCGATGCATATATCGAGACGGATGGAGCAGATGCTGAGGAGGCGAGTTCCAGCGTTGCGAGGCTGGTCGCAAGAAAACAGATCGGCATAACCGGGAAGAATGAAAGAATACTTCAGCTAATCGAAACCATCGAGACCATCGCACCTACGAAAGTGACCGTGCTCATTACGGGCGAGAGTGGCACAGGCAAGGAACTGATTGCGAAAGCCATCCACGCAAGAAGTAACCGCGGCGACAGGCCATTCGTCGCCGTGAATTGCGCAGCCCTGCCCCAGGGAGTCCTGGAGAGTGAGCTCTTCGGCCACGAGAAAGGTTCGTTCACCGGAGCGATCGCTCAGCGAAAGGGCAGATTCGAGGTTGCAGACGGCGGAACACTTCTCCTCGACGAGGTCGGTGAGATGCCGCCGGGCACGCAGGTGAAGCTCTTGCGAGTGCTCGAAGAGGAGCGTTTCATGCGGGTCGGCGGCTCACAGGATGTCAGGGTTGACGTGAGGGTGCTTGCGGCAACCAATAGAGATCTGCGGCAGCTTGTCGAGGAAGGGATTTTCCGGATCGATCTTTTCTATCGGCTTAACGTTGTGCCGATTCACATGCCCCCGCTCAGAGAAAGGAAAGAGGATATCCCGGCGATTTTCCTCGGCATTGTTGAAGAAGCCTGCAGGAAAAATGGAGTTGAGTTTGGAGGCATCGACGATGACGCTCTTTGGGCTCTCAGAGAGTTCTCCTGGCCGGGCAACGTCCGGGAGCTCCGGAACCTGGCCGAGAGTCTGGTCGTGCTTTCGGGCGGTAAGAGGATAGGGATCGGAGACTTGCCCGAATACATAATCCGGGGCGACAACGCGAGAGACCTGCCGGTTGTAATGAACCTCCCAAGGGGCGATAGCGACAGGAATCTTCTCATGTGGAGGCTCGGTGAGATCGAGAAACAGGTTTATGATCTCACAAAGATTGTCGTGGGAATGCGGGATGCCCTCGCCCGGAACAATGGCCTTTCCAAGCAGCCCGTGTATGTACCTGCCGGCGTGGCGTGCGGTGAGGCCGGCGATGCGAGTAAAGATACTCTTCCCAAGCCCGGCACCAGCATTAAGGATGTGGAGCGCGACCTGATCAAGAAGACCCTCAGAGCAATCAACGGCAACAGGCGAAAGACCGCCAATCTCTTGGGTATGAGTGAAAGAACCCTCTACCGCAGAATGAAGGAGTATGACCTGAACTAGCAGCCAGCCTCTAATCCACCGGCGCTTCAACGTCCGAGCGCGTCGCGAGGAGGGCCGCCCTTGCCGCAGCAAGCCTTGCCACAGGAATCCTGAAGGGTGAGCAGCTCACGTAGTCGAGTCCTATCTTCTCGCAGAACTCTATCGAGCTCGGTTCCCCGCCATGTTCACCGCATATGCCAAGCTTTATGCCGGGTCGCGTAATCCTGGCCTTCTCCACGGCCAGCCTCATCAGGCCTCCGACACCGGCGGGATCGATGGATTCGAAGACATCGCGCTTCATGATTCCTACATCGATGTACTTTCTTACGACCGGACCCGCGTCGTCTCTGCTCAGACCATAGGTCATCTGAGTGAGGTCATTTGTCCCGAAGGAGAAGAACTCAGCAACCTTTGCGATTTCATCCGCCGTCACGCAAGCTCTCGGTATCTCGATCATGGTGCCGATCAGGTAATCAAGGCTCAGTTTCCTCTCCTTCATCACCTCAGTCGCCACTTTCTCTGCCCTCTCTCTGATGAAGGAGAGCTCCCTCGCATCGCCGACAAGGGGCACCATGATCTCCGGTATCACCTCAAGGCCCTCAAGCGTGAGGTCGCACGCGGCCTCGATTATGGCTCTCACCTGCATGTCATATATCTCCGGGTGAGTTATGCCGAGCCTGCATCCGCGGTTACCTAGCATGGGATTAAATTCAAACAGGGCGGAACTCTTTTCAATGATTTCCTGCTTGGTGATCCCAATTTCGCGAGCGGCGGCCTCGATCTCATCGTCCGTCTTCGGCAGGAATTCATGAAGCGGAGGATCGAGCAATCTTATCGTCACGGGCTTCCCGACCATCACCCTGAGGATCTGTTTGAAATCCTCCCGCTGAAGCGGCTCGATTTTGGCAAGAGCCTGCCGCTTCTCGGCAGCGGTCGATGCCATGATCATCTGCCGCACCTTGTTTATTCTGCCTTCGGCGAAGAACATGTGCTCCGTCCGGCAAAGCCCGATGCCCTCGCAGCCGAAGGCCAGGGCCGTAGCTGCCTGGTCAGGCTGATCCGCGTTAGCCCGTACCTTCAGCCTTCTGTACCCGTCGGACCAATCCATGACGGACTTGTAAAGCCCATAGATCTCGGACTCCCCCGGCGACAGCGATTTCTCAACCACCACGCGTTCGATTTCAGATCTGATGGTGGCAACCTTGCCAAGGATGACCTCCCCGGTTGTTCCGTCAATCGAGAGGTCGTCTCCTTCTTTTATGACATGCTTGCCGATGGTCATCTGTTTATTTTCATAATCGATATTGAGGACTCCACAGCCGACAATGCACACCTTGCCGAGCTGCCTTGCCACCAGCGCTGCATGCGAAGTCATTCCTCCCCGCGCGGTCAAGATGCCCTGCGCCAGGCTCATCCCGCCAACGTCTTCGGGACTGGTGTCTTCCCTCACGAGTATAACGGGCAGTTTCTTCACCTGAACAACGTCCCTCACCCTGGCGGAGCTGAAGACCACCTTGCCGCTTGCGGCGCCGGGGCCTGCATTCAAACCCCTTGCGATCACCCGCTTCTCGGCTTTGGCCTTATCCTTCTCGCGGGAATCAAAGACGGGTCTCAGGATATGATTGAGCTGTTCGGGCTCTATCCTCAAGAGCACAGTCTCCTTATCGATCAGGTCATGCTCATACATGTCAAATGCGATCTTCAAGGCTGCAAGGCCGGTGCGTTTGCCCGATCTTGTCTGGAGCACCCAGAGCCTTCCCCGCTCGATCGTGAACTCGAGATCCTGCATGTCTTTGAAGTGGCTCTCGAGTTTATTACGCACGCCGAGGAGCTGCCCGTAAACTTCAGGCATCTCCTCTTCGAGGGATTTGAGACCAGCCTCGCCCCGCTGCGCCTCGTTTATGGGCTGGGGAGTCCTTATCCCCGCAACCACATCCTCCCCCTGGGCATTCAGGAGGTACTCACCATAAAACACGTCTTCTCCGGTTGCAGGGTTCCTTGTGAAGGCCACGCCTGTCCCCGAGTCCCAACCGATGTTGCCGAATACCATTGCCTGGACGTTGACCGCGGTACCCCACTCGTCAGGTATGTCGTTTATCCGCCTGTACTCAATTGCTCTCCTGTTATTCCATGATTTGAAGACCGCGTCGATGGCACCCCAGAGCTGGTCATAGGGGTTATCGGGGAAATCCACACCCTTCTCTTGCTTTATCATGCGCTTGAATTCGGCTACGAGATACTTCAGGTCATCGACACTGAGCTCGGTGTCTTTAGTAACGCCTCGCGCATTCTTCCTGGCATTTATGACCGTCTCGAAAGGATCTGGCGAAGTGTCATCCTCGGGCTTGAGCCCCAGAACCACATCGCCGTACATCTGCACAAGCCTTCGATAGCAGTCGTAAGCGAAGCGCTCGTTGCCGCCGTTGGCGAGGCCCTTGACGGTCACATCATTGAGCCCGATATTCAAGACCGTATCCATCATCCCCGGCATCGAGGCCCTCGCTCCCGACCTTACCGAAACCAGAAGCGGATTCATACGGTCACCGAAGCCCTTGCCCATCGCCTGCTCGACCTGCTTGAGGCTCGCCAGCCCCGCAGGTTCAAGGCTCTGCGGGTACTTACCTCCATGGGAAGTGAAATAAGCACAGACTGCGGTAGTGATCGTGAATCCCGCAGGAATCGGAAGGCCTATCCTTGACATCTCCGCAAGATTCGCACCCTTCCCGCCGAGGAGATCCTTCATCGAGGCATCGCCATCAGCTCTGCCCGCGCCGAAGAAATATGTAAGCCCCTTCATCAGAATTACACTCCTGCCTGAGGATTTTCGCGCCAGGTTCGTTATAAGGTAATACCAAACCTCGCTCCCCGCAATAGTTTTCGGGCAGCTACGGTTTGAGCTTTAGCTACTTAAGAATAAGCACTTTGGCCCTGCTGGTGCCGGGAACCTCAACGAAAACGATGCCAGGCGCGATGCCGGGAAGGGCCGAATTGAGATTGATCTCGGTGAGCCCGGAAGGCCTCAGATCGAATTCACGAATAAGCCTTCCGGCAACATCGTAGATCCTCACAGGGCCTCGGGCTGGCGCGCCGGCATAACCTATGTAGAAACTCGCCCGGCAAGGATTGGGGTAGACCTCGAGTCTCGAGACTGGGATCCTTCCGGATGCAATGCCACTCGGCACATACCCTGAAGCGTCATACGCCTGGAGGATGCCCCAGCCATAAAGCGTGTCGGGATTTGATGACCGTGTGCCTGTAGCCATTATCGCTTCAGTCACATTGGCAGGCAGCCAGTTGGGGTGCTTCTCGAGAACGAGGGCAATTGCACCGGCAGTGAGCGGCGTGGCGAAGGAAGTGCCGCTCCCTCTCCTGTAACTAGTTGGGCCGGTGGTGTTAGCTATATAATCTGCCTGACCCATCGCCATGATGGTAGGCTTGATCCTTCCGTCGTAGGTTGGACCCTGGGATGACCAAGAGGACCTCACGCCCGTCGAATCCACGGAACCGACCGTGACGACGCTGTCACCATCCGCCGGCGCCATGATGTATTTCCACTCAGAGGCGCCGGCATTACCGGCAGCGTTTACGACCACAATCCCATTCAGGACTGCTCTGTCGGCGGCGTTGGTGATGGGTGCGGTATCGCCGTCCATGTCCGCGTAGGTATACCAATCTGAGTAACACAGCGAACTGGATATTATCTGAGCTCCAAGGCTGTCCGCCCATTCGGCTGCGGCTATCCACCAATCCTCTTCAACGGGCTGCTCGTCTGCCATGTCTTCGGTTTTCGCAAGAATGTACTCGGCATCAAAGGCTGCACCCATCATCGTTCCCGGCGTATTCCCCGCGAGCAGCGAAAGACACATGGTGCCGTGATCATGTTGGCCGGACGGGTCTCCGGGCTGGTTGGCAGTGGTGTCGTCATTGTTTATGAAGTCATGCTCGGCTATCACATTGAGGTCCGTGAAGGTCTCGTGCTCCAGCCAGAAGCCGGTATCGAAGATCGCTACCTTGACACCCGTCCCCGTATAGCCCTCATTGTGGAGCTGAGGAACCTGGATCAGGGTGAGCTGTCTCCACGCCTGGCCATACTGGTAAAGAGCTCCGATGCCCTTCTCCGAAGCGTCCCAGGTCACAGGCTCGGGAGATCCCGCTTTGCCGCTCACCCTCCGCAAAGATTTCACGAAGGGAAGGCCGGCGATATGTTCTATCTGGTCGCGCGTAGCAACAATGCTAGCGGCATTGAGCCACCTGGAGAAAGTTCTGAACTCCACACCTTCGGCCTTCAGGGCATCGATGTAAGGTTTGTAGAGCGGGAGATCGGATTCGTCAAAGGGCTGCGCGGGCCGTGCCCTCAGACGCCTCTCCACGGCCCTGGGATCATAGGATGAGGCGATCTCGCTAAGCCGTGCCTGGACTTCATTCAGAGCATAATCACCCTTGTCCCTGAAGAAAACCCAGACCACAAGCTCATCCCCGCTCGGAGCAGTCTTGAGCCATTCACTAACCGAGGGTGAGACCCCTGTGAGGCCGAAAGAAGGCGTTCCGAGAGTAAAGGCAGTGAAGACAAGAGCCATAACTGAAAGTGGAATCAATTCACGTGGCTTCATGTGCGCTCCTTTCTCTAGGATTATACTACGATTTCGGCCCGGGCTCAAGGCTTATCAATGCTTACCCGTATCAATGCTTACCCCTGATGTCCACTTTTGACTTTGCCCAAACGTCTACTTTTGGTTTTCACGGAACAGGCTTATCAATGCTTATCGGGCACACAGGAAAGCATACCAATCGCAGGGCGGCCTGGGCAGTGCTACAGCGCGGGACGCGTCAAGCCTTAAGGGGTTCGAAGTTAACGAAGTCAGCGTGATGGACTATTATGGCCTCGGTTGTGCGCTTCCCGAGATCGCCTTCTTTGGAATGATAGGCAATCATATGGAGTACTTCATAGGGAAGCCCATGCTTGTACGCAAGTGCCTGGCCCGAGAAGGGGTGTCTCAGAAGAGTTCCTACCTTGCTCTTGCCGATCTTCTTGCCCTGCTTCGCATACTCGAGGAGCTTCCCGACATCGTGCAGAATCGCCCCGGCGATCAGAAGATCCATATCCAGATCGATCGCACGGCCATAATTCCTGGCGAGATTCTCCGCTATGCTTATGGCGGTCTGAGTGACCGCTCTGGTATGGTGAATCAAGTCTATCTTGGTATCGGGAATCAGAAGCGTGAACGGTATCATGCGGAGGTCTTCAGGCTTCCAGCCTCCCGATTCAATCGCATCCTGCCATGCAGACGCAACCCGCATCCGCAGGTCAGCTTTCCTTATCAGCTTGATCTCCGGAATCAGCTGGTTTACCGACCGGACACCGTGTTTCACGTCTTCGCTCCTTTGCTCTTCTTTCTGCAGATGCCGATTCCAAGAATCCTGCCGATGTTCGCCTTGCTGTCCAAATCGGGAATGATAGAGCCCCGTGAAGAGGTCATGATGGTTGTAACGCCCGGGCCATGACCCGAGAGCACGCAATCGGAATGAACCACGACTCCAATCGTGATAGCACCTCTCCTGTACATCCTCCCGAAAGTGTGGTCCGCGTCTTTAATGGCGACGACGTCTCCTAGATTGATGCCGCCGAGGCCCTCACGCTCAACCGTTCTCGGGTCCAGGAGCTGGATATCGTAATCTCCTGAGTGCGCATGAACCTTGCCTATGCCGGAACCCATCAGCGCCGACGGGATGATGTGGGAAACCCCGACCTCGATCTTGTTCTTCACAATGCTGACGTTCATCCGCGAGAGCACGTCAGGATCAAGATTCATGAGCTTGATATCGTCAAATCCCTCGATCGCGAGCCCGGTCCCGAAGGCCTTGATCAAGATATTATCGCCGATTGCAAGCTTCCCGAGGGTCTTATCGTCGAAATCCACCAGAACATGCTCAATCCCGCCGTGCTTGCCCGTCACAACACCTCGTGAACCCTTGGCGTCCCCACTTATGACCAGGGCTCCGTTACCAATCGCGGCAAGTGTGTTCAGAGCTGCGTTGGCGCTTCTTGTGCCTTCCTTGGCCGACATGTTCTTGACGCTCACGCCAGGCTCGACATGATCAGCAACCCACCCACACGCGGGATGCCCGACCTTGATGTTATATGTTATGCCCCCTGTTCCCGGCAATATGACGGGATTTCCCGTGGAGCCGATCCTGTAGCCGGTCTCGGTCATGGTAGGACTTGCGACCTGCCCCGCGACTGAAAGCATGACGAGGTTCTGCCGATTGGTTCTAATCACTTGTTCGCCCATGCTATGCTCGCCCCTTTTCAACTTTAAGTACCGCCCTCTGGAACATGTCGAGGGCCATGTCGGCTTCCCGCCTGCCGATAACCAGCGGTGGGATGAATCTTAGGGAGGATGGCCCACAGGGAAGAATCAGAAGGCCAAGCGAGAAGCATGTGTCAACAATCTTGGTTCTCATCTCGGGGGCCGGCTTCATTGTCGCCCTATCCGCGACGATCTCCATGCCGATCATCAAGCCCTTCCCGCTGAGTCGCCCTATCGCCCGGCTCTTCTTCTGGATCGCCCTAAGGCGCTTCATGAGATAATCGCCCATTGCGGCCGCATTTTCAACTAAACCATTTTCGAGAAGTCTTATGGTCTCAAGACTGGCCGAGCAGGACACGGGATTCCCACCGAAGGTACTGCCATGGGCTCCGGGCTCCCACGTCATCAAACTCGCAGGAGCAATCATTGCTCCCAGCGGCAGCCCTGAAGCCACTGCCTTGGCAACGGTGATGATATCCGGGACGACATTCCAGTGCTCGATGGCGAACATCTTGCCGGTCCTGCCGAGGCCCGACTGGATCTCATCGCAGACGAAGAGGATGCCGTATTTCTCTGCGAGCGTCTTGAGTTTGGGGTGAAACTCCGGCGGCGGCACAACGTATCCACCCTCACCTTGAATCGGCTCAACAAAGATCGCTGCAACTTCATCGGGCGGCAGAGTGCGTTTGAAGAGCGTGTCTTCAATGAACGAGACACACGCGATATCACACTTGCCATACTTGAGATTGTATGCGCAATGCGCGCAGTCGCCGTAGGGCACGTGGACCACTCCCGGCATCAAGGGGCTAAAGCGGGCGCGCTGGCTCTCCTTGCTGGCCGTGAGCGCCATCGCCCCCATGGTTCTTCCGTGGAAGGCGCCAAAGAAAGATATGAAATACTGCCTGCGCGTGGCGTGCCTGGCGAGCTTTATGGCAGCCTCGATCGCCTCTGCACCCGAATTGCAGAAGAAGACCTTCTTGGGTTTCCTGCCCGGCGCGATCGATGCGAGCTTCTTAGCAAGCATTATCTCCGTCTCGTAGTAGAAATCCGAGCCCGACATGTGCAGGAATTTTCTTGCCTGCTCCTCTATCGCTCTGACCACCTGGGGATGACTGTGTCCGGTGCAGGTCACCGAGATGCCGGAGGTGAAATCAAGAAACGCATTACCATCCACATCCCATACGTACGCGCCCTTGCCATGATCCATAATGAAGGGATAGCCCCGCGTGTACGAAGGGGAAATGTACTTCTTGTCGAGCTCAAGAAGCTTCTTGGCGCGCGCGCCTACACGTGATATACCCATCCTCTGTCTGACCACGCTGAATCCTCATACCTGATGAGATGCGGGCTGTCTCGAAGATCAAGGATACTCTTAGGCGGATCAATTCTAACGCACGAGTTTCCTTATCTTACTACAACAAACCTTCCCGTCCTGCTGCTTCCCCCGGCGTCGACCCTGTAAATGTATATCCCGCTTACCACCTGCTTACCGTCACTGTCCCTGAGGTTCCAATCAGCTGAGCCCTTCTGCGTTTCGTTGTCGATATTGAAGCCGGGCCTGACCGTATCTATGTAACCTCCGGATGCATCATATATCCTTATGGTTGCCTTTTCGGGTACATTCACGAACTGCAGCTTGGCCTCCCCCTGCTCCCAGCCAGCCCTGAAACGATAAGGATTGGGAACCACAAAGACATCGTCGACTGTTCGACCCTTCGGAGAGGCGGTCGGATACACCTCAGTCCAGTTTATCGGACTCATGATGAGTTCATAACCGCTAGACCAATCGTAGGTCACGACAGCGTAATCATAAGGGAAGCCATTGAGCAACACATAGGCACTTGGGTCAGGCGTGACGCCACGCCCGCTGGCCCTTATGCCCTTGTCAATGAAGTACCTCTCACCGCCAGGATCCTGCTTGCCGAATGAATCTGCAAAGAATCCGGGATCCTCACAGCGCCTCTTATCCACAGCCACCTTATACTGGCCCACGGGATCGCTGGACGTGGGGGGCCTATCTTCAACAGACCGGCGCAGAACCAGATACCCTTCAAAGGTGGAGGCCTTGATCTTGAATGCATCGGCCGGAGGATTGTCGCCTGGGCCCGCCTTCCCGAAGGGTATCCTGACATCGACCGAAAAACTCCGACCTACCTGGAACTGCCCCGCCGGGAAGGAGACCCTCAGCCCCTTGCTCACCCCGACGCTCTGGCCCGACCGCTCGACCACGATCGAACTATCTTCACCAAGACTGGCTGCCGACCAGCTGAGAGTGATCGCGGCATTTCCTTCGGGGCCGAGCTCGCCCCCAGAGACACACGTGAACTCAAGGACCACTACTGTGTCCGCGAGTCTCCCACCTCTGTATATGCCGTCAAAAGTGGGAATGGGACAATCCTGCCAACCTTCGGGATGAAACCTGAATAGGCTGTAAGAAGGGATTGATATCTTTATGCCGTCTGAAAGGTCATAGTCATGATCGGTCGAATCCACCGTGATTGTCTTTTCGCTTTGGGACTTAGTATTCCAGTCACTCACGTACAACCAGGAAAGAAGCACCCGATCGGGAGTGGAACTCACGGTGATATTGTAGTCATGATCACAGGCTCCAACATAAAAGCTTTCATCGCTCACGGTTATAGTCGCTTTGCCTCTCCACGGGGTCTCACGTGTACCCAGCGACGGCTGGTAAACAAAAACCAGGCTTTCAGGCTGAAGATCCTTCCACTGAATCTTCACTATCCTGCCGTCGCTACGGGTGGTATCGCCTTCAGTGATATTCACAATGTGTGGCGCTTTGAGAGTGATGCCTGCCCCACAGACGCTAACGCAGAGAAGTAAGCACCCAAACCAAAGTGCATAGACAAAACGCCTCCCGCCCTTCTGCATACATACCTCCAGCCATAGAAACGCGATGTATTTCCTGAGACTAGAAAGCCCTGGGCTTCCCTTCATCGAATAATTCCAAGAGATTCCGTATCAGAGTCTTGACCTCGTCGTGGTTGAAGAACCACGGAGGGATTCCGATATAGGCTGCATACCCCCGCCCCGTCTTGCTATCGCCAGGAACATACACTCCAATCCACTTACCCTGCAACCTCATGCCAGAGGGGGTCATGATCTCCCTCCCGCACTCTGGATCTCCTATGCGCTGCCCCTTATCATTGACCGGTACAACCGAGTAAATCGGACGGACATCGATACTGTCATCGTATCTAAGCTCTGTTATGTAAAAAGCATTGTCAACTCTGCCCGGCCAGCCGGCGACACCAGGAATCCGATCTGTTGTGACGGGATCCCAGTACTGCGTTGTGTCATCCAGAGGCTTCGCTGTATACTTAGTTGTACACGGGTACATGGTCTTGAAGCTAACCCTGGGATTGCCGATCAACATCTTCGCTATTCCGAACGTCTCCCAGTTGAAGTTGTAGATCAAGGTTGAGTCAACGGGGTTCACCCTCGGGGTGAAATCCAAGCTGGTCTGGGAACCTCTGGTTCCGCGAGGAGGCGTCTTGTCGGGCCAGAACATGCAGGAGTAAATCGGATCCAGACCTATCACGATTATATTCCCGCCAACCTTGACGTAGGAATTGAGGTAATTGCCCCTGTTGAAGCAAACCTCGGTGAGATGAATATCTGGGCTCTCTGTATCTTGATCAGCAAGCCAGATCACGGTTGAGGCATCCGCCACCCGCCTGATCGGCACCTCGTTCTTGTAATCGCTGCCCGTATCAAACTCCTGCCAATTGTAACCCTTGAGGATATCGGCCCACAGGCTGTCACTGGCTCGTTCATAGTAGAGGTAGGGGTTTCCCAGCCACTTGGCATGATCGTCGTCAACAAGATAAATGAACTTCTCCTTGCCTCGAGGGCCTTTGAGCACCTCCAAGCGAAACTCACAATGGCTTGTATCTCTATTCAGGTCTCTGAGCTCGACAACAAAGTTGTGAGTACCAAGACTGGGAATAAACGGTTTGCCGTCCGAGGGATATCTCACGAGCCACTCGACACCTGTTGTCCTTTCCCTGAGAGGGTCGACACTGGTCCAGTAGTTCCATGTTGACGTTGCGGGATCTTCAGAATCGTCGAAGTAATAACGACATGCAGCCACCAGTTTCCCCTGGCTCCGATCCTCAGACCCCCAGAACTTGAACGATACGGGCGTACCCTCAAACAACCCGGCAACATTGCTCAAATACCCTTGCCTGTCGTCGCTCGACCTCACCCCCAATGCGCCTGCATCAATGTTGGTGGTGACACCCGCACCCTGAGTGATGACGAGCAACCTGACCCAATTATTGTCGCTGTTATAAGTTCCATAAAGAGACTTGGGCAGCACAGCACCACCCTCGTCCTTACAGGTGACAAACGCCATCACCTTCTCTCCCTTAACTGCATAGGTAGAGAGATTGAGGTCCTTCACGTACGTGCAGTCTGCCGGAACCCACTCACTCCAATAACTGACTGCAGGCGCCGCATAGGGCTTGTGCCTAGGGTCGGTGTCGACCACGTCGAGACTGTCTAACCGCGACGCAGTCCCGGGAGGTGTCGGCCATTTGCCGCCGGGCAATTCCTTCTCAGGAATGAGAATATACTTGAAAAGCATCTTCGAAACATCGCCATCCGAGTCCTCTCCACGCCACTCGATATAAACGTGAGGAGGAGAGAGACAGGGGACAGTCGGTATCTTCACTGGAATCGTTATCTTTGCCTTAGGAAGCACATTGGACGCCTGAAAGAAAACACTGGCTCCTGCAGAATCCACTGCCCCATCATTGTCAAGAGCCCTGACGATTATGCCCCAGTAGGAGAGGCCAAATCTGACAGTACCCACAGAAGAACAGCACGAATCGGCCGTAACCACAAAAGTGCTTTCGGTTCTTGCAGTCTCAGCCCACTCGAGCTTATCGCGATCAAGATTATCAAGCGCTTCCCTGCTCAGGCCCTTGACAGTCGCCACTTCATACCTTGCAATGGTCCCGTCCTCATCCGTACCGTACCAGTATGCTTGAACCTTGAAATAGGTCCTTGCTTCCTCCTTCGGCCCGAAAGAGATGAAGGTGTGCGGGGGGATATTGGTTACTCTTGTTCCGCCAGCCTTTTCGCCGCAGCCGCAGAACAAGAGTGCGAGACAGCATAATGCAATCCAGACGATGCCAGCCGAGCCCGTGTACTTCCTGGTACTCATCTTCCGCCTCCCGACGAGTTTGTACTCGAAACAAACACAGAATCACGCATTGAGTCAGACCTGGTCAACAAGTAGTCGCCGTTATACGCCTCGAGCTTGAACCTGTGCCACCCCGACGCAAGTCCTTCAACCTCAACCCCCGGCACGTACAAACCCTGCCTGTCCTTAGCAGTCACCTGTATCCAGGGACCATCATCAACTTTGTATCGGTATGTGACAAGGGCTTGCTCGCCACTGCTTCCCCGGTTGATATCCTGATCCACGTCACGACATTTCCAGTCGAACTTCACCTTTCCTGGGCCAATGACCATGAGGGTATCCCAGGTTATCACCGGCGCATAGTTCACCTTGAAGGTGAAGAGAGCAGGAGTGCCGTCCACCTTACCCAAGTCGTCCCTTGCTCTCACCAGCAGGGCTAGCTCGTAATCTGTATCAAGATTGGGGTTGTTCTGGCCTGTGGCAGTTACGTCACAGAAGGCTGTGTCGCACGGCGTCCCTACCCAAGGCTGCTTCGGGTCGGCACCAGATTGGATCAGAGTGCCTCGGATGCTCCATCTAAACGAGTCTGGACGTGCCCCATCTTTATCCCAGCCATGGAACCTGAACCGTAACTGGCCGAAGTGGTACGCGACCGCGGTCGTGTCGCTCGGGTAGATCTGCTTCTCGGCAAGAGGAATGCCGCCCTGACCACTTTGACCTGACCCCCTGAATGTCCAAACGCCATCGATATATGTGTTGGGATCATAGTTTACGACAAACCTTGCGATCTTCTCATCACTCTTTGCACCGGCATCGTCCACGGCGACCAGCCTGAACTCATGGAAACCCAGCCAGACATCGCTGCTTTCGATTATGCAAGGCCAATACCTGTACTCCGTGCTGTGGGTCTCAAAGGGGACTGTGACCTCATTGCCCGAGTCAAGCCGATATCTCCATTCTTGTACGGATCCATCAGGGTCGCGTCCTTGCCAATCAAATCTTACCACTATCGGCGGAGTGGTCATATCGCAAGGACCGGGATACCTGAGGTTGATCGCAGGAATCGTGTCGCCTTTATCCGGAGGGACGCGAGGAATAGTATCGATGCTGCTTGATATGAGAACTTGGATCTCGGGAAGAGCGTAGTCAATAGCCATGAAGTTGGTCGCTGCGGGCTTCGGATCTGCCTTGCCCTCGTTATCGACGGCAGCAACGTATAGGCTGTGACTTCTCGAATTGGGCCTGTCAGCTCGAAACACAAAGAGGCTCTCTGTAGCGTCCGTGGTTCTCCAGGGAAGACTCAAGAGATACTGGTCAATGTCCTCCTGGTTCCTGAGCCCACTGTATAGCTCATCCTCAGATACTGATGCCACCCTGTATGCCACAACCACACCGTCTTCATCGTATCCCGTCCAGTGCACGAGGTACTTATGGAAAACCTTGTCGTCCATGCCCGGCGCAACCGAAAGTACGGTCTCGGGAGCAGTATTCTTGTCATATCTTGTGACGTTCTCCTCCTCGCAACCGACGAGGCCTATGAGGCCCAGCGCCACTGCAAAACCCACGAGGAGGCTCCTTCTTGTCACCATAAGCACACTCCTCAATCCTGCGTGATTAAGTTCCTTGCGTCTAAGGAATTTGTGTCTATGCTACAGCATAGCTGGCCCCACGATAAGACACAGCCGAGAAACTATAACAACGCATTCCTGCCTTGTCAACACCAAAACTGGTCAAGCCTGGGCAATAAAGAACCGGGGCTTCCACTGGTATGAAAGCCCCGGCCTCAATGCCTTGTAGGGTCTACTTCTACTTCACAACCAACATCTTCTTCACGGCTGAATACTTATCAGCTTCCATCTTGTAGAAGTACACTCCACTCGATACACGCTCGCCAACCTGGTTCTTTCCGTCCCAGGCTACCGAGTGCTTACCAGCCTTCATCTGCTCATCCTTCAGTACCTGCACCAACTGCCCCATCGCGTTATAGACCTTGATGGAAACCTTGCTGGCACTGGCGACCTCAAAGTCTATCTTGGTCCCAGTCGACAGCGGGTTTGGTCCGTTCTGCCTGAGTCCCCAGACATACGCAACAGGACTGGTGGGACCCGGCACATTGGCCATCGCATTCGGAACGATACCAAAGAGGTTGTAAAGGATGGTCCTTAGCAACTCGACGCGGCCAAAGTAGTAACCTGGCGCGAAGTCAGGTGCTGGAGCAGGAGTCACTCCAGTGCACAAAGTCCTCGCGTGGTTGACTGTGGCGCACAGGTCGAAGTTGACATACACGCACCGTCCCTTGCCATTCTGGTACTCAGTGTAGATCGCTCCATCAGCGAGAGGAACCCCGATGGGATTGGTTACCCGGAGAAACTGCTGTGCCGTGTAGCCGGGCTTCGGGCTCGGGCTGGTCAGAACGTAGCTCATGTCCTTCAGATACGGACACTCCCTGTAAATCACGACCGTATCCAACGCCGTCGTAGGAATGTTCACGGCTGAACCCCTCACGTTGACCGTAGCCGCCGCATCCATGTAAACAAACGGCAAGGTAAACCCTGCTTCCATCTCCTTCAGGTAGTCGGTCCCCATGATGCCGTTCAAGAACTCGCCGCCAAGCGAATCCTCGCCATTGCCACCCTCAGCCTGAGTCGCCATATCGTAGGCCAGCCTGTCACCGCACAGCACCACACACCCACTGTCCGCAAGATAAGCCCTCAGGGCTAACTGGGCTTCCTTGTCAAACAGGTAGTTGGAGAAGTACGGCCCAGTGAACCACACAACAGCATCATAATCCGAGAACGTAATCGGATGTATGTGCTGGTTCGAACCGGCACCACTGATGTCGAACTTGTCGTAGTAGCAATACCCGGCATCAGCCAGCGTCCTCTCGTAGATGTCCTCGAGAGGCATCGTGTTGTCAAGGTCGGTCAAGCAAGGCGACCAGTCATAGAGATTCCTGCCATGTCCATCAACAAGCAGAATCTTCTGACCCTCGCCGACCCCCGGGGCAACTATCGGGAGGATTGAGAACCCCCAATAATCGTCCTTCGTCCAATTGTGGGCCGAGTTCTTCGGATCCGCTCTGGCTGGGAAGTACGCCTGGTTACCCAGGTTGTCCTGAGCCAGGACATAATACAGGATCTCGCTGCCGACCGTCCATGCTATAGCACCAGGACTGAAGTCACCTGCCTGGACAGTCCCATAGTACTCGCCACCAAGAGCAAGGTTCAACGGATCAGCGGGCACCGCCAGAGTCATTGTCTTCTCAATCCAGGTAGCGCCATTGGTGATGCTAGCCTTGATCTTGACGGATGCCAGATTGTTCTTGTCCGTGCAGTTGATGTAGAGCTGCTGCCCCTTGGGAAGTATCGGCGCCGGGGGAGAAGCTCCCGAGTACTTGTTCAGCGTGTCGGTCTCATAGGTATCAAAGAACGAGTTGTACGCCTGAGCTACCTGTGGGAAGAACGTATCGTGGAGAATGTCAATCCCACGAGCGCTGAACTGGGTTGCCGTGCCATCGAAGAAGCCGATGGAAACGTTGTCAATCAGGTTCTCGGTGTCCTTGTGCTTGCCATAGCACATGTCACCAGGGTTGGAGGTATCCAGCAGATCAAATCCAAACTGCATGGAGTCGTTGTTTGCCCCGTAGAACTGGGTGACATTATCCCAGTCATCGAAGTTCCAGAAGAAACAGCCGCCATACATGATGTACCCGTCGATGTTGATCCATGGACACCATGTCTGGTTGACCTTGTCGTAGAACCTCACCTGGGTATCCGTGTAGTCGCAGGTGATGTCCTTGCCGCACATGAACTCGTCATACTGGACTATACAGCCCGTGTTGGCAAGCTTGACCTTGGGCGTAAGGAGCCTGTAGAAGAAGCCCTGCCTCTGGGGTGAGCCAGGAGGGAAGGCATTCTCAGGTCTCGCGCGCCAGACCCACGAGGAGTCCAACAGACAGGTCGTGCGGGCGCCCCCATCACCACCCTCATAGGGCGGATCAGGGTCATGCACCAAGTGCCATCCCTGCGCTACACCAGAAGGCTGCTGGAGACTCCAGTACTGGGGAAGCGCTCCGAAAACACTGCAGAGCTCGAAGTCCTGAGTGTACGCGCTGCCCGCATCACCAACCATCCACACGTTGTCAACAAAGGCAGCTCCGTCGGTATCGCCTCTGCCATCCATGTCACTCCACGCTCCGTCAGACTTGAATCTGAATCTGATCTTCGGCGCGTTGGTGACCGTGCCCCACATGGCAGGAGTGATCACTCCCATGTAGGCCGGAATGCCAGGAGTCCCCCTCTGCTGCCAGTTGCAGTTGGCAAGCCTGTTCACATCCGTGTTGCCCCAGTTGTCAGGATTCGGCTTCGAGGGAGCACCACAGACACCGCCCGGGTTGTTGCTCGTCGCGTTGAACATGGCGAGCGTGACCCACGCGGTGGTGGCAGGCGGACCTGCTACACCCTGCTGGTAGTCCACATAGAGGTAATCGTACTTGCACTCGGTATCGTACCTGGGATCGAAGTACAGTGTACAGCCCCCCGCCACGTTAAACGACGACGGCAGGTCGAGCTCCACAATGCAGTTCCACTGGTTACCATAACCAGGCGGATTGATCCAGGTACCGCACTCGACAGGCTTACCGGGCGGCGCGCCCCAAACCGCGGCCGAACCGCACCACAGTGCGCGGGTACCCGTATAGCCCCCGGGCGCCGGCACAGTGCGGTAGCTGTCGACGTGCCAATAGTTGACATTGGTCTGCGAAGGCAGACTACGAATATCAACGTACTTGAAGCAGTTGGTGATGAACGGTGCTACTGTTCCGCATGTATCACCGACTCCTCCCTCCACGCACCAGGTCTGGGTAGGACCGGGCCCACCCGTCGCCTCACCACCGTGTCCTCCAAGCGGATCGCCAGGGCAGCGGGTACTATTAGCATGTACCTCTACCCATGTCGTATTTCCCGCCTGGACCATCACGAATGGCATGGCTAAGGGCATCCCTCCCACCGCGTTAGCGGGCGGCAGAAGCGGCTTTGCCGGTTCCTGCATACCTAGTGCAACGGAGGCGAGCCCCATTACAAGGACCCCCACTGCCACGATAGATACTGCTCTAAATCTCATCATGGTCCAAACCCTCCGATGCGAAACTCGTTGCTGGCCAGTCTCCTGACTGACCATAGTACCCAAAGGGAAATCACTTGTTGTCGGACAGGTTCTTTCCCCACGCGGCAAACGGAAAATCGGAGGTACTTAAATCACTACAGCGTGTCTCCGTCTCACCCCCTTCCTTCAGCGAAGATCGCTGCAACCTTCAATCCACAATTGACACAATCACCCTACATCCGCCTATATTATACCAAACTGGTGTGCCAAGTGTCAAGACGGTTTGTGCTTGCAGGGGGACACCCGGGTTCAGCGCGTACACTTCAAAGATGAGTAGATTATGAGATCGGGGCATGCGAGAGGGCGATTTCGGCCAGGAGTGTGCCCATTGAAGAGCAATCAGCCGCGAAGCCTCTTTGCTCTATTTTATGAAGCGCGAAAGGTCCGCAACCCAGATCTCATAGTCGTCTGGTACGGCTCCGCCGCGGCAGACCGAAATCGAAGCCACAAGCTTTGGAGGCTGACCCGGAAACCAGCCGACACGCTCGGGAATCCGCCAGCATTCGACATCGTCTCCGGCCTGACCCGGCAAGCCAATCACAATTGATTGCGCCTCACCGGTCCCGGCGAGAACCCCGGATACGTCACAGATGACGATCTCTCTCGAAATGTCCTGGCCCCTTATGAATGCAACATAATTGCCGTCAGGACTGAGAGCAGGCTCTGAGATGGGCAGGCTGCTAGTGGTAACCAGATACATCTTGTCGCCATCAACAGATGCCTCATTTCCAAGGTCCACCAGCCAGATGCCGTTGGTTGCACCCGCCGTCAGACTGCGGCTGGGCGCTAGCCGGGCACTCAAAGTCGAGGAGCGATGATTCGGTTCCGCTTGTCGGCTCCTCGCCGGCACGCCGGTACAATCCAGTGACACATAGGTGGTTTCACCGGGACGCACAGCGACAAAGGCTGTGTCGCTGCAACGCGTCTTATTGACATCGGGGTTAGCAGCAAAAACAAAGTGCATGCCCGGAACCTGGCATTCTGTGAAGATGTAATCTGTGGACGAGGCCGGGGTGGGAGCATCCAGCCAGCGACCATCGAGATTCACTAGCTTGCCCCCAGGATTCGAGCTCAGCCCCACAAGCCCGCACCTACAATCCAATGTCACATAAGTGGTCTCCCCGGCACGCACCGTGACATCGAGCGTGTCGCTACAGCGCTTCCCATCACTGACGTTTGCAGCAAAAGCAGTGTGAATGCCCGGAAGCAAGCATTTGAGCAGAATATACTCCGTGGACAAGTCCGGGGTACGCACACTCTGCAGGCGGCCGTCGAAGTAAACCAGCCTGACCCCGGGATTTGAGCTCAGCCCCACCGCCCCGCGTTCTTGCACAAAGTCAAGAACGATGGTGTTGAGCACATCGGGCTCCGGTATGATGCTGTCATACGGTTGAGTGCAATATTCAGGAAGTACTCCTCTTACTTCAATCTTAGCCACTCCAGCCGGCCTGTATCTGAACGTATAGGGCGTGGTCTTGCCGGAATCCTTGGCATTCAAGAAAATCTCCGCGGATGCATCCGTCGTATCAGAATCCTGGCCAGGAGGGCCTACGACCTTACGGGCTGTGACCCTGATGTCGCCGACCTTGACCCTGTCAGGGGAGGCAAACGCAATCAGGCTGGTACCATTTCCCGCAGGTTGCTCATCCTTGAAAATGGCGCTGAGCACTCCATTCTCATCCTTGGCAAAGTCCGCCGGCTCACGGGAGATCCGCGTAAGACGGTCACCCTGCGGATAACGCTTGACAAAGATATCAAAATTGACTCCGCCCACGGAGGAATTGCTGAACGCGATCCAGGTAGTATCGCCGATAACTGCCCAAGTCGGGCTCCAGCTCGAGTTAGGCAGGGACGCACGATCGGTCAATCGTTCAAGAGTACGAGCAGTCGCCGGCAATTCGAGATCGGTCACATCGACGACGAATATGTCCGACTTGTCAAGGGAGCGTCTTTCAAACGCAATCCTAGTGCCATCAGGTGACCAGACAGGTTTGAAATCATCATAGGCATCGCATGTGATCTGATAGAACGTCGAATTGTCGCCTTCCTCTTCCGGCAACATAGCGACCCAGATGTGGTAAGATCCTTCGCAGATGCTTGTGTCGGTCTCCGGTGAAGTAAATGCCACAAGCCTGGGATCAACGGGAGAAACGGCGGGAAAACGGCCGACCCTTCCGAATGCTTTCTGCCAGAAATCGCAATTGAGGCATTTGGGGCCAGCGCTCTTATCCTCTCCGCACGAGGTCAGAAGTAAGACCGAAAGCCCTATTACGAGTATGAGAATTGTGACCTTACGGGTGTTGCCCAAGACAGAAACCTCCAGTGCTGTCGCCTGTCACGGAAAATTCCAAATCGCCTGTCTTAAACCGTTTCACTATAAGCAAGCCCAGAGAGCCTGTCAAGCCATTTTTGACCTTGCAAGTTAGGCCTGTTGAGGCTTAAGATCTCGACAACTCATAGCAAGGGAGAGGGCTTGGGATGACCCGCAAACTCACTCTATCGGCGCTCTTTGCGTGGGTTGCACTAGTCGCGATAGCATTCGGTTTCTATCAGTTTGCAGGCCTTGTCAGAGCAAACCCATTCGGAGATTGCTTCGCCTCTGCTCTCAAGGTCCTGGCGGTGATGTTGGTGGCGGCCTCCATGGGACTCCGCCTAATCCCGGGCGCAAAGCCCTGTCTCAGAGACATCATGCTGGCCTCGGCGGTGGGACTTGCCCTGCTGGGAATCGCCACCTTCTTGCTCGGGACTGTTGGGCTGGTGAGACCCTACGTAATTTGGCCGGCCGTTGCCATGGTGGGGGCGATCTCGTACAGGCAGATCGGGCAGATGCTGGCGTGGCTCAGGCGGCTCGCGGTGCCGTCGCTTGATGTGTACGAGATGTGTTTCGCCGGCCTCATGGTTTTTGCGTCGCTTTTCGTGCTTGCGAACTGTCTCGCACCCATAACCGCAAACGATGCGCTCGTATATCACCTCAATCTCCCCAAGCTCTATGCGGCTGCCTCCGGTCTGGTGAGGCTGCCATATAATGTATATGCCAACATGCCTCATTACGGCGAGGTGCTGTACACTCTCTTTTACTCGCTGGCGGGAGAGACCGGAGCCAGGATCTTCTACTTCCTGGTCGTCATGGGTGCCACGCTTTCCATCTATGTTCTGGCAAAGAGGTTCGCCCCTCGCAGGCTGGCTATGGCCGCAGCGGGCTTTTTCCTCGTGCAGCCTCTGGTACTTGATGACCGGATCATCTGCAATGTTGACATCCTGCTTGGATACCTTTATGTCTCCTCCGTCATTCTGCTCGTCGATCCACCGGGATTGAAGGCGAATCTCAGACAGATCCTGCCCGTCGCAGTTCTCGCAGGCTTCATGCTTGGGATCAAATACACGGCCATTGCCCCATGTCTATCGCTCCTGGTCATCCCCTTGGTCGGTTCCCCCAAGCGCCCCCGTCCGAGGAGATTTGTCATCGCAGGCCTGGTGGCCTTGGCTCTTTTTGCCCCCTGGCTCATAAAGAACCAGGTATATGTCGGGAATCCCTTCTATCCTCTGGTTGAAAGCAAGCTTGACGGCTCAAACTGGGACGCGACCCAGGAGGCACAGCTCCTGAGTTGGCAGCGGGGCATGGGAATGGGCAGAACAGCCCTGAATTATCTTCTTCTGCCTTTCAATATAAGCACGAGGGGCAGGCCCGCAGCCAATTACACCAGGTTTGATGGCATCATGACGCCGCTTTTCCTCATCCTGTTTCCGCTCGCTCTCCTCAGACGTCGAAAGGAAACCACTGCGCTAATCGTGATGGTACTGGCGACCTTCGTTTTCTGGGCACTCACATCACAGCAGCTGCGTTTCCTCATTCCCACGATAGCCCTTGCAGCGGTGCTCGCGGCAGCCGGCCTCGCCAACCTGGCGGGCCTCGCCGGCGTAAGGCCGTCGAACTTTGTGCTCGGTCTTGCTATTCTTGTCACGGGCTCCACAATTGTCCTGCCCGATCAATTCGGGAGGCCCTTTGTGACAATCCCTATCAGCGCCACATCGCGGGTCGTGTTTGGCCTTGAACCCAGGCAACAGTACCTCGAAAGGAATTTTCAGGCGTTCAGCATGTGCGAGTACATCCGCACTAGCCTGCCTCCCCGCGAACCCATCTTCATGGTCTGGGAGAACCGCGGCTACTACCTTGACAACCCCTATTTTGCCGACAGCTTCTATGAGGCCTCAACCCTCATGCAAATCGTGGCGAGATCTCGGGACGCCGACGACCTCAAACAGATCATACGAGGGATGGGCTTCAGGTACGTTCTTGTCAATGAAATGCTGGGCGATGTCTTCTCGAGATTCTATCCGCCGGCAGAGGTCGCCAAGCTCAGGGAATTTATGAAGAACGATCTTGAAGCCGTTCATTCCGCAGCCAAGATCACGCTTTACAGGATCGCGCCTTAGGGCACGGGCTCTGCCACACCAGTGGTTCCTGAGTGCTGGGGTCGCTCACAGTTCTACTGGATGTAGCCCAAGGCTTTGAGTTTCTGCTTTACCTTATCATCCACCGGGGACCTCATGGGTTGGCCGGTCCGCCTGGGCTCTGTCTCATACGTGGGGATGAACTGGACGGGATTGGTCTTGAGGAATCCCGTGTCGAAGGCGTCTGTGATGACGCTGCCGTCCATGTCTCTCGCAACCGGGAGTCCCAGCGCATAGAGGATGGTCGGCGTGATATCGAGCACGTCAGCATCAGGTATGTGTCCCCCCCTGCGCACGTCTTTGCCCATGAAGCCGACAATGCCGTACGGGCTGTGCATGTCAACACCGAGAAGGAGTGCCCCGTCGTCGGTATGCCAGGGGCCGCGGAAGCCATGATCGGACGCGATCACCAGCAGGGTTCTGTCGTCAACAAGGTTCATGAACTCGCCGAGGACTTTGTCAATCCACACGTAATAGTTGTCTATCACCTTGTTGAGCGGGTGCGCCGCCTGCCCCCTGTAGTCCCAGCAGCTATGACACAGCGAGTCTATACCGTTGAAGTAGACCGCAAGAAACTGAACGCCTCTGCCTGCAAGCTCGAGGGCAATCCGCCTGAAGGTCTCATCCGTGGCGTAGACCATTTTGACATAGCCCTTGACCCATTCCAGGCCCGCCAGGGCGTCAGGGGGAGCCGTGACCGGGTAGAACTGCGATATGGTCTCATCGCTTACGTCGGCTTCAGAGAGCCTCAGGCTGTCTATCTCCTGGAAGAGGTCCTCCGGGTAGGTTTGCTTGTCCAGCTTTATGCCCTTTTCGTTCTCATACTGGATGTAGTCGCTCACGAGGTATCCATTGACAGGCTCAGCAGGCCAAGTGACCATCCACCCTACCACTCCGACCTTCATGCCCTTCTCGCCGAGGATGTCCCAGATGGCCTTCACTCGTCTCACATTGCCGGTGTAAGGGACCGAGTCGCCTTTAGCCACCGGTGCGAGGAAGCCGCCGATTCCATGCTTGTCAGGGAACATCCCTGTGGCGATTGAAGTCCAGATGATCGGCGACTTCTGCAGAGGGTCGAGCGTCGCGAGCTTTCCCGTAGCGCCCCGCGAGACTAGCCTCGAGAGGTTAGGGAGTCTGCCCTCGTCAAGCAAGGGCTTGATCAGGTTCCAGTCGGCAGCATCAATCCCCACGAAGATGACCTTGGTAGGATGCTTCACCTTGGGTGAGCACGCGGGCCCCAAGGCGAGAAGAGCGACCGAGCACAGGGCGAGCAAAGTTCTCGCCAGGCTCAGGCTCTTGCCCCCGGCCGCTGCGCATGTCGCTCGTGTGCTCGGCAGGCGCCTCTCCAGCACTGGTCGCGCCGTCATTGGATTTGTTGCCACCTGGCTTGTTGCCACTGGCCTTGCTCCCATCGGCCTTCCTGCGCCCATGACACCACGTATCAACACCGGGTTCTTCTGCGAATCGACCTAATTCCCCCGGCCAGTTGACTTGGCCTCCAGATCCTTCAGATGATTGCGCAGCTCAGGAGTTCCCCCCGTGAGCTCAATGTAACGCTTGAGGTGAGAGGCTGCGCGGCCATAGTCCTTGAGGTGCTCTTCATAGCACATGGCAAGGTTGATGTGCGCAGCACTTGAAGTGGGATCAACCCTGAGTTCGTCCTCGAATTCGCGGCAGGCAAGACTTATGTCTCCCTTGCGATAGGCGATCACGCCCCTCGCAAAGTGCGCGCCGTTATGAGTCGGTGCGGCTTTCAGGAGACGATCGAACTGCGCCATGGCCCGGTCAAGGTCTCCCATGTCGAAATACACGCTTCCTGCCTGGAAGCGTGCCGCACCTGACAGGCTGTCCGTCTCGATCGCCCGCATGTACGCATCGAGTGCTCTCGCCGTAAGTCCTAAGGATGCGAGGTTGTCGCCTCGCAGAAGATACTGGTCAGAGAGCCGCTGGTAGCCACGCTGCCGAGAGGCGATCCATGCTTGCCTCTCAGGAAGAAGCTTAAGGAGGGATTCTACTTGAGTATTCGACTGCTGGTTGAGTGTGGCATCGTTCTTGAGCGCCCCAAGCAGAGAAGCTGCCTCCTGGAGATTTGCCATCTCGTAGTATGCGCCTGCTTTGGCCAGATTGGCAAGACTGTACCCAGGATTCAGGGCAAGCGCCCGGTCAAGCATGACGACGGCGGAATCGTTCTTGCCTGTCTCCGCATAGACCAGACCCAGGTTATAGAAAGCCTTGTCGTAGTCCGGATCGCGCACGGTCGCATCTCTGAGTTCTTTTTCGGCCTCCTCGTATTTCCCCTGCCGCGAGAGGAGAATACCGAGGTTCACATGGGCTTGAGCGATTGCCGGATCGATCTCAAGTGCCTTCTTATAATTGGCAAGCGCCGAGGCCTGATCACCCTTGCCTTCATAGATGATGCCAAGCCTGTAGTAGGATTGGGCAAAACCGTTGAGGGGATGTATCCTGTAGAAGTTGATGTGGACCAGGACGAAGAGAGCGAAGAAACCCACAAGCGAATAGGCGATCGGCTTCCAGCGCCCGTCAGCGCCCGCTGATATAAGCCAGAACAGGTAATAGGCGGCGAAGACCATCAGCACAGGGACCATGGGCAGCCTGTACCTTGCGACGACGAAGAAAGTGATGATGCCGGCCGAATAGGCAAGGATGAAAAGCAGAAACAGCCATGCCTCCTTCCGGCGCCGGAGCGCGAGTGCGATTCCCACGATGCCAAGGGGACAGACCATGCCGAAAGAGGGCGTAGGAATCCTCAGGATGCGTGAGTACTGTCTTTCAAACGGCAGATGCTCGATCTGGGGTATCTCGTAGACCGACCAGAAAAAGAAGAATTTTCGAACCATGTTGTAGGCGAAGGCGCCGGGATCCCGGCGGATGAAGTCGAGCGCCCGCCTCTTCCACCAGGCCGATACTGCCGACGGCTTGAGCTCGTGCCCAACTGCGCGCTCGGCGAGTACCTTGCCCTCAGGATCGGTGTAGATGTCGAGGCCATCGGGCTTCACATATGCGCCTGTGGCCTTGGCACTGTTGCCGATATAGAAGTTGAGCCCGGCATTGGAAGTGAGCGGCACGAGATCTCTTCCGACCGCATAATTACGGATCATGATGGGAGTCACGATCGCGGCGATACCCACTGCGAAGAGCACGGCTTTGCGGATACGGGCATCGAGCGGGGAGCTTCCATATAGAACGATGAAGCCGAGGGCAAGAGGTGCAAAGGCAAGGATGCTAGCGTTGCCCGCTGCCGAGAGGCCCGCGAACACGCCGGCAAGCAAGAAGGCGCCCATGCTCTCCCGCACCACACCCCGGTAGAGGAAATAGAGCATGAGTGTATTGAGGAGAGTCGCCAGCACCGGAAGAAGAATCAGCGTATCCGTGAATATGAAAGGCACGTACAGCGCTGCCAGAAGTCCTGCGATCGCCCCGACACCTACTCCGAAAGCCTCCCTGCCCAGAAGATAAACTACCCCTGCCGTAAAGGCGCCGACAATGCTCTGCACGAGTTTCGCAGCAAGCAGGCTGGGCCCAAAGATCTTGTAGATCACGCCAAGGAAGTAGGGATAGAGCGGCCCCATGAAGAAGGCTTCGTTTCCTACCCAGTCCCCGGCCGCGATTCTCTTGGCCCAGGAATCATAGAACTTGGTGTCGAGATCGAGATGATCGAAGAAAGGGCTCCCGCGCGAGGCAAGCGTATAAGCAAGCCGAATGGCGGCAGCAAGCGCGACCAAGAATATGAAGTAGAATGTGACTGACCGATATACTCTGCGCCCCTGCTGGGGTCCCTGTGTCTCGGGACGTTCCAGAGGGGGTTTACGTTTTGATCCCGAATCTGATCTGGAGCCCATACAGGATACCGGCGAGGAGCCCTAAACAGGTCACTATGAGCCCCAGACTTAAGGTCCCCGGCTTGAATTCCATGATGACCCTGTGATCTCCTCTGCCGATCTCGATCGCTCGCGTGCCGACATCGGTCAAGAGGATCTCTGCGCGCTTTCCGTCAACTGATGCCTTCCAGCCAGGGTAGTAAGCATCCTGGACAATGAGGAAGGCGTCGCGGTCGGGAGACACTTCGATCTCGACCTTCTCAGGCTTGTAGGATACGATCTCGCTCTTGCCGCATCGCATATTAGGAAGGTCGGCGAGCCTCTCCCCTATCTTCAGAATGCGCGAGCCATCGGCCGCGCCGAGGCGAACCTCAGACGCCGCGACGCAAAACACTTTTTCCATGGCTGCAGCATTCTCATAGATGTACATGTCCCCGGTATAGATGAGGTCGTATCCGGTTGCCTCAGGATGCGGCCCGTAAACCAGGCGGCTTGCCAGGAGGCTGAAGCTCGAGTCCGATCTCACCAGTAGCCTGTCAACCGCTTTTTCTCCGAGATCGACCATCACCCTTCTCATTCTTAGATAAGGCGGGAAGCTCACCCGGCGCAACAGTTTTCCAGAACTACTCTGTATCTCAAGCGGCACTTCCCTGGCAGGGCCCGCAATCTCCAGGCTGAGTGCCGCTTTTTTCTCGTCGGTGCGCCCGGGGTAGACTACGTAACCTCCGCTCGCTTTCTCAAAGGCACAGTCACTTAACACAAACTCGAACCCACCCCAGCCCGCAAGAGCATCGTGACGAACGCCCGAGTCATCAGCCGTAGGACTGACTAGAGCCTTGGCAGCGCCCGCCCCGACGGGTAGAACCGCAAGCGCGAGCCTGCCGTATCCGGCGCCTACCGAAGCGACATCGAGGCTTCCCTCGTACCAGCGCCCGCCTCCGGAAGAGACGCCGAGGCTTCTGCGGAATTCGGCCTCCCCGGTCGGGCTCTCCCAGATGACTACGAAGGCCATGGAGTCGACATCGCTGGGGACCCCCTCAAAGCCGAAGAAGAAATCGATTCGCGCCCGAGAAGGAATATAGGTGTCCACGCTCAGCGTTTCCCCTGCTCTCTGGCAGAAGGCCAGCCGGCCTTCGCCGCCCAGATTGAGAATCTTGAAGTCTCGCAGCACGCCTTCCCTCTTGGCGGTCACCTCTTTCGCGACTGCCTGGAAGACAGAAGATGGAGTGAGCGTGGGATCAAACCCGCTCCTGAGGAGGTATCTTACAGACATGAGTCCGGCCAGTTCTGGGGTTGGGCCAGGGCCTTCAAATATCCGCCCGCGCTGTGCCGCCCCCGCCTCCTGCCCCGTCTCGAGGAAGTATGCGTATGCCCTCGGCATTATTGTCGATCTACCCCGCAATGACTCGAGGCCAAAGAGCTGATTTGTGTTGGGCGGAAGAACCCAAGTACCAGATTCCTCATTGAGGGTGCGCCACTCGCCCTTGGTGCCTGCCGCCTCGCGCAAGACCTTTATGCCTTCGGTCTCGAAGACACTCCGGGAGGGCTCGCTGACATAATAGGTTCTGGCGACCAGTACGATGTCCGCCGTGACCCATAGAACGAACAGGAGACTCGCCAAACCTGCAAGGCGCTTCCTGCGGGACGAAGCCAGGCCGCAGACCAGCAGCAGAGCCCAGCTCACCGAGGCAAGGATGAGGCCGCGTACGATTTGCATCTTCTCATAAGCGAGCCACTCCGGCCCCCGACCTTGCACCCACTCCACGATCCTCTCCGATCCTACCGCAGACCAGGTTTTCCCGAGCAAGGCGTGTGACTTCTCGATGAGGCGCGAGGCTATGCCGTCCCCGCCAAATGCAAAGATGATCGATCCCGCCACCAGGAAGACAACGACCGCACCTGCCACGGCAAGGAAGACCCGCTTCGATCGCCGGTCCGGAGTGGACGCGAGGAGGGAGAGACTCTTGCCGGCCAGGGCTGCAATCGCAAAGCATGCCATCACCGATATCCGATCTATCTGGGAATATCTGAAGAGCGGTATCGCAGCATAGACCACCTTCAGGAGGAAGCCACTGGTCCCGATTCCTACGCTCAAGAGGAGGATGAGAAGGAGCCCTCGTACATGCTCGGACTGCCTGATGAAAGCCAACCCACCCAGGGTGGCCATGAGCGTGCCCACGCCGCAATAAACCATGAAGCCGAGATTATACGGGTGCGCGCCTTGCTGGATCAGGGGCACCCAGTTTGTGCCCTCAACCGGATTGCCGAAGAAACCGGGCAGGACCACGCGCAAGAGCATGACAGGTTTGGAGACATACAGTTGCCTCATCTGGTCAAGGCCGATGCCAAGCCCCACCGAATTCCTCAAGAATTCCCAGAAGGGAATGAGGTGAACGGCAACCACCAGGAGGGCAAGGCCACCGGAGATGCCGATCGTCCGGGCCGACGCCAGCAACTGCCCGCGAGCGCCACGCACACGCTGGTCGAGGGCCAAGCTCAGAGCATAGATCACAAGCCCTGCGACCCCAAAGATAAACACCTGGGGAAATCCTGAGAGGTATCCCATCACGAAGAACGCTGCAAGCATGATGGTGCCGGTGCGCTCACTCCGGCGGGCTCGCTCAAAGCCGTAAAAGAGAAACGGGATCCAAGCTGCAGAGGCGACAAACGTGGGATGGCCCATCCTGTTCGCGAAGAAGGATGAGAAGCCGAAGGCAAACGCACCCAGAATCGCACCCGGCGTTGAGGCGGCAATCGTCCGGAGGAAAAGATACATGCCTATGATTGCGAGCAAGAAATGCACTGCGACATCGTACCCCATGGCCTTCTCGGCATTGAAAGGAACCAAGAGAAGCGAGATGGGATAGAGCACCCGCGACTGAGGATCGGCGAAGAAGGGTGCGCCGGTCAGGATGGAAGGATTCCAGAGGGGAAACCTCCCTGAGGCGATGCTCTGAGAGAGCTCGGCGCGCCGCGGCAAGTACGTGAGAATGGAATCCATCCTGTACGTCCTTCTGTGGAGATCCTGCTCGCCGGCGTAACTGCGCCAGGGATCGTAAAGCGATGGATTTGCCGTAAGAAGAACCTTGCCGCCAAGAATGACGTCGAAGAAAAAACCGAGGACAACAATCACGAATATGGCGATCACAAGCGTGGTTTTCATGATTCGGGATGAGTCGGGGCTGGCTCTCGGGATTTTCCCAGACTCCTCATGCCATAGAGAACTCCGCCAATGACGGCAAACACGAAGAACACAGCATACACAACGATACCGAACGAGAAGCCCAGGCTGTCCTCAACTCCGAATTGCCTCAGCATCATAACAAACGCCGCCTCTCTCACACCGATGCCGCTTATGGAAACGGGTATCATCCTCATAAGCTCGACTATGGGAACCACGAGCAGCAAGCCGGCAACGCTGAGTCTCAGGGAGAAGGCTCTGGCGATGAAGTAACAGGCCAAGATCCAGAGTAGTCTTGAGAGGACCGAGAGGACAAGTCCACCCAATACGGCGCGCCTGGAATTCTTGTAGATGACGATCGATGTGTAAACACGCTCGAGCCTCGTCCTCGCCTTGAATCTCTTCAGCAGGTCGAAGACCGGATTCAGGACATGCGAGAAAGTCCTGGCCACGGGCCTCAGGAGGAGGATCAGGAAACCCACAAGAAGCACCACCCCGACCGCCTCGGCAGTGAGAATCATCTTCCATTCTTTGAGCTCGCCGGCCACAAAAGGTATGGCGATCAAGCTCACGGGCAAGAGAACAAAGAAACCCATGATGCGTTCGACCACGATGGATGCGACGGCGTCCGCTTTCTTCTCCGTCGCGGTAGAGACGGCGACTATTCGTGCGAAATCTCCCCCCACGCTTGTCGGTAGGAAGGCGCTGAAGAAGATGCTCACCAGATAGTAGTAGACCAACTTGGTCATCCTGATCGTGATACCTCTTGCGCGAAGCAGAACGCTCCATCTCCAGGCCTGGGTAACGATCATCAAGAAGTCCAGGCCTGCCGCAAGAACCAGCGGCAAGAGGGCCAGCCCCTTGAGGTGAGCGGCGATCCGGCCCACATCAAGCCTCACGATAAGAAACACGATCAGGCCTGCGCTCACCAAGAGCCTCACGATTTTTAGGACCACGGAAGTCTTCATGGCTTCTTTCGAAGAACCTTTACCCAGCCTATGCCGTCGACCATCACATAGTTCTGGAGTATCCAGTCCCGCACCGGCCCGGCATACTCACTGAAACTTTCCGACGTCTGGCCGATCTTCGCTCCCTCAAATGGTTCGGTGAGGAGAATGTAATTGGTGCCATGGGATTTTATGTCATCGATGTATCGCTGCTCCTCCTCCCCCGAGAGTCTTCTCCTGTAGTGCGCATATCGGGTCGGGTTTCTTCTGTCGAAGAGGAAGTATAACGTTTGAAGCTGTGGGACTGCCAGCACATACTCGCCCGGCGAAGTGTCGGCATCCAGGAACCTCTTGATCCCCGAGAAGAACCTGGCTTCCCCGGGAGTGACATACACGGGTGCCCTCTTGAGATCGAGCCCGGTGTTGTTTCCGACTCTCACGAGCACCGATCCCAGATACTCGCTGTCGCCGACGCTCAAGCCCTCCTTCTGGAACCTGGCACCTATCCCGGGGTTGGTTGTAGCGAGCGTGCAGGCGACAGTGACCCAGACGAGAGCCAGGGGAGCCCCCAGGAGTAGGACATATTTCAGCGCCAGGGACCCGCGCCCTGCGAGACCGAGCCTTCGCGCCAAGAAAGAATGGCCCGAAGCCAGGACAACTGGCACAAGCAGGAAAACGTACTGCATCGTCTGGAGGAGGTGACCGATGTCAGAGCGAAAAGCGCTCTGATTGAAGGCCATGACAGATGCCATGAGAATCACGGCAAATGCCGTGTGCTCACGTGTCCAGGTGCGCCGGAGGAGGCCCTTCACAATAACTGCAAGCGAAAGAGCGTAGACGGCAAAGGGCAGATAGAAGAAGGCTTTGACCGGCACGAGGTATGCAGCATATCGCCAGTCAACTCCTGTTAGGGCGGCAGGACCGGGGTACGGTATGCGATTGGTCATATTGTCGAGCATGCCGTCCACCACAATCTTGTGAACCATCGCGCCGAGTGCGCCTTCTCGGTGGAAGTAGAACACCACAGGGGCGAGCGCGATGGCCACACCGGCAACCAGGTATCCGACCCTCCTCGGAAGTGACAGGAGACCGGATTGGGAGCGGAAGCTCTCAATCAGGATTGCTGCCACGCATCCTATGATTGCGAATCCTGCGACATCTTGCCTGAAGACGGCGCAGCCTCCAATCACGGCGCCGCAGCCGAGATACCATCTCGGGGCCCGCGGCATTGTTGCGAGCACCGCATATAACGCCACAAAACCAAAACCAGGGAAGAAGACCTTATGCAATGGACCCGGTGCGATTATCATCAAGAGGGGTGCAAGGTATGCGAAGCCGCTTCTTGTCACTTTGCGTACGACCAGAAAGGCAAGGCTGCACTTCAGGGCCTCAAGCAAAGCGAACACGAACCTTTCCGTCAAAATGTTTTTCCCGAAGACCTTGAAGAGGGCTGCGACCAGATAGAAGCTCCCCGGCGCGTACGTGTGATGGAAGTCCCGGTAGATCACCTGCCCATCAAGGATCTTCTCCACACTGTCCAGGAGATAGCCTTCATCGTACGCGAGACCATACCTGATGTAGGAGGCGAAATAGGCAAGACTGACAGCGAAGATGATAAGTGCAATCTTTGAGGGAGAAAGCCTTGCCGGGCTCAATTCTGCCCTCCACCCGCGATCGCTTGATTCTGTCTTGACCCGATCATGACCGCAAGCAGGGCCAGGCCGGCCGCCGAAAAGAGAACGCCCAGGGTGAAATAGGGAGGTTTATAGGTCATCCGTACGGTGTGCACTCCGGGCTCAACCAGCACCGCTCTGAAGGCATAGTCAGCGCGGAGAATCTCCTTCTGCTCATCATCCACATAGACGTGCCAGCCAGGATAGAAGACATCAGTCACGACCAGATAGCAACTGACCGCTCCCTCTACTCTGATGGAGAGGCTTGCTTCGTCATGCTTGACGATTTCGGCCTTACCCACCTCCATCATGCTGAGCCAGTCGGCGCCTCGGGCCCCCTGGGTTCCACTGCCATCAGTGTCGGCGCCAGGCATGTCACGAGCACCGGAACGCGGGCCCCCATTCCCATCGCCGCTCTTCAAGAGGACGTCGCGGCGCGGGTCGAAATCCTTGGTTTTCATATAAGCGAGCATCTCGTCATACGAAGAGAACAAACGAGACCTCGCCACAAGGAATGCCCTCGGAAGATAATCGCTGTTCGCAAGCGCCGTGGGCTGGGGACGCGACGTCTCTCCTCTGAGCACTGTGAGAACATATCTGACGTTCAAGAGATCCAGTACTTTGGACTCAAGCGCCTCAGGTGTGCTTATGGGCCCGATTCTTCTCCGCAGGGCTGCGTTGCTTACGGCGATCATGCTGCTGTCGACCGCCCCGAGAACTTCGATATAGTGCTTCACATTCAGGGCGTCGTAACCATGAATATCGTCCAGGCCGATAAGCGTGGCGGTATTGGCAGGAAGCACGTCCGGCCCGTATTTTGCCAGCCTCCACGAACCGCCTTCCCGAGTGAGGTTATCGACAAAAGAGCTCTTCGGCAAGACGCGACCGGCAGGTTGGGATACCTTGAACTTGACGGCATTGGGAAGCAGGTCCACAAGGAGAATTGCCAGGGCCGCTATGAAGAAAGTCCTCGGAGAAAGCCACTTGAGTCCCATCAAGACCAGGAGGGTGCCGCTCAAGGCTGCCATGACCAGGAACACAAGAATCTTCCCTGAGGCGTAAGTGAGATAATCTGTTGTTGAGACGGTGGAGCCCGCTTCCGTCAGGACCAGCCCAAGCCCCGAGTGCCTGAGCCACAAGGCCAGCAGGGCGGCGAAAATCATGAAACCCGCACCGCACGCCAGGAGGCGCCTCTTACCCACTTGAGATCGGGCCAGATCAAAGCCATAGCCCGCAAGGACAGAGAAGCTGAACATGAAGACGACAACCACACGGTCGATCCTCGAGAAATTAAACCCCGGCACGATGCGATAGAAGAGCCGGAGCAATGGGGTGCCAAAAACCGTAAGCAGGCCGAGCCCGGCAAGCACGGCAAACGGGACAAGTCTGCGGTTGGGTCGCGTAAGCGCCAGAATCCCCAGGAGGAGTGGCAGGATGCCGACGTAGCCCGTGGTGCTGACATAGTTCTGACCGAACGATGGACCGTGGCCCATCTTGAACAGGGTCTTGCTTATCACTCCCATCTCGAGAGGGTCCCCGAGGATGTCGGGTATGAAATACTTGAGGGCCGTAAACTTGTGGTGGGCACTCGATAAGATCATGCTGTATGGGAGCACCTTGCGGTACGAAAACGTACTCAGCTCATACGTGGGCAACAGTTGGAACGCGCACACGAAACAGGCAACACCGATGGAGCCCAGGACCAGGAGAAGCGTTGTGGACTTCCACCGAATGGAGGTTGGTCCTCGAAGCAATACCCTCAGCAGGATGTAAAGGAAGCCCGTGTAGAGGACGAATAGCACCAACTGCGGAAAGCCGGCAAGAATGCACAGCGAAAGCACAAGTCCGAAAAGGCCTGCACGTTTGAGACTGGGAGATTCGACCAGGTGCTCTCCGAGGTAGACCACAGCGGGTAGCCAGCTTGCGGTGGATATCAGTGTGGGCTGACCGTATCTCGTCACCATGAAGCCGCAGAGGGTATAGCTCAGGGCAGAGATGATCGAAGCCCCTACCGAGAACTTGAGCTTACGTCCAAGAAGATAGCCAAACACGGCAGCAATCAGGAAATGAACATAGAGAAAGACATCCATCTGAGTGGTGGGATCTAACCAGTAGATGGCAAGATTCACGGGATAGAAAACAGCCGATTGGAAATTGGCGAAGAATGGCGTCCCGCAGAATTGATGCGGATTCCAGAAAGGTATCTTGCCATGCCTCATCATCTCCGTGGCATAGACTCTTCTGGGATAATAGGAGAACGTGCAGTCGGAAGTGACCGAAGGCTTGTCCAGGTCCTCCCGGGTGGCCTCGGAAAGCCAGGGGAAGACGTTGGTGAGTCTGAAGGTCACCAGGGTGGCATCGGTGAAAAGCTCTTTCGCGAAGAAAGCTGTGAGGAGGATTACCAGGAAAGCAACGGCGAGATGGTCATCTCTGGGTCTACTCATATTGGGACTATTTTCTGCCCACTCCCATGTAAATCTCAAGCCACATCTTCGCGAGTTCCCTCAAGGTGCTGATTATGTGGCTCGGCCGCACCGTGCTCCGTCCCCCTACCCTTGGATAGTGTCTGACCCCGATCTCGGTCATCCTGAAACCGTGATGCCGTGCCTTGGCAAGCACCTCGGTATCGACGAAGAACTTCTTTGACCTTATCTCGATGACGTCAAAGACCTCACGCCTGAAGAGCTTGAAAGCGCAGTCGATATCCCTGACACGAAGCCTGAAGATGGTCCGGGCAACCAGATTGTAGCCCCATGCCAGGAAGAGCCTGGTCAATGGATCATACCTGTATATGCGGAAGCCGCAAACGATGTCATAGTCCTCAATAGCGGGAAGGAGGTTCTTGACTTCTTTGACATCGAACTGGAGGTCGGAATCCGTATAGAAGACCAGGGGCAGCATGGCGCTGGTGAAGCCCGTCTTCAAGGCATCGGCATACCCGATGTTTTGGGGATGATGGATCGGCCGAACGTGCGGATTTTCCTCGCGCAGGCGCTCCAGTATCTCATGTGTCCGGTCCGCACTGCCGTCGTTCACCACAATCACTTCATAGGCTTCGAGGTCAAGCCCTTCGGCCGCCTGGACCACGGCTCGCACAGCTTTCTCGATGTTCTCCTCTTCATTGTATGCCGGAAGGACAAATGATATGGACTTTGGTTTCACGGCTCGCCTCACCCGATATAACCAATACCTTCAAGCCGCCTCTTTATCTCTTCGCTTTCCTGGCTTGTCAGGGAACTGCCGCCGGCTCTGCCCAGGAGTTCAATGTCAGCATAGTCCACGGGATACTCAATCAGGTGCTCTTCCTTGAGAGCATCCATCAGCACTCTTCCGTCCATCTCCCGCGGGACCGGCAGCCCGAGCAGGTAAAGCACGGTCGGGGCTATGTCCTGAAGGGAGAACCCCTCAAACCGTACACCGCGCCGAAAAGCGTCTCCGGCTGCCAGGAAGATGCCGTTCAATCTGTGGTCTCCGGAGTTCCCATAGACCGGGAAGCTGAACCGATTACTCGTGAAATCCAGTGTGCCGAGAGCCTTGCATCTCATGTCCTTGGGCAAGAAGACAAGGTCAGGCGCTTCGTCAACATATGGCCCATGGTAGAGTTCTTCGCGGAAGTAGACTCTTTCAAACAGGTTCTCTCCCGTCAACGGGTTCTCGGTTGTGAGGAGGTCCTTTCTGATCGAGTTTCTCACGCTCTCATATTCCTCGCCGGGGGCCACTGAGCCCCAACGTTCGCGGCCCTTGAGGTTCACGTAAATCTGACCGTAGTTCCCCTTAGAATAGGCTTTGGTCCTGGCCCAGTCAACATTATCAAGCGAGAGGAAGAACCTGTTGAGAAGCATCTGCATCCTCTGCCTTGAATGAAAACCTCCCGAGAGCCTCATGCGGGCAAGGCCGAGCGCCATCGATAGCCTGTAGAAAGCAACGGGGGTGAGACCGACGGAGTAAGCCAGCCGTTTGAAGATGGTTGCCGGATCACTCTTGAGCTTGAGATAGCCTTGCTTCATGAGCCAGATGTTGAAAGCCAGGTAAGTGTGTATGGGACCGAAGCCGTGATCGGAGGCGATGACGATCTCCGAGCCGTCCGCATCCTTGACGATCTCGCCGAGGCCCTGGTCTAGAAGTCTGTAGAATTCCTTAAGCCTCGGGCCGTGGATCTCGGCTTCCTTCCTGTCATAGCGTGGATGGGTATGATCGAGAAGATGCCAGAGTTCATGCTGAGCCCTGTCGGTGCCCCAGAAATGGGACATGAAAAGGTCCCAATCCACTGTGCTCAAGAGGTGCCTCGTGACCTTGATGTTGAACGCGAGGACATCAAGAAGCTCATCGATCACGCGGCCCACCCCGCGCTTGGAATAGACCTCGCGGTGGTAGAGTCTGTAGGGACCGAACCTTGCTTCAAGGTCATCCAGCAATGACGGCGGCCACGTGAAATCCCGCTTGCCATAAGGTGTAAGGAAGTCACTTATCATATAGCCGTTTATCTGGCGCGGAGGATAAGTTATGGGAACCCCTATCACTACCGACTTCAAGCCCGCCCGCGAAGCAAGTTCCCATATGGGCACGCCATCGAGCAGCGTCGAATTGACCGGTATCTCACCGAAGGGATTGCGCCTGGAAACGGCCGCCTCGGACAATCCCCTCCTTCGAAGCAGAAACTCAAAAACACCGTGTTTGCCGGGATTCAAGCCCGTCACAAGACTGGTCCACGAGGTTGCGGTGACAGGCGGGATAAGACTCACCAGGTCGGATGAAACCCCGCGTTCAACGATCTTACCGAGGTTGGGCATAGTGCCGTCGCGGATCATGGGCGTGAGGATGTCCCATGTTCCCCCATCAAGCCCGAGAATCAGGACTTTGCGCTTAGGCAAAGACGTCATGGGGATGATTCCATTCTGGAGAAGTTGGCGATCTCGAGGAAGCGGCGGGTTATGCTGCCGAGCAGATTGAGGCGGTTTCGCTTCAAGTTCTCGTCGTCGACCATGACCATGACCTTTCCGAAGAAAACGTCGATCGGCACTGCAAGACCCAGGAGCAAATTCATCGCATCCCGGAACCGTTTCTCATGAATGAGGGAATTGAACTGGGGCAGAATGCTCTGATATGAGTTGTACAGATCACGCTCTGCCTGGTCTTCGAAAAGGCAGTCCGCCACGTCTCCGGTAACCTCACCCTTGGTTATGTTGTAAGCCCGCTTGAAAGCCGTCACGAGGATACTGAAGCGCCGGTCGGCCTCGAACTCTTTCACCGCCTCGAGCCTTGCCGTCACCAAAGCGGGATCGTCGATACCGGCGTCGAGAACGCTCTCGACCATATCAGGCCTATTGCCGGATTCCACAAGGATGGTCTGGAGGCGTTGCCTGAGGAAAGTCAAGATGCTCTCCTTGAGCTCCTCCTCTCCTATGGAGAGGCTGTCGCCGTAGAGCTTCCTCGAGATCGAAACCAACTCGCTTACCGAGAGATGTATCGCCTTCTCCATGAGGATTCTTAAGAAGCCCGTCGCCTGCCTTCTTAAGGCGTAGGGATCCTCCGAGCCGGTCGGAACCAGTCCGATTCCGAAGCATCCCACCAGACTGTCGATCTTGTCCGCGACCGCCACCACGGTGCCGGTAGGGGTCTCGGGCAGGACATCGCCGGCGAATCTGGGAAGATAGTGCTCAAAGATCGCTCGAGATACTTCCTCGTCTTCACCTCGTGCCTTCGCGTACTCCTGTCCCATCAGGCCCTGGAGACTGGAGAATTCTTTCTCTCGCACCATCAACGATGTCAGATCGGCTTTCGAGAGATACGCAGCACGCTTCACCTTCTCGGCCTCACCCAACCCTGTTGTCGTCGCGATCGCGAGCGCCAGATCGATCATGCGGGCGGTCTTATCCCTGAGCGTACCGAGGCGTTCCTGCCAGACAACATATGAGAGCCGCTTTGCCATGGCCTCGAGGCCATCTTTGATGTCCTGCTCCCAGTAGAAGTGGGCATCATCGAGTCTGGCCTTGAGGACTCTCTCATTTCCCAGTCTTATCTTTCCGGCTCGATCCCGGTCCATGTTGGCAACCGCCACGAAATGCGGCACGAGCCTCCCCTGGGCGTCGCAGACCGAGAAGAACTCTTGATGCTCCTTCAGATCCGTCACAACAACTTCTCTTGGCATCTCGAGGAACTTGGGAGAAAAGGAGCCGACCACTGCCAGAGGATGCTCAACCGTGAAAGTGACCCGCTCCAGAAGGTCATCATCTTTCACAATACATCCGCCCACCGAGGCAGCAGCTCTTGCGATTTTATCCTGTACGAGCCCCTTGCGTTCCTCATGGTCCACTATGACGAAGTTGCGCCGCAGATCCTCGAGGTACTGATCGATTGAGGTGACGACGATTTCCTGGCTCCCAAGAAAGCGATGGCCGCGAGTGGTGTTCCCGGCATCAAGGCCGGCCCAGGAGAAGCGCTCCCCCATGCTGTCAGTGCCGAGCTTGCCGTCAATCACCAGGGTCAGCCATCGCACTGGGCGCGCAAAGCGCCTGTTCTCCTTCTCCCAGTGCATGGTCTTGGGGAAGGTAATGAAGTCCTGCAATGCGAACTGCAGGACCAAAGGAAACTCATCCACCGTGAGGCCGCCCTTCTGGACCTTCTCGACGCACAGGTACTCGCCCTTGCCTTTCTTGCCCCTCACCACCTCGGTCACGTCAACATTCTGGGACCTTGCAAAACCAAGCGCGGCCTGGGTGGGTTTACCCGATGCGTCAAAGGCAGCGGTGACCGGTGGGCCAAAGATAACTTGTTTGGAATCCTTTGCTTTCTCAGCGAGGCCCTCGATGAGGAGCACGAGTCTCCTCGGGGTGCCGAATGTCCTTATCGAGGCGAACTGGATGCCCCGAGTATCCAAAGATTCTCGCACACTCTCAAGGCCTTGGAGGGCGCGCCTGATGTAAAGCGGCGGTATCTCCTCCGTCCCAATCTCGAAAAGAAGTTCCATCCCTACTCTTCCCTGCAAAGCGGAAAGCCCATCGCCTCGCGCTTCTCCACATACTTCTGCGCGACCTTCCTTGCGATCTTCCTGACGCGCAGAATGTACGATGCGCGTTCAGTGACACTGATTGCACCCCTGGCATCGAGCACATTGAAGATGTGAGAACACTTCAAGACGAAATCGTAGGCCGGCATCACAAGCCCAAGGTCAGCCAGCCGACTCGCTTCCTTCTCGAAAACCTGGAAGATCTCGAAGTGAGCGGGAACGTCGGCCTCCTCAAAATTGTATTTGGAGAACTCCACCTCCGTCATCCCGCAGATGTCCTTCCATACGAGGCTGTCGTTCCACCTGATTTCGTTTATGTCATCCACTTCCTGGATGCACATTGCTATTCGTTCAAGCCCGTAAGTGATCTCGCACGTGATGGGATCGAGCTCGAGGCCGCCCGCCTGCTGGAAGTAGGTGAACTGGGTAATCTCCATGCCATCAAGCCAGACCTGCCAGCCAAGGCCTGCCGCACCGAGCGTTGGCGACTCCCAGTCATCCTCAGCAAATCTTATGTCGTGATCCCTGGGATCTATTCCGATCTCAACGAGGGTTCTCAGATAAACGTCCTGGATATCCGCCGGCGAAGGCTTTATCACCACCTGGTACTGCAGGAACTGCTGGACTCTCATCGGGTTCTCGCCATAGCGGCCGTCGCGCGGACGCCTGGAAGGCTCGACATGAGCGGCCTTCCAGGGCTCAGGCCCGAGCGCGCGCAGGAAACTCGCGGGGTTAAATGTGCCCGCCCCGACCTCGGTGTTGTATGGCTGGTGAATGGCGCATCCGTAGCGAGCCCAGAACCGCTCGAGCGCCATGATCAAATCCTGAAGTGAAATGCCTTTCGACGCAGTCCCCGGGTCAGGCATTGCCCGCATCCCGTATCCTTTCCAGGAAATCCAGTGACTTCACGCCGGCCCCCTCGCCTATCTGCATCCTGATAAATGAATTCAGGATGTCTGCGACCTCCCTGGTCACCTTATCCGTCGAGTGAGCCCGCCTGAGCTTATCAAGTGGCTGACTTTCGTAATCCCTCAGGAGAGCGATCGCGCCCCCACTCATGGCCAGAGCATGCAGGTCCTTGTCCTTGCACATGGGACAGAGGAGGCCGCCCGAAAGCAGGCCAAACCATGCCCTGTCCTCCACAGGCCTGCCGCAGCGCACGCACCTTGCTAGTTCAGGTCCATATCCTATGAGATGTAACACCTTTAGCTGGTAAGAAGAAAGGATTATTTCCAGCTGGGACCGCTCGGCGGCATCGATCTCGCCCAGCGCGGAAACCAGAAGCATGAAGAGCCCCTTGTTGGGTTCTTCCTGTGGGACAAGCCGTTCGACGATTTCACCGGTGACACTCGCGTATGCCAGTTTCACAATGTCCTTCTTGACGTTGTCGAAGGCATTGACGATCTCACTGTGGCTCAGGGTGTGGAGGTCCCTGTTCTCCTTCTTGTAGAACATGATCGAGGAGTGCGTGAAGATCTCCAGGCTTGAGCCGAACTTGCTCTTGGGTTTAAGGCTGCCCTTGGCGATGGTGGATATCTTGCCGTAGTTCTGCGAGAAGAGAATCACGACTTTGCTCGATTCCCTGATTTTCCTGGATCTCAAGACCACTGCCTGGGTGCGGTGAATACTCATCTTGTGTCTTTCGAGTTCGTGCCCGCGGCCGGCTCCGCGCGCTTGGCACGAAGGGATTCAGGAACCACCGAACCTCCCGATATCACCATTTTGAGGCCATCTTCGACGCTCATGTCAAGTGGTATCACTTCATTTGCGGGAATGATAAGCAGGAATCCTGTTGTCGGGTTGGGCACCGTGGGCACAAAGACGCTGACCGTCTTCTTGCCTAGCTTCCTGTCGATCTGGCCCTCGTTCTCGGACGTGATGAAACAGATTGAGTATGACCCGGGCCTCGGGAATTCCACGAGGGCCACCCGTCTGAAAACGGTTGAGCGTTCGCCCAGGAGAGCATCACTGATTTCTCGGATTGAGACGTAGATCCTGTTAAAGAGCGGGATCGCCTCGAGCACCCGCTGACCGGTCTTGATCAGCCTCTTTCCGATCAGGTTACTCGCCATCGCCCCTGCTGCAAGCACAATCACAAGCACTGCCGCAAAGCCGATCCCAGGGATTGAAACGCCGACCTTCTTCCTTATGTATGTGCCGAGGATGCCATCAAGCTTGATGAAAAGAAACCAGAGGACGTACGCTGTCAATGCCGTGGGAAGAACGACAGCGAGCCCCGTCAAGAGGTATCGTCTCAGCCTTCTCATATGCCGATCGCTCTCATGCGGTATGGCGCTTCTCGCTCGCCGAATCTACCTGGTAAAATCCGCTTACCCGGCGGCATCCTTCGATGCCCTACCTATGCCTTCGCCCTTTATCATCACACGCTCGATCCGCTGCCCCGTGACCTTCTCGACGATGAACACGAGCCCGCCCGCCTCATACTGATCGCCCTCAGAGGGTACCTTCCCGACTAGGTTATACAGGAATCCAGCTATTGTATCATAATCTTCTTCTTTCTTTATCTGCGTCTTCAAGGCCTCATTCAGGTCCTCGATCCGCACCTTGCCATCCACCCTGACGCTGTCATCGCTCAAGATCTGGAAGAGCTTGAGCTCCACGTCGTGTTCGTCATAGATCTCTCCGACTATTTGCTCGATCACATCCTCTAAGGTGACGAGCCCGACCACGCCTCCGAACTCATCCACAACTATTGCCATGTGGGTCTTGCGCTCCCGGAGTTCCTTCAGGAGTTCCTTGACCCGCTTGCTTTCCGGGACGAAGTAGGCTTCCCTTATGACGTTGCTGATCGGGGAGTCAAGCCTTCCTTCGGTGACCAACTTGAACAAGTCGCGGGCGTGAAGGATCCCCACGGTGTTATCAACTATCTTGTTGTAAACGGGTATCCTCGAATGGCCTCCCTGGGCAATTATGTTGACGGCCTCACCTATGGTGGTGGAACTCTCGGCCGAAACCATGTCAATCCTCGGGACCATCACTTCTCGCGCGATCGTATCCCTCATTTCAAATATGGCATTGATCATCTCGCGCTCTTCTTTTCCGCCTGATTCACTCTCCGCATCTGCCCTTGCTATCGCCCGCAGCTCCCCTGCCTTGAGGAGAAGCTCCCTCGCCTGAACCCCCGCAAGGAAGAAGCCCTGCGTGAGGAGAAGCACGGCTTTAACAAGGGGGTAAATGGGGATAAGCAACACAAAGACAGGCTTGGCAAGATTCAGAGCGGCAGACTCAGGATTGTGGGCCACGTATATCTTGGGCAAGAGTCTTGCCAGAATCGCTATCATAATCGATACGATAAGAAGCACTATGACCGAGGCAACCGTCTTGCCATGCCCTGTAGGAAAGGCTCGCCAGGCAATCCTCAGGGCAAAAAGCACGGCCATGACGTTGCAGATGGATGTTCCCACGAGGAGGTTTATCAAGAGTTCCTGCGGTTTCCCGAGCAACCGCATCAGCATTCCCGAACGCTTGTCGCTCAACTTGGCGAGCGCATCCCGCGAAGCTGAGAAGAACGCGAACTCCCCGGTGGCAAGCACCGCCGAAACGCACAGGAAGCCGAAAAGAACCAGTACATCGACCAGGGTCGAAGAATCCAAACCTATCACACTCCTATTCGATTCTCGTCCTCACTTGATTCCTGACAATCGTCTCCTGACACGCTTCCATCTTTCGCCTCCGAGCGGGCGTGTCATCCATGTACCCGATTATATGAAGGATGCCGTGAACTACAAGCCGTATGATCTCCTCCCTGCAGCTCACTGCGAACCTGGCGCCACTCGCGCGCGCTCGATCGAGCGAGATATAAACATCGCCGACCTTAGCGTAAGGCAGCCCTTTCTCCGACAGGTCGAACGCAATGACATCTGTTGTCCCCTTCCTGCCGAGCGCCTTGCGATTGAGCTTGGTCATCTCTCGGTCGCTTACGAAAGTGATGCTCACGGCATGTGATGCAACACCGTGCTCACGGAAAGCTGAGTTTACCGCTTCCCTGATCGTGCGCCTGAGGTGCGTCGGGCGTGAAGGAAGACCCCTGACGTCTAAAGAAGACATCTGCTCGGACTCTTCCATGGCTTTCGGGCGTCGAGTCACCGGCCGGTCCCGGTATCAGGCTGTGTGCCGCCGCACTCGTATCTGTCGAATGCCTTTATGATCTCCTGAACCAGCCGATGCCTCACCACATCCTTTTCGGTCAGGTAGATGAATCTTATGCCCTCGATGGATTTAAGGATCGATTGAATGCGCACCAGGCCCGAATCCTCCTTGTGGGAGAGATCTATCTGGGTGACATCGCCCGTTATCACGGCCATTGAATTGAAGCCCAGCCGCGTGAGAAACATCTTCATCTGGTCGAGTGTCGTGTTCTGGGCCTCATCAAGAATCACGAAGGAATTGTTGAGGGTTCTTCCCCTCATGTAGGCAAGCGGGGCAACTTCTATCACGCCGATCTCGAGGAATTTCCTGATTGTTTCTGCCGGCACCATCTCATAGAGAGCGTCATAAAGAGGCCGAAGATAAGGCCCGACTTTCTCTTCGTAATCCCCCGGGAGAAAGCCCAGGCTCTCACCGGCCTCGACCGCAGGCCTCACCAGGAGGATCCTGTCAACTTCCCTGCGTTTAAGCGAGGACACGGCATGCGCCATGGCAAGATAGGTCTTGCCGGTACCGGCGGGTCCGATCGAGAACACAATGTCAAAGGCATGCATAGCCTGGACATATTCCTGCTGTCCCAGCGTTTTTGCCCTGACCACCTTCTTTAGATCAGGGTACTCCGCGCGGGCCTCATGAAGTGTGTTTAGCTTGTCTGCGTTATTCTCGCGCACCATTGACATCACGTATCTGAGGTCTCCTTCGTTTACGGGAATCCCTCTCCGCACGCTTGCGATCAGATCGTCAATGATACGGACCACCGCCTCCACTTCACCCGCTCTTCCCTCTATGGTGAGGTCTTCTCCCCTTGCCACCAGCTTAACGTCGAACTGTTCGCGCAGGATCCTCAGGTTCACATCGTTCTTGCCGAAGAGCTCCACCTGGTCAATGCCGTTGAGCCTAATGTGTTTGATCACTAATTCTGCCAAGTCTTCACCCTCTCAAAAAAAGCTCTTGGCCCCTTCGAAACAAAGAAGCCAAGAGCTCTTGCCAGTGACTTACATTTGCCAGATTCTTTGAAATCGTCCCCCGTCACCTACTGAGATCGGCACCACCCAATCGACCTACCTCGGAATCGCAATCTCCCACCCCGGCATAATGACGTCGGGATCTTTTATCTTGTCTTTGTTGGCCTCGTATATCTTGGTCCACTGGCGCCAATCATTATAGATCTCCCAGTAACCTGATATCCGCGCCAGCCACTCGCCCATCGCCACTGTATGGGTCATTGGGAGGCCCCTGGGGATATTGAGCACCCAGCCAACATATATGAGATTGGGATCCTCAATCTTATCCCTGTTTGCCCTGTAAATCCTGGGCCACTTCTTGGGATCGCTATAGATCTCCGTGTACCCGGATATCTTGGAAAGGCATTCGCTCTGCTTCACGGTCCACTGCGTCGGCAGAGATTCAAGCTCCTTGATCTCCTTCTCAAGATTAGAGACCTCAGCCTGAAGGGGATCAAGCTCACCGTTGACCTGCTTCACATTAGCCTTGAGCTGGTCAACGCGTGCCTTATCCTTGTCAAGGGTGGATTGAGTAGTCGCAAGCAACTGCGTCTGTCTTTCCGCTTCCTTGGCCAAAGATTCACAATAAGCCAGTCTGTCTTTCTTCTTCAGCTTCTGATATTCCTCTTCTGTGTAGAACTGGCCCTTCGAAACATCGGCCGCAAATACGCTCGTCACCCACAGCGACACGATAGCGAGCGACATTGCGGCAAGCACTAGGATACCTATAGATTTCTTCATCGTAGCCAACTCCTTTCGAAATCCAAGGCACTTACCTGCCGAAATCATCGCCCACTACCCTTCTTAAGGTTATCGAGCTTCTTCTGGAGCTCCGCGGGCTTACCCTTGAGGCTATCGAGCTTCGCCTGCTTGTCGGACAGATCCTTCTCGAGGCTTGCCTTCTCAGTCTGTACCTGGGTGAGTGAAGCCTCGGCTGTTGCAGTTTTGCTCTGTGCATCCTTTACTTGGGAAGGCGGGACAGGGCAAGGCGGCTTTGGTCCGCATCCTGCTGCGAGGAACAGCAGAAACACCCCAACCGCTAATACCACTGCCAGGCCGCGCCTGGTAGACATCATTTACCACCCCCTTCTGTAGTTTGCACCAAATCTATGCCGGCAACAAATTAGACGCGCCAAATGGCTATTCTGCGCCTCAGGCACATTATCAAGCCTTAGCCGGAATTGTCAAGATAAATCAGGGTTGAGCCTCCCTGCCCCCTAGATCGAGCTTCAGGTGGAGTTCCTTTAGGTCTGTTTCATCAATCTCGCTGGGGCAGTCATCCATTAGAGAGGCCCCGCTCGTGGTCTTGGGGAAGGGAATCACGTCCCTTATGGTTTGCCGGCCGGCCAGAAGCATCACGATGCGGTCGAGGCCCAGAGCGATGCCGCCGTGTGGAGGGGCGCCGAACTCGAAGGCCTCAAGCAGGAAGCCGAATCTCCTTCTTGCCTCGTCCCTGTCCAGGCCTATGATCTTCATCACTTTCTCCTGAAGATTTCTGATGTGGTTTCTGATGCTGCCCGAGCCGAGCTCCACGCCGTTAAGCACCAGATCATAGATCCTGCCCCTCACCTTGTAGGGATCGGTGTCAAGCATTGCAGCGTCTTCGTCAGCGGGCATGCTGAACATGTGATGGGACGGGGCCCAGCGGCCCTCTTCTTCATTCCATTCGAACATAGGGAACTCGGTTATCCAGACGAACCGATACTGATCCGCAGAAACCAGGTTCAAGATTGTTGCAAGCTCAAGCCTCACCTGGCCAAGGGCTCTGAGGGCCGTCGCCCGCTCACCTGCAATGATGAAGACTACGCCTTCATCCCGGATATCAAGGGCTTGCTTCAGTTTCGCGGTGGCGGGCTCATCAAAGTAACGCATGATGCCAGTGGCGCCGCCACTTCCCCCTCCGGCTATCCTCCCCCAGGCAAGCCCGGCAGCGCCTGCTTTCCTGGCCACAGCCTCGAGAGCCTCAATGTGCTTCCGCGACACAGCAGTGCCGGGACCGAGCCCGAGCGCAAATGCGCCGCCCTTTGTGACAGCCGCCTTCAGCATATCGGAAGTGCTCGCCGCGGCAAGGTCGGTCACTTCCCTTATCTCAAGCCCAAACCTCAAATCCGGCTTATCGCTCCCGTACTTCCGGAAGGCTTCGGCGTAGGTCATCCTCGGGAAAGGCACTTCGACCTTCATGTCTCTCGCTGCCTCAAAGAGGTTCTTCATCATGCCCTCTGTAAGCGAGAAAACATCCTCCTCATTCACAAAACTCATCTCTATGTCGATCTGGGTGAACTCGGGCTGGCGATCGGCTCTTAAATCCTCATCCCGCAGGCATTTGCATATCTGGTAGTACTTATCGAAGCCTGCGATCATTAGGAGCTGCTTATAGAGCTGAGGTGATTGGGGAAGCGCGTAGAACTTGCCGGGGTTGAGCCTGCTCGGAACCAGGAAGTCCCTTGCTCCTTCGGGCGTGCGCTTTACAAGAATCGGTGTCTCGATTTCGAGGAAGTCCTCGGACTTGAGGTACTCGCGGACCGCCTGAACGCTCATGTTCCTTAAGACGATGTTGTTCTTAAGGGTCAGGCACCTCAGGTCAAGGTAACGGTACTTGAGCCTCAGGTCCTCGTTAGCGTTAGCTTCCTCTTCGATGACAAAGGGCGGAGTCGCCGCCTCGTTGAGTATCCTTAAGGTGGTCACGCGGACTTCAATCCCACCCGTCTTGAGGTCCTTGTTGACCATCTCCTGGGGTCTCGGCTCGACCATGCCTGCTACCGCTACAACGTATTCTTGCTTGAGCTCTCGTGCCTTCTCCATCAAAGCAGGATTGTCGGGCTTAAAGACCACCTGCGTTATGCCGTAGCGGTCTCTCAGATCCACGAATATCACGCCGCCGTGGTCTCGTCTGCGGTGCACCCATCCCATCAAAATGACGTCTTTGCCCTCACCGGACCGGTCAAGTCCGCCGCAACTATGGGTGCGCTTAAGCCCTTTCATGGTCTCACTCACGTCATTCACCTCCGAGCCTTGCCTCAAGCCAGGTGATCACTTGATCCGCCTTCACCTCAGTCTGTTCCCCGGATGCCATCTCCTTAAGCCTCACGACTCCCCGCATGATTTCGTCATCGCCGATTATCGCGGTGAATCTCGCACCAAGTTTGGCTGCCGTGCCGAGCTGGCGGTCAAGTTTTCGCTGGTCGAATTCGAGCCACACTCTGTGCCGCTTCCTGAGCTCGGCGGCAAGCCTGAAGGCCGAAAGCAACGCCTTCTCACCCAGGGAAGCAATGAATACTTCGATCTTGTCGTCTTGATCTTTCATAGGCTTCTCAGCTTCAATGGCGAGTATCACCCTTTCCAGCCCCGATGAGAACCCCACAGCAGGGGTTTGGGGGCCGCCGAACTCCTCGACCAGGTGGTCGTACCTGCCTCCCCCACCCAGGGAATTGTCGACCCCAAGAGCCTCGTCAAACACTTCGAAAACGGTTCGCGTGTAATAGTCGAGTCCTCTAACAAGCTTCGGGTCAACGCGGAAGTCTATTCCCGCTTCCTTCAGGTACGCCTGGACCTTCTCAAAGTTAGCCACGCACTCCTCGCAGAGAAGCGCCTCGATCTCAGGAGCGCGCTCTATTATGACCTTACATGCCGCATTCTTGCAATCCAGTACCCTCAAGGGATTCCGTCCGTAACGCTCCCTGCAGTCGGCACAGAGATCCGCAAGCTTGTCCTTGAGGAAATCCCTGAGTACTCCTGAGTACTTGATACGGCAGGCGCGGCAGCCGAGCGTGTTGAGCCTCAAGCCAAGATTGGCAAGCCCGACCTCTTTCAGGAAGTCCAACAAGATGATTATCACTTCGGCATCAGCACTCGGGCTGGCCGTGCCAATCACCTCGACACCGACTTGATGAAACTGGCGGTAACGTCCTGCCCCAGGCCTATCATATCTGAACATCGGCCCCATATAGAAGAACTTGGACACACCGGCTCTCCTGCCGAGATTGTGTTCCAGAAAAGCCCGTACCACCGACGGCGTCGCCTCTGGCCTCAGGCTGAGCCTGCGTCCTTTCTTGTCAAGGAAGGTGTACATCTCCTTCTGCACGACATCAGTGGAAAAGCCGGTGCCTCGCTCGAAGAGTTCGGTGGCTTCGAAGATGGGTACACGGATCTCATCGTACCCGTATCGCCTTGAGATATCGGCGAAGGCCCCTTCGACCCGTCTCCAGATGCGAGCCTCTTCGGGGAGGATGTCGTGCGTGCCCCGCATCGCCTTCAGTTTCTCTGCCATCTCGCGCTCCCCGTCCTTTATCGCTCCCGCCGGTCCTGCCCTCGCGATCCCATGCCCGCCTCTTGCTGCACTTCAAGAGCAGGGTCCGAGAAAAATCGTCCCGCAACCATGAACCCAACGACAAGGCCGCATGCATCAGCCGTGAAATCCCAGAAATCCATAGTCCGTCCAGGGATCAGTCGCTGGTGCACCTCGTCAAGAGCAGCGAAAACCAATGCTCCTCCGAGGAATGCAACCCTCCCCCTTACCCTCTCCCACACCCATCCCGACGTCCCCCGCCTGCCTCCACCACCCCGCTCTACAGCCCAGAATCGCAATGCGATCCCGAGTATCGAGTATTCTATGAAATGCGCTATCTTATCGCAACCTGGAAAGAGGGGCGGTCCCAAGGTCGGAGCCGGCACCGATGAGACTGTCAGAATCGCAATTGTCCAGACAACTGCCGGCAACCATCTCCGCTTCCCCAACTTCCCGGTTACGAATCTCCGAACTGCGTTCTTCATCGGGTATGCCTCTAGCCGTATGCGTGGAGCCCGCCGAAAACCAGTGTGCTGAATATGGTGAAGAGAGTCAGCAGGAACCCTGCGATCGCGATTGCGGCGGCAACCGGGCCCCTGAGGCCGCGCACCAGCCGGGCGTGAAGGTAAGCGGCATAGACGAGCCAGACAACCAGCGAAAGCACTTCCTTGGGATCCCACGACCAATAGGCACCCCAGGCCCGCTTCGCCCATATCGCACCCGCAACAAGCGCGCCGGCCGTGAACAACGGAAAGCCCATGCTGACCGCCCTGTAAGTGAGATCATCAAGTGATTTAAGGAAATCCTCTCCGGCACTTCCTCTTCTTGCCAGGAAGATGAGACTCGCGACAAAGCCTATGGCAAAGAAGGTCTCGCCCAAGGCCGCAAGCGAGACATGGATATAGAGCCAATAGCTCTTGAGAGCAGGCATCTTCCCGCCGCCCGGGTCGCCATAGTAGAAGAAGGAAGCGCCGAGCATCAGGAAGACCACTGCGAGCACAGCGATCGAGCCCACCCGCGGCAGGTGCTTCCTGAAGAAAAGAAGGTACGCAAGCACAATCGCCCAGCTCATGAACAGGGTGTATTCAAAAAGATCGGTGAAAGGCACGTCCTTTGCGAGAATGCTGCGAGTGGCAAGTGCGGCCGTGTGGGCGAGGAAGCCGGCGATCGCAAAGATGAACCACAGCCGTTTAAGGCCAGATCTGGAAAAGACGGCATCAAGACCCAAGAACGCAACTGCGACAATGTAGAGACCGCCGGCTGTTACCGCGAGATAGAGATCAGGCCAATTCTTCAAGCGTCCTCCTTATGGCTTCGAATTCGCGAGCAAAGCCGTCGCGGTTTCTGCTGGCCCGTCCTCCGAATACGACTTGAGCCTTCCCCGCCTGATGGGGCTTCACCACGAACCATATGATGCGATGAGACAGGTAAAGGGATGTGAAGACCCCAAGGGTGAGCAGTGCGAGGCCCGCGACGATGAGCCACTGGCCCGGCTCCTTGACCACCTCCAGGGTCACCATGAGAGATGGAACCGGATGCATCATCACCAATTGATAACCTGCCCGCGGGTCTGCCGCGCCAGACCCTCTTATCGTACGGGACTCCACCCTGCCATCATCGAAAAGGAGTCTCACCTTCGGCGCCCCGTCGCCGGTTGCCTGGACCGTCGCCTTCAGTTCCTCCACATAGACGGCCTCTGTTATGGGGATATATAAGTGTGGGATAACCAGTGCGCCACTCGAATCGTAGACAGATGTGACAAAGCCTTCGGTCGTGGTCTCATCCTGCTCGTAGGACATGAGGTAGATTTCCTTGGATCCGTATTTGAGAGGATGGTTGGGCCTTATCGTCGCACGGCGCAGCACACCACCTTCGCCGAGGATGGCAACATCACATATGAAGTCAGAGATGTTGTCACGGTCGTCGAATTCGATATCGAAGTCCTCAACCTTGACCTTGAGAACCTGATCGGCGGATACCTGTAAGTCAAACGCATCGCCCACTCTCACGGTCTCGTAGGCTCGCGAGCTCAATCGCGTTATGGCGATACCGCCAGCCAGGAGAAAAATGAAACTCAGGTGCAACGCGAGACTCCCATAGCGCCACAGGCCCATCTTGGATGCGATCAGGGAACGCACGTCGCCCTCGATGCGTGATTGGACTTTGTAGAAATGCTTTCGGCAAATGTCGACGATGTGAAGTTGGGCTTCCTCGTCCTCCAAACCCAGAACGATCTTGGCCGACGAGGCCATGCGGGAGATGGCATCTTCATCTGAGATGAAATGTCTCGGTCTGGCAGCCCTTACCTTCTGAGGGAGCCCCTTCAATGAGCAGGCGATGACCGTTGCGCAGAGAAGAACGAGGAGGACGGTGTAGTAGGTTGAATGGAATACGTCGCCGAGCCCGAGGTGCCAGAAGAGCCCGCCGAAGAAACCGCCGTAGGTCTTGACATAATAGGTCCCGGTTTCACCCTGTGGCACCGTGGCTCCGACAAGAGAGAGCAAGGCCAGGAAAGCCATGAGGCCTATCGCGATCTCAGTAGAGGTCGCGAATCTCAGCATGGCCCTTAGAACGTTCATTACGTTGGCCTCCGGCGGTCCGGTCTCCGGGCACCCGGACCCAAGCTCAGGAGCACGGCATGCTATTTCACCGAGCGCTTGAACCCGGCGATAGATCTATCGAAAGTCGCCTCTGCATCCCTGGGAAAGAGGCAGCCGGGCAGCTCCCCCGATCTTCTGTGGTACGCGATGCACTCACAGCACCTGCCCTTCCTCGAACATGGCTCATAGGTGCACGTACAAACCGCAAGATTCTCTTCATGCTTAGGGCAATCCATCTTCATGACTCCTCCTTCTAAGATACCTTGAGGCAGCGACCAGCACAATCTCAACAAGACAGAACCCGAGCATCAAGAGAAAGATCGATCTCATCCCGTATCTCTCTCCGATCACCCCCCCTATGCCTGCACCGAGAGCACCTATTCCAAATGAGACCGCATAGTTTATGCCATAGACCCGGCCGCGCTCGGTGTGATGTGAGGACATGGCGACCAGCACATTCTGTAAGGGCTGGAAGCAATATAGGAGAAGCACTGTGGGAACGGCAACCAAAATGAGGGCCGCATCGCGGAGAAAGTAAAATCCGAGGGAGAGGGCGGCCAGCATCGAAAAGACCACGAGCAGATTTCGCTCGATCATTCTCCTTGTAGAAGCAAGGTGCCCGCCGAGTAGAGGACCAACGAGGGAAATCACAAGGATGCCTGAACTAATCCATCCCAACCGCCCGACGTTGCCACCTATGTAAGTCACCCTGTCAGAAAGATAGGACGGGAAGAAGGTCATGAGCACTCTATACGTCAGGCCATAGAACATCCCGACGGCATAGAGGATTATCAGCTCTCCACCCAGGCCTTTCTTGGGTTGAGAGAATCCTGGGTGTTCGGGGTCTTCCGTGGGTGCCGGGCGTCCGGGGTGCGCATGCCGTTCCGCGCGCGCCGCATGTTCCGGGCGTTCCGGACGCTCTGGACGCCCTCCCAGCTCCAAGTATTCTGCCTGTTCTATGCTATGTAAGTGTTCTCTTGCACGGACCAGAGGGCCTGGCTCCTGCTTGAGAGTTCTCGCGACAAGAGCCACAACTGCACCGCCCAGGACCCCAAGTGCGAGATAGGAGTACGACCAGCCCAGCCTTGCCGTGACGACTCCGGCCACAATTGGGGCACAAGCATCTCCGATCGTCCCGGCCATGCCGTGGATACCGAGACCCTTGCCGAGTTCCTTGATCGAGGTGCTCAAAAGGGATAGGCCCACCGGATGGTAGAGACTTCCGAAAAGACCCAGGAGCACCAGCGCAATCACCACACCAACCTCGCTGGTCGCGAAGAAGGCCACCACTGAGGCAAGAGTCATCCCGGCGATACAGATGATGAGCAATATCCTTGCGCCCAGCTTGTCCGAAAGGAATCCCGTGGGCAGAGCCCCGAAGCCGAAGGCCAGGTAAGATGCCATACCGACAAAGCCCACACCGGCAAACTTCAGATTGAGAGCGGTCCCCAAGGACTTGTAGATCATGGGGAACACGAGCATGTAGCAGTGGACTAGCCCGTGACAGATTGAAACAGCGAGAAGAATCGATTTTTCCCTTGAGGTCATCCCAACACCGAATCCTCTAGAGGTTGGTTCCGCTCACCTCTGCCAGGATAGACACGACCTCTTCGGGCGAATTGGCTGACGTGAGTCTTGAGACCACACTGGCATCCCTGCCAATCAAGGCGACCGCGGACAGGGCCTTGAGATACCTTGTCGACTCCTGAGGGTGAGCTACGATGAGAAAGATCAGATGACAGGGCTTCTTATCGATGGAATCAAAGTCCATTCCGTCTCTCGATATGCCAAGCGCGCAGACCACATCTGCAACCCCGGTTGTTCTTGCATGCGGAACCGCAATCCCGTTCTCGAGGCCCGTGCTTCCCTTGGCTTCTCTATCAAGGACAGCCAAGATGATAGCGTCCTTGTCGTGGCCTTTGCCGCAGCCGATCAGAAGGTCAACCAGCTCCTCGATCACAGCTCGCTTATCTATGTCGGCAAGCCCGAGTCTGATCGTATCCCGCGTCAATACTTTAGTAAGCCCCACGAGCGCCTACCTCTTCCATGTATCACGCCTACGCCCAACACTCACCCATAATAATCAGACCTGCCCCAGTTTGGGTAGCTTTATCTCTGCCAAGCGAGAGCCATCGGCAACCAGGAAGTGACCCTGGCGGGGCACCCTGCAATCTTCCCTCGCTCTTCCCGCACCCACTTGCTCTGCGGGATTGGCTTGACCCACGAGGCCTGCTACAATACAATATACGCCACGATTGGAGGCGCCGTTGAAGACGATTGCCATAGTGAGCGAAGATCTCTCCTCTCCTCTGGACGAAGGTTTCAAGAAAACCTCGGCATCTCTCGCCGTATCGATCGCGAACCTGGGAACAAGAGTGACCATATTCACTCGCAAGTCCCAGGGTCTGCCCTTGGCCGCCCAGCCTCTGCCCGGCAACAAGCTGCTTCTCGGATGGGCCTTCGCTTGCGCCCTGAGGCAGGCAGAACCTGATGCCGTCCTTTATATGCCGCAATCGGCCGCGACCCCCATGAGCCTCGTGAGAGCTCACTTCCTCAAGATGCAATCGGGTGGAAAGCCGGTCGCCGTTCTCTCGCTTCAGGGGAGAGAATACTCCGGGTTGGTGAGGTTGTTGCTGAGAATGATAGGACCCAGCCTTGTCCTGGTGCTTTCCCGGCATAGCCAGGGCGTGATGAGATCCGCGCACCTCACGGCAAAGATAGTCCCTTTGGGAGTCGATGCTTTGGTCTTCAGGCCGCCTGACCCAGGTGAAAAACGTTCCCTGAGACAGAAATACGGTATCCCCGAGGGCAAGGTTATCCTTCACGTGGGTCACATCTCGCCAAGACGAAACCTGAGCCTGCTCAAGCGGCTTCTGAAGCCAGGAAGGCAGTTGGTCGTTGTATCCAGCACAAGCACAAGGCAATACCCGGAGGTCAAGCAAGCCCTGGAGGGCTTGCCCGTGATCTTCCTGGAGAGGTTCATCGAGAAGATCGAGGAGGTTTATCAGCTGGCCGATTGCTATGTCTTCCCAACCTTCAGTCATTTCGGCGCCATCGAGATACCGCTTTCGGTGCTCGAGGCGGCGGCCACCAATCTTCCCGTGGTGACGACCGATTTCGGAGGCATACCCGACCTGTTCCAGGGCGGCAAGGAACTCGAACATAGCGGCCTATTGATCGCCCGCTCTGAGAGCGAATTCGCGGAGAAGATGGAGTACGCCCTAATGCTCGCCGATGTGGCCACAAGGAATCTTGTCCTTGATCTGTCGTGGGATCGGGTCGCTCGGAGGATCGTGGAGGCAATCCAAGAGATCATAGAGGTAAGATCGAGTAAGAACTGAGTCAGAGGCGGCATCCCCTCTCCCCATGGGAGAGGGTTAGGGTGACGGCCATGGTGAGGCAATGAAACGCAGACTGATTGTACTGATGGGTCTCGACGGAAGCGGC